>NZ_JBWZOR010000005.1:0-241805 GCF_056730635.1 Diaphorobacter sp. B2A2W2
GCAGTGCCGCGTTTCAGAAAACTCCGAACGCCAGCGGCATGACCTTTCTGCCATGCGCGGCTGGCACCCCGCCCCGGCCCTGCGTGATGCTTGTCCGGGGCACCTATTCCAACCATTTGAAAGAAATCAAATGCTGACCCTGTCCGAAGTGAAACTGCACTGCCGCATCGACCACGGCGACGAAGATACGCTGCTGCAATCCATGATCGACGCCGCCACGGCATCGGTAGGCGACTACATCAACGCCACCGAGCCATTGGACGCCACCGCACCCGCTCCGGTGAAGGCCGCCGCGCTGCTGCTGGTGGGCGACCTGTACGCCAACAGGGAAGCCCTGGTGGAGCGCCCGCTGTCCAAGAACCCCACGTTTGAACGCCTGCTGGCACCGTACCGGGTGTACGCATGAAGGCCGGGGATCTGACGCAGCGCGTGACGGTGGAGCGGTTCACCAGCACAGTGGACGACTGGGGAACCCCTATCGAGAGCTGGGCCCCCCTGTTCACCTGCTGGGCCGCTGTAGAGCCGCTGGTGGGCCGGGAGTACATCGCGGCGCAGGCGTTGCAGTCTGAGGTGACGACGCGGATAAGGATGCGCTTTCGCCCTTGGATGACGGCGCAGGATCGCGTGATCCACGATGGCAAGACCTACAACATCGTGAGCGTGATCGACGTGCGCTCGGAGAACCGCGAGCTGGTGCTGATGTGCCGGGCCTGACTGTCACCACGTCGGAAACTGTCACCATACTGTCACCGGCTCGGAAAATGAAAAAGCCTGCTACCGTACTGATAGCAGGCTTTCCAGCATTTACGCGGTGTTGGTGGTAGGACGTACAAGATTCGAACTTGTGACCAACGGATTAAAAGTCCGCTGCTCTACCAACTGAGCTAACGTCCCAACCTTTGCCACCTCTCGGTAGCAAAGCTAAAGATTATAGCGTGGTTTTTAGGTCTTCGACCTTTCCGCCAACTTGTCGAGAATCCATCCCGCTGCACAGTGACCAAATGTGGCCGTGACGGCGACCGATGAGCCATAACCATGGCAATTCAGGGATCCGTCGCCTTCACCGACGCCGCAAGACGCGTGTGGCTTTGATACCGCTTCCTTGCTATAGACGCAGGTGACGCCGATTTTGCGGCCTTCTCGGGCCGCGCCGTGGTTCCTGCGCAAGCGATAGCGCAGCTGGGCCAGTAGAGGATCGTGCGTGGTAAACGCCAAATCTTCTACCTCGACTTTATATGCGTGACGCTTGCCCCCGGCAGCACCTACCGTGACGAAAGGCAGCCGTGTGGAGACGGCCCAAGCTGCCATTACGGCCTTGGCGTTTACCTGGTCGCATGCATCCACCAATGCATCCACCGAAGATGGCAACAGAGTGGGCCAGTTCTGTACATCCACGAACTCTTCAACGCAGTTCACCCGACATGCCGGATTGATCAGGGCAATGCGTTCGGCCATGGCGCGTACCTTGGCTTGGCCTATGGTCGTGGTCAGAGCGTGAATTTGCCGGTTGACGTTCGACTCGGCTACATGGTCCAAGTCAATCAGCGTGAGCGCTCCGACGCCGCTGCGCGCGAGTGCCTCTGCTGTCCAAGAACCCACGCCGCCAATTCCGACCACAGCAACATGCGCGCTCCGGATGCGTGCGGCGCCCTCCTGCCCGAACAGGCGTCCCAGCCCTGCGAAGCGCCGCTCCAAGTCTGGCGTGTCGTCAACGGGTGTGATCACTTCAGGCGCGCCAGTCGTTCCTTCGCAGCGGCTGCTGCTTCCGACTGCGGATAAACGCGCAGCAAGTCCTCCAGGGTCTTGCGCGCAGCCCGCGTATCTTTCAATTCGATCTGGCAATTGGCGATCGAGAGGGCCGCCTCGGGAGCGCGCGCATGGTCTGGCGCCGCCGACAACAGAGCCTTGAAGTTGTTAATGGCCTCTTTGTAATCACGCGTGGCGTACTGTGCATTGCCCAGCCAAAACCGGGCAGACGGCACATAACCGGACTGTGGATACTGGCGCACGAAGCTGCTGAAAGCGTTGGAGGCTTCACCGAACTTACCTGCACGGAAGAGCGCCAAGGCCGCCTCAAAATCACGCTTCTCTGCAGGATCAGCCCGGAATTCGCGCCCGTCCAGCGTCACCATCGCGGGCTCAAACTGGCGTAAACGCTCATCGACACCCTGCGCCATGTCCTTCTGGCGGCGCTGCAGCTCTGCGACATCGCGCAATAACTGCTCGTTCTGACCACGCAGTGTCGCCTGTTCGGTGCGTAATGCCTCGATTTGCATCTGTAGGTCGAGCAGGCTGCGCCGTAGTTGCGAGACCTCATCGCCGGACCGTTCACCCGCACGCTGGCTGGCCTGCGTCAATGCATCGACACGCTGGCGCATCTCAAGGATGGCACGGCGCGCCTCGCTGTCCTCGAACAATGCATAGCTGGGGGTCGACCAGCAGGCAGCGGCGGCCAGCGCCGCCGCGCCCAGCGCCCGCGGGCGCAGGAGCAAAGACATGCGCGGCATCAACGGTACGACAGCTCAACGCGGCGGTTTTGCGAGTGCGCGTCTTCCGTGTGGCCCTGCACCGCCGGCTTTTCCTTGCCAAAGCTCACCGCCTCCACCTGCGCGTCCTGCACGCCCAGCAGCCCCAACGAGCGGCGCACGGCTTCCGCGCGCTTCTGGCCCAGCGCCAAATTGTACTCGCGGCCACCGCGCTCATCGGTATGGCCCTCCAGCACGACCTTGCGGGCGGAAGACGCCTTCATGAAGCGAGCATGGGCCTCCAACACGGATTGGAACTCAGGCTTGACGATGAAGCTGTCAAAGTCGAAGTAAATGACGCGCGCCACGCCAACGGGACCCGCAGCGTCCCGGCCCGACTGGGACAGGTCCACAGGAGCCACGCCGCTTTGGCCCGTGCTGCCCGAGTTGGCGCCCGGGGCGGTGGACGTAGCGCCGCGGTCTTCGACCGGCACATCATCCAGTTTGACGCCGGAGCTGCAACCTGCCATGAGGGCGACGATGGAAAGCGCCAGGGACACGCGCTTGAAGGGGAAACGGTTCATTAATGACTCCTGAAGAGCAGTTGTTCGAAAAACGGAAACTTATTTGTTCTGGAACGGGCCCCAGTCGGGCTCGCGGATATCCCCACCCTGCCCCGCCAGACGCGCTTTGATTTTGCCGTCCAGCGTGGTGGTCATCAGGGCTTCGCGACCCTGCTGCTGCGTGGCGTAGACGATCAGGCGGCTATTGGGAGCAAAGCTGGGATTCTCATCGGCGGAGGTGTCGGTCACCGCCGTCACGCTGCCCGACTTCAAATCCATCACGTGCAGCTTATAGGCGCCGCCCACGCGGGAAATGTAGGCCAACCACTGACCATCGGGACTGATGCTGGGCGAAATGTTGTAGGACCCGTTGAAGGTCACGCGCTCCGCGCCTCCCCCGCTGGCTGCCACGCGGTACACCTGGGGCGAACCTCCACGGTCGCTGACGAAGTAGATGCTGCGGCCGTCGCTGGAGAACACGGGCTCCGTGTCGATGCCGCTGCTTTGCATCAAGCGGCGCGGCTCACCGCCGTTGGCGTCGATGGTGTAGAGCTGCGAGCCCCCGTCGCGGCTGAGGGTCACGGCCAAGGTACGGCCATCGGGCGACCAAGCAGGGGCACTGTTGGAGCCACGGAAATTGGCGATCAAACGGCGGCGGCCTGTGGCCACGTCATGCACGTACACCACCGGCTTGCGCGACTCGAACGATACGTAAGCCAGCTGGGTCCCGGTGGGCGCCCATGCGGGAGAAATGATCGGCTCAGGACTGGAAAGTGCTGACTGCGCGTTCTCGCCGTCCGCATCGGCCACCCAAAGGCTGTAGCGCGAGCCGGCTTTGGTCACATACGCAATGCGGGTGGAGAAGATACCGCGCTCGCCCGTGAGTTTTTCGTAGACGAAGTCGGCAATGCGGTGCGCCACCAGACGCAGGTCGGCCTGCGTGACCACGAAGCTCTGCCCGCCCAGGTCCTGCGCCTTGACCACGTCCCACAAGCGGAATCGCACGTCGAAACGGCCGTCGGCCAAGCGCGTGATGCTGCCGGAGGTGAGTGCGTCGGCCTTGCGCTGACGCCACAGGGACAGATCGGGACGGGATGATTCATCCAGCGCGACACCCGACGCGTCCACGCCCAAAAAGCGCCCGCTGCGCTCCAGGTCAGCCTGGACGATGGCGGATATTTTCTGCGGCGACTGCGGTTCGCCACGGAACGGTGCAATCGCAATGGGCAGTTGCGTCAGGCCTACGCCCGTGATTTCCACACGGAACTGCGCAAGCGCTGAAAGGGAGGAACTGGCAGCCAAGGCTGCAACGGCGTGGCGCCGCGAAAGGTGCGGCAGAGCCGTGCGGAAGGAAGGGGTATTGGGGATGCGGTCAATAGTCATTGGAACCATCGAATAACCGTCAAATGCCGGCAAACAGAGCCTCGCATGTTACACATAGCGTAGCGTGCCATGTGACAAACTGTGCCGGTCTGCAATAGCCGAAACGTAGAATCCGCCCCTCATGCAAGATTCGAATCATAGCGCGCCAAAGACCACTTTGCAGCAAGCTCCGCAGTCTCTTTCGCTGTGGGAGCGGTTGCGCAGGCTCCATCCGTACTTCGGTCACCAGCGGCTGGCATGGACCATGGCGGTATTGGCGACGATCGTCGCGGCCGCTACCGAGCCATTGATTCCCGCGCTTCTCAAACCATTGCTGGACCAGGGTTTTACAGAAGGATCGCTGGAGCTCTGGATGGTTCCCGTGGCCATCATCGGCGTCTTCCTGGTGCGTGGGCTGGCCCAGTTCACGGGGCAGTACGCCCTCACGCGCATCGCCAACGAGGGCATGCTGCGCCTGCGCACGGCGCTGTTCGAGCGACTGCTGGCGGCGGACATGGGGCTTTTCCATCGCCAGTCGGCTAGCGCACTGTCCAACACCGTGGTGTATGAGGTGCAGACCGGGTTCACCTCGCTGGTCCAAGCGCTGCTGGGCCTATCGCGCGACGGTTTCACGCTGGTCGCCCTGCTGGGTTATCTCATCTACCTGAACTGGCAACTCACGCTGATCGTGGCGGTGCTGGTGCCGGGGGTGGCCTGGGTGATGAAGACGCTCTCGCGGCGCCTGTACAAGATCACTAAAAGCAGCCAGCAGGCCACCGACGACCTGGCCTATGTGGTCGAAGAGAACGTACTGGCCCACCGTGTGGTACGCCTGCACGGCGCCCAGGCCGAGCAGGCCGCGCGCTTTGACACGCTGAGCCAGCGCCTGCGCCGCCTGGCCATCAAATCCACGATCGCCTCGGCCGCCATGACGCCCACCACGCAGTTGCTGTCCGCGGGCGCGCTGTCCACCGTGATCTGCATCGCCCTGTGGCAAAGCCATGGCAACGGTGCCAAGGACGTGACCGTGGGCGGTTTCGCCTCGTTCATCGCGGCGATGCTGATGTTGATAGCGCCCATCCGCCGCATGGCCGACATCGCCAACCCCATCACGCGCGGCGTGGCGGCGCTGGAACGGGGCCTGGCCCTGCTGCACGAGGCGCCGGCCGAGACAGGCGGCACGCACACCGCGCAGCGCGCCCAGGGGGCGATTGCCCTGCGCAACGTGACCGTGTCCTTCCGTCCCGACCAGGCGCCCGCACTGGACGCCGTGAGCCTGGACATCCGCCCGGGCGAAGTGGTGGCGTTCGTCGGCCCCTCCGGTGCCGGCAAGACCACGCTGGTGAACTTGCTGCCGCGCTTTCTCAGCCCCAGCAGCGGCCAGGTGCTGCTGGATGGCGTGGCGACCGACCAGTGGGCGTTGCCCAGCCTGCGCGCGCAATTCGCCATGGTGAGCCAGGACGTGGTGATGTTCAACGACAGCATCGCCGCCAACGTGGCGCTGGGCGCTGCCGTGGACGAGCAACGTGTGCAGCACTGTCTGGACGCAGCGAACCTCGCCGAATACGTAGCCAGCCTCCCGCAGGGTATGCACACCGTGGTGGGGCACAACGCGACGCAGCTGTCGGGCGGACAGCGGCAGCGGCTGGCCATCGCGCGGGCGCTCTACCGCGACGCTCCGGTGCTCATCCTCGACGAGGCCACCTCGGCGCTGGATACCGAGTCCGAACGCCTGGTACAGCAGGCCCTGCAGCGCCTCATGCAGGGGCGCACCACGCTGGTAATTGCCCACCGCCTCTCCACCATCGAACACGCGGACCGCGTGGTGGTCATGGAGCAAGGGCGCATCGTCGAGCAGGGCCCCCACGCGGAGCTGCTGACCCGGGGCGGCCTGTACGCGCGCCTGCGCGCACATGGCGGCGCGTGACTACCAAAAACAATAGCTGCTTGCGCTTACCCTGTAAGCGATGTAGCACTCTTTTGGCCTGAAACTGCCAGCTGACAGGCGCCAGCAGCTCCGTTATTCATAGCATACGCGCCCAAGGGCCTACCATTTCCCGCGGTCCGGCTGGCGGCGGCGTACGGCCTCCGCCACCAGTTGCACCATGTCCTGCCGGTCGGCGCGCATGGCGAAATCCACGGCCGACAGGCCCAGTTGGTTCTTCAGCGATGGGTCGGCCCCCTCGCTGATCAGCAGGCGCGCCGCATCCGCCGTGCCGTAGCGCACGGCCATCATCAGCGGCGTGGTGCCGTTGGGCGATGCGGCGTCGATGTAGGCGTGATGCTCCAGCAACAGCGCCACCATGGCGGCGGCATCGGCCGTGGTGCTCGCGGCGGCATAGTGCAGCGGCGCCCAGCCGGTCTTATTGACGTCCGCCTCGCGCGCGATCAGACCGCGCGCAGCGGGCAGATTGCCGCGCAACGCGGCCATCATCAGCGCGCTTTCGTCCTTGGCATTGCGCTCCTCCACCTTCAGCCCCTTGGCGGCGATCAGCACCTCGGCCACCTGCCGCGCTTCCTCGCGCAGGGCCAGGATCAGCGCGGGCTGGCCCTTGGGATCGCGCGCGTTGGGGTCAAACCCGCGGCGCAGCAGCGAAGCCACCGTGGCGGCATCGTCGCGCGCGATGGCACGCAGGAAATCGTCGTACGCGCCGGCATGCGCCAGCCCCGCGGTGCCGGCGGCAGCCACGGCGAGCCACGCCAGGGCGCTGCGACGCTGCAACAGGCTCTTCATACTGCCTCCTTGCTCAAGAAAAGTTGCTCGAAGTTACGGCTGGTTGCCTCGGCCACCTGCTGGACGCTCAGCCCTTTCACCTGTGCCAGCTGCTGGGCGACGTAGGGCACATAAGACGGGTTGTTGATCTTGCCCCGGTAAGGCACCGGCGCCAGATACGGGCTGTCGGTCTCGATGAGCAGGCGGTCCATGGGTACAAAGGCGGCCACGTCGCGCAGGTCCTGCGCGTTCTTGAATGTGACGATGCCCGAGAACGAGATGTAGTAGCCCCGGTCCAGCGCCGCGCGGGCCACCTCGGCGGTCTCGGTGAAGCAGTGGAACACGCCGCCCGCACGGTTGCCCGCGCCGCCCTCGCCCTCTTCGCGCAGGATGGCCAGGGTGTCCTGCGAAGCGCTGCGCGTGTGGATCACCAGCGGCTTGGCCGCCGCGCGCGCAGCGCGGATATGCGTGCGAAAGCGCTCGCGCTGCCACTCCAGGTCGGCGATGCTGCGGCCGCCCTTGCGGTCGTCCATGCCGTAGTAGTCCAGCCCCGTCTCCCCGATGGCCACCACGCGCGGCAGTGCTGCGCGCTCCAGCAGGTCCTGCACGGAGGGCTCGGCCACGCCTTCGTTGTCCGGGTGCACGCCGACCGTGGCCCAGAAGTTGTCATAGCCGGTCGCCAGCGCGTGCACGGCGGAGAACTCCTCCATCGTGGTGCAGATGCACAGCGCGCGGTCCACCTGCGCCTCGGCCATGGCCTGGCGGATCTGCGGCAACTGGCTGATGAGTTCGGGAAAGTTCAGGTGGCAGTGGGAATCAACAAACATGGTGGTCTCGAAAAGCAAAAATGCCGACCGGCGGGCGCGGTCGGCATCCTGCGGGGCCCGCGAAGGGTTGCCCTTAGATGGTCTGCGTAGGCCGTTCAGACGCCAGGGCCGTGCCCAGCACTTCCTCGATCTTGTGCTTGAGCTGGCGCGACTTCTCGTCCTTGGGAAACTGGATGCCCACGCCCTGCGTGCGGTTGCCCGCGGCGCGCGCGGGTGTCACCCAGGCCACGCGGCCGGCCACGGGGTAGCGCTGCGGGTCGTCGGGCAGCGTGAGCAGCACGTACACATCATCGCCGAGCTTGTATTCGCGCGCCGTGGGCACGAAGATGCCGCCCTCTTCGAAGAACGGGATATAGGCCGCGTACAGCGCGGCCTTTTCCTTGATGTTCAGCTGCATGACGCTGGGACGCGGCGCTGTGGAGGGACTGCTCATAGGTCGTAGAAGGCTTTCAATGGCGCGAGTTTAGTGTGTGGCGCGCCTGCGCCACAAGCGACTCCAGCATCAGGCCGGCGTTGAAGGGGTGCTCGGCCGTGCGCGCCTCCTTGGCGAGGGCGCGCGACCAGCGCGTGAGCGGCCCCACGCCGGGCGGCGCGGGCAAGTCGGCGGGCGAGAAATAGCGCGGCTGTGCACCCACGCGTTGTGCCAGCAGATCGTGGCAGAGCTTTTGCAAGGCATCTACGGCCTGTGCGGGTTCCAGCCCGGCCAGCGCCGACACGTCGCCGCGCGCCACGGCCTTGGGCAGCAGCGCCCAGGTCTGCGGGCTGCGGCCCGCACGCGCCAGGGCTAATGCGTCGTCAGGCCTGCCGCCGGCGGCGCGCAGCAGGGCCTCGGCCGCGTCAGTGGGCACGCCCTGCTCTACCAGCCATTGCTGGCTTTGGGCCGGATCGGGCCACTGCAGGGTGTGCCCCAGGCAGCGGCTGCGGATGGTGGGTAGCAGTTCGTGCGCGGCCTCGGTGGCCAGCACAAAGCGCACGTCGCCCGGAGGCTCCTCCAGCGTCTTGAGCAGCGCGTTGGCCGTCACATGGTTCATCTGCTCTGCCGGGTAGACCAGCACGGCCTTTCCGCGGCCGCGCCCGCTGGTGCGCTGGGCGAACTCCACCGCGTCGCGCATGGCCTCGACGCGGATCTCGCGGCTGGCCTTGCGCTTCTTGTCCTCGATCTCGGCCTGCGCCTTCTCGGGCAGCGGCCAGCCCAGGGCCAGCGCCTGCGTTTCGGGCATGAGCACGCACAGGTCGGCATGCGTATGCACATCGATGCCATGGCAGCTGGCGCACTGGCCGCAGGCGCCGTGCGCGGTGGGCGCATCGCACAGCCAAGCGCGCACCAGCTCCAGCGCCAGCGTGTACTGGCCCAGGCCGGACGGGCCCTGCAGCAGCCACGCGTGGCCGCGCTGGGCCAGCAGCGCCTGGCGCTGCGCGGCGATCCAGGGGGCGACCGTGGCACTCATGGCGTCTGCGCCAGCCAGCCGCGTGCGGCCACCACGGCACGCAGCTGCGCGGCAACCTGCTCGCGCGGCTGCGACGAGTCGATGCGCGCAAAGCGCTGCGGCGCTCCCGCGGCGCGGTCGGCATAGCCGCGCGCCACGCGGGTGAAGAATTCCACAGGCTGCGACTCGAAGCGGTCGGGCGCGCGCGCGGCGGACAGGCGCTGCGCGGCCACCTCAGGTGGCACATCGAACCACAGCGTGAGGTCCGGGTTTCGCATCAAATCAGGCTGCAGACCAACACCAGTCTGCGCAAGGCGCTCCATATACGATAGCACCTCCAGATCGAAGCCGCGCCCTGCGCCCTGGTAGGCAAAGGTGGCATCGGTGAACCGGTCGCACAACACCACTTCGCCGCGTGCCAGCGCCGGCTCGATCACGCAGCGCAGATGGTCGCGCCGCGCGGCGAACACCAGCAGCGTTTCGGTCAGCGCGTCCATGCTGTCGTGCAGCAGCATCTCGCGCAGCTTCTCGGCCAGCGGTGTGCCGCCGGGCTCGCGCGTCAGGGTCACGGTATGCCCCGCAGCGCGCAGCGCCTGGGCCAGCGCGTCGATGTGCGAGGACTTGCCCGCGCCGTCGATGCCCTCGAAGGTGATGAATGCGCCGTTGGTCATTTCTGGCCGCGTTGGTAGCGGTTCACCGCACGGTTGTGGTCTTGGAGCGTGCTGCTGAAGTGGCTGGAACCGTCGCCGCGCGCCACGAAGTACAGCGCCTTGGTGGGCGCGGGCTGCACCGCGGCCAACAGCGCGGCCTTGCCGGGCATGGCAATCGGCGTGGGCGGCAGGCCCACACGTGTGTAGGTGTTGTAGGGGGTGTCGGCGGTCAGGTCACGGCGGCGCAGGTTGCCGTCGAACTTCTCACCCAGGCCGTAGATCACCGTGGGGTCGGTCTGCAGCAGCATGCCCACGCGCAGGCGGTTGCTGAACACGCCGGCGATCTGCGCGCGGTCTTCGGCGCGGCCGGTTTCCTTCTCGACGATGCTCGCCAGGATCAGCGCCTGGTCGGCCGATTGGAGCGGCGTGTCCGGCGCGCGCTGCGCCCAGGCCGCGTCCAGACGCCGGTCCATGGCGTGCAGCGCGCGACGCAGCACGGCAATGTCGCTGCTGCCCTTGGCATAGGTGTAGGTGTCGGGAAAGAAGCGCCCCTCCGCCGGCACGCCCGCGCGGCCCAGGCGCTCCATGATGTCTGCGTCGCTCAGGCCCTGGCTGTCGGGCTTGAGCTGCTCGGCCCGCGCCAGCGCCTGGCGTACCTGGCGAAAGGTCCAGCCTTCCACCAGCGTGACGGCGCGCAATGCCTCCTCGCCGCGCACCAGCTTCTGCAGCAGCGCGTAGGGGCTGGTGCCCTGGGGAATCTCGTAGTTGCCGGCCTTGATCTCGCGGTCCTTGCCCGACAGCCGGAACCACAGGAACAGCACGTCCGCATCCGTGGCCATGCCCGACCGCACCACCGCGCGGGCCACGCCGCGTGGCGTGGTGCCAGGCTCGATCTCCAGCTCCAGCGGCTGGCCGGCGGGCACGTCCGCGCGCACCGGCAACGGCGCCTGCAGCCACCAGGCGGCCACAGCGCCCACGGCGATCACGATGAGCAACACCAATGCGAGGAAACGACGCA
The DNA here is from genome assembly GCF_056730635.1 of Diaphorobacter sp. B2A2W2. Classification (NCBI taxonomy): domain Bacteria; kingdom Pseudomonadati; phylum Pseudomonadota; class Betaproteobacteria; order Burkholderiales; family Comamonadaceae; genus Diaphorobacter; species Diaphorobacter sp. B2A2W2. The sequence goes on from NZ_JBWZOR010000005.1 coordinate 11,026, forward strand.
CAACCCTGCAGCCTGTATGAAAGAAGCCGGGCATCATAATTCAGCCATGACCGACTCCATGCCAGTGCCCCCGTCCCTGCCTGCGGACGGCGTAGTCCCCCTGTCCCACCTTGGCGTGATCCGCGTGGCCGGTGAAGACGCCGCCAAGTTCCTGCACGGCCAGCTGACGCAGGACTTCGCGCTGCTGGATCTGCACCACGCCCGCCTGGCGGCGTTCCTGACCGTCAAGGGCCGCATGCAGGCCAGCTTCATCGCCTTCAAGCGCAGCGAGGCCGAGGTACTGCTGGTCTGCGCCCGCGACCTGCTGGCGCCCGCCCTCAGGCGGCTGTCGATGTTCGTGATGCGCGCCAAGGCCCAGCTGACCGATGCCACAGGCGACTTTGCGCTGTACGGCCTGCTGGGCGACGCCGCCCGCGCCGTGCTACCCGCTGGCGAGCCCTGGGCCAAGGCCGATGTGGGGGATGCCAGCGTGGTGCAGCTCTACCCCGCCGAAGGGCAGCCGCGCGCGCTGTGGGTAGCGCCCGCTGGCAGCGCCGCGCCCGCTGGCGCAGCCCTGACCGAAGCGCTGTGGCTGTGGAGCGAGGTGCGCAGCGGCATCGCCACCCTGACCGCACCCGTGGTCGAGGCCTTCGTGCCGCAGATGCTGAACTATGAGTCCGTGGGCGGCGTGAACTTCAAGAAGGGCTGCTACCCCGGCCAGGAGGTCGTGGCGCGCAGCCAGTTCCGCGGCACGCTCAAGCGGCGCACTTACCTGGCACATGCCCCTTCGGCCGTGGCCGTGGGTGCTGAAGTGTTTGCCGATGGTGACGCCGAACAGCCCGTGGGCACGGTGGTGCAGGTTGCGACCGCACCCGCCGGCGGCGTGGATGCGCTGGTGTCGCTGCAGATCGCAGCCACCAGCGGTGCCCTGCAGGTGGGCGCAGCGGAAGGCGTGGCGCTCACGCTGCTGCCGCTGCCCTACGCGCTGCTGGAAGACATTTAAGCAAAAACAGGCGCTAGCGCTTATTTGAAAAGCGTTAGCAGCTATCAATAAAGAAGCAATCAGCCCTGCAGACTGCGCCGCATGGTGATGTGGGCAATGCCCGCCTCCTCATACGGTTGGCCTGCCGCCTCAAAGCCCGCGCGGCGGTAGAACGCCTCGGCGCTGCACTGGGCATGCAGCGTGACCTGCGCGTCGCCGCGCGCGCGTGCCGCCTGCACCAATGCGTCCAGCACCATGCGGCCCCAACGCTGGCCGCGCAACACGCGGTCCACTGCCATACGGCCAATGCGCGCCTCGCCCGGCGCATCCTGCAGCAGTCGGCCCGTCGCCACGGGCAGACCCAGGCGGTTGTAGGCGACGGCGTGCACGGCAGTGGCGTCCAGCGCGTCCAGCTCGATCTCGGGCGCAATCCCCTGCTCCTGCACGAACACCGCCGTGCGCAGCGCCGTGGCGTAGCGCCCCAGCGTGGCCCAGTCGCCCACGCGCAGCTCCACCATCTCGCCGCCGGCCTCGTAGTGCTCGATCATCGCGCGCAGCGCGGGCGGCACCGCGCGCTTGGTCTGCGTAGCGGGGTCGGCAAACACATAGACCAGTTCCACGGTCACCAGCAGCCGATCGCCAGCGAACATGCTGGCCTCGAACACCAGCGACGTGGTGCCCACGCGCGCGCGGCGCATGCCCACGTCCAGCAGGTCGTCGAGCCGGGCCGAGGCGTGGTACTCGACGCTGGCTTTCTTGAGGTACACCTCGCCGCCCAGCGCCTGCATGCCGGTTTCGTACGGCAACGCCAGCGCGCGCCAGTATTCGGTCATGGCGCAATCAGCGTAGGTGAGGTAGTGGGCATTGAAGACGATCTTCTGGATGTCCACCTCTGACCAGCGCACGCGCAGGCGGTGAAAACAGCGAAAGTCAGAGCGTTGCATGGCGTGTTTCCGTCGAAGGGATCAGTCGAGTTGAAAGGCGCTGCGCAGCGCGGCGGCAGCATCGGCATGGGCCTGGCGCGCCTCGGGAAGGGCGCGACCCATCTTGATGAATTCGTGCGTCACGCCGCGGTAGATCTCGAGTTGCACCGGCACGCCCGCGGCACGCAGCTTGTCCGCGTACTCCACGCCCTCGTCCACCAGCGGGTCGTACTCGGCCAGACCGATCCAGGCCGGCGCCACGCCCTCGGCGTCGGGCGCGAGCAAGGGGGCGAAGCGCCAGTCCTCGCGCTCGGCGCGGCTGGGGATGTACTGGTCGAAAAACCAGCCAATGGCCGCGCGTTCGAGCACCAGGCCGTGCGCGAACTCGGTGTGCGAGGGCGTGTCCTGGTGCGCCGTGGTGCCGGGGTAGATGAGCAACTGCAGCGCCAGGGGCAGCCCGGCATCGCGCGCCTGCAGAGCGCACACCGCGGCCAACGTGCCGCCTGCGCTGTCGCCGCCCACCGCCAGGCGCGACGGGTCGGCGCCCAGCGTGGTGGCGTGCTGCGCCAGCCAGGCCAGCGCGTCCCACGCATCGTCGCTGGCCGTGGGGAACGGATGCTCGGGCGCGAGCCGGTATTCCAGCGACACCACCATACAGCCGGCCAGCCGCGCCAACTCGCGGCACAGCACGTCGTGGGTGGCAATGCTGCCGATGGTGAAGCCGCCACCGTGCAGGTACAGCAGCAACGGCAGCGCCTGCGCGTCAGAGGCCGTGGGTGCATACAGGCGCGCGGGCAACGGGGTGCCGTCGCGTGCGGGGATGCGCAGGTCTTCCACGCGCGGCAAGGCCGCCTTGGGCAGCTCCAGCACCCCGGCACCCAGTTCATAGGCAGCGCGGGCCTGTGCAGGGCTCAGGGTGTGCAGTGGGGGGCGCCCGGCGCGCGCCATGCCGTCGATGACGTTGCGCATCTGCGGCGTGAGCCGCGCGTGGTGGGGGGAAGGCACATGGGAAGCGGAACCGGGCGTCGTCAACGGAAAAGTCCTTGGGTTATTGGAAGTGCACCTGCACCGGCTGCGCGCCGGGCAGGCCCAGATAGGTTGCCGTGACGCTCAGGCCGGCGCGCGGGGGCAGCAGCGGAGAAAACGACCCCAGGCTCACCAGGTCGCCGGGCTGCAGCGTGATCTCCTCCTGCTGCAGCGCCTGGGCCAGCCAGACCACGGCGTTGAGCGGATGCCCGAGGATATCGCTGCCCTTGCCGCTGGCGAGCAGCGCGCCGGAATGGTCCGTGAGCTGCACGGTCATGCGCTCCAGCGCGTCCAGCAGCGCATAGCGCTCGCCGCGCGTCGCCGGCACGGCGATAGGCTGCCCGGCGATACCCAGGCGCGCGCCCACGTTGATCGCGCCCACGCCGGCGCCGTTGAGCTGGGGCGGCGCCTGCACCACCAGGTCGGGCAGCTCGATGAAGGGGATCACCTGGTCGATGTGCTGCAGCACCTCCTCGGGCGTACGCGCGTGGTTGATGGCCGCATCCTTCACGCGTACCAGCAGGTCGGCCTCGTACAGCGGGCGCGCCCCAAACGCGGTGGGCACGGTGCTGCCGCCGGGGCGCACCATGCCCTCGTACAGTTTGCCCCACACCGGCTTGTCGGTGTTGAAGCGCTTTTGCACCGCGGGGTTGGTGAGGCCGGCCTTGTAGCCCACCACCTTGCCCAGGCGGGCGCCCAGCAGCGCATTGAACTTGGCGCGGGTGCAGGCGCCGTCGGCGTCTGACAGTGCCGGGAAGTTGGGCGCGGGGGTCTTGGCGGCGTAGTGCGAGGCCATCGCTCCCACCGCGGCGTCGCTGAGGCACTCGGCCTGGGCGCCCAGGCCGGTCGCCAAGGCGACCCCCGCGCCCAGGGCGATGAGGGTTTGCTTCATGGTCATGCGTGTCTCCTGGTTGTAGTGTGTCGGGCGATCCTACTGGCACTCCCTCTCTTTCGCACACCATGGCTTTCATCTACTACGTCACCCAGATCCAGTTCGAATTCGGCGCCGTGCGCCTGCTCAAAGCAGAATGCGAGCGCATCGGCATCACCTGCCCCCTGGTGGTCACCGACCCCGGCGTGAAGGCCGCCGGCGTGCTGCAGCAGGCGCTGGACGCCCTGCCCGGCCTGAACGTCGCCGTGTTCGACCAGACGCCCTCCAACCCCACCGAGGCGGCCGTGCGCGCGGCCGTGCAACTCTACAAGGCCCAGGGCTGCGACGGCCTGATCGCCGTGGGCGGTGGCAGCGCCATCGACTGCGCCAAGGGCATCGCCATCGCCGCCACGCACGACGGCCCGCTCACGCACTACGCCACCATCGAGGGTGGTTCGCCGCGCATCACTGAGCGCGCCGCGCCGCTGATCGCCGTGCCCACCACCAGCGGCACGGGCAGCGAGGTGGCGCGCGGCGCCATCATCATCGTGGATGACCACCGCAAGCTGGGCTTTCACTCCTGGCACCTGGTACCCAAGGCCGCCATCTGCGACCCCGGCCTCACGCTGGGCCTGCCGCCCCTGCTGACGGCCGCCACGGGCATGGACGCCATCGCGCACTGCATGGAAACCTTCATGTCCGCCGCGTTCAACCCGCCGGCGGACGGTATTGCGCTGGATGGCCTGGAGCGCGGCTGGCACCATATCGAGGCCGCCACGCGCGACGGCCAGGACCGCGACGCACGCCTGGCCATGATGAGCGCCAGCATGCAGGGCGCCATGGCCTTCCAGAAGGGCCTGGGCTGCGTGCATTCCCTGAGCCACAGCCTGGGCGGGCTGAACCCGCGCCTGCACCACGGCACGCTGAACGCCGTGTTCCTGCCCGCCGTGGTGCGCTTCAACGCGCAGGCCGAATCGGTGCGCAAGGAGCGCCGCCTGGAGCGCATGGCCCATGCCATGGGCCTGGCCTCCGCCAGCGACATCCCCGATGCCATCCGCGACATGAGCGCACGCCTGGGCCTGCCCACGGGCCTGGCGGCCATGGGCGTGACCGACGCCGTGTTCGACGACGTGATCAAGGGCGCCCTGGCCGACCACTGCCACAAGACCAATCCCCGCCTGGCCACGCCAGACGACTACCGGGAGATGCTGGTCGAGTCGCTCTGACCCGCGGCAGCGTCCGCCGAGCAGGCGCCCGGCGGCCCCGCTACACTGGTGCGCTTAACATTTATTAACACGCATTCCGCCGGTTCGGCGGGGTCGCGTACCGCATGCGCACACACCCGCTCTCCAAATGGCTGACGCAAGGCACCTACCCGCGCCTGTACGTTCCCATTGTGCTGATCATGGTGGCGGTCACGCTGGTGCGCTACCACGCGCTGGTGGGCGCCGAGCGTGAGGAGGCGCAGCTGCGCATGCGCGCAGAGCTGCAGGCAGCCGCGTACGCCGTGCTGCAGGCGCTGGACGAGCCTGCCGGCAATGCTGCAGCGCAGGAGCGCCTGCGCCAGGCCGCGCAGGTCGCGGACGCACCAATCCAGTCCATTCGCTGGGAACTGCCCTCCCGCCCGGCCGTCGACCTGCGCAACGCCATGCCGCCCACCAAGGCGCCGCCGTGGTTCGTGCAGCTGCTGGATCTGCCCACCCCGCGCCACACGGTGGCGCACCGGCTGGCGGACGGCCGCACGGGGCAGCTGGCGCTGGCGCTGTGGCCCCAGCACTACGTGGACCGCGCCTGGAGCGCCATGGCCACGCAGTTGCGCATCACGGCGCTGAACATCTTCACCATCCTGCTCCTGCTGACCCTGATCCTGCGCGCGAACGACCGCATGCTGGACCGCATGCGGCACGCGGCGGAGCGCTTCAAGCAAGGCCACCTGGACGCGCGCATACGCCGCACGGGCACGCTGGAGGCGCGCGAAATCGCCGACACCTTCAACGACATGGCGGGCAAGGTCCAGTCCCTGGTGCTGTCCCTGCAGGAAACCCAGCGGCAGCAGAACGAGCAACTGCACTTTCGCCGCCAGCTGGTGAACGCCCTGCCCCTGCCTTTGTTCGTGCTGGGGGCGGATGGCGCGCACCTGGAGACCAACAAGGCCTGGCGCGAACTGCTCAATGCCTCCCGCCCCGCCACCGTCGCGGGCACGCTGGACCAGCTCTGGGCCGATGGCGTGGACTCCTCCATCGTCCTGGCCCAGCGGCTGTCCGACCGGCCCTCGGGATGGCAGACCACCGTACGCCCCTTGCAGGGCGTGCCGCACGAGATGGCCTGCTACCACGCCACCTTCACCGCGCCCGACGGCGTACCCGCCGGCACCATCGGCGTGCTGGTGGACATGACGGAGCACACCCAGGCACTGCAGGCAGAGCGCGCCGGCCGTGCGTGTGCGGAGGCCGCGCTGGACGCCGTGGCCGATGGCGTCATCACCATGGACGCGCAGGGCCTCGTGCGCACGATCAACGGCGCGGCCCAGCGGGTCATCGGGCTCGCGCAGGGGCAGACGGTCGGCCGCCACGTCGATGAGGTTTTTCGCCTGGAGCCACCGCACTCCGTGCTTGCCGCCTCGGGAACGCAGGGGCATGCTGCGCACGGCGCGGGCGCCGCGGCCACCGCGATCCTCGCCTGCCATTCGGGTGCGCCGCGCACGGTGGACTACTCCGTGGCGGCCGTGCACGCGCCCGACGGCACCGCCGCGGGCCACGTGCTGGTCTTTCGCCCCCGGTGACGTTGCCGCGGCACGCCGCGGCGGACACGCTCACAGCGGCTGGACGCGGGCGGGATCGGGCCGCCGCAGCCACTGCGCCCACTCGTCCGCCAGCTGCTGCGCCGCCGCCGTCGCGGTGCTCCAGGCACGGGCGCGCGCGGCCGTGTCGGTGCCGTAGCGGGTGAAATCGGTGCGGTCCGGCAGTTTGCCGCCGGGCAGGCTGCGCACCCAGTCGGGATGGGGCGACAGCAACACCATGCGGTCCAGCGCCGGCGTGGCGCGGTGGCGCCAGGGCAACCCCTTGTCCAGCCAGCCGGGTACCACGCGGTGCTGGAAGTGCGGGTACAGCACGATCCCCGGTGCACTTTCCAAGCCGTTTTGGCCTGCAGCACCCGCGGGCAAAGCGGTAGAAGCTATATTTTTAATAGCGATTGGTGCCTGATAACGCAGGTGCAGGTGGTAGTCGGTGATGCCCCCGTCCCAGTAGGCGCCGCGCGGTGCGCCTGCGATGTCGTGCACGGCGCGCAGCACGAAGGGAATGGAACAACTGGCCTGCAGCGCGGGCATGAAATTCTGCGGGGTCAAGGCCACCTGGTGGGTGCGGAAGTCGCGCACGTCAAATGGCAGCGCGCCCGGCGCAGCGGTGGAGAACACCACGCGGTCCAGCCACAGCGCCAGCGCGCGGCGGTGCAGCGCATTGCTGGCGAAAGCGCCCAGGTAGCCCAGCGGCGTGGCCCAGCGGTGCTCGCGCGCCAGCAGGTGGCGCCCGCGCGCGGCGATGATGTGCAACCGGTAGCGCGCATGGCCCAGCACCGTGTCCACACGGCCGCCAAAAAAGGCCTGCAGGTTCTGGCCGAACTGCGCGCTCACCGCGTCCGCCGTGGGGCGGCGCGCGCCGCGGGGCAGCTCGTACTCCTGGTGGATGTAGTCGTGCTCCAACCGTTCGAAGGCCGGCAGGCTGTTATCCAGGCACGCCGTGGCCATGCGCCACGCGCCGATGGAGGCTCCCACCAGGTCCACCGGCTGTGCCGACTGCGCCAGCCATTCACCAAAGACAAACCGGTCCAGCGGGCCGAGGATGAGTCCCTTCGGGCCGCCCGCGGCCGCGGGAATCACGGCCACGTCGCTCGGCGCCAGGCCATGGCGCCCGATGTGCCGCAGCGCCTGCGGACCGGCATGGATGCACAGCGCCTTCATCACGCCCCCGCCTCACGCATGCGCCGGCTCACACGTAATCGCCCGCGTCGGGGCGTACCTTCCAGTCAATGGGGTCCTGCTGCAGCACCATGTCGATGTCCAACCCCAGCGCGATGCCGACTTCGCCGGGGAAAGACCCCGCCAGCTCGCGCGCATCCAGCCCTGCCTCGCGCGCGCGGGCGCGCCACGCGGCCAGGTGCAGCACGCCCGCCAGCGGCTCGTACACATCGTTGTCGAATGGCGCATGGTGGTGGCGCAGCGCGTCCACCACGGTCTCGGGCAACTGCCAGCGCCAGGCCAGCCCCGCGCTCACATGGGCGTAGCAGTAGCCGCATAGGTGCTGTTCCAGCCGGGCGCGGCGCAGGTCCAGCGGGCCCACCAGGCTGTTGAGGGTCTGCATGCGGCCCGCGTCGGCCAGGTGCATGGCCAGCTCGCCCACCCCGTGCAGCAGGCCGGCCGTGTAGGCAGCGATCTGGTTGTGGTGCACCAGCCCGGCGAGCGCGCGTGCCACTTTGGCCGTGTGCAGGCTGTAGCGCCAGAAGTGCTGCAGGTTCATCCCCGGCACCGAGCGCGACGTGGTCCCCAGCGGCGCGGACGCCACCAGCGCGCGCAGTTGGGACACCCCCAGGAGCGCCAGCGCCTCAGGAATACCGCCGATCTGGCGCTGCGCGGCGAATGGAGGCGTGTTCGCCTCTTCCAGCAGGCGCGCGGCCAGTGCAGGGTCGGTGCCGAAGAGCTGGTTCAGGCGCCGCAGGTTGGGCTCGACCGCGCTCAGCTCGTTCATCAGCAGCGCCACCGCGCGTGGCAGGCTGGGCAGCGTGATGGGCTGCGCCAGCAGTGCGTTCAACTCCATGGATCGGATCGCCCAGACAGGAAGGTCGGGCCATTATCCATGCAACTCTTACGGTTGTTTACGGGTAGCGCTCAGCGCTTGCCCTGCTGCAGCTTGGCGAAGGCCGAGGCCATGGCCGAGGGCTGTGCCGGCTCGGCCGCGCGGCGCGGCGCGGCGTAGCCACGGCCCGCGCCTTCGAAGCGGTTGTCGCGCGGGCCGTCACGCCGGGCTGGCGCGGCGTCCAGCTTCATGCTGAGGCTGATGCGCTTGCGCGCCGCGTCCACCTCCAGCACCTTCACTTTGACGATGTCGCCGGTCTTGACCACCTCGCGCGCGTCATTCACGAACTTGTGGCTGAGCTGGCTCACATGCACCAGCCCGTCCTGGTGCACGCCCAGGTCCACGAAGGCGCCGAACTGGGCCACGTTGCTCACCGTGCCCTCCAGCACCATGCCCTCGCGCAGGTCGGCAATGTCTTCCACACCCTCGTTGAAGCGCGCCACCTTGAAGTCGGGGCGCGGATCGCGGCCGGGTTTTTCCAGCTCGCCCAGGATGTCGCGCACGGTGATCACGCCGAATTTCTCGTTGGCGAACAGCTCGGGCTTGAGCGTCTTGAGCATCTCGGCGCGACCCATGAGCTCGGCCACCGGCTTGCCGGTCTTTTCCATGATCTGCTCGACCACGGGGTAGGTCTCGGGGTGCACGCCGGTCATGTCCAGCGGGTTGTCGCCATCGCGGATGCGCAAGAAGCCGGCCGCCTGCTCGAAGGTCTTGGCACCCAGGCCGCTGACCTCCATGAGCTGCTTGCGGTTCTTGAAGGCGCCGTGCTGCTCGCGCCAGCGCACCACGGCCTTGGCCACGCTGCCCGACAGGCCCGACACGCGCGCCAGCAGCGGCGCGCTGGCGGTGTTCAGGTCCACGCCGACGGAGTTCACGCAGTCCTCGACCACGGCGTCCAGCGTGCGCGCCAGCTCGCTCTGGTTCACGTCGTGCTGGTACTGGCCCACGCCGATGCTCTTGGGCTCGATCTTTACCAGCTCGGCCAGCGGGTCCTGCAGGCGGCGCGCAATGCTGGCGGCGCCGCGCAGGCTCACGTCCACGTCGGGCATTTCCTGGCTGGCGTACTCGCTGGCGGAATACACCGAGGCGCCAGCCTCGCTCACCACTATCTTTTCAATAGCTGGTAGCGCTTGCCCCGCCTGGTCTACCGCCTGTTTTTGCATTAATTTGATCAACTCGGCCGCGAGCTTATCGGTTTCGCGGCTGGCGGTGCCGTTGCCGATGGCGATGAGCTGCACGCCGTGCTTCATGCACAGGCGGCCCAGCGTGGCCAGGCTGCCGTCCCAGTCGCGGCGCGGCTCGTGCGGGTAGACGGTGGCGGTCTCCACCAGCTTGCCGGTGCGGTCCACCACGGCCACCTTCACGCCAGTGCGGATGCCGGGGTCCAGCCCCATCACGGCGCGCGGGCCGGCGGGCGCGGCCAGCAGCAGGTCGCGCAGGTTGTCGGCAAACACCTTGATGGCCACTTTCTCGGCCTCTTCGCGCAGGCGCGAGAACAGGTCGCGCTCGGTGGACAGGCTGAGCTTCACGCGCCAGGTCCAGGCCACGCACTTGCGCAGCAGGTCGTCGCTCTTGCGGCCCTGGTGGCTCCAGCCCAGGTGCAGGGCGATCTTGCCCTCGGCGATGCTGGGCTGGCCCGGCTCGGGCTCCACGGGCAGCACCAGCTTGGCTTCCAGGATTTCCAGCGCGCGGCCGCGGAACACCGCCAGCGCGCGGTGCGAGGGCACACGGCCAATCGGTTCGTCGTACTCGAAGTAGTCGCGGAACTTGGCCACCTCGGGGTCGTTCTCGTTTTTGCCGTCCACCTTCTTGCTGCGCAAGAGCCCCTCGGCCCACAGCCATTCGCGCAGCGACTGCACCAGCACGGCGTCCTCGGCCCAGCGCTCGGACAGGATGTCGCGCACGCCGTCGAGCACGGCGAAGGTGGTCGAGAAGTCGGGCCCCGGCTTGCCGTCATCGAGCGTGGTGGCGGGCTGGCAGAAGGCCTGGGCCTCGGCGTGCGGGTCCAGCGTGGGGTCAGCCAGCAGCTTGTCGGCCAGCGGCTCGATGCCGAACTCCTTGGCAATCTGGCCCTTGGTGCGGCGCTTTTGCTTGAACGGCAGGTAGATGTCTTCCAACTCCTGCTTCGTTGGAGCAGCAGCAATGGCAGCGCGCAATGCGTCGGTCAGCTTGCCCTGCTCGTCGATGCTTTTCAGCACGGCCACGCGGCGGTCTTCCAGTTCGCGCAGGTAGGCCAGGCGCGCTTCGAGCTCGCGCAGTTGCACATCGTCCAGGCCGCCGGTCACCTCCTTGCGGTAGCGTGCGATGAAGGGCACGGTGGCCCCGCCATCGAGCAGCTCCACCGCGGCGCGGACCTGGGATTCGGTGACTTTGATTTCTGCGGCCAACTGCCGAACGATCTGCTGCATGTGCCTTCTGAGACGGGTCAAAACACGAAGCGCGCGAGTTTGCCACAGGGCTTGCTCCCTAAAATTGCAACTGCCGATGTCCACCCCGCCCTTTCCCCTCCGCACCGAATGCCCGCCCGGCGCCTGCGTGTGCGAGCGCGACGCGCTGATGCGCACGCCCGGCGGTGATGTGCGCATCCTGCGCCTCACGCGCGACGAGGAAAAGCGCCTCGTGCAGCGCCTGGAGAGCCTCACCAGCCTGGCCGACCTGCGCCACATGGAGCAGCGCCTGTTCGAGCAGCTCGGCGTGCGCCTGACCATCGGCACCAGCCCCAACGAGGTGCGCAGCCTGCGTGGCATCACCGTGCTGGTCCAGGAGCAGCCGGGCCTGTGCCGCAAGACGCGCCAGGCCATCCCTGCGGCCATCAAGAAAAGCATGGACCGGAACCCCGAGATCGTCTACGCCCTGCTCAACGCGAGCGGCCTGTTCGAGGGCCTGTGATCCATGCAGGACGATCTGTTTGGCGGTGCGCCGCAATCACCCTCAGCATCGCCCTCAGCACCGCCACGACCACCGGAAGACACCCCCGCCCGCCCACGGGAAAAGTCGCCCACCCGCCGCACCGGTGTGCATCCCGCCGCCTGGGGCGACGATCTGCGCACACTCGCCAACCGGCTGCCGCCCACGCTGCGGCTGGGCACCTCCTCCTGGAGCTACCCTGGCTGGCAGGGCTTCGTGTGGGAGGGGGCGCATTCCGAACAGCTGCTGGCCCGCAAAGGCCTGCCCGTGCTGGCCCAGCATCCGCTGATGCGCACCGTGAGCATCGACCGGAGCTTCTACCGCCCGCTCACGGCCAGCGACTATGCGCGCTACGCGGCCCAGGTGCCGGCGGACTTCCGCTTCGTGGTCAAGGCGCCCAGCCTGGTCACCGACGCGCTGGTGCGCAGCGAGGACGGCCGTGGACGCGAGCCCAACCCGGCCTTCCTGGATGCGCAGTTGGCCGCCCAGGAGTTCGTGGCGCCCGCACTGGAGGGGCTGGGCCAGCGCACCGGCGCGCTGGTGTTCCAGCTAAGCCCGCTGCCCTGGAACCTGCTGGACCGCCTGCCCGAGGTGTTGGAGCGACTGCGCACGCTCTTGCAGGCCCAACCGGCGCTGCGCCCCGCGGCGCCCGACGCCGTGCTGGCCGTCGAGGTGCGCGACCCCGAATGGCTGGCGCCCGCGCACCTGCCCCACTTCGCCGACGTACTGCGCAGCAGCGGCGCCACCTACTGCCTGGGCCTGCACGCGCGCCTGCCACCCCTGGCCGAGCAACTACAGCTGCTGCGCCTGCTCTGGCCCGGCCCACTGGTCTGCCGGTGGAACCTGAACCCCGTGCACGGCCCGCAGGGGTATGAAGCCGCTGAAAAGGGCTACGCGCCCTACGACCGCATTCACGACCCCGATCCCGACAACCTGGCGCTGCTGGCGCGCACGGTGGCGGGCATCTGCGGACGGGGCCAAAACGCCTTCGTGACCATCAGCAACCACGCGGAAGGCTGTGCGCCGCTGACAGTGCAGCGGCTGGCGGAACAGGTGGTTCTTTATGATCAAAAACAGCTCTAGCGCTTGACTGGCAAGCGCTGGCAGCTATCTTTTTTGACGATCTGACGATCACGGACTGCCGCGCCCGCACGACGTTCTTCTTGCGCCAAAAGGAGGCCAAGAACACCGCCCACATGGGGCGCACAAGCGCCACGGCTCTGCCTCTGTTACCGCTGCCTCACCCGCAGCGAGCTGCACACCCCCGCCACCACCGCGCACACCCCCGCCACCAGCAGTGCCAGCGACTCCGCGCTTCCATCGTGCCCCGGCCGCAGGGCGAAGATGGCCGCGAGCGACACGGCGCCCAGTGTCTGGCCCGTCAGGCGCGCGGTGCCCAGCATGCCGCTGGCCGCGCCGCTGCGGTGCAGCGGGGCCGAGGTGACGATGGTGTGGTTGTTGGGCGACTGAAACAGCGCAAAGCCGGCACCGCACAGCGCCATGCGCCAGGCCACGTTCCAGTCCGCGGGCTGCGCGGGCATCAGGCTCAGCGAGATCAGGCCGGCAGCAAACACCGCCATGCCAATGCCGCCGAGCAGGCCGTCCGGGTAGCGGCCAATCAACCGACCCGCCAGCGGCGCCACCACGGCGGTGGCCAGGGGCCAGGCCGTAATGAGCAGCCCGGCCTCCAAGTGGGTGCGGCCCTGCGCCTCCAACAGCAGAAAGGGCAGCGACAGAAAGCCCAGCATCTGCGCGCAGAACGCCCCCACGGACGAGCCCATCGACAGGGCGAACACCGGAATGCGCAGCAGGTCCACCGGAAACAGCGGCGCCGCCAAGCCGCGCTGGCGCCACAGGAACACCGCCCCCACGGCCACACCCGCGGCCAGCAGGATCGCACCCGTGGCCGCGCTGCCGCCCTGCGCCGCGCTGCGCACGCCCAGTTGCTCCCCGCCGAGGAACAGCAGCGTGAACATGGCGCCGTTGAGTAGCACGTCGATGGCGGAAAAGCGCGGCGCACGGTTGGCGGATGGAGGATTGACCGGCAGCGCACGCCGCCCCAGCCACCAGACTCCCACGCCCAAGGGCAGGTTCATGGCAAACAGCCAGGGCCATGACGCCACCGACAGGATGGCCGCCGCCACCGACGGCCCCGCCATGGACGCGGTGGCCACCACCAGCGAATTGATGGCCATGCCGTGGCCCAGTTGTGCGCGCGGATAGATCAGGCGCACCAGCGCCGCGTTCACGGCCATCACGCCCGCGGCGCCCAGGCCCTGCAACGCCCGCGCGGCAATCAAGGCGGGCATGCTGGCCGCCAGCATGGCGCCCACCGACGCCAGCGCGAACAGCGCCATGCCCACCAGATACACGCGCCGGTAGCCCACGCGCTCGCCCAGCGCGGCCAGCGGCAGCAGCACGACCAGCGTGGCGAGCTGGTAGGCGTTGACCACCCACACGCTCTGCGCCGCGCCCGACTGCAACTGGCGTGCGATGTCGGGCAGCGCCAGGTTGACGATGCTGCTGTCGAGCACCGCCAGCGTGAGCCCGAGAACGATGACCAGCATCGCCTGGCGGCGTGCGGGCTGCGGCAGGCCGTCGGCCAGGGGCGGCGCACCCACGGGTAAGCCGCTCATGGCCGGCGCTCCGGGGCGATGTCTTTCGCGGCGCCGTGCGCGATGCGCTGCGCGCCCGCCGGCCCCAGCGTGATCCAGGTCAACGCCACCCCCGTCAGCGCCCCCGTGGCCATGCCCACCACCATGGGCAGGGGCGCGTCGCTGGCAAACAGGCCCACCGCCGCCATGGCGAGGGTGCCGATCAGCATCTGCAGCGTGCCCATGAGGGCGGACGCCGTCCCCGCAATGGTGCCGTGCTCCTCCAGCGCCAGCACGGAGGTGGTGGGGATCACCAGCCCCATCAGCGCGCTGGCAACGAAGTACAGCACCAGCAGCACGGCCAGCCGGTCGCCGCCCAGCAGGTAATGCGCCAGCAGGGCCAGCATGACCGCGCCCGCGCCGCTGGCGGCCGCCTTCACCACCGGCGCCATGCCGTAGCGCCGCCCCAGCCGCGCCGTGAACTGCGCGCTGGCGAAGAAGGCCGCCGCGTTGACCGAAAACGCCACGCTGTACTGCACCGGCGACAACCCGTAGTGGTTGATCAGCACGAAAGGCGAGCCCGCCAGGTAAACGAAGAAACCCGCCATGGAGCAGCCGCCGATCCCCACCAGCCCCAGGTAGTGCCAGTCGCGCAGCAGCGTCGTGTAGGCCGCGGCCGCGCTACCCACGGAACTGCGCACCCGCTGGCCGGCGGGCCGTGTCTCGTGCAGCGCCCGCTGGACCAACACCAGCCCGGCCAGCGCCGCCACCGCCACCACCCAGAACACGCCGCGCCAGCCGGCCAGCGCGATCACGCCGCTGCCCACCAATGGCGCCAACAAGGGCGACACGCTGAACACCAGCATCAGCAGCGACATGAGCCGGGCCGCCGCGGTGCCCGTGTGCAGGTCGCGCACCACCGCGCGCGGAATCACCATGCCCGCCGCCGCGCCGAGCCCCTGCACAAAGCGCAGCAGCACGAGCGTGTGCACGTCGGTCGCCAGCGCGCAGCCCACGCTGGCCAGCGTGAACAGGCCCAGCCCGAAGAACAGCGGCGGCCTGCGCCCGACCATGTCGGACACCGGGCCGTAGACCAACTGGCCCACGCCCAGCGCGAGGAAGAAGGCCGTCAGGCTCCACTGCACCGCCCCCACGTCGGCCCGCAGCGCCGCGCCGATGGCCGGCAGCGCCGGCAGGTACATGTCGATGGCAAATGGGCCGATGGCGGAGAGCAGGCCCAGGATCAGGGCCATGCGGAAGAACGGGGAAAAGGGCATTCGGGCGATTGTCGCCACACTGGCCGGATCGTGCTGGCGCGCTGCGCGAAGGCCCACATCGCCTCCCATGCAGCGCCGCGGCCGGCACCCGCGTGCGTTCGATGGCCACAAAAGCCGCCCTTACTGCCCGCTGTTCACGGGTTGCCTGGCCCTGCCGCCGCCCGACAATCGCGTGCGCGGCTCGGCCGCACTGTTCCTGCCGTCCTGTACTGCCTCGCCCGGAGACACCGCATGCCCCTGCCCCCGATCGCCCCCGCCCTGCGCGGCTGGGCCGCCACCCTGGCCCTGTGCGCTGGCGCCCTGCTCCTGGCCGCGCCCGCCCTCGCCGCCACGGACCGTGAGGACGAGGCCGACGACGCCCCGCCCGTTCCGGTCGCGCCCGCCCAGCCGGTGCTGGTGCCGTCGCCCGACGGCGCGCTGGTGATCGATACGCAGGCGCGGCTGGCCTGGCCGCGCTGCGCGCAGGGCATGCAATGGACAGGCGCCACCTGCACCGGCGTGGCCCTGCGCTACACCTACGGCGAGGCCCAGGCGCTGGTGCGCCAGCGCTGGAAGGACGAGGGCGTGCGCTGGCGCCTGCCGCGCGTGCCCGAGCTGCGCCGCCTGGTCAACCGCAACGCGCAGCCGCCCTCGGTCGACCCCCAACTCTTTCCCAATGCGCCCCTGGAATGGCACTGGACCGGCACCGCCAGCGTCAACACCCTCAGCGTGAACCCCTACGCCTACGGCAATGTGGCGCGCGGCGGCGCGGGCGAGAGCAGCCTGTCGGTGCAGCAGGGCTGGGCCGTGGACATGACCAGCGGCGAGGCCCGCGGCGACGTGGGCCGCAGCACGCGCCTGCCCATACGGCTGGTTCGCCCGGCGCCCTGAGCGGACGCTCTGCGCACCCTGCACCTGGGCGGACGCGCAAACGCTACATTTTCAATAGCTGCTAGCGCTTATCCAGCAAGCGCCAGAAGCCATTTCAATTCAAAAGCCGGTCACTGCGCGCGCAACGCCGCCCGCAGTTGCGCCCCCAGCTCGGGTTTGTCCGCGAACGGGTCGGTGGGGTTGCGTGCCTGCACCACGTCTTCCATGCGCGTGCGCACGGCCCCCAGCGCCTGCGGGTGGCTGTAGATGTAGAACTGCCCCGCCGCCACGGCGTCGAAGACCTTCTGCGCCACCTCGGCGGCCGTCACCTTGCCGCTGGTGACGGCCTTGCCGATCATGGCCTGGCCGATGAGCTGGCTCTTGGTGGGCCGCTCGTCCGCCAGCACCTGCGGGCGGTTGCGCTCGCTCTGGCTGATGCCCGTGGGCACGAAATACGGACACAGCACGCTGGCGCCCACCTGGTCGGTGACCAGCGCCAGGTCCTGGTACAGCGTCTCGCTCAGTGCCACCACGGCGTGCTTGCTGACGTTGTAGATGCCCATGTTGGGCGGGGCCAGCAGGCCGGCCATGCTGGCGGTGTTGACGATGTGCCCGCGCCAGGCGGGGTCGTCCTTGGCGGCCTGCAGCATCAGCGGGGTGAACAGGCGCACGCCGTGCACCACGCCCATGAGGTTCACGCCCAGCACCCATTCCCAGTCGCGGGCCGAGTTCTCCCACACCAGCCCGCCCGATCCCACGCCCGCGTTGTTGAACACCAGGTGCGGCGCGCCAAAGTGCTGCACCACGTCCTGCGCCAGCTGCTCCATCTGCGCGGCGCTGGACACGTCCACCCGGCGCGCCAGCACGGGGGCGCCAGCGGCGGCCAGCTCCACGGCGGCGCGCTCCAGCGCGTCCTGCTGCACGTCCACGAGGACCAGGTTCATGCCCAGGCGCGCGCCGATGCGGGCGCACTCCAGGCCAAAGCCCGAGCCCGCCCCCGTGAGCACGGCGGTCTTGCCGGCGAAGTTGTCGATCATGCTGTGTGTCTCCTGCGGTCTATGAATGGAAATCTCATGCGGCGCGGCGCAGCACATAGCCCACGCGTGGGAAGTGCACATACACGTCGCCCGCGCGCGGGTCGGTGCGCGCCAGCGTGTAGCGCGTGCGCGTGGCAGCGATCAGCGTGCCTTCGGTGGGCTCGGGCCCAAAGCTCTCGGCGGTGATCGTCACGCGGCTGCCCAGGGGGATGCCATGCTCGTCCTGGAAGGCCTCGGCGGGCAGCGGCTGGGGTAGCGCGCCTGCGGCAACGGTGACGGCGTCCTGGGCGCTGAACTTCTCCGCGCGGCCCTGGCCCTGCGCGGCCATGCGATCCATCCACTCCAGCACCGCCGGCGTGGCCGAGAGAATGTCGGCCATCACCGGCACGCATTCGCGCGTGAACCACAGCGGGTGGTAGGCGGCAAAGTCGGCCACGCAGGGCTCGGCGCCGAAGAGAAAGTCGTGCTCTTCCACCATGTTGGCGATGCGCCGCAGGTACGAGCGGTAGGCCGCCGTGGCGTCCGCCGGGTGGGTGCGCGCCGTGCCCATGGCGCGGCGGTCGTTGCGAAAAGCCTCGGCCGCACCATCGGGCAGGCCGGCGAACAGCGCCTGTGCCCCGCGCGGCTGCAGGCAGTAGGCCATGGCAGCCCCGAACAGCACCATGTCCGCCCACTGGGCGAACACGCGCGAGACGCCTTTGAGGTGCGGCGGGTACAGCACGGGCTCGGGCTGCAGATGCTCCAGCACATCGCAGATCAGCGCCGTGTCGCAATAGATGTCAGCCCCGATCTGCAGGAAGGGCGTGCGCCGGTAGCCGCCGGTGAGTGCCACCACGTCGGGTTTGGGCATGACGCTGGGCACGATCACCGACTTCCACGCCAGTTGCTTGAAGCCGAGCACGCAGCGCACCTTGTGTGCGAACGGCGAGGCGGGATAGTGGTGCAGGATGAGTTCGGTCATGCGCGCTCTCCGGTGCGGTGCGAAAGACGGCCCCTGCCTTGCGCCCTTTCAGGCCTGTGGCGGCGGGCTCCACAGCATCTCGACATGCGGGATGTCGTCTTCCAGATAGGGATCGGACACCGTAGCAAACCCCAGGCTGCCATACAAGCGCTGCAGGTGCGCCTGCGCGCTGATGCGCACCGGGCGCCCCGGCCATACCCGCTGGCACTGCGCCAGCCCCTCAGCCACCAGCGCGCGGCCCAGGCCGCTGCCGCGCGCCTCGGGCGCGCAGACCACGCGGCCGATCGAGGGCTCGGCGTAGTTCACCCCGGGGTCCACCACGCGCAGCGTGGCCAGCAGCGGCCCCTGCGGCTGCGCGCGGCCCAGCAGGTGCCAGGCGTGCTTGTCCGCGCCGTCCGGGTCCTGGTAGGGGCCCTGCTCCAGGATGAACACCCGGCAGCGCAGGGCCAGGGCATCGTGCAGCGCGTGCACGCCCAGGTCGTCAAACCGTGCCCAGCTCCACTGCACCGTCAAACCAGCTTCACCAGTTGCTTGCCGAAGTTCTTGCCCTTGAGCAGGCCCAGGAACGCCTCGGGCGCCGCGGCCAGGCCCTGGGCGATGGTCTCGCGCGGGCGCAGCTTGCCGCTGGCCGCCAGGCCTCCCAGTTCCTTGAGCGCCTCGGGCCACACCTCCATGTGTTCGCTGACGATGAAGCCCTCGACCTTCATGCGGTTGATGAGGATGAGCGCGGGGTTCTGTAGCGGCAGCGGCTGGCCGTCGTAGCCGGCGATCATGCCGCACACGGCCACGCGGGCGAACGCGTTGGCGCGCAGCAGCACGGCGTCCAGGATGTAGCCGCCCACGTTCTCGAAGTAGCCGTCGATGCCGTCCGGGCAGGCTTCCTTGAGCGCGCGGGCCATGCTCTTCAAATCGCCGTTCGCACGGTGGTCGACGCAGGCGTCAAAGCCCAGCTCTTCAGTCACATAGCGGCACTTGTCCGGGCCGCCGGCAATGCCCACCACGCGGCAGCCGCGCGCCTTGGCCAGCGCGCCGAAGGCACTGCCCACGGCGCCGCTGGCGGCGCTCACCACCACGGTCTCGCCCGCCTTCGGGGCGATGATCTTCACCAGGCCGTACCAGGCGGTCACGCCGGGCATGCCCACGGCCCCCAGGTAGGCCGACAGCGGCACGTGGGTGGTATCCACCTTGCGCAGCATGCCGGGCGTGTTGCCGTCGGCCACGCTGTACTCCTGCCAGCCGCCCATGCCTACCACCTTGTCGCCCACGGCATAGGCCGGGTGGCGGCTCTCGACGACCTCGCCCACCGTCCCGCCGATCATCACCTCGCCCAGCGGCTGGCTGGCGGCGTAGCTCTTGCTGTCGTTCATGCGCCCGCGCATGTAGGGGTCCAGGCTCAGGTAATGGTGGCGCACCAGCACCTGGCCGTCCTGCAGCGCAGGCGTATCGGTGGTGACCAGGCGGAAGTTGTCCACCGTGGCTTCACCCTGGGGGCGGTTGTCGAGGAGGATCTGTTGGTTGCGTGGCATGCGAAATCTCCAGGTTAAATTTTGCTATTGTTTCAATAGCTTCTAGCGCTTGGTACATAAGCTCCAGAGCCACTTTTCATTCAAGACTCAGTCGGTGGACACGCCGCCGGGCACGGCCTTGGGCACGTATTTGAAAGTGCCCGTGGCATGGCTGCAAACGCGCCCTTCGGCGTCGTACACCGCCCCTTCGACGAAGGCCAGCGAGCGCGTGCGGTGCAGCAGCCGCCCCTTGGCCACCAGCGGGCCGCGCGCCGGGTGCATGAAGCTGGTCTTCATCTCGATGGTGACCACGCCCATGTCCGGCGTATCGCTGCGCGCGGCCGTGGCCAGGGTCACGTCCAGCAGCGTCATGGTGGCGCCGCCATGGGTGACGGCGTAGGAATTCATGTGCTCGGGCCGCGCCTCAAAGTGCAGTTCGGACGTTCCGCCCTGCATGTGATGCAGGGTGAAGCCCAGCTCTTTGACGAAGGGAATGTCGGCACCAAAATCCAGCACGGGAAGCTCCTTGCTCAGGTAAAAAAAGACCGCAAGGATAGTGCCCCTGGCGCGGTGGTTCGCCCTTGCCGTCAGCCGCCGATGACCGCGCTCACGCCCCCGTCCACGGCCAGCCACTGGCCGGTGATGTGCTTGCCCGCCTCGCTGGCGTACAGCAGCGTGATGCCCTTGAGGTCTTCGTCGTCGCCCAGGCGGCGCAGCGGCGCGTGCGCGGCCATCTTTTCCTCGCCCAGCGTCTCGATGAGCACGGTGGCCATCTTGGTCTTGAAGAAACCCGGGCAGATCGCGTTCACGCCGATGCCATGCACGCCCCACTCGCAGGCCAGCGCGCGCGTGAAGTTGATCACCGCACCCTTGGAGGTGTTGTAGGCAATGGTCTTCATCTCGATCGGGTTGCCCGCCAGCCCCGCGATGGATGCCACGTTGATGATGCGGCCGCTCTTGCGCGGGATCATGCTGTGCTTGCCGATCGCCTGCGACAGCAGGAAGTAGCCGCGCACGTTCAGGTTCATGACCTTGTCCCATGCGGCCACGGGGTGGTCCTCGGCCGGCGCGCCCCAGCTCGCGCCGGCGTTGTTGATCAGGATGTCCACGTCGCCCATGCGCTGCAGCGTCTCGCTGGCCAGGCGGTGGATGTCTTCCTCGCGCGCGCAGTCGGCGGCGACCCAGCGCGCGTCGATGCCGGCGGCCTGCAACTCGGCGGCGGCCTGCTCCAGGTCTTCGGCCTTGCGCGAGCTGAGCATGATGCGCGCGCCCGCCTCGCCCAGCGCGTGCGCCATCTGCAGCCCCAGGCCGCGCGAGCCGCCG
The DNA here is from genome assembly GCF_056730635.1 of Diaphorobacter sp. B2A2W2. Classification (NCBI taxonomy): domain Bacteria; kingdom Pseudomonadati; phylum Pseudomonadota; class Betaproteobacteria; order Burkholderiales; family Comamonadaceae; genus Diaphorobacter; species Diaphorobacter sp. B2A2W2. The sequence goes on from NZ_JBWZOR010000005.1 coordinate 32,110, forward strand.
GTGACGAGGGCGGTCTTGCCCGAGAGGTCGAAGAGTTGTTGCGCGGTACGGGCCATGAAGGTGTCTCCCCAAGAGTCTGTGGTACGCCGTGCCATCGCCCACAGTGGGCAACGGAGGCGCGGCGGCAGGATTTTGAGCGGCTATTGTGGCGAGCGGCCCGCGCCACACATGTCACATGCGTGATTCATCGGCAGGGTTTTTGTGTCCAAAGGACAATCCGGCCGCGGAGCCCGCGGGGAAAGCGGGGGCCGCTCATTTTTCAGGAGTTCCCATGTCCACCGATACCGCCCTGCTGCGCCGGGCCGTGCACCTGGCCCACGACAACCGGGCCCGCGGGGGCCGGCCCTTCGGCGCGGTGATCGCGCGCGGCGGCGAGGTGATCGCCACCGGCGTGAACGACATCGTGCACAGCCACGACCCCAGTACCCACGCCGAGATGCAGGCCCTGCGCGCCGCAACGCGCCAGCGGGCGAACCCCAGCCTGGTGGGCTGCACGGTCTACGCCAGCGGCCACCCCTGCCCCATGTGCCTGGCGGCGCTGGTCATGGCCGGCGCGGACAGGGTGTTCTACGCCTTCGACAACCGCGACGCCGCGCCCTACGGCCTGTCCAGTGAAGGCGCCTACCAGCGCCTGCGGCTGCCGCTGGACCCGCCGCCCCTGCCGCTGCAACGCCTGGCCACGGGCATCGGCGTGGAGCAGCTCTACGGCGACGCGCCCTGGCCCACGGACGGCCCCTGACACCCCTGACCACAGCGCCGCTGGGGCCGGTGCCGGCCCCTGCGTATTGGAATGCCTGGCGACGGTGGCGCTGGCCACGCTGAAGCGGGGCCCCTTCCCCACGGCCATGGGATCGACGGGCCGGCATGGGGATTCTCGGCGCCTGCATGTCCCACCCTGCGGCCCATGGCGCTGATGGGCGCGGGGCATGGTTGGCCCCCGCAGCGCTACGGCGCCTGGGCGCGCGCGCCACGGCCACCGGCGCGCCGGCATGCGTCGCCGGGCTGCGCTCGCCGCCGTGCAGGCGTGCCCATTGCACCTGGCCACCGCCGCGGGTTATCGCGCCGTGCGGCTGGCAGCATCGCCGGCGGCCGGGCTGGCTCGACAACGGTAGGTGCGTGATGCGGGAATGTGCGTTCCGGTATGTGACCTTTCTGGCGCCACACGCGCACCACGTACGCCGGCCGTGCCACATCGCGGTCACAATATGCACCTTTTGAGGGACTGCAGCCACCCGCTGCCAGTGCAAAACCACAGCCCATGCACCCACTTGGTGCAACGCGGGCACAGGGAGGAACCATGAACCAGAAACCCCATGGGCGCCTGCGCGCCTGGCAAGCCGCCTGCCTGCTGGCGGGCGCCCTGAGCGGCGGCGCCGCCTCGGCCGACATCCTGATCGGGCAGACCACGGCCGTCAGCGGCCCGGTGGCCGCCAGCGTGGGCGAGACCCTCGCGGGCGTGCACCTGTATCTGGACCACATCAATGCCAAGGGTGGCGTGCATGGCGAGCGCATCAAGCTGATCACGCTGGACGACAAGTTCGAACCCAAGCTCGCCGGCGAGAACGCACGCCGCCTGATCGAAGACGACAACGTGGCCGCGCTGTTCATGAGCCGCGCCACGCCGCACACCGAAGCCATACTGCCGCACCTGGCCAAGCACGGCGTGGCGCTGGTGGCGCCCTCCACGGGTGCGATGACCTTCCACAAGCCCGCCAACCCACTGGTGTTCAACGTGCGCTCCAGCTACCAGGCCGAGACCGAGAAGGCCGTGGAGCACCTGCACACCATCATGGTCCAGCGCATCGCTGTGGTGCATGTGGACGACAGCTTTGGCGAGGACTGCCTGGCCGGTGCCCAGAAGGGCTTTGCCAACGTGGGCAGCAAGCCCGTGGCCGTGATCAAGGCCGACCGTGCCAAGCCGGACTACGCCACCATCGTGCCGCAGCTCATCCAGGCGCAGGCCCAGGCGGTCATCTGGATCGGCTCCAGCGTGGCGGTGAGCGACGGCGTGAAAGCGCTGCGCAAGGCCGGCTCGTCCATGCAGGTGGTCACGGTGTCGAACAACGCATCCCGCGGCTTCGTCGCCCAGCTGGGCGACTCGGTGCGCGGCGTGATCGTCACGCAGGTGTTCCCCAACGTGCGCTCCATGGGCTACGCCATCAACCGCGAGGCCGCCGCTCTGGCCAAGGCCAAGGGCAACCTAACGCTGTCGCCCTCGGTGATGGAAGGCTTCACCTCCGCCAAGGTGCTGGTGGAAGGCCTGCGCCGCGCCGGCCCCAAGCCCACGCGCGAGAAGATCGTCACCGCGCTGGGCAGCATGAGCCACTACGACCTGGGCGGGCTGGAGCTGGGCTACGGCCCCGGCGACCGCACGGGCCTGAGCTACGTGGAGCTGTCCATCATCGACGCGGACGGGCTGTTCCGCCGCTGACGCCGTCGCTGCCGCGCCGCGGGGCCACCGGGCCACCGGGCTACCGGGTCACCGCCCCTCGCGCGTTGCGGCAGCCCCCATCGCCAATCGCGATGCGCCGCCGGCCGCAGCCGGCGCACACGGCCCACGGGAGCCGTTACAACCAAGGGTCGCATTCAACCGGCCCCACGCCCGTCGCCCCCATGTCCTCTCAAGATTCCTCACCGGCCCGCTGGTACTTCGGCTGGAACATCGTGGCCGCGGCCACCGTGCTCACCGCCCTCACCGTGGGCCTGCGCCTGGGGCTGGGCCCGCTGTTCCTGCCCATGGCCGAGGACCTGGGCTTTTCGCGCAGCCTGCTGTCGTCCATCGTTGCCGTGGGCATGCTGTGCTACGGCGCGGCCATGCCGCTGGCGGGCTGGCTGGTGGCGCGCCGGGGCACACGCTTCGTGCTGTTGGCGGGCACGGTCCTGCTGGTGGCGTCGACACTCTGGGCAGTGAACACGCGCACGCCGCTGGGGCTGCTGCTGAGCTTCGGCATCCTCATGTCCGTGGGCGCGGGATTCACCAGCCCGGTGGCGCTCACGCCGGTCATCAGCCGCTGGTTCAACCGCCGCCGGGGCATGGCGCTGTTCTTCTTGTCCACGGGCTCTATGGCCGGCATCGCCATCATGACGCCCGCGCTGGGCATGGCGCTGCAGCATCTGAGCTGGCAGGCCACGCTGCTGGGCTTTGCCGCGCTGTTCACCGTCATCACCGTGCCCACGGCGTTGTGGGTGATCCGCGACGAGGCGCCTGCCGATGGCGATGCCCCGCTGCCCGGCAGCCCCATTCGTGCGGCGAACCCGGTGGCTCCCGCAGGGCAGCACTACACGGTGCTGCAGGCCATGCGCACCGGCACCTTCCTCAAGATCACGCTGGGCCTGTTCGCCTGCGGCTTCAGCATGAACCTGCTGGGCACGCACGGCATGCCCATGCTGATGGACCATGGCTTTGACGCCACCACCAGCGCCTTCGGCATCGGCCTGATCGGGTTGGTGGCCATTCCCAGCACCATGGTACTGGGGCGCCTGGCCGACCGGCTGCCGCGGCGCAAGCTGCTGGCCGCCATCTATTGCGTGCGCGGCGTGGGCTTCTTTGCCCTGCTGCTGGCGGGAAATACCCTGGAGCTGTACGGCACCTCGGTGATCGGCGGCATTGCCTGGGCGGGCAGCATCGCGCTGTCGTCCGCCATCCTGGCCGACATGTTCGGCGTGCGGCTGGTGGGCGTGCTCTACGGCTGGGCCTACCTGGGGCATCAGGTGGGGGCCATGATCAGCGCCTGGCTGGGCGGCTGGGGCTATGAGCATTTCGGCACGCACTGGATCGCCTTCGGCCTGTCGGGCGCGCTGCTGATGGTGGCCGCGGGGGTGGCGCTGCTGCTGCCGGGGCGGCGCCCCCCGGTGCTGCCCACGCCCCAGGCGGCGGGCTGAGCGTTCACCGCCGGCCGCGCGCCACCCGGGCAGCCGGCGCCACCTTGGGCGACAATGGCGGCCCTCGCGCACACCCCGCAGGCCCTCGGCTTGCAGCGCGCTCGATTCAACTTTCCCGCACCGCCATGACCTCTTCAACGACCGCACGCCGTGCGGCGCTGCGCCGCTTTGCCGCAGCCGCCGCCGCTGTCGCCAGCTTCTCTCCCCTCCTGTCCACCCAGGCCGCCGAGCCGCAGGTGCTGCGCGTATCCGCCATCCCCGACGAAGCGCCTACCGAACTGCAACGCAAGTTCAAGCCGCTGGGCGAATACCTGTCGCAGGCCACCGGCATGAAGGTGGTGTTCACCCCGGTAACCGACTACGCCGCCGTGGTCGAATCCCTGGCCACGCGCAAGCTGGACCTGGCCTGGCTGGGCGGCTTCACCTACGTGCAGGCGCGCATCCGCACGGGTGGTACGGCCATTCCGCTGGTGCAACGGGAGGAGGACGCACGCTTTACCTCGCGCTTCATCACCGCCGACCCCACCATCCAGGGCCTGGCCGACCTCAAGGGCAAGACCTTTGCCTTTGGCGCTCCCTCGTCCACCTCGGGCAGCCTGATGCCGCGCTACTTCCTGCAGCAGGCCGGCGTCCAGCCCGAGCGGGACTTCAAGACCGTGGCCTATTCCGGCGCGCATGACGCGACCGTCGCCTTCGTGGCCGCTGGCAAGGCGCAGGCCGGCGTGCTCAACGCCTCCGTCTGGGACAAGCTGGTCGAGACCAAGAAGGTGGATCCGTCCAAGGTACGGGTGTTCGCCACCACCCCACCCTACTTCGACTACAACTGGACCGTGCGCGGCGATCTCGATCCCGCCGTGGTGCAGAAGATCAAGGCCGCCTTCCTGGCGCTCGACCCCGCCAAGCCCGAGCACAAGGCCATCCTGGAACTGCAGCGCGCCTCGCGCTTCATCGCCACCGAGCCGCGCAACTACGACGGCATCGAAGACGCCGCCAAGACGGCCGGCCTGCTGAAGTAAGCGCGCCGGCGCGCGCGGGCCTGGCCCAGGTAGCCCGCGCGTGCGCCATTGGCGTTTTTGATCAAATCAGCCCCTAGCGCTTTCTGGATAAGCGCTAGCAGCTATTGAAACAAGAGCAACCATGAGCTTCGAGCTGGACGGCGTGGATCTATGCCACCCCGGCGGCCATGTGGCGCTGCGCGGCATCACCCTGGCCGCGCGCCAGGGCGAGAGCCTGGCGCTGATCGGCCCCTCGGGGGCGGGCAAGACCACCCTGCTGAACCTTCTGGGCACGGCCCTGCCCGCCAGCGCCGGCCGCGTGCACGTGCTGGGCTCCGCCCTGGGCGCGTCGTCGCCCGACACGCCCCATGCTTCGTGGCCTCCGCCGCGTGCGCTGCGCGCGCGCATCGGCACCGTCCACCAGGCCCCGCCCCTGCCGCCGCGCCAGCGCGTGGTGACCGCCGTGCTGGCCGGGCGCCTGGGCCAATGGCCCGCATGGAAGGCGCTGGCCTCGCTGCTGTACCCGGCCGACCTGCCGGGTGCGCACGCCGCGCTGCAGCGCGTGCAGTTGCAGGACAAGCTGTTCGCGCGCTGCGACCAGCTCTCGGGCGGGCAGCTGCAGCGCGTGGGCATTGCCCGCGTGCTGTACCAGCAGCCAGCGCTGCTGCTGGCCGACGAGCCCGTCTCTGCCCTCGACCCCACGCTGGCGCTGGCCACCGTGCAGCTGCTGGTGCAGGACGCGGCCGCGCGTGGCGCCACGCTGGTCGCCAGCCTGCACGCGGTGGACCTGGCGCTGGCCTGCTTTGCGCGCGTGGTGGGCCTGCGCGAGGGGCGCATCGCCTTCGACCTGCCGGCCGGCGCGGTCACGCCCGATCTGCTGCAGGCGCTGTACGCCCCGCCCGGCGACGGCGCGCTCGCGCCGGATGAAACGCCCACGCCGCCCCCGACCACCAGCAGCTACGCCTCATGCCGTTGACGCACCCCGCCCCGCACCTGCGCGACCCGGCCGCACGCGGTCGGCTGGGCGGCGCGCTGCTGGCCGTGGTGCTGCTGTGGCCGCTGTTGCAGGCGTCGGGCTTTGACCTGGCAGCTCTGCTGGCGCCCGAGAACCTGCGCGTGCTGGGCGGGTTCCTGCGCCAGTTTCTGCCGCCTGAAACGGGTGCCGACTTCCTGGCCCTGCTGGCGCGCGCCACGCTGGAAACGCTGGCGATTGCCACCACAGGGCTGGCACTGGCCTTCGTGTTGGCGGTGCCATTGGCCTACTGGGCCGGCAACGCCGCACGCGAGCACCCCCGGCTGAACCCTGTGGCGCGTGGCGTGCTCACGGTGCTGCGCGGCATTCCGGAACTGGTGTGGGCGCTGGTGTTCGTGCGCGTGTTCGGCCTGGGTCCGACGGCGGGCGTGCTGGCGCTGGGGCTGGCCTACGGAGGCATGCTGGGCAAGGTGTATGCCGAGATCCTCGAATCCGTGCCCGCCGCACCGGCCCAGGCGCTGGTGCGCAGCGGCGCGCGCCGGCCCATCGCCCTGCTCTACGGCCTGCTGCCGCAGGCGGCGCGCGAACTCACCTCCTACACCGTGTACCGTTGGGAATGCGCGGTGCGCGCCTCGGTGGTGATGGGCTTCGTGGGCGCGGGCGGGCTGGGCCAGCTCATGGACCAGGCCATGAAGATGCTCAACGGCGGCGAGGCCTGCACGATTCTCGTGACCTTCATGCTGCTGGTGCTGGCGGCCGATGCGCTGTCGGGCGGGTTGCGCCGCGCGCTGGATGCGCCCCCCGCGGCACGCGCCGCGCCGCTGGGCTGGCGCAGCGGCGCGCTGACTGCGGCCGTGCTGGCCGCCCTGGCGGCCAGCCTGTGGCTGCTGGACATGGACCTGCCCGCGCTCTTCACCGCCGAGGCGGCGCACAGCATGGCCGAATTTGCGGGCGGCTTCTTCCCGCCCGAGCTGGGCCGCGCCTGGCTGCGGCAGGTGGCACGCGGCGTGTGGGAGACGCTGGCCATCTCCATCGTGGGCACGCTGCTGGCCGCCCTGCTGGCCCTGCTGCTGGCCCTGCCGCGCCGGCGCGCGGGATGGAACCTGCTGCTGAACCTGCTGCGCTCGGTGCCCGAGCTGGTATGGGCCACGCTCACCGCCCTGGCCGTGGGCCTGGGGCCGTTTGCCGGCGCACTGGCGCTGGCCCTGCACACCACGGGCGTGCTGGGCCGGCTGTATGCGGAGGCGCTGCAGAACACCCCGGCCACGGCCGCGCGTGCGCTGCGCCAGGCTGGCAGCAGCGGCGCCCTGGCGTTCCTGTACGGCACGCTGCCCGGGGCGGCGCCGCAACTGGTGGCCTACACGCTGTACCGCTGGGAGATGAACATCCGCATGGCCGCCATCCTCGGCTTCGTGGGCGCGGGCGGCCTGGGGCAGTTGCTTTACGTGGAGCTGTCGCTGTTCCACCATGCGCAGGCGGGCACGGTGATCCTGGCGATGCTGGCGCTATCGGTCGCGGTGGACTGGGCCAGCGCGGCGCTGCGCCGCTGGATGGACAGGGCCTAGTACCGCAACCGGGGAGCGGAGGAACAAAAGGCGATCGATGGCTTCGCCCCAAGGGTCAGGCGCGAACCGCAGCAACGACCGTGGCCATTGCGAGGATGGGCAACGCCGCCTCGCGGGCGAAGGCGCGCTTTCATGTCCCGACACTTTCGGGTCGCAGCACTAGAACACCCCCAGCGCGAGCCCGGTGGCCAACGCCTCGCCCAGCGCACGGCAGCGCTCCAGGTCCGCCGCGCCGATCTGCTTGGGAGCGAGGATCGCCTCGGGCGTCTGGGCGTGGGTGCAGACGATCAGCGGCTCGGCCACGGCCTTCAGCCGCCAGCCCGTGGCGATGCGGGCGATCTGGCGTGCGGCGTTCTGGCCGTCGCTGCCGGCGCAGACCAGGCTGGCGTAGGGCCGGCCATTGATGCGGTCCAGCACCGGGTAGTAGCAGCGATCGAAGAAGTCCTTGAGCTGGCCGCTGATGGCCGCCAGGTTCTCCGGCGTGGCAAACAGGTAGCCCTGCGCGGCCAGCACATCGTCCGGCCCCGCCTGCGCCGCGTGGAGCAGGCGCACCGCCACGGCGGGCTCGGCCGCGGCGCCGGCGCGCGCGGCCTCGGCCATCTGGCGCGTGCCGCCGGTCAGCGAGTGGTAGACGATCAGCAGGGTCTGGGGCGCATCCATGCGGCAAGCATAGACCGTTGCCCATGCGGGCGACCACCACCCTGCGGAGAGCGCGTGGCGTCAGAACGCGTCTTCATCCAGTGCCGCACAGGTCAGATCCCGCTGGCGCACCACCTGCAGCCAGGCACCGATGCGCGGCAATTCATAGTGATAAAAATAGCGTGCAGCGCCCATCCTTCCGGCGCTAGCAGCTATTGAAAGAGTAGCATCCCGTGCGAGCACGCTGCACGCCACGTCCAGCCACATCCAGGCCAGCACCGTGTGGCCGAAGGCCTGCATGTAGGGCACGGCGTTAGCCAACGCCTCGGTAGGGTTGCCGGTGGCCCAGGCGGCCTGCGTGGCTTCGCCCACGTCCTGCAGGGCCTGGGCCAGTTGGTCCGCCCAGGAGGCGAGTTCCGGATGCTTGCGCGCCTGGGCAATGGTGGCGCCAATGGTGCGCGCCAGCAGCTGCAGGCCTGCGCCGCCCTGCATCACCACCTTGCGGCCCAGCAGGTCGGCGGCCTGGATGCCGTGCGTGCCCTCGTGGATCATATTCAGGCGGTTGTCGCGCCAGTACTGCTCCACGGGGAAGTCGCGCGTGTAGCCGTAGCCACCGTGGATCTGTATCGCCAGGCTGTTGGCCTCCAGGCAGAACTCGCTGGGCCAGCTCTTGGCGATGGGGGTCAACACCTCCAGCAGCAGCCTCGCATCCTGCGCCGCCTGCGGCTCGCCCGTGCGGCCCTCGTCCACCAGCCGCGCGCAGTACAGGTTGAGCGCCAGCGCGCCTTCGCAGTAGCTCTTTTGCGCAAGCAGCATGCGCTTGATGTCCGCATGCCGGATCAGCGGCACCGGCGGCTGGCTGGCGTCCTTGGCGGCACTGCCGGCGGCGCTGGTGCTGCCCTGTACCGGGCGGCCCTGCAGCCGCGTCCTGGCGTAGTCCAGGCTGGCGTAGTAGCCTGCCAGGCCCAGCGTGGTTGCCGCCATGCCGATGGCGATGCGTGCCTCGTTCATCATGTGGAACATGCACCTCAGGCCCTCGCCCGGCCGGCCCACGAGGTAGCCGATGGCGCCGGCGCCGCCGCGCACGGGGTACCTGCCCTCGCCAAAATTCAGCAGCGTGTTGGTGGTGCCGCGCCAGCCCAGCTTGTGGTTCAGTCCGGCCAGCGCCACGTCGTTGCGCTCGCCCGTCAGTTGGCCATCGGTATCCACCAGCTTCTTGGGCACGATGAAGAGCGAAATGCCCTTCACTCCCGGCACCAGCTTGCCGTCCGGCCCGGGGATCTTGGCGAGCACCAGGTGCACGATGTTCTCGGTCAGCTCATGGTCGCCCGAGCTGATCCACATCTTGTTGCCACGCAGGCGGTAGCGCGGGCCCAGCGGGTCGACCTCGAAGTCTGCGCCGTCGGCCTCGGCGCGCGTGGTGATGTCGCTCAAGGACGAGCCTGCCTGCGGCTCCGAAAGACACATGGTGCCCGCCCAGCGGCCGTTGAATTCGTTGGCGGCAAACACCTGCTGCTGCAGGGGTGTGCCGTGCACGAGGATGGCGTTGGCGTTGCCCGTGGTCAGCAGGTTGGAGCCAATGCTGATCGACGCGCACCCAAAGAAACTGTTGGCCGCCGACTCCACGACATACGGCAGCTGCATGCCGCCCAGCGCATAGTCCTGCGCCGCGCTGAGCATGCCGCTGTCGGCAAACGCCTGCCGCGCATCGTGCGTGCACGGGGGCAGGATGACCTTTTCGCCGTCGAATTGGGGCTCCTGCGTGTCCACCGTGCGGTTGAACGGCGCGTACTTCTCGCGCGCGATGCGCTCGCAGGTGTCCAGCACAGCGTCAAACGTCTCGCGCGAGTGGTCCGCAAAGCGCTCGCGCGCATTGAGCGATTCAGCCTGGAGCCAGTCGTAGAGCAGGAAGTCGAGCGTGGAGCGCAGGGAGGTGGTCATGCACGAAATTATGGAAGGGACGGGCCGATGAAGCCTGTCCGCTGGGTGACGCGCACCGCAGGGGCCATTGGATCGCACGCTGGAACACTGGGGCTTTGGCCAAATCACCGTCTCGGCATCTCGGTAGTGCCCGTGATTCAGGCGTACGAAGGGGTGGCCATATACGGCCCGGCTATTTCGACGCGGTTGCGTCCCGCGGCTTTGCCGCGGTACAGAGCCGCGTCGGCTTGTTGCAGGGCCACCTCCAAGGCGTGTGCATCTGCAAAGCCCTGTGAAACCCCGACCGTGACCGTGCACTGCAGCGGATGACCGCCCTCTGCAATGTCGATGGTTTGCGTCTCGATGGCTGCACGCAATCGCTCCGCCATGTGCATGGCCCCGGGAAAGTCGGTGTTCAAGCAGATCACCGCGAACTCTTCCCCGCCCAGACGGCTTACCAAATCACCACGACGCGCCGTAGCCTGGAGTATCTCCGCCACGCGGCACAGGACGGTGTCTCCGGCGTGGTGGCCGTAGGTGTCGTTGATCCGCTTGAAATGGTCAACGTCGACAACGAGCAAGTGCGCATGCTCCGCCCGGCGCTGGTTGAAGTACAGCTGCAACGCCTCGGTGAGACCTCGCCGATTGAGCAACTGCGTCATCGGGTCCCGCGCAGCGATATGGCGCAACTGATCGGTCAAGCGGCGCAGTACCAGCCAGACGATCGATGGCGGCAGCACCGTGGCCAGGAATGACATGTAGATGTAGAACACCAGCTGGAACTGGCGGTCCATCTGCAATGCATCCAGGCCGCCATCCAGAAGCTTCATGAACTTGAGCGCGTTGAGTACGCATAGGCCGCTGATCAGCGCGGCAAAAAAGACCATCTCGCCATACAGATCCTTGGCAAATGTGCGAGCGCCGTAGATCACCGTCAGGGCCATCACAAAAAACAGGAGTGCCGATCCCCCTGAAAGCATGGCGTAGCGTGCAACCGGCCCCAAGCTCCATTGCACCAGTACCTGCGCAAGGCTGTAGAGCGCCGCAAATACGAGAAGTGGAGACAGCAAGGGGACGGCGTGCCCAAAGAAACGCATGGCTCCGAGCCAGTAAACCACCGGGGAGGCCAGCGTCAGCGTGTGGTTCACCACACTTATCGCACTCCAGGCGGGGCCGCCCTCCAGCAGCTGCAGCACATAGGCGGAGCCCAGTAGAAAGTTGCCGAGCGCGAAAAGATCCATCCCCATTTTTTGCCCATGCAGCCGTTTGCTGATCAGCAAGAACATCACCGCAAAGCACAGCAGATGCGCGCAGAGCATGCCAACGAGAACGCTTGCGACCATGGGGATATTCAAAGGGGACTTGGCCGACCCTTAGGGCGAGTCGTCCAAGCCAGGACGACGGGCAGGGATTGTTGTAACAACCAGTAATTCAGAGGAGTTTAATCGTCCGCACTCGCAGCCGCCCGTTGGACAGAACTTCAGAACGCTTGCAGCCCCTCCAGCGGCTGGCCCGCTGCGTCGCTCCCTGTACAGGAACCCGTTTCACAAAAATATCGCTCGTTTCTCCTGCTACCGCCCATGCAGCAAGCGCAGACAGCTATCAAAATAAAAGCAAGCGCCCCGCGCAGACCACATCGTCTGCGCGGGGCGCTTGTTGTTTCAGTCCGAAAGCGGATCAGCGCTTACAGCACTTCAAACACGCCCGCCGCGCCCATACCGCCACCAATGCACATGGTCACGCACACGCGCTTGGCACCGCGGCGCTTGCCTTCGATGAGGGCGTGGCCCGTGAGGCGTTGGCCCGAAACACCGTAGGGGTGGCCCAGAGCGATGGCGCCGCCGTTCACGTTCAGGCGGTCGGCGGGAATGCCCAGCTTGTCGCGGCAGTACAGCACCTGCACGGCGAAGGCTTCGTTCAGCTCCCACAGGTCGATGTCCTGCACCGTCAGGCCCAGTTTCTTGAGCACCTTGGGTACGGCGAACACGGGGCCGATGCCCATTTCGTCAGGCTCGCAACCGGCCACGGCAAAGCCCAGGAAGCGGCCCAGGGGCTGGAGATTGTTGCGAGCAGCGTAGTCCTCGCCCACCACCACGCAGGCGCCCGCGCCGTCCGAGAACTGGCTGGCGTTGCCCGCCGAGATCAGCCCGCCAGGCATGGCCGGGCGGATACCGCTGATGCCTTCCTTGGTGGTGCCCTCGCGCGTACCCTCGTCGCGGCTCACGGTGACCTGCTTGGTGATCAGGCCCAGCGTCTTGTCGGCGATACCCGCGGTGACGGTGATGGGCGCGATCTCGGCGTCGAACAGGCCGGCTGCCTGGGCGGCGCAGGCCTTTTGCTGGCTGGCGGCGCCGTACTCGTCCATCGCGTCGCGGCCGATGTGGTAGCGCTTGGCCACCTGCTCGGCGGTCTGCAGCATGCTCCAGTAGATCTCGGGCTTTTGCTTGGCCAGGGCCAGGTCCTGGATCATGTGCAGGTTCATTTCCTGCTGCACACAGGAGATGCTTTCCACGCCGCCGGCCACATACACCTCGCCCTCGCCCGCGATGATGCGCTGCGCGGCGGTGGCGATGGTCTGCAGGCCCGAGGAGCAGAAACGGTTGATGGTCATGCCCGATGTGGTGACGGGCAGGCCAGCCTTGAGCGCGATCTGGCGCGCGATGTTCATGCCGGTGGCGCCTTCGGGATTGGCGCAGCCCATGATGACATCATCGACGGCGGCGGGGTCAATGCCCGCGCGCTGCACGGCGTGCTGCACGGCGTGGCCGCCCAGCGTGGCGCCGTGGGTCATGTTGAACGAGCCCTTCCAGCTCTTGGCGAGCGGCGTGCGGGCGGTGGAAACGATCACTGCGGAGGTCATTGCAATATTCCTTGTTCTGCGTGCTTCAGGCGGACGAACGGGCGCTCAGGCAAAGGCCTTGCCTTCGGCGGCCAGCCGGGCCAGCAGCGGCGCGGGCTCCCAGGCGCGTGCGTCATCCAGCGGGTTGCGGGCAAAGCGCTTCATGGACTGCGCCACGTTGAACAGGCCCACTTCGCTGGCGTAGTGCATGGGACCGCCGCGGTGGATGGGGAAGCCGTAGCCGGTCAGGTACACCATGTCGATGTCGCCCGACTTGCTGGCGATGCCCTCTTCCAGGATCTTGGCGCCCTCGTTGACCAACGCATAGACCAGGCGCTGCACGATCTCCTCGTCGCTCACCTTGCGCGGCGTGATGCCCAGGGCCTTGCGGTGCTCCTCGATCATCTGGTTCACCACGTCGCTGGGAATCGCGTCACGCTTGCCAGCCTGGTAGTCGTACCAGCCCGCCCCGGTCTTCTGGCCGAAGCGTCCCATCTCGCACAGCAGGTCGGCCGTCTTGCTGTACTTCATGTCGGGCTGCTCGACGGCGCGGCGCTTGCGGATGGCCCAGCCGATGTCGTTGCCGGCCAGGTCGCCCATGCGGAACGGGCCCATGGCGAAGCCGAACTTCTCGATGGCCTTGTCCACCTGCTGGGGCGTGCAGCCTTCGTCCAGCAGGAAGCCGGCCTGCTGGCTGTAGCGCTCGATCATGCGGTTGCCGATGAAACCGTCGCACACGCCGGAGACCACGGCCGTCTTCTTGATCTTCTTGGCCAAGGCCATCACGGTGGCCAGCACGTCCTTGGCCGTGGCCTTGCCGCGCACCACTTCCAGCAGTTTCATCACGTTGGCGGGACTGAAGAAGTGCATGCCCACCACGTCCTGCGGACGCTGGGTGAAGGCGGCGATCTTGTCCACGTCCAGCGTGGAGGTGTTGGACGCCAGGATGGCGCCGGGCTTGGCCACGGCGTCGAGCTGCTTGAACACGGCTTCCTTCACGCCAAGCTCTTCGAACACGGCCTCGATGATCAGGTCGCAGTCCTTCAGGTCGGCATAGTTCAGCGTAGTGGACAGCAGGGCCATGCGTTGCTGGTACTTGTCTTCTTTGAGCTTGCCCTTCTTGACCTGGGCTTCGTAATTCTTCTGGATCGTGCCGATGCCGCGGTCCAGCGCCTCCTGCTTCATCTCCAGGATGGTCACGGGGATGCCCGCGTTCAGGAAGTTCATGCTGATGCCGCCACCCATGGTGCCCGCGCCGATCACGCCGACCTTCTTGATGTCCCGCTTGGGAGTCTCGGACGGGACGTCGGGGATCTTGCTCGCGGCACGCTCCGCAAAGAACAGGTGGCGCAGCGCGCGCGACTCGGGCGTCCACATCAGGTTGATGAACAGCTCGCGCTCATACGCCAGGCCGTCGGCAAACTTGCGCTTGGTGGCCGCCTCCACGGCGTCCACGCACTTGGCGGGCGCGGGGAAGTTCTTGGCCATGCCCTTGACCATGTTGCGTGCGAACTGGAAGTACGCATCGCCCTCGGGGTGCTTGCACGGCAGGTTGCGTACCAGCGGCAGCGGGCGCACGTCGGCCACGCTTTGGGCGAAGGCCAGCGCTTCCTCGGCCAGCGATTCGGGCGAAGCGGCCATCTTGTCGAACAGCTTCTGGCCGGGCACGGCGCCGATCATCTCGCTCTTGACCGGCTCACCGCTGACGATCATGTTCAGCGCTGCCTCCACACCCACCACGCGCGGCAGGCGCTGCGTACCACCCGCGCCGGGCAGGATGCCCAGCTTCACCTCGGGCAGCGCCACGTTGCAGCCGGGCGCGGCCACACGGTAGTGGCAGCCCAGGGCCAGCTCCAGCCCGCCGCCCATGCAGACGGTGTGGATGGCAGCCACCACGGGCTTGGTGCAGTTCTCGACGGCGTTGATGACGGAGTGCAGATTGGGCTCCTGCAGCGACTTGTCGGTGCCGAACTCCTTGATGTCGGCGCCGCCCGAGAAGGCGCCGCCCGCGCCGGTGATGACGATAGCCTTGACGGCCGCGTCAGCCTGGGCGCGATCGAGGCCATCGACGATGCCCTGGCGCGTGGCCAGGCCAAGCCCGTTGACGGGCGGGTTGTTGAGGGTGATCACGGCCACGTCGCCGTGGACCTGGTATTCAGCCGTCATGCTGTCGTTCCTCTTGAATCTCGGGTGGATGAAAGAAAAGTACGCTCGTGCGTTTTTAGCACGCAAGTCTAGAGGCAGGGGTCGCAGTTTTTTGTCTCAGCCGGGACAAGCACGCCGCGCACACCGACGTCTAACTATCCTTTTGATAGCCAACAGCGCTCATCCACAAAGGGCTAGAGGCCAATGAGGCCCTCAAACCTCCAGCCACTCCTTGCGTACATAGCTGTTGGCACGCAGCTCGTCGGGCGTGCCCTGAAAGACGATGCTGCCGTGCCCCATGACCAGCGCGCGGTCGGAGATGGTCATGGCGATGGTGAGTTTTTGCTCGATGAGCAGCACGGAGATGCCCCGCTGCTTGAGCCGCGTGAGGTACTCGCCCACCAGTTCGACGATTTTGGGCGCCAGCCCCTCGGTGGGCTCGTCGATGATGATGAGGTCCGGGTCGCCCATGAGCGTGCGGCACAGGGTCAGCATCTGCTGCTCGCCGCCGGACATGACGCCCGCCTCGATGTTGCGGCGCTCCTTCAGGCGCGGGAACATCTCGTACATGTCGTCAAAGCTCCAGCGGCTATCCCTGCCACTGCCCTTCTGGCCTAGCAGCAGGTTCTGGTGCACGGTGAGGTTGGGAAACACGTCGCGGCTTTCGGGCACGTAGCCGATGCCCAGATGGGCGATCTCGTAGGCCTTCCTGCCATTGAGATTCTGGCCCTTCCACTGCAGCGTGCCTTGCCAGTCCACCAGGCCCATCACGGCCTTGGCCGCGGTGGAGCGACCGGAGCCGTTGCGGCCCAGCAGCGCGACGATCTCACCCGGGTGCACGTCAAATCCCACGCCGTGCAGCACATGGCTCTTGCCGTAGTAGGCGTGCAGGTTCTCGACTTTCAGCATGTCTCAGTGTCCCCCGGCCTGCTGCGCGGCAATGACGGAGCCCAGGTAGGCTTCCTGCACGCGCGGGTTGGCGCGCACGTTCTCGGGCGTGTCGAAGGCGATCACCTCGCCATACACCACCACGGCGATCTTGTCGGCCAGGCCGAAGACCACGCCCATGTCGTGCTCCACGGTCAGCAGGGTGCGGCCCTGCGTGACCTCCTTGATGAGGTGGATGAAGCGCGTGGTCTCGCTCTTGCTCATGCCCGCAGTGGGCTCATCCAGCAGGATCACGCTGGCGCCGCCGGCGATGGTGATGCCGATCTCCAGAGCGCGCTGCTCGGCATAGGTCAGGTTCATGGCCAGGGTGTCGCGCTTCTTGTCCAGCTTGATCATCTCCATGAGCTGCGTGGCCCGGTCGTTGGCATCCTGCAACCTGGACAGGAAGCGCCAGAACGCATAGCGGTACCCCAGGCTCCACAGCACGCCGCAGCGCAGGTTCTCGAACACGCTGAGCTTGGGAAAGATGTTGGTGATCTGGAAGCTGCGCGACAGCCCCATGCGGTTGATCTCGAAGGGCTGCTTGCCGTCGATGCGCGCGCCGTGCAGCAGCACTTCTCCGCTGGTGGGCGCGAACCGCCCGCTGACGAGGTTGAACAGCGTGGACTTGCCCGCGCCGTTGGGTCCGATGACGGCCACGCGTTCGCCGGGCCGTACCGCCAGGTTGGCGCCGCGGATGATCTCGGTCTTGCCGAAGCTCTTGCGCAGGTCGCGCAGCTCCAGCGCATAGGTTGCCTGGTCCGCCATCAGCCTGCCTCCCCACGCTTGATCTCGTGCTCGATCTCTTCCTGGATCGCACCCCACTGCCGCATGAACTGCCTGCGACAGAGTTCGAACAGCCCCACGCCGGTCACCAACACGAAGCCGGCGCCGAACCAGCTCGCCACGCTCTTGGCGTTCAGCGTCGCACCCAGAAACTCCAGCTGCGGCCCCAGCGCCTCGTTCAGCTGCAGGTGATAAGTCATCTCGATCATCGCTGCGGCCCCCAGCACCGCCACCAGTGCCGTCCCGCCCAGTGCCAGGTAGGCGCTGATGATGCCGCGCAGCTTGCCGTACTTGGCCAGGCGCAGATTCATCATGATCAGGCTGGCTATGCCGCCGGGTGCATACATGACCATGAAAAGGAACACCAGGCCCAGGTACAGCAGCCAGGCCTTGGACAGCTCGGACAGCAGCACCGACGCCAGCACCAGCAGCACGGCGCCGATGATGGGGCCGAAGAAGAACGTGGCCCCGCCCAGGAAGGTGAACAGCAGGTAGCTGCCCGAGCGCACCACGCTCACGCTGTCGGCGGCCGTGACGATCTCGAAGTTGATGGCCGCCAGCGCCCCGCCGATGCCTGCAAAGAACCCGGCAATGATGAAGGCGAAGTAGCGCACGCGCTGCGTGTTGTAGCCGATGAACTCCACACGCTCAGGGTTGTCGCGCACGGCGTTGAGGATGCGCCCCAGCGGCGTGCCCGTGAAGGCGAACATGGCGGCCGTGCACACGAAACAATACGCGGCGATCAGGTAGTACACCTGAATTGCCGGACCGAACGTGATGCCCAGTACCGGCTGGCCATACACGCGGTCCGTGGTGATGCCGCCTTCGCCCCCGAAGAACTCAGGAAACATCAGCGCCATGGAGGCCACGAGTTCGCCGATGCCCAGTGTGATCATCGCGAAGGTGGTGCCGGACTTCTTAGTGGTGACATAGCCCAGCAGCACGGCGAAGAACATGCCCGCCAGCCCTCCCACCAGCGGCATCAGCACCAGCGGGATGGGCAGTCGCCCGTCGCTGGCCATGTTGATGGCGTGCACCGCCAGGAACGAGCCCAGGCCGGTGTACACGGCGTGGCCGAAGCTCAGCATGCCGCCCTGCCCCAGGAGGATGTTGTACGACAGGCAGATGATGATCGCGTAGCCGATCTGCGACAGCATCGTCAGCGCCAGGCTGCTGGTGAACAGCTGGGGCGCCACGACGAGAGCCAGGGCAAACAGGCTCCAGATGACGATGCGCCCCACATTCAAGGGTTTGAAGCGGTAGTACCGCACGGCGCCCCCGGCGTCCGCGGTCGAAGGTGCAGAGGAAGTGGTGTGCATGGCCTTTCAATCCTCCCGCGTGCCCAGCAGGCCCTTGGGCCGGAAGATCAGGATCAGAACGAGGAACAGGTACGGCAGGATCGGCGCCACCTGCGAGATGGTGAGCTTGAATAGCGGATAGCCAAAGGTCTGTTCGGTGACCTGCACGCCCAGGCGGGCGAAGGCATGCACCAGCGAATAGTCCAGCGCCACCGCAAAGGTCTGCACCAGTCCGATGATGAGTGACGCCAGGAACGCCCCCGCCAGCGACCCCATACCCCCGACCACCACCACCACGAAGATGATGGAGCCCACCGAGGCCGCCATGGCCGGCTCGGTCACGTAGGTATTGCCGCCGATCACGCCGGCCAGCCCCGCCAGCGCGCAGCCGCCGCCAAACACCAGCATGAACACGCGCGGCACGTTGTGGCCCAGGGCCTCCACCATGTGCGGATGCTTGAGCGCCGCCTGGATCACCAACCCGATGCGGGTGCGCGTGAGCAGCAGCCACACCGACAGCAGCATCAGCACCGCCACCAGCATGACGAATGAGCGCGACTTGGGAAACTGCGTGCCGTACAGGGTGAAGAGCGGCCCCTGCAGTTGCGCAGGCAGGCCATAGGGCACGGTGGAGCGCCCCCACACCAGCTGCACCACCTCCAGGATCAGGTACGACAGGCCAAAGGTGACCAGCAGCTCGGGCACATGGCCGAACTTGTGCACGCGGCGCAGCGCATAGCGCTCGAAGACCGCGCCCAGCGCCCCCACCAGCAGCGGTGCCACCACCAGCGCGGGCCAGAAGCCGATGGCACCCGACAAGGTGTACGCAAAGTACGCGCCCAGCATGTAGAAACTGGTGTGCGCGAAGTTGAGCACGCCCATCATGCTGAAGATCAGCGTCAATCCCGAACTCAGCATGAACAGCAGCAGACCGTAGCTGACGCCGTTGAGCAGGGAGATCACGAAAAACTCAAGATTCATCGCAAGACCGCGCAGCAGGTGAAAAAAAGGCCCGAGGAGACTCGGGCCCCAAAGGTCGTCCCACCAGGAACTACATCAGGAAGGCCGCTTCATCTGGCACGACGTGGGCGTGCTGGCCACATAGGGCTCGTAGTACTTCACCGGCACGAAGGTGTAGCCGGTGTTCTCGGCATCGCGGGGATACTTGTCGCCCGCCTTTTCCCAGCGGGTCACGAACAGGCCCTGCTGCAACTGGTGGTCGGACTTGCGCATCTCCACTTCGCCGTTGAAGCTGTTGAACTTCATGCCTTCCATCGCAGCAGCCACCTTCACGGGGTCGGTGGACTTGGCCTTCACGAAGGCGGAATCCAGCATGGAGAAGGCGTGGTACACGGCGCCGGTGTACATGTCGTCGTTGAACTTCTTCTTGTAGTCGCCCACGATGCGACCGATCTCGCCCGGCAGATTCAAGTGGTTGTACGACACCATGTACACCCGGCCCGCGGCGCCTGCGCCCATGGCCGTGGGGCTGCCCGTCACGCCGCCGTAATAGGTGTAGAAGTTCACGTTGTTCAGGCCTGCATCGTTGGCAGCCTTGATGAGCAGCGCGAGGTCGGAGCCCCAGTTGCCCGTGATCACCGTGTCCGCACCCGACTGCTTGATCTTGGCGATGTAGGGCGCGAAGTCGCGCACCTGCGCCAGCGGGTGCAGGTCGTCGCCCACGATCTGCACGTCAGGGCGCTTGCGCTTGAGGTTCTCCTTCGCGTACTTGGAGACCTGATGTCCGTGCGAATAGTTCTGGTTGATCAGGTACACCTTCTGGACCTCAGGATGGTCCTTGATGAAGGTGGTCATGGCCTCCATCTTCATGGAGGTGTCGGCATCCAGGCGGAAGTGCCAGTAGCTGCACTTGCTGTTGGTGAGGTCAGGGTCCACCGCCGCGTAGTTCAGGTAGACGACTTCCTTGCCCGGGTTGCGCGCGTTGTGCTTTTCCAGTGCGTCGATGATGGCCAGCGCCGGGCCCGAACCATTGCCCTGCACCACGTAGCGCGCGCCCTGGTCCATGGCGGAGCGCAGTGCGCTGGTAGTCTCCTGCGGGCTGAGCTTATTGTCGATGCCGATGATCTCGAACTTCACGCCCGACGCGTTCTTCTTGTTGAACTCCTCGGAGATGAACTGGAAGCTCTTGAGCTGGTTGGTGCCCACCGCGGCCATGAGGCCCGACAGCGGATCGAGCCAGGCGATCTTGACGGTTTCCCCTTTTTGGGCGAATGCGCCACCAGCACATGCAAATACTGCGCTAGCAGCTACCATTTTGATAGCGAACTTCATGCCTCGTCTCCTTGTGAGAATGAATACGCCGCAGCGTACAAGGGATGCAACGAGGCGCCGTTCAGGGATTGCCCCTAGCAGCTATCACCCATGTGACCGGCGCGCAGGAACAGTCCCTTGCCCACCGGCCCGGGCGCGCTCACAGGCCGGGCAACTGGTAGCCCGCCAGTTGCTCGCGCAGGCGGGTCTTGAGCATCTTGCCGGTGGCGCCCAGCGGGATCGCATCGACGAACACCACGTCATCGGGGATCTGCCACTTGGCGGTCTTGCCCTCGTAGAACTTGAGCAGTTCCTCGCGCGTGACCTGGGCGCCCGGACGCAGGGCCACCACGACGATCGGGCGTTCATCCCACTTGGGGTGCGGCATGCCGACACAGGCCGCCATCGCCACGGCGGGGTGCGCCATAGCGATGTTCTCGATGTCGATGGAGCTGATCCACTCGCCGCCGGACTTGATCACATCCTTGCTGCGGTCGGTGATCTGCATGAAGCCATCCGGGTCGATGGTGGCCACGTCGCCCGTGGGGAACCAGCCCCGGCCCTGCTCGTCCTTGACGAGCGGGCTCTCGCCCTTGTAGTAGCTGTCCAGGATCCAGGGGCCGCGTACCAGCAGGTCGCCATAGCTCTTGCCGTCCCAGGGCTGCTCCTGGCCATCGGCGCCGACGATCTTCATGTCCACGCCATAGATGGCACGGCCCTGCTTTTGCAGGATGTGCATCTGCTCGTCCTTGCCCATCTGCAGGTGCTTGTTCTTGAGCGTGCACAGCGTGCCCAGCGGGCTCATCTCGGTCATGCCCCAGGCGTGCAGCACGGACACGCCGTACTCGTCCTGGAAGGCCGTGATCATGGCGGGCGGGCAGGCCGACCCGCCGATGACCGTGCGGCGCAGGGTGCTGAACTTCAGGCCCGCGGACTTCACATGGTTGAGCAGCATCTGCCACACGGTGGGCACGCCCGCGGCAAAGGTCACGCCCTCGGCCTCGATGAGGTCATGGACCGACTTGCCATCCAGCGCCGGGCCGGGGAAGACCACCTTGCAGCCCGTGAGGGCCGCCGAGTACGGGATACCCCAGGCGTTGACGTGGAACATCGGCACCACGGGCAGCACCGCGTCGCGCGCCGAGAGGTTCATCACATCGGGCAGCGCAGCGGCATAGGCATGCAGCGTGGTGGAGCGATGGCTGTACAGCGCCGCCTTGGGGTTGCCCGTGGTGCCGCTGGTGTAGCACATGCTGGACGCGGAGTTCTCGTCGAACGTGGGCCACTGGTATTCGGCCGACGCGCCGCCGATCCAGTCTTCATAGCTGGTGAGGCCGGGGATGCCCGAGTCCGCGGGCAGCTTGTCGCTGTCGCACAGCGCCACCCATTTCTTGACCGTGGGGCACTTGGCATGCACGGCCTGCACCAGCGGCAGGAAGGTCATATCGAAGCACAGCACCTGGTCCTCGGCATGGTTCACGATCCAGGCGATCTGGTCGGGGTGCAGGCGCGGGTTGATGGTGTGCAGCACGCGGCCCGAGCCGCTCACACCGAAGTACATCTCCATGTGGCGGTAGCCATTCCAGGCCAGCGAGGCCACGCGGTCGCTGGACTGCAGGCCCAGCGCATCCAGGGCATTGGCCAGTTGGCGCGAACGCCGGGCCAGGTCGCGATAGGTATAGCGATGGATGTCCCCCTCCACGCGGCGCGAGACGATTTCCCCGTCGCCATGGTGACGCTCGGCGAACGAGATCAACGAGGAAATCAAGAGAGGTTGGCTCTGCATCAGGCCCAGCATGGATGCTCCTTTGGTAATGAATTGTGGGTGTACGAAGACTGCGCCATCGTAGCGGGGAACATGGGGCTTTCCAGCCACGGAGCCATCCGGAGAAATCCCACGTTCGCGCCGGCCCCCGCGCACAAGGCCTTGGCCCAGATCGGGGCATAGGGGCCCGGGGGACAATCCCCACATGACGTTTGCCCCCACCCCTGACGCTACCCCAGTCGCGCCACTGGTGCCCGCCTGGCAGCCGGGCTTCGCCGCGCTGGGCTCGGCCTTCTTCACGCCGCTGCGCCCCACTCCCCTGCCCCAGCCTCACTGGGTGGGCACCAGCGCCGAGGTAGGCGCCTTGCTGGGCCTGCCCGAAGCCTGGCAGCAGCGCGACGACGCACTGCAGGCCTTCACAGGCAACGCCCTGCTGCCCGGCAGCCAGCCGCTGGCCAGCGTGTACAGCGGCCACCAGTTCGGCGTGTGGGCCGGCCAGTTGGGCGATGGCCGTGCCATCCTGCTGGGCGAAACCGCCACGGGCCAAGAGGTGCAGCTCAAGGGTAGCGGGCGCACGCCCTATTCGCGCATGGGCGACGGCCGCGCCGTGCTGCGATCTTCGATCCGCGAATTCCTGTGCAGCGAAGCCATGCATGCGCTGGGCATACCGACCACGCGCGCGCTGTGCGTGACCGGTTCGCCCGCGCCCGTGCAGCGCGAGGAGGTGGAAACCGCCGCCGTGGTCACGCGCGTGGCTCCCAGCTTCATCCGTTTCGGCCACTTCGAGCACTTCGCGGCGCGCGGCCAGGAAGCCGAGCTGCGCGCCCTGGCCGACTACGTGATCGACCGCTACTACCCCGACTGCCGCCGCTCGCAGGAATGGGAAGGCAACGCCTATGCCGCACTGCTGCATGCCGTGAGCGAGCGCACCGCTGCACTGCTGGCGCAATGGCAGGCCGTGGGTTTTTGCCATGGCGTCATGAACACCGACAACATGAGCATCCTGGGCCTCACGATGGACTACGGGCCTTTCCAGTTTCTGGATGCTTTCGACCCCGGACACATCTGCAATCACAGCGACGTACGCGGCCGTTACGCCTTCGACCGCCAGCCCAGCGTGGCGTACTGGAACCTGTTGTGTCTGGCCCAGGCGCTGCTGCCGCTGATCGGCGAGGTGGACACGGCGCGCGCCGCGCTGCAGTCGTACGAAGGCAGCTTTGGCCGGCAGTTCCTGGCGCGCATACGCGCCAAGCTCGGCCTGCAGCAGGCGCGCGAAGGCGACGCCGCATGGGTCGATGGCCTGTTGCGGCTGCTGGCCGCCGACCGCGTGGACTACCCCATCTTCTGGCGTCGGCTGTCCGGTGCAGTAGCCACGGAGGATTTCGAACCCGTGCGCGATCTGTTCCTGGACCGTGCAGCTCTGGACGCCTGGTTGCTACAATATAAGGAGCTATTAGCGCTTGATGGATGGGCGCTAGCGGCCGATTTGATGCATAAAACCAATCCACGCTTCGTGCTGCGCAACCACCTGGGCGAACAGGCGATTCGCGCCGCGAAACTCGGGGACTTCTCCGAACTCCAAATATTGCAAAGGTTGCTGGCGCGCCCCTTCGACGACCACCCGGGGCACGAGGCCTACGCCGGCTTTCCGCCCGACTGGGCGTCCTCCATCTCCATCAGCTGTTCCTCATGACCTACCCCATCCAGAAAACCGAAGACGAATGGCAGGCGCTGCTGCAGGCCAAGGGCGCCGAGCCCGCGGCTTACCAGGTCACGCGTCACGCGGCCACCGAGCGGCCCTTCAGCGGCAAGTACGAAGGCCACTGGGCCGACGGCAGCTACCACTGCGTCTGCTGCGGCGCCAAGCTGTTCGACTCCGACACCAAGTTCGACGCGGGCTGCGGCTGGCCCAGCTTCTCGCTTGCCGTGCCCGGTGCCATTCGGGAGATCGAGGACCGCAGCCACGGCATGGTGCGCACCGAGACCGTGTGTGCACAATGCGGGGCCCACCTGGGCCATGTCTTCCCCGACGGCCCGGCTCCTTCGGGTCTGCGCTATTGCATGAACTCCGCCTCGCTCGATTTTGAACCCCCGGCGCCATGAAACTGCTCATCGACTTCTTTCCGATCATCCTGTTCTTCGCCGCATTCAAGGTCTGGGGCATCTACGTGGCCACGGCCGTGGCGATTGCCGCCACCGTCGTGCAGATCGGCTACATCCGCCTCAAGCACGGCAAGGTCGAACCCCTGCAATGGCTGAGCCTGGGCGTCATCGTGCTGTTCGGCGGCGCCACGCTGCTGGCACACAGCGAAACCTTCATCAAATGGAAGCCCACCGTGCTCTACTGGCTCATGGGCGGCACCTTGCTCGTCGGCCAGTTGGTGTTCCGCAAAAACTTCATCCAGTCACTCATGGGCACGCAGATCGATCTGCCCGCGCCCGTGTGGCGCAACCTGAACTGGGGCTGGACGGGCTTTTTCGCCACCATGGGTGTGCTCAATCTGTGGGTGGCCTACAACTTCGACACCGACACCTGGGTGAACTTCAAACTGTTCGGTGGCATCGGCCTGATGTTCGCCTTCGTCATCGCCCAGGCGCTGTACCTGAGCCGCCACGTCAAGGATGAGGGCGACGCCGCGCCCAAGGACCTGCAACCATGAACACCACGCCCTCCATCGCTATCACGGCAGAGGCCATGGCCGAACGCCTGCGCGCCGCACTATCGCCCACCCATCTGGAAGTGGTGGACGAAAGCTGGCAGCACGAAGGCCATGCCGGCGCCAATGGAACCGGGTTTGGCACCCATTTCCGCGTGCGCATCGCGTCACCGTTATTTACAGGCAAGCGCAAGGTTGCACAGCATCGCCTTGTGTATGATGCGCTGCAGATTTTCATTGACCAAGGCGCCCACGCCATTGCCATTGAAACTCTCTGAAACAACCCCGATCCAAGGGCGTTGCAGCCAGTCGTCTGCAGCCTATTTCCCAATCAGTGGATTCCCAATGAAGAAAAAGCTCTTGTCCGGCCTCGTGGCCGCAGCCGTGCTGGGCACGATGGCATTGCCCGTTGCCGCGCAAAACCTCGCCATCGTCAATGGCAAGGCGGTTCCCAAGGAACGTGCCGAAGTCCTGAAGCAGCAGGTGGAGCGCTCGGGCCGCCCGGTCACGCCCGAACTGGAAAACCAGATCAAGGAAGAAGTAATCGCCCGCGAGATCTTCATGCAGGAAGCGCAAAAGCGCGGCCTGGAAGGCTCTGCCGATTACAAGGCCCAGATGGAGTTGGCACGCCAGACCATTCTGATCCGTGAACTGTTCGTGGATTTCCAGAAGAACAATGCCGTGACCGATGCCGAGATCCAGGCCGAGTACGACAAGTTCGTGGCCGCCAACGCTGGCAAGGAATACAAGGCCAGCCACATCCTGGTCGAAAAGGAAGACGAGGCCAAGGCCATCATTGCTTCCATCAAGAAGGGTGGCAAGTTTGAGGACATTGCGAAGAAGCAATCCAAGGACCCCGGATCCGGCGCCCGCGGTGGCGACCTGGACTGGGCCAGCCCGAGCAGCTACGTGGCTGAGTTCACGGAAGCGCTGGTGAAGCTGGAGAAGGGCAAGATGACCCAGACTCCCGTGAAGAGCCAGTTCGGCTGGCACGTCATCCGCCTGGACGATGTGCGCGAAGCCCAGCTGCCGAAGCTGGAAGAGGTCAAGCCCCAGATCGCCCAGCAACTGCAGCAGCAGAAACTGGCGAAGTTCCAGGAAGACCTGCGCGCCAAGGCCAAGGTGGAGTAACCACTACAGGCGCCTCGCGCACGACAACGCGGCCTTCGGGCCGCGTTTTTTTATGCCCGCCCCGCCAGCCAGCCTGCCAGCAACAGTCCTGCGATCAGGACGGGCTGGTGCAGCATGTAATAGCTGAGGCTATAGCGTCCCAAACCAGCCAGGGGCGCTACCACACACGGCAACGGGCGGGACAGCCAGCCGTCCGAACGCACAACGAGCCACTGCCCGGCCGCCATCCCCCACCACATGACGCCCAGCCACGGAAAGAGCGGCACATAGTCCTCGGTAAAGGGCTTTCGCGAAATCCAGCCCAACCAGTTAAGGCCCCGTCCATTGAATAGCGGCGCCCATTCTGAAAGAGGCCCCCGCAGCGCCCAGCCTGCGACCCAAGGCGACACCAGTGCCAGCAGCCCGGCCAACCACAGCCACCTGCCCCATCCCGCCGTCAGCCGCATGATGACGAGCATCACTGCCATGCCGTGCAGCACACCAAAGTAAATGAAGCTGCGCGGGAACATCAGAAAAGAGCCAACCGTTACCAGCAATGCACAGGCCGTGATCTGGCTCCAGCGCCGGGCGAAACGCGCCCACCCAACCTGACGTTGCCAAGCCACCGCTTGTCCCAGCCCCGCACATCCCAGGAACAGACTGACGATGAGGGTTCGCTGCACAGTCCACAAGGGATCTGCCCGGAAGTCCTGGGGCCAGTAGCCAAAATGGCTGAGGTCGAAGCAGAAATGGAAGGCCGTCATCCATACCATGGCGAACCCGCGCAATGCGTCCAGTCGGTCATGGCGTGTCTCGGCAGTTTTTCGAGCGGTCGTCAGCAAAACGCGTCCCACAAGTCCAGGAAAAAGGCTGGCGCTTCAAGCCAGCCTTCAATGATCACCCTCCCCAGTACTCGCCCGATCAGGACAACCCAGCAACCAGAGGGAGCGCTAAATTATGGGGTGCGTATCACGGCGACGCCGCCGCATTAAGGTTTCTTTGCAGACGTTGGCTCGTTCACCAAATTCATAGCAGGCTCCCCGGCGCTGGACTGCTCTGCCTCCTGGAATCGGCCGTGCCGGTTTGCATAGGTGGACTCATCGCCACCCGCTCCAAAGCGTCGCGCCTGGCCGCCATCCGCCGCATTTTCACCATCCACGATAGGCTCGTCCGTGGAGTCCTCCCGCATACCGTAGTTGTTGAAATGTCCACGGTCGCGTGCGCGTTGTTTCTGGTCTGCCGCCAGCCTTTCGGGAAGAGGCGCAGTATCAAACACTGCTTCTTCAGACATGCTTCTGCTCCTGCGATGAAAAATTCATCCTAGGAAGACAGGGACGGCGCTGATGTAAGACGGTGCCGTAGGAGCCCAGCGGGGATTGTCTGTCATCGTTGGCCAGCGAACATGGCAGCCCGCAAAAACAAAGACAAAAGGGGTTAGGTCAATAGACCTAACCCCTTGATTCAATTGGTCGGAGCGGCGGGATTCGAACTCGCGACCCTCTGCTCCCAAAGCAGATGCGCTACCAGGCTGCGCTACGCTCCGACAGCTGGCATTCTAACCTGCCAGATTCTGTTCACCGCCAAAAATCGGCGGTATTTGTCACACTCAGCGATTGCCAGATGACGAGCCGGTGCCCGGCCCAGGGCCGCGCCCTGCAAGGTGGCGGAAAGTGATACGGCCCTTGGTCAGGTCGTAGGGCGACATTTCCAGCGACACCTTGTCACCTGCCAGGATGCGAATATGGTGCTTGCGCATCTTGCCGCCGGTATAGGCGATGAGTTGGTGGCCGTTGTCCAGCGTCACGCGAAAGCGCGAATCCGGCAGGACTTCGGTCACGCTACCCTGCATTTCAATCAGTTCTTCTTTGGCCATGTGTGTGGTCAGTCTCTTGATAACAATTATCTATGGCGGCGCCTGGAAAAGCCGATGCGTCCACTAACCCAAGGGCCGCATCGGCCCTTGAGGGGCTCGAAGCAAGGTGCAATGCAGGCAGGTGAGTTGCTGCACCAAAGGCGCAGGAGGCCGTAAGGCCGGGGAAACGGCTTCAATGGACAGGCGAAGCGCTGTGCATAAGCGGCGGAATTGTACTGCGATGTCGAAGCCGGGCCTATGGCCGGGCAACCGCGGCAGCCAAGGTCTTCACGAGGTCCGTCTGCGTGATGATGCCAACCAGTTCCTGCGCATCATTCACCACCGGAATGTGGTGGTGTCCCGCCTCGGAGAACAGAGGCACCAGATCCATCACATGCTGTTCAGACAGCACCTGCTGCACGGGAGACGACATCAGGCCTTGTACTTGCTCGGGACGTTTGGGCCGCCCCATGATGAGCGAGCGTAGACGTTGGCCCATGCCTTCATGCATGTCCAGATTGGCCAGGCGCATGAAGTCTGCCACCGTGACGATGCCGACCACCCTGCGCGCCCCGTCCACTACCGGCAACGCCTTGACGGCATGCTTGCGCATGAGCGCCCAGGCATCCTTGAGGGGCGTCTCGGCAACCACCGCATGCACCGGTGATGACATGATCTCGCCGCATCGCAGCTCGCCAAGCGTGCGCTGGAAGGCGGCTTTGCCAGCCAAGTGCAAAAGCCCCTCTAGGTCGGCGCGACTGACATCCAGCACTTGGTTGTAGTGCGATAAGGCGGCATCCAAATCGGCCGAGATGAAAGCGCCAGATTCCTTATGCGCGGCCCCCCGCGCTCTTTGTGCATGCGGATAGCTGCGCCCCGTCAAGTGATTGAAGGCCATTCCCATCAACACCAGCGCCAGCATATTGAGCAGCACCGGAAATACCGCAAAAGCCGCGCCGTCCTGCGGATTGAGCACAGCGAACAAGGCCATCGCCCCGCCTGGGGGGTGCAGGCAGCGCAATGCCAGCATGACCGCCACGGCAAGTCCCACGGCTGCGCCGCAGGCCAGAGCGACGTGGGGAACCAGCGTGGCGCAGGCAACGCCTACCATGTACGACAGCACGCTGCCCGCCAGCACTGGCCACGGCTGGGCGAGGGGGCTGGAAGGCATCGCAATGATGAGCAGCGCACTGGAGCCCAGGGAGGCCACCATCCACGGGACCGGCAGGCCAGCCCCGAACCAATGCGCAAACAGCGCCACCACGGCCACGCAAAGCGCGATACCCGACACCATGCGCAAGCGTTCGCGCTGATTGACGCCTGCAGGCGCCGGCCAGAAAAGTCGCAGCCAGCCAGCGACGCGCCGTAAGGCTGACGTCGGCGGCTCTACCGCAGCGTCTGTGCGAGGGAATGGGGGTGCAGACATGAATGGGAGAAGGCGCCAAGCCGCGCAGAGAATCGGCGCGGCGGCCGTTGCTCGAGGAAGCCGCGCATTATCCGGGCAAGCCCTGAACTTGCAGGGCATGTGGTTTTTTGCACTATCACAGGCAGTCCACAACCGCACGGGACGCACGACTGGGGCGCAATCCACCCTCCCCTTAGAATCATCCGACTCCATCACCAGGATTACCGCCACGTGTCTGATCGTATCGCCGTACTGCCTCAGTACTTGTTACCCAAACAAGCCCTGACCTCCTTTGCCGGACGTATGGCGTCTGCGCGTGCGGGCCAATTGACCACCGCGGTGATCCGCCGGTTTGTGGCGCGCTACGGCGTGGACATGAGCGAGGCGGCCAATCCGGACATTGCGAGCTACGCAACCTTCAACGACTTCTTCACACGTGCGTTGCGCCCTGGACTGCGCCCGCTTGCCGATGCTGCGGTGGTATGCCCTGTGGATGGAGCGGTCAGCCAGATCGGTCCTATCGAGCAGGACCAGATCTTCCAAGCCAAGGGCCACCTCTACTCCACCGCGGCTCTGCTTGGCGGCGACGCCGAAATGGCCGCGCAGTTCCAGGATGGCAGCTTCGCCACCATCTATCTCAGTCCACGCGACTACCACCGCATTCACATGCCGTGCGATGGACGACTGGTGCGTATGGACCATGTGCCTGGGGCATTGTTTTCAGTGAACCCGACCACCGCACGCGGTGTGCCCGGACTGTTTGCGCGCAACGAACGTGTGGTCTGCCTGTTCGAAACGCCCCTGGGCCCCATGGCGCTCGTGCTGGTAGGCGCCACCATTGTCGGCAGCATGGCCACGGTATGGCACGGCCAGGTCAATCCGCCGCGTACCGGCCAACCGCGCCGCTGGGATTACCGGGACCGAGAAGTCGTGCTTCGTCAGGGTGATGAAATGGGGCGTTTTCTGCTGGGCTCCACGGTCGTGCTGCTGTTTCCCCGCGGCGCAGTTCAGTTCATGCCGGGATGGGAAGCAGCGCGGCCCGTGCGGCTGGGTGAAGCCATGGCGCACCGCTGCGGCATCTAGTTCACCTATTGGTGCGTTGATACCCGCTGTTCAGTGCCTCTCTGGCACCCGAGCAGTGGTAAACAAGGTGGGCTCGAGTTCCAGATCCAGGGGGTCCACGGGTTCAGCGCGCCCCACCAGGTACACAGCCAGATCCTGGCGTCGCAGTGCTACATGGCTGACAGTTTCCCAACTTCCGGCTCGCCTCACCCGGGTGCCCGGCTTGAAGACCGGCATGCGGAATTGTCTGGACCATCCCCACGGCGCCTCGGCCGGATCTTGCGCTACGAGAGAGGGACTGGAAACCTGCATGCGCGCATCTTAGCGCGTCAGCGCAATGACCGTTGCTGCGCGAACCGGAGTGCTGCCTCCACCATACGTTGCAGCGTGGGCTGAATGCGCCCGGCGCGCTCCGGCAGGTAGTTGAACGGCGGTGCCTCCTGCATATAGCTGCACTGTGTCATCTCCAGTTGGACCGCGTGGATGTTGCGCGCAGGCTCGCCGTAACGGCGCGTGATGTAGCCTCCCTTGAACCGTCCGTTGAGCACGGCCGTGTGGTCGAGCGCCGTTTCGGCAATGGCAAACAGCTCCTGCGCCAGCGCTGCATCGCAGCTCGTGCCTCCGGCGGTACCCAGGTTCAGGTCTGGCAATGTGCCGTCGAAGAAGCGCGGAAGGACCGACCGAATCGAGTGCGCATCCCACAACACCGCCACGCCATGGGTGGCGCGCATACGGTTCAACTCTTCCCGCAACTGGGCATGGTAGGGCTCCCACAATGCCTCGCGCCGCGCGGCAACCTCGGCTGCGTCCGGCACGAGCCTGCCGCTATACAACGGCGTGCTGTCAAAGGCGTCCACAGGGCACAGCGCAGTGACGCTCTGGCCTGGGTAGAGGCTGGAGCCATCAGGAGGGCGATTGAGGTCAATCACATAGCGCGAGTGCGTGGCGACCAGTACTGAAGCTCCCATCGACTTCGCAAAACCGTAGAGCCGTTCCAAATGCCAATCGGTGTCCGGAACGCTCCGCGCCTCGGGGTTGAGGCGCCTTGCGATGGCGTCTGGCACATGGGTGCCCACATGGGCATGGAAACCAGCAGTGGCGCGGTGCCTCTGTGGAAGGTGAAAGGGGGACAATCGGAAGGCACGACATTCATGGCAATGGACAAGCGGGCGAACCAACAGTTGGCGTTAGTGCGCAACCTGGGCCGCAGTATGGCGCATCATCTTGAGGCTCAAGGGATCCCGTCCCACCTGCCGCACCGGCAACGACACACGCGCGTGTAGCCAAAGGCCAATGAGTCAGACCACTGTCCTCATGTATTGCCGAAGGGCTTTAAGGACCCGCCCGTATAATTTGTCCACCATGCCGAGATGGTTGATTGCGGTTTTCACCCTCCACTTCCTGCTGAGCGTGGGTGTCTCCGCATTTGGCAAGGTGCCACCCGTGGAACACCTGCGGCCAGCGGTCGCCTCCGTGCAGTTGGCACCAGCAGACAAAGCCGCGATGGCAACAGCCGCTGACCCTTCCGTGGCAAACGACGCGTCATCCGAAGGCGAGCATGGCCTGATGGACGCGCAGCAGGATCTCCCGGACGATCAGAACATACGCGCCTTTCGCGGCAAGCCCCTCCATGGCTTGTTCAGTTGCCCCGCGCAATGGGAGAGAGCCGCACTCTCCCCTGTGCTGAAAAAGCAGCCTAAACCTCCCAGGTCCCTGACTACGCGCGCCTAAAAGGTTGCGCCCGCCTGGACGCGTTCTGCGAACGCGAGAGACAGGTGCGCCGCGCAACTCCGGCGTGCAACCCCCTTCCTCTTTTCCTTCCTGACCATCGGACCGATGGCTTCAGGCCCTTTTCCTACCCTCAGGAACAGCACCATGCGTTTGACCACCCGAGGCAAACTCGCCGTCACTGCGGTCACCGATCTGGCCTTGCGCTCCCACGGCCGGCCCATCGCGCTTCCCTCCATCAGCGCCCGCCAAGGCATCTCCCTTTCGTATCTCGAAGACATCTTCAGCGCACTGCGCCGCGCCGGCCTGGTCCACAGCATTCGCGGGCCCGGCGGGGGGTACACACTGACACGGCCGCCACAGGAACTCTCCGTGGCCGATATCGTCATCGCCTCCGAAAAATACATGGGCGGCGCCGATGACAAGGGCACGGACACCGGCATCGCATCGGCACCAGGCGAGATGACGGCCGAGCTGTGGGCCAGCTTTCACTCGCGTGTCATGGAATACCTGCAGTCCATTACGGTGGCGGACCTACTGACCCAACGGGAAGCCAGCGCCTGCCATGCCGACCATTCTGCAGCCGTGGTAGTGGCCCCGCCCGCCAGCACCACAGGCCGACGGGCAGCGAAAACCCAGCTACCGTCAGGGGATGTGCCGAACTCCGTATTTGCCTTGGGGCTTGCCGTTCCGCGCACCCGGACGAGTTGATGCGCTGGCATCCGTAGCGTCCTTCTCCGGAACGACACGGATGCCCGCCCTGGGCGACGACACCGCCGACTATTTGCCGAGCAGGACCTTCAATGCGCTCTGCAGGCGGCGCGCGCCTGCCTCGTCGCTGGCGCCTTCCAGCACGCGCGCCACATCCTGCGTCCAGGTTTGCGCCGGCGACGGATCGTTGCGACGCGTGAGCAACTGCAGCTGCAGAGCACGCCGTGCGGCCAGTTGGTCTGCGGGCGTCGGGACCTCCGCTGCGATCTCCAGCCGCAGCAATGCTTCCGGGGCACCCCCGGCCGCAGGTGCCGCAATCGCCTGTGACCAGGCGGTGCGCGCCGTGGGGGGCACCTTGCCGCCCAGTTCCTGGACGCTGGGCAATTGCGCAGCGTCACGGCTCTTCCAGGCCGACAACAGTTGCGTGAGCGCTTCGCCATGGGCCTGTGCCGCCAGCTTGCGCAGCGCGCCCTGCGCATGCTCCATGGCGTCGCGTTGCGCGCGGAAAGCCGCATCACCCAGACGCGGACCTCGCGCAGCAGCAGCACCATCGCGCTCCCGCCCCCGCCCCTGCATACCGCTGTCCCGTGGGCCGCGGCCGTCACGCCGGTCGCCACCGCGGCCGGCGACCGTGGGCTGCGCGGGCACCGCCTTGCGCGCCCCCGGCCGGTCATCGCCACGCACGGCCACCACCGGGCGCGCCGCAGGCACGGGTTTGGAAGTCGGCGCATCGTTTTGATCTGCTACCGAATCAGTAGCTGCTTGCGCTTGACCATCAATGGTTTGATCGGCTTTTTTATCCAAATTCTCGGAATCCCCCGATCCGCCGGCAGGCTCCTTCAGCGCGCGCTCCAGCGCGGCCATGGCACCGCGGATCTTCTGCGCATCGCCCGACGCATTGGCGGCCTCCAGCGCCTTGGATGCCTCCAGCACGGCCCGGTCGCGCGCGCTCAACTCGGAGGCACTGCGCTCACGTTC
Source organism: Diaphorobacter sp. B2A2W2 (assembly GCF_056730635.1). Classification (NCBI taxonomy): domain Bacteria; kingdom Pseudomonadati; phylum Pseudomonadota; class Betaproteobacteria; order Burkholderiales; family Comamonadaceae; genus Diaphorobacter; species Diaphorobacter sp. B2A2W2. Next base: position 65,618 of record NZ_JBWZOR010000005.1, read on the forward strand.
GGCCGACTTGCGGTTGAACGCCTCGTCGATGGGCTTGCGGAACGCGTCCCAGAGCTTCTGCTCATGCTTGCGATCCAGCGGCACCGCCTGCGCCTCGGCCTGCCAACGCTGCTGCAAGGCCTTGATGGCATCGATGCGCAGACCTGGGGCCGCACCCAGGGCGCCTGCCTCCTCGATCATGGCGTGGCGGCGCTCCAGGCTGGCCTTCTGCGCAGCCTCCAGCGGAGCGCTGGCAGCCGCCAGTGCCTGCTTCCACAGTGGCTGCAGTTCAGCGAACATCTTTTCGCTCACATGGCCACCGGTGCGCCAACGCTCGGCAAACTGGTGCAATGCACGACTGAAGGACTTCCAGTCCTGCGCAGCGGCAGCGGCCTGCGATTGGGCCCAGGCATTCACCTCTTCGATCAGCGCCAACCGCTGCGCACGGTGTTCGGCACCTTCGGCACGCACCTTCTCCAGCCAGCCCTCGACCACCTTGTGCGCGGCATTGCACGCATCGTCGAATTTCTTCCACAGGGCGTGGTTGGCCGGCGCCCCCTGGTCGGCCTGCTTCCACTGCTCGCGCAGCTGGCGCAGCGTTTCCTGCATCTTGCGCCCGCCGAGGGACTGTCCTTCCGGCCTGCGCAGCAGTGCCTCGGCCCGGGCCACGAGATCCTCGCGCACCTGGTCGGCGCTCCAGCGCTGCCAGCCCTCCAACTCGCCCGCGGCCACAAGGGCGGCGTGCACTTTCTGCTCCAGTTCGGCATTGATCAACTTGCCGTGCACCTTAAGCACGGCGCGCAGCGCAGTCGCTGCGCCAGCGCTGGCCTTGCCATGGCCCTGTGCGGTTTCCTGCTCCAGCTTGGCGAGGGCCTCCTGAACGGCCTGCAAGGCCTTCTCGCGCATTTCAGGAGTCGCCTGCGGCTTGGATGGGCGGGGGGCAGGCGTCTTGGCGGCGGCTCCCGCTTCTGAGGGTAGCCCGCGCGCCTGGCGCAGTTCGTCGGACCACACGGGCACGGGCGGCAGGGGAGCCGAGGGGTCTTCTGCCGCAAGCACAGCCTGCGTCAATGCCGACTGAAACGCCTCCCACACCACCAGCAGCTGGGTGCGCGAAGCATCGAGCAACGCGGGAAAACGCGCTTCTACGCTGGGCCAGGCACTGTCGTCGGCAAGTGCCTGGGCCTGCTCCTGCCAGCGGCCGACATCGGCGTTCAGCAGTTCCAGCGCAGACTGCGCATCCTTCCACGGTTTGGTGGAGAGCACTTCGATGCGCTGCGCGAGCAGAACGGCGGCTTCGCGCTGCACCTGAACACGATGCTGCAGGTCTTCGATGGTTTTCACGCGCTCGTTCAGACGCTGTTTGAGCACCGACAGAGGTTCGCGGGACAGCGGCGCGCCGGCCTTGGCCGCATCGCGCTGCCAGGCGAGCGCGTCGGCAATGTTGAGCTTGGCGGCTGCGAGCAGCGCTTCGGCCTTGGCTGCCCATTCGGCGGCGATCGCCTCCTGGCCCTCCGCGCGCCGAATCTCGTCCAGTCGCTCACGCACTGCGCGCGCGGCGCCTTTGTCCCGCGCACTCAATTCCTTGAATACTTCCTGGAGCTTTTCCACGCCAGGCTGGGTGGACAACCATTCACGGATGCGTGCCGAGCGTTCACCCGACGTGGCCGCAGAGAAAGCGCCGCCCGTCAACGCATCAAGGGGATGCGGCTCGCTGGTTTTGGCAGGGACCGGGGTCGCGTCAGATGCGTCGGACATTTTGCTACGTGAAGAAAAAGGGAACATGGATTCATCAAGGTGCAAGCGAGCCACCTTGCGCCAACAGCGCAAGCAGTAGGTGGGCATCGCTCACGGACAAGCGGCTATTTTCGCCCGGTTTTACACCGCCTTCCCGCTGCGCCAGATCAGGAATCTGAGGGATAGACGGGATGGCGCGGGAACCGCGCTCGCATTGGAACGGTACTGTACCGGTAGCCGCACCCTGTGAGGTTACAAAATCCCGCGCACCCCTCACTGGGCATTCAAAGAAAGCTCTGCCTTCGGCCGCCATGGCGCATCGCCCTCCTCCTCCGGCTGCAGCTTGCTTGCGCCTACGAACAAACGTTCAAGCGGGACTTGCTGTTGCGCCAGATAGTCCCGCACGGCCACCCCTCGCGCCAAGGCCAGATCCGCCATGGCGTTGTCCGGAACTGTCAGGTTGTGCATCAGCAGGGCCTCCATCTCTGCAACGGGTACGTCCTTCGCCAGACCGACGAAGTTGCGCGGTTTGCGGATGTCGGACCGGCGATACAACTCCTTCAGCAGCGCAGGGTATTCCTCCTCAGTGAGCGGTGCGATGCTGTCCGCAGGTTCACCCGCACGGATGGCTGCCCTGCGCTTTTGCGCCTCGGCCATGTCTCGCAAGCGCTGGCGTTTCCATGCCAGCTGCTCGGCGTCGGGCTGCGCCCAACCCACGACCGTGACCTTCAGCGCGGGGCGGTTGTTCAGTTCGTTGGCGATTTTGTCCAGTTGCTGTCGGGCCTTCTCATCCAGTTCTGCGCTGCCCAGCGCGAAGAGAACCGCGCCCTGCTCGCCCGCGTCGCTGAAAGCGCCAGCCAACAGGGAAAAGGGGGCGGTGATCGCTTTCATGATGAGGTTGCCGATGACCTTCAGGATGACCGCTCCGAGACGGAATTCGGGGTCGTTGAGGGAGCCGCTGATGGGCAGATCCACGTCGATGATCCCATTGCGGTCCGCCAGCAGGGCCGTCGCCAGCCGCACGGGCAGACTGGCGGACGCGCCCTCCACGGGCTCCCCAAACGCCAGTTGGTTCAATACCAGCTTGTTGGTAGCGATGAGCTGCCCATCGGGCAAGATCTTGTACGCCACGTCCATGCTGAGCTTGCCCTTCTCTATCCCATGACCCGCGTACTTGATGCTGTAAGGCGACAACGGGGGCAGCTCAAGGTCACGCATGCGCCCCTGAATATCCAGCGCCAGGGGCTTGACCAGCGGGTTGATGCGGCCGGTGACTTCCAGTGACGCCGTCCCCTGGGCGCGACCGCGCAATTCCAGGTCGGCCATCTGCGGCGCTGCCCCCGCCTCCGGCGACACCGAGGAAAATGCGCTCAACCGGCCCGTGAGTGCACTCAGGTCGGCAGAGTAGTTGGGTTTGATGAAGTAATCCGTGAAGCGCACCGACCCATTGGTCAGCGCCACGGGACCAAAGCGGATCTGCGGACCCGAAGGGGCCGCTGCCGGAGCGGCGGCTGCAGCGTTCGATGCCGCAACCGCGTCTTCCGCTGCCGACGCCTTGCGAATATCCTGCAAATTGATGCGGCCGTCTTCCTGCACGATGATCCGTGCGAAGAAATCGCTGAGCGCCGTTTCCTTCACATCCAGAGACACAGGCTGGTCTGGCTGCAAATTCATCGCCACCCCGCGCAACGCCAGGGATTTCCAGCGCAGCAGATCCTCGCCCCGCGCACCTACGCTCCGCTCGCCGGCCTTCGTCTCCTCAGGCATGTCCAAGCCAGCCTTGGCGCGCACGCGCACCTCGTCCAGCGACACATCCCCCTTGACCGAAACAGTGGCGCCGGCATTCCCCTGGACATAGCGCACGTCTCCGTCGAAGCCACCATCGGCGCGGAGGACGTCGACATTAAGCTCCTGCCCTACATAGGGCTCCAGCGCGTGCAACGGCAGGTGTTGGGCGCGTACCTTGCCCTGCGCCGTCAGAACGGGCGCCATCGCCACCGAGCCCTCGTAGCGCAACCGGCCTGGTTCGGTCCTCCCTGCACCCACCCGGCCTTCCAGGCGCAATGACGTGGGAGTGACCCGCCCGTCCGCATAAGCAAAATCCCGCGCGTGCAGTTGCAGGTCGAACACATTCAGCGCTACGGCGCTCTGCGCTGCCGCGTCGCGCAAAGCCACTGCTGCGCCATCGATCTCCAGGGAAGCCAGCCCCATGGACCAGGGACGACCCGCAGCCTTTGGAGCGCCCGCGTTGGGCCCCTTCACCCCCGGGTGCGACACACCCCACTGTTCAAACATCCATTCCCCCGAGCGAGTGCGCGACAGCAGCAGGCGCGGCCTCTGCAACGAAATCCGCTCTACCGATACAGCGCGCTGGGGCCAGCGTATCCAGGCATTGCCCGCTTCCAGCCGGCTCCACGCGGCCAGTGAATCCGCGGGCGCGTCCTGGATTCCTGCGCTCTGCAGTGGAACGCATTGTTCCTTGGAGGCGCAACGCAGCGCCAACTTATCCACGGACAACGCAGCCACCTTCGCCAGCACGACATCGCCATGCCGTGCTATTCCGAGGTCCGCATCCACGGAACCTTCCACGCGGGGTTGCAGCACGCCCGCCAGATAGGGCGCAGCGATGGACAGCGGCAGGCCCTTGATGGAAAGGGCAGCCTGCGCCTGCGAGGCGCTCACTTGGCCCAGCACAGCCAATCGCGCGGATTCGCTGCTGCCGGCGGCCGCAGACTGCCTGAGGGAAGCACTCGCACGCAGTTGCGTGGGCTGTTCCAGCGGCAAGGCAATGGACGACGCTTCTACCTGCAGGTCTTCCACCTCCCACGCGGCGATCCCCCGCGGCAGGCTGGCATCGGTCCATTGGATGAAGCCATCCCGCAAACCCACCCTGGCGATATGGACACGCCAGGGCTCCGCAGACTCCTTTGTCTGTGGCGCTGGGTGCTCGTCCCTGTCGGCCCGTGGCAGTCCCGCAAGCTTTACTTCACCCGCCTCGTTTCGGCGTACATGTGCACGCGCGCCGCGCCATTCCAGCAGATCAATGTTGATCCTGCGCCGCAGGGGCTCCGCCTCCTTGAATACGGCACGCATTTCCTCGAACTGCAGCAAAGGCTGCTCCTGCGCATCGGTGGCATGTACCCCGCTCAGTTGCACATCCCCGGAAATCAGCAGTCGAGGGGTCTCCCGCTGCTCGAACCCTAGTTGAACATCCGCGCCCAATCGCCCCGCCTTGAGCCGCACCGGCACGCTGGGCGGCAGGTAGCGGCCGAAGGGGGCCAGGTCGAAATTCTCAATATGCAGGCGAACCTCGGCTTGCCTGGCGTCCGTGAAGAGAGTGGCCATCGCTGAGGTATCAAAGGTGCTGCCGTTGAGCTCAAATGCCAGGCGCGGCGTCACCTTGACCTCGCGGTCCGCAGAAAAACTGCTCAGGAAAGGAACGTCCAGTTCCACGCGGCGCAACGTGTGCACCACCCCCACCGTACGGTCATCGAATTCGACGACACCACCCTTCAATGCGATATTGAAGAGCGCGAAATGTGCCGGCTCCGTGGCTGATTTCTCGCCCTGCGGCTTCGCCGCCATGAGCGCGAGCAAGTCGTCCACGTCATAAACGCCTGGGGCCAATTGCGTGACACGAACTACCGGGTCGTCTACCTGCAGCGCATCGATCACTGGAGCGCCCCGCCAAAGGGATTGCAATTCAGCGTCTATATAGATGCGGCCCACCCGTACCTGCTCTGAACTGCCATCCTTTGACGCCAGGGCTACGCCGTGCAAAGTGGCCTCCAAAGTCCAGGGCAAAAACTCCACCCGTTCGACCGTCAGCTTGCGCCCCAGCGCTTCACTCGCATGCCTTTCAATCTGCGACTGCGCCAGCGGAGGGACCACCAGCCAACCGAGCAGCCACGCGCCGCCCCAGCACAGCACCAACCATGCAAATCGACGAATCCAGGGGTTGTTCTTGATGACTTGCAGCACGCGGCACCTATTCTGTTGAGCTACCAACGCAATGGGACCGTCCCCGCGCTGACGCAGGCAGGTAAAAAAACGCAAAAAAAGAAAGCCCGGTGTCGAACTTCTTCGCACACCGGGCTTGACGGCTGACACAACGGTCTTTCGCCATCTTTTTGCGCTTGGGAGAGGATCGTCTCAAGCGCAGGAGGCAAGGGATTGCCTCCAGGGGTTGCCTTGGAGGAGATCTCATGTGACGCGGCACTGCCTGCCATTCATCGCGCTGATCGCCCCGTTTGGCGGATGCCTGAGTCGTTCAGGCACCTCAAAGATAGCAAATCCGAGCGCGCCTTCCAACAGCTTTTAGCAATGAAAAATTTCATGCAATTGACTGTTTCATTAAGCAGTCGAATTGCTAGCGCACAGACCCTTCTTAAAAGGACATGCGTGAAAAAACTGTGCTTTCCCACAGATTGAACAGAACTTTTTGTTCTAAAAAATTCAAATATTAGTATTGACCTTGTATTTGGAGACCTCCTAGAATCCGCCAGCCCTCAACCAAGGCCTAGTAAAAACCCTAGCCACTACAGATTTCGGCTACGACAGTCAACAGATTCCCCTGGGCCTAACGCGCCTAAACGGACTGAACGGCATACCCACCCAGACCCCACCGTCTGGCAGGACCGGACTCCTGAGCAACCACGACAGTGCTCTTCGCTCAGGAGCCGACTTAGAAAGGAAAGCTATGACAGCGTCAGGAAATGTGATTGCCGGCGTCCGCACGTTTGCGGGCGATGTGATCAACGGTTTTCTGGAAGTGACACACAGCGGCTTCGCCCTGCTCGGACTGGGCGTCGTCTTTGGCGTGATCACACTTACGGCACGCCCGGATCTGCGCCAGGCAGGAGAAGAAGAACTCATGGGCTGGCTGCAGGCCCGCCAGGAAGCCGTAGTGGGCTTCCCTATGGAGCCTGCCGCAAGCGAGCGGGCAGTAGCGCTCAACCCCAAGGAGTTGCCGCGGGAACAGGCTGCCGTGGCCTACTGGCTCAGCAAGAAGTACCGCGTGGCGCCCGAACCGCTGGCGGCACTGGTCACCGAGGCGTATGAAATCGGCGCGCGGACCAAGCTGGATCCCACCTTGATCCTGGCCGTCATGGCCGTGGAATCGAGCTTCAACCCGTTTGCACAAAGCCCGGTAGGTGCGCAAGGATTGATGCAGGTGATGACGCGTGTGCATACCGACAAGTACGAAGGCTTTGGTGGGCACCTGGCGGCATTCGATCCCGTGGCCAACCTGCGCGTGGGCGTGAAGGTGCTGCAGGAGTGCATCGCGCGCGCCGGCTCGCTGGAAGGCGGACTGCGTTATTACGTCGGCGCAGCCAACCTGCCCGACGACGGGGGCTACGCCGCCAAGGTACTGGCGGAGCATTTCCGGCTGCGCCAGGTCGCCAATGGTCGCACGGGCGTTTCTCCCGCCGGCCCCGTGAATCCACCTCTTCTGTCCACCAAGGCTCCTGCCACACCGGAAGCCGCACCTGCAACCCCTGCCACTGGCGAGAAGGTGGCCCTGCTGAGCGGCCTCTGAAGAGCCTACTCTGGCATTGATGAAGGGCGTGCTCAGCTACACTAGCAGGGCACGCAACTGGCGATAGGCGCGGACGTCCCCCGGGGCACCGCCGCTGACGTGGACACCGGCAGGAAACAGCGTTTTTCTGCAAACCACTGGGGAGCGTGCCGCGCGGCAGGCACCAGCCCCGCAGCGATCCGTCGTTCGCCTGGGCAGCCCTTGATTGCCAAGGGACACTTAGTTCATCGGACTGCCATGTACCAACGCAATATTCTTGTCGAACAAACCGATCCCGAGGTGTGGGCCGCCATCCAGGCCGAAGACCGCCGCCAGGAAGAGCACATCGAGCTGATCGCCAGCGAGAACTACGCCTCGCCCGCCGTGATGGCCGCTCAGGGCTCGCAGCTCACCAACAAGTACGCCGAAGGCTACCCTGGCAAGCGCTACTACGGCGGCTGCGAGAACGTGGACGTGATCGAGCAGTTGGCCATCGACCGCATCAAGCAACTCTTCGGCGCCGAAGCGGCCAATGTGCAGCCCAACTCGGGTTCGCAGGCCAACCAGGCTGTGCTGATGGCCTTCCTGAAGCCCGGCGACACCATTCTGGGCATGAGCCTGGCCGAGGGCGGCCACCTCACGCACGGCATGCCGCTGAACATGAGCGGCAAATGGTTCAACGTAGTCTCCTACGGACTGAACGACAAGGAAGAGATCGACTACGACGCGCTGGAAGCCAAGGCCCGCGAGCACAAGCCCAAGCTGATCATCGCCGGCGCCTCCGCCTACGCCCTGCGCATCGACTTCGAGCGCTTCGCGAAGATCGCCAAGGAAGTCGGCGCCATCTTCTGGGTGGACATTGCCCACTATGCCGGCCTGGTCGTCGCGGGCGAGTACCCCAACCCGGTGCCGTTTGCAGACGTGGTGACCTCCACCACGCACAAGAGCCTGCGCGGCCCGCGCGGCGGCATCATTCTGATGAAGGCCGAGCACGAGAAGGCCATCAACAGCGCCATCTTCCCCGGCCTGCAGGGCGGCCCGCTCGAGCACGTCATCGCCGCCAAGGCCGTGGCCTTCAAGGAAGCCCTGTCGCCCGAGTTCAAGCAGTATCAGCAGCAGGTGACCAAGAACGCCAAGGTGTTCGCGGAAACGCTGATCCAGCGCGGGCTGCGCATCGTGAGCGGTCGCACCGAAAGCCACGTGATGCTGGTGGACCTTCGCGCCAAGGGCATCACCGGCAAGGAGGCCGAGGCAGCCCTGGGCAAGGCCCATATCACGATCAACAAGAACGCGATCCCCAACGATCCCGAAAAGCCGATGGTCACCAGCGGCATTCGCGTGGGCACGCCCGCCATCACGACACGGGGTTTCAAGGAAGAGGAAACGCGCCTCACGGCCAACCTGGTGGCCGACGTGCTGGACAATCCGCATGACGAGGCGAACCTGGAAGCCGTGCGCGCCAAGGTGCACGCGCTGACCAGCCGCTTCCCGGTCTATCGCTGATCGACCGCTGCGATGAAGTGCCCCTTTTGCAGCCATCAGGAGACGCAGGTCGTCGAGACCCGCGTCTCCGAGGACGGGGACTTCATCCGCCGCAGGCGCCAGTGCGGCGCCTGCGACAAACGCTTCACGACCTACGAACGACCGGAAGTCAACTTCCCCACGGTCGTCAAGAAGGACGGCCGCCGCGTCGAATACGACCGCGAGAAACTGCTGGGATCGTTCAAGCTGGCGCTGCGCAAGCGACCGGTGAGCACAGTGCAGATCGACTCGGCCATCGAGCGCATCGAGGAAAAGCTGCTCAACCTGGGGCAGCGCGAGATTCTGTCCAGCCGCATCGGCGAGTTGGTCATGCGCGAGCTGAAGAAGCTCGACAAGGTGGCCTATGTGCGCTACGCCAGCGTGTACCGCAGCTTTGAGGACATCGACGAGTTCCGTGCGCTGGTGGACGAAGTCCGCAAGTAAGCCGCTGCTTTCCCATTGCTCTTCTATTGATAGCTGGCAGCGCCCACTGGGCGGGCGCTACAGCCGTTTTTGACCATCACCCCAGGCGGACTGCCGGAATCGGAGCCACGGCCTGCACCACGTCGCCGCATTGCGCACGGTGGCGCAGCGCATGGTCCATGATGACCAATGCAAGCAACGCCTCGGCGATCGGCGCGGCGCGGATGCCTACGCAGGGGTCGTGGCGCCCCTTCGTGATCACCTCGGTACTCTGGCCGTGGATGTCGATGGACTCGCGTGGGCTGATGATGGAACTGGTGGGCTTGATGGCCAGCGACACCTCGATGTCCTGCCCGGTGCTGATGCCGCCCAGCACGCCACCCGCGTTGTTGCTGGCGAAGCCCTCCGGCGTGAGCGAATCGCCGTGCGTGGTGCCGCGCTGGGCCACGCTGGCAAAGCCAGCTCCAATCTCCACACCCTTCACGGCGTTCAGGCCCATCATCACATGGGCGATGTCGGCGTCCAGCTTGTCGTACAGCGGCTCGCCCAGTCCCACGGGCACACCGGTAGCTTGCACACGAATGCGCGCGCCGCAGGAGTCGCCGGACTTGCGCAGCGCGTCCATGTAGTCCTCGTAGGCCTGCACGTCGGCCACCGGTGCGAAGAAGGGGTTGTGCGGCACATGCTCCCAGCTCTCGAACGGGATGGGCAGTTCGCCCAGTTGGGTCATGCAGGCACGAAAGCGGGTGCCGTATTTCTCGGCCAGCCATTTCTTGGCCACCGCGCCGGCAGCCACGGTGGGTGCCGTGAGGCGCGCAGACGAGCGGCCGCCTCCGCGCGGGTCGCGCAGGCCGTACTTGTGCCAGTAGGCATAGTCGGCATGACCCGGGCGGAAGCTCTGCGCGATGTTGCCGTAGTCCTTGCTGCGCTGGTCGGTGTTGCGGATCAGCAGCGCGATGGGCGTGCCGGTGGTCTTGCCCTCATACACGCCCGAGAGGATTTCCACCGCATCCGGCTCGTTGCGCTGCGTCACATGGCGGCTGGTGCCGGGGCGGCGGCGGTCCAGGTCGGCCTGGATGTCGGCCTCGGACAGTTCCATGCCGGGCGGGCAGCCGTCGATCACGCAGCCGATGGCGGGGCCATGGGATTCACCAAAGTTGGTGACGCAAAAAAGGGTACCGAGTGTGTTGCCGCTCATAGGAGTGCGATTATCCCCGAGCCACTGTTACTACCAAAAAATAGCTGCCAGCGCCTGATTGACAAGCGCTGGCAGCTATTGTGATCACCAAATCAGTTGGCCGGCCGCGATTCTTCCTGCGGCCAGTCGCGGATGTAGGCCTTGAGCAGCTTGTTCTCGAAATTCTGGCTGTCCACCACGGCCTTGGCCACGTCGTAGAAGCTGACCACGCCCATCAGCATGCGCTTGTCCATCACGGGCATGTAGCGCGCGTGGCGGCCCAGCATCATGCGGCGCACCTCGTCCATGTCGGTCTCCAGCGTGCAGGTCAGCGGCGCGTCGTCCATGGCGGTACGCACCAGCATGGTGCCCACGCCGCCACCATTTTTCGTCAGCGCCTGTATCACCTCGCGGAAGGTGAGCATGCCCACCAGGTCGCCATGTTCCATCACGACCAACGAGCCGATGTCCTTCTCGGCCATGGCATCCACGGCGCGGGCCAGCGGCTCGTCGGGATGCACGGTGTAGAGGGTGTTGCCTTTGAGGCGCAGGATGTCGCTGACTTTCATGGGGAGTCTCCGAAGGGTTCTGCAGGCGCTGCATGCAGCCCGATAGCGAATAAATATAGCCCACAATGGCGCACAAATTCACCACTTTGGAGACATGAATGCCCGGATATTCCGACCCCGGCTTCGACACGCTGGCCCTGCACGCCGGCGCGCAGCCGGACCCCGCCACAGGTGCGCGCGCCGTGCCGATCCACCTGAGCACCTCGTTCGTCTTCGAGTCGAGCGACCATGCGGCGGCCCTGTTCAACCTGGAGCGCCCGGGCCATGTGTACAGCCGCCTGAGCAACCCCACCAACGCGGTGCTGGAGCAGCGCGTGGCGGCGCTGGAGGGCGGCGTGGGCGCGATCGCCGTGGCCAGCGGGCAGGCCGCGCTGCACCTGGCGATTGCCACATTGATGGGCGCAGGCAGCCACATCGTGGCCAGCACGGCGCTGTATGGCGGCAGCCAGAACCTGCTGCACTACACGCTGCGCCGCTTCGGCATTGACACCACCTTCGTGAAGCCCGGCGACATCGACGGCTGGCGCGCAGCCATCCGCCCCAACACCAAGCTGTTCTTTGGCGAAACCGTAGGCAACCCCGGGCTGGAGGTGCTGGACATCCCCACGGTCGCGGACATTGCGCATGAAGCTGGCGTGCCCCTGCTGGTGGACTCCACCCTCACCTCGCCGTGGCTCATCAAGCCCTTCGAGCATGGCGCGGACCTGGTGTACCACTCGGCCACCAAGTTCCTCTCAGGCCATGGCACGGTGATCGGCGGCATCGTGGTCGATGGCGGTAGCTTCGACTGGGAAGGCTCCGGCCGCTTCCCCGAGTTGACCCAGCCCTACGACGGCTTTCACAACATGGTGTTCACCGAGGAGAGCACCGTGGGCGCCTTCCTGCTGCGCGCGCGCCGCGAGGGCCTGCGCGACTTCGGCGCCTGCATGAGCCCGCACACCGCCTGGCTGATCCTGCAGGGCATCGAGACCCTGCCGCTGCGCATGGAACGCCACATGCGCAATACCGAGAAGGTGGTGCAGTTCCTGGCCAGCCACCCGTTCGTCGAGCGCGTGGGCCACCCGCTGCTCGAGTCCCACCCCAGCCACCAGCTCGCGCAGCGCCTGCTGCCGCGCGGCGCGGGCTCGGTGTTCAGCTTCGACCTCAAGGGCAACCGCGAGCAGGGCAAGACGTTCATCGAGACGCTCAAGCTCTTCAGCCACCTGGCCAATGTGGGTGACTGCCGCAGCCTGGTGATCCACCCCGCCTCCACCACGCACTTCCGCATGAGCGACGAAGCGCTCGCCGCGGGCGGCATCAGCCAGGGCACGATCCGCCTGTCGATCGGACTGGAAGATGCCGACGACCTGATCGACGACCTCAAGCGGGCACTCAAGGCAGCGGAGAAGCAAGCGGGAAAGGCGGGTGCGTGATGTACGTGCAAGTCAACGGCGCACAGACCTACTGCTACACCGGCGGCAAGCCCTTCGATGCCGCTAAGCCCACCGTGGTGTTCATCCACGGCGTGCTCAACGACCACAGCGTCTGGGCGCTGCAAAGCCGCTACATGGCCAACCATGGCTGGAACGTGCTGGCCGTCGACCTGCCCGGCCACAGCAAAAGCGCGGGCGATGCCCCTGCGAGCGTGGAGCAGGCGGCCGACTTCGTGGGCGCCCTGCTCGACGCACTGTCCATCCAGCGCGCCGCGCTGGTGGGCCATAGCTGGGGCTCGTTGATCGCGCTGGAGGCCGCCGCACGCCTGGGCGGGCGCATGAGCCATCTGGTGCTGGTGGGTACGGCCTATCCGATGAAGGTGTCGCCCGCGCTCATCGAGGCATCGCAGACCGACCCCGAGCAGGCGCTGCGCATGGTCAACGTGTTCTCGCGCAGCACCCTCGCGCCCCCCTCAGGCGCGGGCTTCTGGGTGTACGGCGCGGGCATGGCGCTGGGCCGCAAGGTGCTGCGCAGCAACCCGCAGGTCAATGTGTTCCACCGCGGCTTCGTGGCCTGCGACAGCTACGCCCACGGCGAACAGGCCATCGCAGCAGTGCAGTGCCCCGTGCTGTTTGCCTTGGGCACACAAGACCAGATGACCGCGCCCAAGGCCGCGCAGGGGTTGATCCAGGCCGCGCGATCCGCGGGCAAGGGCGTGCAGATCGTCCATCTGCCGGTGGGCCACCACCAGATGACCGAAGCACCGGACGCAACGCTGTTCGCCATCCGCGACTTCCTGGCAAGACGCATCTCCGCCTGAGATCGTTGCACGGCAGGGCCGGCGGTGCAGGGCATCCCCTGCAGCGCTCCCCTGCCCAATGGATGACGGGCGCCGCCGCCTCGGCAGAGGGATATGACTTCCCCTGCCACATGCGAAGCACTGGCCCCTGCTTGCCTGCGGCGACCATTTACCGGCCGCGTGATGCATATCAAAAACAGCATCAAACGACCAACCGGCAAGCGCAGTCAGCTATTTTTTAGATAGCAGTCGAAGGCCAATAGCGGCCACTTTCCCCGGCCTGGCACTGGGACATTGGCACGGTCCGCGCCTGCGGACCTAGACTGGGTTCACTCGACCAGTCGCGTCGCCCGGCGCCCGCCCTGCATGCACCTGCCTCCATCCACCGATGCCCGCGACACCCCGTGGCATGCGCTGTCCGCTGGCGAAGCGCTGCAACGGCTGCAAACCGACGACCGCCACGGCCTGGCGCATGCCGAGGTGGCGCGGCGCCTGGCACGCTTCGGCCCCAACCGCCTGCCCGCGCCGCCGCGCCGACCGGCCTGGCTGCGCCTGCTGCAGCAATTCCACAACGTGCTGATCTACGTGATGCTCGCTGCCGCGACGGTCACCGCGGCACTGGCGCACTGGATCGACACCGGGGTGCTGTTGGGGGCCGTGATCGTCAACGCGATCATCGGTTTCTTGCAGGAGGGCAAGGCCGAGTCGGCGCTGGACGCGATACGCCACATGCTCTCGCACCAGGCCACGGTGCTGCGCGGGGGGGAGCGCCAACTGGTGGCCGCCGACCAGCTCGTGCCGGGCGACATCGTCATCCTCGCGTCCGGCGACAAGGTGCCTGCGGACCTGCGCATCCTCACGGCCCGCAGCCTGCGCGCCGACGAGGCCGTGCTGACGGGCGAGTCCGTGCCCTGCGACAAGGACGAAGCCGCCGTGGCAACCGACGCCGCTTTGGGCGACCGCCGCAGCATGCTCTACTCCGGCACGCTGGTGGCCGGGGGCACCGCTTTGGGCACCGTGGTGGCCACGGGCACGAAGAGTGAACTGGGGCGCATCAGCACGCTATTGGCCCAGGTGCAGGCGAGCACCACGCCGCTGCTGCGGCAGATCGCGCAGTTCAGCCGCTGGCTGGCGCTGGCCATCGGGCTGTTCGTGCTCGCCACGTTCGCCATCGGGGTGCTCTGGCGCGCTCAGGCACCCGCGGACATGTTCATGATGGCCGTGGCGCTGGCGGCCTCGGCCATCCCCGAGGGGCTGCCCGCCATCATGACCATCACCCTGGCCATGGGCGTGCGGCGCATGGCGCAGCACAACGCCATCATCCGCCACCTGCCGGCAGTGGAAACGCTGGGAGCCGTCACGGTGATTTGCTCCGACAAGACCGGCACCCTCACTTGCAACGAGATGACCGTGCAGCGCGTGGTGACCGCCGACCATGTCATAGAGGTGACCGGCAGCGGCTATGCGCCGCAGGGGGGCTTCCTCATCGGGGGCGTGCCCATCACTGCGCAAGAACACCCTGCCCTGCAGTCCGTGGCCCTGGTGGCGCTGCTGTGCAACGACGCCGCGCTGCACGACGGTCCCCAGGGCTGGAGCCTGACGGGCGACCCGACGGAGGGCGCGCTCGTCACCCTGGCGCTCAAGGCGGGGCTGGACGCAACGGCGCTGCATGCCCGCCAGCCACGCATCGACGCCATACCGTTCGAGTCCGAGCACCGCTTCATGGCCACGTTGCACCACGACCACGCGGGGCATGCGGTGATCCTGGTGAAAGGAGCCCCCGAGCGTGTGCTGGACATGTGCAACGCACAGCGCCAGTGGCCCGCCGATGGCGCGGCCACCGATGCCCCGCTGCAGCACGACTACTGGCGCCGCGCGGCCAACGACTGCGCGGCGCGGGCGCTGCGCGTGCTGGCGATCGCCATCAAGCGCGTGCCGGCGCAGCAGCACGCGCTGCAGTTCGCCGACATGGAGGGCGGCTTCACGCTGCTCGGGCTGCTGGGCAGCATGGACCCGCCGCGCCCCGAGGCCGTGGCCGCGGTGGCCGAATGCCAGGCCGCGGGCGTACGCGTGAAGATGATCACCGGCGACCACGGCGAAACCGCACGTGCGATTGGCGCGCAGCTGGGCATCGGCCTGGGCCGCCCCGCCCTCACGGGCGCCGAGATCGAGCTGCTGGACGACGCCGCCTTGCGCGACGTGGTGGCCAGCGTGGACGTGTTCGCCCGTGCCAGTCCCGAACACAAGCTGCGCCTGGTGCAAGCCCTGCAGTCCCGCGGTGAAGTCGTGGCCATGACGGGCGACGGCGTGAACGACGCGCCCGCACTCAAGCGCGCCGACGTGGGAGTCGCGATGGGCAGGAACGGTACCGAGGCCGCCAAGGACGCGGCCGCCATGGTGCTGACCGACGACAACTTCGCCACGCTGGGTCATGCGGTGCGCGAGGGCCGGGGCATCTACGACAACGTGCGCAAATTCATCCTGTTCATGCTGCCCACCAACGGGGGCGAGGCGCTGATCGTGTTTGCCGCCATCGCATTCGGCCTGCTGCTGCCGCTCACCGCGGCGCAGGTGCTGTGGATCAATCTGGTCACGTCCAGCACGCTGGGCGTGGCGCTGGCATTCGAGCCTGCGGAGAACGACGTCATGCGCCGCCCTCCCCGGCCTCCGCAGGAAAAGCTGCTGTCCGGCCTGTTCGCGTGGCGTGTGCTCATGGTGGCGGTTTGCATGGCGGCGGCTTCGCTCGGGCTGTTCCTGTGGGAGCTGTCCAACGGCGCTGCGATCGAAACCGCGCGCACCATGGCTGTCAGCGCGGTGGTAGTGATGGAGATGTTCTACCTGCTCAACAGCCGGCACATCGAGCGCAGCGTGCTGTCGCGCGAGGGCCTGCTGGGCAATCCCAAGGTGCCCCTGACCATCGCCCTCTGTGCGCTGCTGCAACTGGGCTTCGTGCACCTGCCCTGGATGCAGGCCGTGTTCGGCTCCACGGACCTGTCTGTGCAGGAATGGTCGCGCGTCCTGCTGGCCGGGCTGGCCGTCTTCACGCTGGCCGAACTGGAAAAGGCGGCTCTGCGGCGCTGGCGCGCACGCCGCGCCCATCGCTGACACGGACCACGCCTACCCCAGCAGGCGGCACAGCGCGGACAGGTCGCGCACGGTGGCAGGAGGCGCCACCGCGTGCGGCCACGCCGCATCGCCCCGATTGAGCCAGGCCGCCTGCATGCCGGCGCCCAGCGCGCCATGCGCATCCAGCGTGGCATCGTCGCCTATGTGCAGCACGTCCGCCGGCGGCAGGTCAAGCACCCGCGCCGCCTCATGGAAGATGCGGGGGTCGGGCTTGGCAATCCCGAACTCGCGGGCGCTGATGCTGGCGCGAAAGTACCGTCCGATGCCGATGGCCTGCAGGTCCGCATTGCCATTGGACAGCGCCACCACCGGGTGGCGCGCCGAGAGGAATTCCAGCGCCGCTATCGCATCGTCGAACAGCTCCACCCGCTGGCGCTCGGCGAAGAACACGTCGAACCCCTGGTCCGTGAGCGACTCGTCCTCGCCCGCCTGGCGCAGCGCTGCGCGGATGGTCTCGCGGCGCAGCACCGTCAGGTCGTGCGATAGGTGCGCATGGGCGGACGCCACCTGCGCACGGAGCATGCGGGACGTATCGGGCGACGCCAGCAGCGCCGAGGCGCCGGGCGCTACCGTGAGCAGCCACTCGATCAGCACCTTCTCAGCCCGCGCAATGGTGGGCCAGATAGGCCATAGGGTGTCATCCAGGTCAAGAGTGATGGCGCGGATGCGGGAAATATCGAGCATGGCCCGAGCATACCGCCCGGCATTTGCCACAATCACCGCATGCCCGCCTCGCCTTCTCACCATGCCGCCCAGACGGCCTCAGCCTCTTCGATCCAGACCGCCGCAGCACGCGAAAGCACCGCCATTCTGCTGTGCAACCTGGGCACGCCAGACGCCCCCACCGCACCGGCGCTGCGCCGCTATCTGGCGCAGTTCCTGGGCGACCCGCGGGTGGTGGAAATTCCGCGGGCGCTGTGGCTGCCTCTGCTGTACGGGATCATCCTGCGCACGCGGCCGGCCAAGTCGGCCGCCAAGTACGCCAGCATCTGGACGGAAGAAGGCTCCCCGCTCGCCGTATGGACGGCCAAGCAGGCGGTGATGCTGCGCGGCTGGCTGGGCGAGGCCGGCCAGCCGGTGCGGGTACTGCCCGCCATGCGCTACGGTCAGCCGGCCATTGGTGCGCAACTGCAGGTGCTGCAGGACGCCGGCGTGCGCCGCGCGCTGGTGCTGCCGCTGTACCCGCAGTACTCGGCCACGACCACCGCCAGCGTGTTCGACGACGTGGCCGCGTGGGTGCGCCGCTCGCGTTGCTTTCCCGAGCTGCGCTTCGTGAACGACTACCACGACCACCCGGACTACATTGCCGCGCTGGCCCAGTCGGTGCGCGCGCACTGGCAGCGCGAGGGCGGCCCGGCGGACAAGCTGGTGATGAGTTTTCACGGCATTCCCGAACGCAATGTGCGGTTGGGCGACCCCTACGCGGAGCAATGCCGCACCACGGCCCGGCTGCTCGCGCAGGCGCTGGGGCTGGGCGAAGACCGGTACCTGCTGACCTTCCAGTCGCGCTTTGGCAAGGCCCGCTGGCTGGAGCCCTACACCGAACCCTCGCTGGTGGCGCTGGCACAGGGCGGCACGCGCCGCGTGGACGTGATGTGCCCGGGCTTCACCAGTGACTGCCTGGAAACGCTGGAGGAGATCAACCAGGAGGCACGCGAGGCCTTCTTGCACGCAGGCGGCCAGGACTTCCGCTACATCCCCTGCCTGAACGACAACCCCGCCTGGATCACCGCCTTGAGCCGCATTGCACAACAGCACCTGGCGGGCTGGAGCCAGCCATGAGCGCGCCCTGCACGGCACTCGCACCCGGCCAGTTGCGCCTGAGCATCCGCCCCGAGAGCCTGGGCTTTGACGACACGCGCGCGCTGGTGGCCGAGCCCCTGCCGTGGATCGGCCAGCAGCGCGCGTTCGATGCGGCCCGGTTCGGGCTGACCATGCAACAGCCCGACTACCACCTGTTCGTGCTGGGCGAGGTCGGCAGCGGCCGTGCCTCCCTGATGCGCCAGGCCATGGACGAAGCGGCCGCCAGCCGGCCCGTGCCGCCGGACCTGTGCTTTCTGCACGATTTCGACGCACCCGAACGTCCACGCGCCCTGCGCCTGCCCGCGGGCCAGGGGCGCCAGCTGCGCGACCAGATGGCGAGCTGGAGCCGCCAGCTGGAGGCGGAGATCCCCAAGCGCCTGGCTGCGCCGGACGTGAAGAACGAGCGCGAGCGCATCCACAAGCGCTACCAGAGCGACGAGGCGCGCGCCTTCAGCCAGTTGGCCGACTTCGCGCGTGCACGGCGGTTTCGCCTGTCGCGTGAACAGGGGCAGATGGTGTTCACCCTGCTGGGCCCGGGCGGCGAGCCGCTGACGGAGGCCGATGGCGCAGCGCTGGGCGCACCCGAGCGCGCCGCCATCGAGCTGGCCGAGCAGGAGCTGCGCACGGAGATCGTGCGCTTCCTGGAACAGACCCGCCCGCTGGAGCGCGCGCGCGACGGTGCGCTGGCGCAGCTTCTGCGCCAGAGCGCCGGCCCGCTGGTGACGCACGGTCTGGACGACATCCGCCAGGGCCTGCGCAAGCAGATCAAGGACGCGGTCAAGCTGGGACGCTGGCTCGACCAGGTGCAGCGCGAGGTGCTCGACGACCTTGAGCTCTTCGTGCCTCACGAAGGCGAGCAGCCCGACGATCCGCAGGAAGAGGAACGCCGCGACCAACTGGCCAACCTGCTGGCGCTGTGCCAGGTGAACTTGGCGGTGGACAACGCTTCCCTGAAGGGCGCGCCAGTGGTGGTCGAAGACAACCCGCAGCTGCGCAACCTGTTCGGCCACATCCAGTACGAATCCGGGGAAGACGCGCCGTATGCCGATTTCTCCAGCATCCACGCCGGCGGCCTGCTGCGTGCGCACGGCGGCTACCTGATGCTATTCCTGCGCGACCTGCTGGGCGATACGCCGCTGTGGGAACGGCTGCGCCGCTTCCTGCGCTGCAGCCGCCTGGCGGTCGAGGACACGGCCGCCAGCCATGGCGGTGGTGGGCCGACAGTGGCGCTGCAGCCCGAGGGCGTGGATGTGGACGTCAAGCTCGTGCTGATCGGCACCGCCGTCGAGTATTACGTGCTGCAGGAGGGCGACGAAGACCTGGCGCAGCGCTTTCGCGTGAAGGTGGATTTTGCCGAGCGCTTCACCGCCAGCGCCCAGACGCATTACGCCAGCGCCGTGTTCATCGCGCGCGCGTGCGCCCGCCGCGGCCTGCCGCACTGCAGCGCCGCGGCCGTGGCCCGCCTGCTGGAATTCACCCACCGCGAGGCCGACGACCAGTCGCGCCAGAGCGCGCGCTTTTCCCTGCTGGAAGCCCTGCTGCTCGAAAGCGCGGCCCAGGCACGGGCACGCGGCGCGGCGCTGACCGATGCGGCCGACGTGGAAGCCGCACTGATCGCCAAGCGCCAGCGCCACAACGCCCCCGAGGAGGCATTGCACGAATCGATTGCCGAGGGCGAGTTGCTCATCACGCTGGACGGCACGCGCGTCGGCCAGTTGAATGCGCTCACGCAGATCGACCTGGGCGACTACCGCTTCGGCTTTCCGGTGCGCATCACCGCGCGCACGCATGCGGGCCAAGAAGGCCTGGTCAACATCGAGCGCGAGGTCGAGCTGTCCGGCCCGATCCACGACAAGGGCGTGCTCATCCTGCACAGTTATTTCAGCGCGCTGTTCGGACACCTGGCGCCGCTGGCGCTCAACGCGTCCATCGTGCTGGAGCAGGAGTACAGCGGCATTGAGGGCGACTCGGCCTCCTGCGCCGAGCTGTATGCCCTGCTGTCGTCGCTGTCGGGCCTGCCGCTGCGCCAGGACATCGCGGTTACCGGCGCGCTCAACCAGCACGGTGAGGTGCTGCCCGTGGGCGGGCTGAACGAGAAGATCGAGGGCTGGTTCCGCGTGTGCGCGCACGCGGGCCTGACCGGCACGCAGGGCGTGCTAATTCCGGCACGCAACCAGCGCCACCTGATGCTCTCGCCCGCCGTGGTGGATGCGGTCGCGGCGGGGCGCTTTCACGTCTATACGGCGCAGCACGTCAGCGAGGGCATTGCGCTGCTCACTGGTACGCACGCGGGCCTCACCCCCGGCGAGCCGTGGGAAGGCAGCGTGCGGGCGCGCGCCGAAAGCACGCTGCTGGCCTACCGCCGCGCGTGGCAGGCCATGGCGCTGGGGCGGCGGCGCGTGCCGCGCAGGCTCGGCAGCGGCCTCTGAAAGCCGCCCGGCGCCGCGGTGGGCCGGGCCTGGCTTATCCATATTGGCTATAAGAACAATCCGATTCTGTCGTTGATGAGGCTCAAGGGCGCGGGACAATTACGCCCTTCCCTGAACGACTGTTTTCGAGATCGCCATGAAAAAACTGCTCGCCCTCGCGGTATTCGCCACGGCCGCCCATGTGGCCCCTGCGGCGTGGGCAGCCCAGCCACTGCTGACGCCTGCCGAACTGAAGGCCCAGACAACGCAGGCCACGCCGCCGCGCGTGATCGACATCCGCGACCCCGCCAGCTACGGCGCCCAGCACATTCCGGGTGCGGTGAATGCCCCCTACGGCAAGTGGCGCGGCCCCGCCAGCAACCCGGGTGAACTGCCCGACCTGCCCCGGCTCACCGCGCTGGTGCAGTCGCTAGGGCTCACGCCCACCACGCATGCCGTGGTGGTCTCCACGGGCGCGGACCCGACGGATTTCGGCGCGGCGGCGCGCGTGTACTGGACGCTGAAGCTGCTGGGCCTCAAGGAACTCTCCATCCTCAATGGCGGCATGAAGGCCTGGGGCCAAGCCCAGCTTCCGTTGACGGCCGAGGTGCCACAGGTCGCGGCCAGCCAGTACACGCCCACGCTGGACACCCGCCTGCTGGCCACGCGCGAGGACGTGGGCCAGCACATTCGCCTGAGCAACGCCGCACTGGTGGATTCGCGCCCCGATGCCTTCTACCAGGGCAAGGTGCGTGCGCCCGCGGCCAAGGTGTCTGGCACCCTGCCGGGCGCGCAGCAGCTGGACTTCAACCAGTGGTTCGTTCCCGGCACCTCCACCTTCGTGGATGCGGCGACGGCCCGGCAGATCGCCGCCAAGGTCAAGCGCGAACAGGGCCAGGACATGGTCGCGTTCTGCAATACCGGCCACTGGGCGGCCACCGACTGGTTCGGCCTGTCCGAAGTGGCGGGCCTGCCCGGCGTGAAGCTGTATGCCGGCTCCATGGTGGACTGGACCCAGTCCCAGGAGCCGCCGCTGATGGCGAACCAGCCCACCCGCGCCGAGGCACTGGCCTACGACGCCAAGCAGTGGTGGGAACGCAAGCTCAAGTAAGGCAGCCCACTGCGCTGGGCACCTGACAGCCTCATAGTCAAATCGGCCTCTAGCGCTTGCCAGGAAAGCGCTAGCAGCTCACTTTTTTGAATCTCTAGCCCTCTTCCATGAAACGACTCCCTCTTGCGGCCCTGCTGGCCATTTTCTTGGGCTGGCTGCTGTGGACCGTGTCCGTGCGGCAAGCGGCCCTGTTCGCCGTAGGTCTGGGCCTGGGCGCGGTGCTGGCCGGCCAGCGCTTTGGCTTCACCACGGGCTGGCGCATGCTCATCGAGGACAAGGACGCCAGCGGCGTCATGGGCCAGCTGCTACTGCTGGCACTGGCCGCCGCACTGGCCATGCCGCTGCTGGGCCACTTCCCTGAACTGACGGCCGCCCTGGGCCCACCCAGCGTGAGCCTGCTGGTCGGCGCCTTCGTGTTCGGGCTGTGCATGCAGATTGCCGACGGCTGCGGCAGCGGCACGCTGTACAAGGCGGGCCTGGGCATTCCGATGAACGCGGCGATCCTGCCGCTGTTCGCGCTCGGCAGCTTCCTGGGCTCGATGCACCTGGGCTTCTGGCTGGACCTCGGCCGCGCGCAGCCCGTCGGTTTGGTCAATCGCTTCGGTTGGCAACAGGCACTGTTGATCACGCTGGCGGTGCTGGCCGTGGTCGCGGTGGCGGTGCGCTGGTATGCGCGCCGCGCCCAGGGGCCGCAAGGCACGCAGCCCCAGCCGCTGCTGGTGCGCAGGTGGATCGTGGGCGCCGTGCTGCTGGCGCTGCTGGCCACGCTGAACCTGGTGATCGCCGGCCAGCCCTGGGGTGTGGTGTACGGCTTTGGCCTGTGGGCGGCAAAACTCGCCCAGGCCAGCGGTGCCGCGGACCTGGCGGGCAACTGGTTCTGGAGCCAGCCCGGCAACGCCGCCCGCCTGCAGGAGACCGTGCTGCTGGACGTGACCAGCATCACCAACATCGGCATCCTCGGGGGCGCTCTGTGGGTGTCGGCCGGCAAGCCGGTCACGGCCAAGGCGCTGACGGGCACGCAATGGGCCGTGGCCCTGGTCGCGGGCCTGCTGCTGGGGTACAGCTCACGCCTGGCCTTCGGCTGCAACGTCGGCGCCATGCTGTCGGGCATCTCCACAGGCAGCCTCCACGGCTGGATCTGGGTGCCGCTGGCCTTCGCAGGAACGATCTTCGGCCTGCGCATCCGTCGCCATTTCGGCTTATGAACACGAGGAGAGCTACGCCATGACACGACACACCACACTGCGCCTGGCCTTCTGGGCCGTGCTCGCCGCCTTCCTGGCCTGGGACTACAGCAACTCCGCCCCGGTGGACCTGCGCTTCGAGGCGCCGCTGATCGCAGCCGGCTCGGGCAAGGCCGCCTCGGGCGGGCACTGCTCCATGCCGGACTGACGTCCTTCTCCGCGCACAACGCAACAAGGCCTCCACACGGAGGCCTTGTTGCTTGGCGCGGCGAGCGGTCTCAGGGCGTATCGGCAGACGGCTTGGCGACCTCGAACCCGGCGTCCTGCCAGGCCTGCAGCCCGCCCAGCAGCGGGCGCACGTTGGAAAAGCCTGCGCGCTGTAGCTGGCGCGCCAGCCGGGCGGCCGATATCTCTGCCGGGCAGTCGCAATAGATGACCACGCCGTGCGGATGCGCGTCGTGCGGCAATAGATGGGCGTGGGGTGCTGCCGCGTCCCGGGGGCGCAGCTCCCACGCCTGGGCGCCAGGAATATGGCCCGCGCTGTAGGCCTGACCCGTGCGCACATCGATCACCGTGGGCATGATCCCCTGGGCCTGCATGCCGCGCAACTCCTGCACCGACACGCGAGGCATCTTCAGCGAGCGCACCGTGCGCTGGCGCTGCCACCACTTGCGCAGAATGAACACGCCCAGCCCCACCGCCAGCAATACCAATCCCCCCTGGCCCAGCGCTGTGAGCACGGCCAGCAGGTCCTCGACCGTGGTGCTGAACAGCGATCCCAGCAACACTGCCGAGCCCACCCAGATCAACGCGCCCAGCGTGTCGTACAGCACGAAGACCGACCGCGGCGTGCCCACCACACCCGCAAGCGCGCTGGCGATCGACGCAAAGCCTGGAACGAACTTGGCAATCAGCAGCGACTTGGGGCCCCAGCGGCCGTAGAGCGATTCCGTCTGGCGGATGCAGGCATCAGGCGACAGCGAAATGCGGCAGATGCGCCCCAGCACACGATGGCCGTAGGATTTGCCGGCCTGGTACCACAGCAGGTCGGCAATGAGCGCGGCCGCCACGGCCAACAGCACGATGCGTGCGCCGTGCTGCCAGTCGTCGCCCGCCACCGCGCCGGTGACCACCAGCACTGGATAGGCGGGAATGGGCGCACCCAGCTGCTCGATCAGCACGTTCAGGAACACGACACCTAGGCCGTATTCGCGAATCAGATCCACCAGAAAACCCATGTCGCGGTTCCCTTCATGCCGTGCCGGCGTCGCCGCTGACGCCCAGGCAATGCAAGTCTCACATGCTAGCTGCAACGGCTGCGCCGAGTGAGACCTGAAATAAGGAAACTGCGTTGCGTGGATGGCAACAATGCAGGCACACCGCGCAAGCCGTGCGCCGCCTCACCCCTGCGCGGGCAGGCCCTGCAAAAAGCGCTGCACCCAGGCCAGTTGCTGCGGCACGTTGAGCGCGGGCGCGTGGCCGCAGCCCGGCACCTCGACCACCTCCAGCAGGCCGCGTGCGCCCGGGCCCCGGCGCTGCATCTCCTGCACCACCGCGGGCAGCACCAGGTCGGACTCGGCCCCGCGCAGGCACAGCACGGGAATGTCGAGCCGGTCGTAGTGCGGCCAGACGAGATAGTCGTTCTCATGCCGCGTGAACTGCTGCACCATGGCCGGGTCGTAGTGCGGGGTCACGCGCCCATCGGGCAGGCGGCGCAGCGAGGTCTCGGTAAGGCGCAGCCACTGCGCATCGCTGAGCCAGCCGAACGGCGCGTAGGTGCGGCGAAAGAAGGCCTCCAACTCCATCACGGTATCGAACTGGGGCGGCTGGCCCGCATAGGCTTTGATGCGCTCCAGCGCGGGGCCGGCCAGCTGCGGGGCATTGTCGTTGAGCACCAGGTGCGTGATGCGCCTGTGCAGGCGCGGCGCCAGCAGGCCGGCGGCGCACACGGTGCCGATGGCGCCGCCCATCGACGTACCCACCCACTGCACCCGCTGCACACCCAGCTGATCCAGCAGCTCCTCCACAACGCGTGCATAGAAAGCCAGCGTGTATTCGCGCTGCGGATCACGGCTCCACTGGCTCAGGCCGCGACCCAGGGTGTCGGGGCACAACACGCGCCAGCCATGGGCCGCCAGGTGTGCGGCCAGCTCGTCCATGTCGCGTCCGGTGCGTGCCAGGCCGTGCCAGGCTATCACCACCGGCGCGCCGGGCGCGCCCCAGTCGGTCAGGTGGATTTCATAGCCGGCGCAGCGCACGTAGCGCGAGACGAAGGACATGGTGCAGCCTTTGTGCAGGGAGAGTGTGATCGCCGCGGGCGCGCCTCACTTCATGAGCCGGCCGTTGCCCCCGATCACCGTGACCTCGACGAAGCGCGAGCCGACACGGTTGTTCGGCCCGTAGTTCAGCGTGACGCCACCCAGATCGAACCCCTGCAGCGACTCCAGTGCACGCAGCACGCGTGCCCTGGTAGGCTGCGGGCCGGCACGGCGCAGGGCCTCGACAAGGACCTTCGCGCCCAGGAAGGTCTCGAAGCTGGTGTAGTTGATCTCAGCCTCTGGCGCGTATTTCTTGAGCAACTGCTGATACTCGCGCACCACGGGCAATTGAGGCCGGTAGGGGTACGGCACCACCTGGCTGATGGCCAGGCCGTGCGCGTTCTTCAGCCCCGCCAGCTTCACGATTTCGGCGGGGTCCACCACGGAGATGTTGAACAGCCGCGCGCCGCCGCCCTGCTCGCGGTAGCGCTTGGTGAATGCGGCAGCCGGCTTGTTGACGGCGATCATGATCACGGCTTGCGCATCCATGGCGCGGATGGTCTGCACGGCGGAGTCCACGTTGTCGGTGTTGCGCTCATAGCCGGCCGCGGCTACCAACTTGAGCTGGCGCCGCTCCAGCGCCGCCTCCACTCCGGCCAGGCCCGCCTTGCCGAAACCGTCGTCTTGGTACATGACGGCAATGCGCGTGATGCCCAGCGTGGCAAGCTGCTGCACCATGTGCTCGGCTTCATCGGCATAGCCCGCACGCACATGGAAGATCCAGGGGTTGAAGGGCGTGCGCAGCACCTCGCCGCCCGTGTACGGCGCCACCAGGGCCGCACCGCCCTGCTCCAGCACCTTGTCGGCCAGCAACTGCGCAATGTTGGCCGTGCCGGCAAAGCCGAACAGGGCAACGACTTCAGGGCGGTCGAGCATGGCACGCGTCAGACGCACGGTGTCGTCCACCTTGTAGCCATCGTCCTCCACCTGCAGGCGGATCTTGGCGCCATGCACACCCCCCTGCGCGTTGACGGCGTCAAAGTACACCTTGCCGCCCAGCACCATCTGCTCGCCCGTGGACGCGAGCACGCCCGACAGCGGCGCCACCTGCCCGATCACCACCTCTGCGGCCGATGACGCGAGAGCCGCCAAAGACAGCAGCAACCCGCCAACCCAACACCTCAGCTTGCGCATGCCCGTCCCTTCCTTTCGAAGCACCAAACGCAGTCCCCACGCAGGGGCCCCGGCCCTGCCCCGGATGCCGGGGCACAGGCGGGGCCTCTTCAGCCGCGCAGCCTCAACGCGGCACGCTGATGGATGTGCCCACAAAGCCAATCTGGTCGGCGGCGGCGGGGCTCATGGCGAACGGCGGGACATTGGCTGCGGTAATGGCCGGCGCCGCTCCCGCGGTACCGCCGCGCGGCGTGGTGCGCACGACCTGGTTTGCGGGCAGCGGGCCGCCGTTCTTCAGGTGCGCCCACATCACGTCCATGGCCTGGTTGAAGTACGGGTGCAGCGGCACGAAGCGCGTGTCGAAACCTGAGAAGGGCAGGAACGCATCGAAGTGCTGACCGTTCATGACTTCCACGTAGCGCAGCTTGCTCGACGCGCCCTCCACAGCACGATTGAGCGCCGCGTAGGCACGCGCGTTGTTGTTGACCGGCACCAGCGCATCGCTGCGGCCGGCGACGATGATCGCCGGCTTGCCGCGCAGGTTGGCGTTGTGCAGCACCTCGGCCACGCCGCTGCGCACGGCGTCGCTCTGCGCCTTGGTCGGCGTGCTGGCCGCCGTAAGGGCCGCACCGGTCACGGGGTCCTTGCCGCTGACCAGCGCATACTGGCACAGCGCGTTGTCCAGCCCGAAGTCCGCCACGCCGGTAGAGGGCGACACGGCGAAGGG
Source organism: Diaphorobacter sp. B2A2W2 (assembly GCF_056730635.1). NCBI lineage: Bacteria > Pseudomonadati > Pseudomonadota > Betaproteobacteria > Burkholderiales > Comamonadaceae > Diaphorobacter > Diaphorobacter sp. B2A2W2. Next base: position 92,541 of record NZ_JBWZOR010000005.1, read on the forward strand.
CCAGGACTTGGCGCCTCCCACCGAGTCGTTGTAGATCACCGTGGCGGGCGTCCCATTGGCTGTGCCGTTCGCGGTGGCGGCGCTTTGGGCCAGCGCCGTGGGCGCGGCGGCAATCACGTCGCCCGTGGCATTGGCAGCGGCAAAGCTGGACCCGCACAGGTTGGCATCCGCGCCAAAGCGGCCATAGGCCATGGTGTACATGGCCGACAGGATGGGTCCGTTGCCCAGCGCATAGTGGGCGTTGTGCATGGTGTTGTTCTCGGCGTTCCAGCCATAGGCACGCAGCTTGGCCAGGGCGTCGGCCGCACGCTCCTCCGTGGTGGCGCCACTCACCAGGCCTTTGGCCGCCAGGCCGTCGCAGCGTGCCGTGGCGCGCGCAGTCATGGCAGTGAGGGCGATGTAGTTGTAGATCGATGTCTCGTTGATGGCCGCGTCGGCCGCCAGCGCGGCGCAGGGCTGGTAGATGTTGCCCCAGGTGGTGTACTCGGCCAGGGTCTTGCCGTAGCCAGCGACCGCCGCGCCGTCGAACTGGATGCCATAGCCGGAGGCGGTGGGCATTTCGGTCACGGGCTCTGAAGCCACCACGCCGTCGATCAGGCCCTCGCCGTCCTGCTCGGCTGCGCGCAGCGAGGCGGCGCCGCCATTGGAGGCGGAGCCCGCGATCACCAGCGTGTTGCCCTTGGTGAACGGTACCGGATTGTCTGCCGTGCCATAGCGCGCATTCAGCACATACAGCGCATAGCGGCCTGCCGCCAACGTGTCCGCACCCCAATCCTTCTCGGGGTTTTGCTGTGAGTGCGCGTGCTTGATGGCAATGCGATTGGGGAAGGCCGCGTTGTACGCCGAGCGCACCGCATCCGTCAGATTGGCAGCAAAGAAGCTCAGCGCCCCCGCCGCCGTGCGCGTGGCGCGCGTGCCGTCGACCTTGTTGACCGTGTCGTCGGCCAGGTTGTGCAGGCCCACGCCCTTGCCGGCATCCGTCAGCGCGACGGCGCAGCCCTTCTTCAAGCCCCACTCCCCCGCCGTGCCGATGGCACCGTACACGCCGCGCGAACCGGACGAAGGGCCGAGCACGATGCAGGGGTTGCTGGTGTTGAAACTGTCGGGCACCTGCACGGCGATCACGGTTTGCTTGCGGCCGGAGCCATCGTCCAGCACAGCGAGGTATTCACGGCCTGGGATCAGACCTTCACTGGCGGTCACCTGGCCTTCGGCCGTGATGTTGGGGCCGTACAGCGTGCCATAGCCGCCCTTGGCCGTGTAGTCCAGGATGCCGCGGTAGTTGGAAAACAGCGCATTGCGGCGCAGTTCCGCCGCCGTGGGGTTGGCCGGGTCGGCATAGGCGGGCGCGGCCGCGGCGCCCAGGCCCGTTTTGCCAATACCGCCCGTCAGCAGGTCCTGGGTAGCAGCAGTGGCGCCCGTGCCTACGGTCGTGGCCGGGTACACCGTGGCGCTGATTTCTTTGATGCCTTGGGGCAGATCGTTGGACGGATCCGATCCGCCGCCACAGGCCACCAGCGTGGCCCCCGCCAGCGCCGTCAGCGCCCAACGCACCGTTACTCGTTCATTCACTCGCATGTTGTCTCCTAAGGTTGTGGTAATGGCAGTACGAGAAAAAAAGCGCACCCATCAAGGCGGGGCACGCAGGGAACGCAGGCGCCCCACCACACCGGTGGGGAAGTAATAGACCGAGAGCACGAACAGCAGGCCCAGCCACAGCAGCCAGCGGTCGGGCGACAGGAGTGCGGCCAGCCAGGGAAGACCAGAGGCAGCCTCATGGGCAACGCCCAACAGGTCCTGCAGGTAGCTTTGCGCCACCACGAAGAGCACGGAGCCGACCACGGCACCATAGATCGTGCCCATGCCGCCGATCACGACGATGAGCAGGCAGTCCATCATGATCTCGAAGCTGAGCGACGTGTCCGGCCCGTTGTAGCGCAGCCAGAGGGCCAGCATGGCACCCGCCGCACAGGCGAACAGCGCGGACAGCACGCTGGAGAGCGTGCGGTACACCACCACGCGATAGCCGATGGCCTCGGCACGGAACTCGTTCTCGCGGATGGCCTGCAGCACACGGCCAAAGGGCGAGTTCACGATGCGCAACAGCGCCAGCACCAGCACCACAGCCGTGACGAACAGCAGGTAGTAGGTGATGAGGCGCCCGTCGATCAGCACCCCCAGCACCTCCTCCTCGAAGGGCTCGAAGCTGGGCGACAGCCACTCGGGCAGCTTGAAGGTCAGGCCGTCCTCGCCGCCCGTCCAGTCCGAGAGCTGCGAAGCCAGCGTCTGGAACGCCGCCGCCACGGCCAGGGTGATCATGGCGAAAAAGATGGCGCGCACGCGCAGCGAGAACAATCCGATCGCCAGCGCCAGCAGCAATGACAGCAGCAGCGCGCACCCCAGCCCCACGGCCAGCGCGCCCCATGTAGCACCCAGGCGGCTGGTGGCGATGGCGATGCCGTAGGCGCCGATGCCGAAGAACATGGTGTGCGCGAAGCTCACGATACCCGTGTAGCCCAGCAGCAGGTCGAAGCTGGCGACCAGCACCACGAACACCAGCACCTTGGCCGCCACGTTGAGCGCCTTCACGCCCGCAAAGGCGAACGGCGCCACGGCGAGCCCCAGCAGGCAGGCCATGAGCAGCACAGCCAGCACCTTGCTGCGGGGATAGTCGCCAGAGAGGAGCCGGTTCAGCATCGACGCGCTCCTCAACGGTTGGCCACCGGGTACACGCCCTGCGGCCGCCACAGCAGGATGGCGACCATGAGCGCGATGTTGGAGAACAGCGCCACCTTCGGCAGCAGGAAGCCCGTGTAGTTGGCCATCAGGCCCACGAGCAGCGCACCGATCAGCGCACCACCCGTGCTGCCCAGTCCGCCAATGATGATCACGATGAAGATCAGCACGTTCACCTGGGCCCCCATCTGCGGCACCACGTTCTGCTGGTACAGCCCCCACATCACGCCGCCCAGCCCCGCCAGCGCGCTGCCGGCCACGAACACGCCCACGAACAGCCGCCGCACGCCGTAGCCCAGGCTCTCGACCATCTCGCGGTCCTGCACGCCGGCGCGGATCAACAGGCCCAGCTTGGTGCGCGCAAGCGTCCACGCCAGCAGCGCGAACACCGCCAGCCCCACGCCAACGGCCAGCACGCGGTACTTTTCCACGGCCGCCTCGCCGACGAGCCACGCGCCCCGCATGGCCTCGGGCAACGGCAGCGGAATCTGCTGTGGTCCCCAGATGACCTTGATCAGTTCCTCGCCGATGATCATCCCGCCCATGGTGATGAGGATCTGCTTGAGATGCTGGCCGTACACGGGGCGCACGATCAGGCGCTCGAATGCCAGGCCCACCGCGCCGGCCACCAGCATGGCGACGGCCATGGCGGGCAGCACGGCCACCAGGTTGCGCCACAGCGCGGCCGACCCAGTCCAGTCGCTCATCGCGCCCAGCACGCTGGTGGCGACAAACGCGCCCAGCGCGATGAACACGCCATGGCCGAAATTCAGCACGTCCATGAGCCCGAACACCAGCGTGAGGCCGGAGGCGATGATGAAGATGATCATGCCCATGGCCAGCCCCGCAACCGTGAGGGTGAGCCAGGTGCTGGCCGATCCGATGAAGGGCAGCACCGCGATCGCCAGCAGCGGTACCAGCGCCAGGGGTGTCCAGTCGATGGCTATTGCGCCCCGCCCGGTCGCTTCACTTTTAATAGCTACTCGCGCTTGCTGCATGGGCGCTACAGGCCGATTTTGTTCAAACCTGTTCATAACGACAGCCCCAGCAGCGACTGCTGCAACGCCTCGTCCTCGGCCAATGCGGCCATGGGGCCGGCATGCACCACTACACCGTTGTCCATCACCGCCACCTGGTCGCCCAGGCGCTGGGCGAAGTGCAGGTTCTGCTCTACCAGCAGGATGGTGGTGCCGCTGGCCTTGAGCTGGGCGAAGGCGTCGATCATGTTGTTGACGATGGCGGGCGCCAGTCCCTTGCTGGGTTCATCCACGATGAGCAACTCGCGCGGCTCCACGATGGCGCGTGCCACGGCCACCATCTGTTTTTGCCCGCCGCTGAGCTTGCCTGCGGGGTGATTCCAGAACTTTTCCACGGCGGGAAAGAGCCGGAAGATCCACTCCAGCCGCGCGCCGTCCATCTGCGTCGCGGTGCGCGCGCCACGCGCGGCCAGCAGCAGGTTTTCCTTCACCGTCAGGTCGGCAAAGATGCCCATGTTCTCGGGTACGTAGGCAATGCCCTGCTGGGCAATGCGCGGCGTCTCCCAGGCCGCGATGCCCTGGCCGCCGAAGGTGATGGTCCCGGCACTGGCGCGCCACAGACCCATGATGGTGCGCAGGGTCGTCGTCTTGCCCGCGCCGTTGCGCCCCAGCAGCAGCGTGAGCTGCCCGCGGGGCACGGCCAAATCAACGCCATGCAGGATGTGATATGCCCCGATGTGCGTGTGCACGCCGGACAGCTTCAGCAGCGGTGCGCTCATGCCTCAGCCTCCGCAGCCGACGCCGCCGTGCCCAGGTAGGCCTGCTGCACGATGGGCGACGCGATCACTGCGGCGGGCTCGCCGTCCGCGACGAGCACGCCGTTGTGCAGCACGATGATGCGGTCGGCCAGCTCGCGCACCACGTCCATCTTGTGCTCGACCAGCAGGATGGTCTTGGTCTTGTCTTTCTTGAGCGCGCGTATCAGGTCCAGGATCACGGGGGCCTCGTCATGGCCCATGCCAGCCGTGGGCTCGTCGAACATGTAGACCTGCGGGTCCAGCGCCATGAGCAGCGCCACCTCCAGCTTGCGCTGGTCCCCATGCGGCAGGCTGGCCACTGGCATGCCTTGCCGATCTGCCAAGGCCACGGCATGCAGGATGCCCTGCGCACGGGCGGTGAGCGTGGCGTGGTCGCTCCAGATGCTCCACAGGTTGAGGCCGCGCCGGTGCCGCCCCGGCTGCGCGGCCTGCACGGCCAGGCGCACGTTCTCCAGCACCGACAGGTGCGGAAACAGATTGGTGAGCTGGAACGCCCTGCCCAGGCCGGCGCGCGTGCGCGCAGAAGGCGGCAGGCCCGTGAGGTCCTGGCCATGGAGCGACACGCGACCTGCCGTCGCCTTGAGCTGGCCCGAGATCAGGTTGAAGTACGTGGTCTTGCCCGCGCCATTGGGCCCCACGATGGCCGTGAGCGTGCCCTGCGCGAAGGCACAGGTCACGGCGTTCACCGCCACATGCCCGCCGAAGCGGATGGTCAGGTCCTGGGTGGCCAAGGCGCTCATGGGTCCGTACTTGTGTGCCGATGCCGCGATCGGTGCGCGTCAGGGGCAGGTGCCGATCACGTAGTAATTGGTGGCCGTCTGCTTGAGCGTGGTGGTCACGAACACGTTCCACAGCCCCATGCTCTGGCCGGAGCCATTAGCGTAGGTGTAGCCGCCCTGCTGGTAGGCGCGCCCCGCTTGTGTGTGCGCATAGTTGCTGGCTGTGGTGCAGGTGCCAGGGGACTGCGTGGGCGCGAGCGTGGTGCCGCTCACGGCGTTCGACGCATCACCCTCTGCGCCGTTGGCATCCACCGCACGCACCGCCCAGCTGTAGGTGGTGGAAGCGGTCAGCGCCGAGTCGGTATAGCTGGTGGCGTAGACGGTAAGGGCGTTGGCTTTGTTGCCGTTGCGGTAGACGTTGTAGCCGCTGGCGCCAGCCACGGCATTCCAGGCCAGGTTCATGCTTGTGGCGGTGGCGCCCGACAGGCTGAGGCCGGTGGGCGCCGGCAGGACCGGATCGGTGGGCGGTGGGGTGCCGCCGCCGTCGCCCGAACCTGCACCGGAAGCGATGCGATCCACCATGGCCTTGATCGCGGCCATCTGCGCGCCGCTCTTCTGCGCGAAATTGCCGCCGTACCAGCCGATCCAGTCCCAGCAGGCGTTCGGGTTGGCCAGCGATCCGCTCTTGGCGGTGCTGCGGCTGGTGTTGTCGATCCGGGTCTGCGGGAACAGCAGGATGATCTGGTTGGTATCGGCCCAGCGGCTATAGCCGGTGTTCTTGACGAACTTGTCGCCGATCTTGTCGGTGCTCTGCTGGCAACCGTGCAGCACGACGTGCAGCTTGCACTGCGCGCCGCTGGCGCAGCTTGCGGGCACGTACAGCCAGGCGTTGGCGGCCATGCCCGGGTTGCCGGCGGTATAGGCGCTTTGATCGAACTCGATGTAGTTGGCTGCCGCAGGGGCGTTGTTGCGCGCATTCAGCGCGCCATAGAAATGTGAGAGCACCGCTCCCGCGCCGTCATAACCGCAGTTGCTGATGAAGGGCGAGGTGCTGCTGCTGCATGCGTTGTTGCTCGTGCTGTCAAAGTCGGTGGGCAGCACATGCGCGGCCCCGCTGCGCTTGACGTACGTGATGCTGCCCGCGGGTACCCCATTGTTGAGGTACTGGGTCTGCAGCGCATCGGTCAGGTTGGGCCCCACGGTGTAGTCGCTGGTGCCCGTGAAGATGTAGATCTGCTGAGCGGCAATGCCGGACTTGCCATCGATGGTGCCGTTGGCGCTGTAGCTGTCGATGCTGCCCTGCATCGCGCTCTGCTGGCTGGCGCTGATGCTGGCGTTGTACATGCAGGCCGTGTAGTTGTTGTGGCCCGCGCACATGTACGGCCCCGCGGCAAAGATGCCCACGCCCATGAAGGTGGACGAGTACGCATTGCCAAGCTGGTTGGCCATGAAGCCGCCTGAGGACAGCCCTGAAACGCTGATCTTGCCCGTGTCGATGTTGTACTGGCCCAGCGGCGCCGCCGCCTGCGCCATGCCCGCGGATGCCAACGCAGCAGCGAGCAGAAAACGATGGAATGGCATGCTTTTGTCTCCTGTCAAAGGGGCGCGGTGTGCGCAAGTCCGCCCCGTGTGGCCCGGGGTTCATCGAGGAATACAAGCGACGTGTGGACGGCCGGGCGAGCCTTCGCCGGCGCGCCTTGCACGGTGGGCAATCAGCGCTTGTTGCGGATCGGTACCTGCATCTCTTGCGGCTTGATCTCGCGCACCAGCTCGGGTACGCCCCACGCAAACGCCGGGTCGTTCTTGATGCGGAAGTGGTACATGCTCTGCATGGCTTGGTGGTCTTCCTTGCGGAAGGTCATGGTGCCCTTCGGCGTATCGAAGCTCATGCCCTCCATCGCCTTGATGAGCGTATTGGTCTTCGTGTCGCCGCCGGTTTTCTTCAGCGCCGTCACGATCGCCATGGCGGCCGAGAAACCACCGGCCGTGAAGAAGTCTGGCGGCGTCTTGAACTGCTTGTAGTGCATGGCCACCAGGGCCTCGTTCACCGGGTTCTTCGGGATGCCGAAGTAGTAGTACGTGGCGCCTTCCATGCCCGGCATGCCCTTGAACGCCGCCATCGCGGGCAGGATGTTGCCGCCCGTGGCAATCTCGATGCCGTAGCGCTTGAGATCCATGTCGTTGATCTTGAACGGGTTGCCAGCCCCGGCCCACAGCACCCAGATCACCTTCTTGCCCGGCTGGTCCTTGAGCCGGTCTATCAGGCGCTGCGCGCCCGCGGTGAAGTCGGTGGTGGCCGCGGGCAGGTATTCCTCATGCACCAGCTTGGCTGTCTTGATGGCATCCTTGAAGGCCTTGACACCGTCGCGGCCAAAGGCGTTGTCCTGCGCCAGGGTGGCGATGAGGGTGCCGGGCTTGTCGATGGCGACGGCGTTGCCGATCGCGTCCTGGCTGGAATTGCGGCCCGTGCGGAAGATGTACTTGTTCCACTTGTCACCGGTGATCGAGTCCGCCACCGCGGGCTCGACCAGCAGGATCTTCTTGTATTCCTCCGCCACCGGCAGCATGGCCAACGCCACACCCGAGGCGCTGGGGCCCACCGCCAGGTCCGCCTTATCGTCGGAATACGCCGTTGCCAGCTGGCTCTTGCCCAGGTCTGGCTTGCCCTGGTCATCCTTCTCGATCACCACGAGCTTCTTGCCCGCCACCGCCATGGTCCCACCAGTGGCGTAATCCAGCCCCATCATCAACCCTGCCTGCGTCTGCTTGCCATAGGCTTCGAGCGGCCCGGTCTTGCTATAGACATGGGCGATGCGAATCTCGGACTGAGCCAGTGCCAACGGCGCGGTCAGAGCGGCCGCCAGGGCTGCGGCCAGGCCGCCGGCCCGCGCCGCGAGGCTGCGATGGTGCATGCGTGTCTCCTCTTTTGAGTATGACAAACACATTGCACGCACCATGCCAGGGCGCAAGTGGCCCGACATGGTCGCCGGACAGATCACCAGACGTCACTTCGGCGACATTTTTCGTGAATTTCCAGCCGCTGCGGTTTTCTTGACTAATTTACAGACAAATTGAATGCCTTAATTTCAGGCATTTGTCTATTTATTTATCAGGGTTAGCCAAGGGCTGCCCCATCCGTTCGTAGAGCGTGGCACGGGAGATGCCCAGGTGCCGCGCCGTGGCGAGCTTGTTGCCACCATGCAATGACAGCGCTGCAGCTATGGCGCGGCGCTCCAACTCTGCCACCTGCACGGCCAATGGGCGCAGCAGCGCCGCGCCATCGTCGCCGGTAGAAACCCCGCCCGCATCGGGTGTGGGCGCTGCGGGTTCGACGCCGCTTTCGCGCAGCACCTGACGCAATTGCTCTGCATCGACGGTCAGCGTTTCGCTGCGCATGGCAGCCTGCTCCAGTACGTTGCGCAGTTCGCGGATGTTTCCGCGCCATGCCTGCGCGCCCAGCAGGGCCAGTGCATCGGGCAGCAGCTCGGGCGGGGCGATGCCATTGCGCAGAGCCAGGTCGTCGGCCAGGGCCTCCACCAAGGCAGGAATGTCGGCACGCCGCTCCCGCAGCGGTGGCACGCGGATGGGCAGCACATGCAGGCGATAGAAGAGGTCTTCGCGGAACAGGCCGTCGCGCACCAGCACGGCCAAGTCGCGCGAAGTGGCGGCTACCACGCGCACGTCGAACGGCACGAGCTGATTGGAGCCCAGGGGCTCGATTTCACCTTCCTGCAGGGCGCGCAGCAGCTTGGCCTGCAGATTGGAGGGCATGTCACCGATCTCGTCGAGGAACAACGTGCCCCCGTCGGCCAGCTTGAATTTGCCCTCCCGGCCCCGCACGCTGGCACCGGTGTAGGCACCGGGGGCTACACCAAAGAACTCTGCCTCCAGCAATGTGTCGGGCACGGCGGCGATATTGACGCTCACGAAGGGACCTTGTGCCCGCGTGGAAGCCGCGTGGATGGCATGGGCCAGCAGCTCCTTGCCCGTGCCGGTTTCGCCCAACAGCAACACCGGACTCTGGGACTGGGCCGCGCGGCGCGCCTGGCGCTTCACCTCGGTGGCTGCGGGGCTGGCACCCACGAAGCTGGCGAACGTGTGCTTGGCACGGCGCACCCCCGGGCCAGCCACGGGCAGCCGGCTGCGCTGCGCGGCCAGCTCGCGCCGCGCATCGTCCAGCTCGCGCTGGAGTTGAGCAAACTTGGCAATCAGCGGCTGCAGCGTGGTTTCCGGATGGTCGAACAACACGATGCCAATGGCGCCGATCACGCGCCCATCATCCCCATGCAGGGGAATGCGGCTGACCACGAACGTGCCGGCCTTGTTCGTCAGCAGGTCCACCAGGACGGGCTGGCCCGTCTCCAGCACCTGGCGCATCTGGGTGTTGGGAATCACCTCCTCCACCATGCGGCCCACGAAGTCATGGACCGAATGCACGCCCAGGTCGGGCAGGAAGCGGCGGTAGCCCTCGTTGACCCACACGATGCGCCCGCTCAGGTCCACGAGGAACATGCCCTGGCTCATGGTGGAAAAGAGCTGGAACATGGAGCGCGCAGCCAGTTCCAGGATGCCCTGCGCATCCAGCGGCAAGGGCGAGGCGTCGGTATGCAGGGGCATGGTCGGATGGTAACGCCGGCGTTCGACGCCCATTGCAAATTAATAAGAACCATTCTCAACATAGAGCTATACTCCGCGCCTGTGCAAGCGTGCTCTCTGGTGGGGAGGTCCCGGGGGCGGCCGTCCCCCGGGCGCTGGCCGCGCTGAGCTTGCGCGGCGGTACCCGGCGCACTCTGTTTAGGGCGATGAACGAGGCAGCGGTGTGCATCAATCCATAAACGCCAATCACTCTCGTTCTTATGCTCTTTAACGTCAGCGCACAGCTTCTTCACGCCCTTAACGCCCACCGATGTTGTCCGGCCCAACCATGAACGACACCCGCTTTTCCCCGTCCACCCCGCGGGCTCCCGCGCCAGCGCGGCCCTCCCTCTGGCTCTGGCCGTGCGTGCTGGGCTTGCTCACCGCCAGCGGCTTGCTGAGCGCACTGGTGTCCGACCACTGGGGCGACCGCTGGTCATGGTTCGCGCTTGGCCTGCCCGTTGCCGTGATGACCTGGTGCGCGCTGGTCCCGCGCGCCAAGCCCTGCGCCGCCCTTGACTCTGTTTCCTCCCGCCCACCACAACCATGAACCGCCCCACCCCTTTAGCCCTGGCCATCTTTGTCGCGCTGCAGTCCATGGCGCATGCGCAGGGCACGCCATCCGCGCCCGAACTCCCCACCGTTGAGGTCAACGCCAGCGCCGACGCGTCGGCCCAGGGCCTGTCGCCAGCCTATGCGGGCGGCCAGGTGGCGCGCGGCGGGCGCGTCGGCATCCTGGGGACGCGCGACCCGCAGGAGACGCCCTTCAGCATCACCGCGTACACCAACGAACTCATCCAGGATAAGCAGGCCCGCAGCGTAGGCGAAGTGCTGCAAAACGACTCTGGCGTGCGCATGGCGCGGGGCTTCGGCAACTTCCAGGAGGCGTATTTCATCCGCGGCTTCGTGGTCGGCTCCGACGACGTGGCCTACAACGGCCTGTACAGCCTGCTGCCGCGCCAGTACATCGCCACCGAACTGTTCGAGCGTGTCGAGGTCCTGCGGGGCGCCGCCACCTTCCTCACGGGGGCGGCGCCCTTTGGGGGCGGCGCGGGGGGCTCCATCAACCTGCTGCCCAAGCGCGCGCCGAACGAGCCCTTGTCCCGCGTGACGCTGGGCACCGGGTCGGGAGGTTACGGACACGCTGCGCTCGACCTGGCGCGCCGCTTCGGCCCCGAGGGCAGCACCGGCATCCGCGTGAATGCCGCGCTGCGCGATGGCGATACCGCCATTGATCACGAGGAAAGCCGCCTGGGCCTGCTTTCGGTGGGGCTGGACTGGCGCAGCCGTAACGTACGCCTGTCGGGGGACATCGGCTGGCAGGACAACAAGCTCAAGGGTACGCGCAGCAACGTGACACTAGGCCCCCTGGCCACCAGCATCCCCGCCGCGCCCGATGCCAAGGCCAACTTCTCCCAGCCCTGGTCGTATTCCAACGAGCGCGACCTCTTCGGTACGCTGCGCGGCGAAGTCGACCTCACTCCCGACATCACCGCCTGGGGTGCCTGGGGCATGCGCCGCAGCAAGGAGGCCAATTCGCTGGCGAACCTGAGGGTAACCAACTCCGACACCGGCGCGGGCAGCGTCTACCGCTTCGACAACACACGCAAGGACCGCGTGAACACGGGCGAGCTGGGCGTGCGCGGCAAGCTGCGCACCGGCAGCGTGGGACACGAATGGGTGGCGTCCGCCTCGTATTTCGACTTCGAGAAGGACAACGCCTATGTGATGGATTACGGCAACACTCTGCCCGCCAACCTGTATGGCTACACCCCCTATGCCGCTCCCGCATTCAGCGCCGGCGCGCTGCATGGCGGCGACCTGGCAAACCCCAACCTCACGGGGCGCACGCGCCTGGTCAGCTTTGCCCTGGGCGATACGCTGGCCTTCACGGACGACACACTGCTGCTCACCGTGGGCGCGCGCCACCAGAGCATCAAGGTCCAGGACTACGCCTACGGCACCTCGGCACCGCTGGGCAGCTACGACAAGAGCCGCATCAGCCCCGCGGCCGGGGTGGTGTTCAAGGCCAGCTCCCGCCTGTCGCTGTACGCCAACTACATCGAGAGCCTGAGCCAAGGCGAAACGGCCCCGGCCACGGCCAACGGCGTTCCGGTCATCAACCACGGGCAGCAGCTCGCGCCCTACGTTTCCAAACAGAAGGAAATCGGCGTCAAGTACGACGCCGGCCGCATCGGCGGCTCGGTGGCGCTCTTCAGCACCACGCGCCCGCGCGCGCTGGTAAATGCCGACAACGTCTTCACCGCCGCCGGCGAAGACCGCCACCAGGGTATGGAGTTCAACGTCTATGGCGAAGCCGCACGCGGCCTGCGCCTGCTGGGTGGCGCCACCTGGCTGCAAGCCAAGCAACGCGCCACGGGCACCGCCGCGCTGGATGGCAACCGCGTGATCGGCGTACCGCGCCTGCAGGCCAATGCCGGGGTGGAATGGGACGTGCCGGGCGTGCGCGGCCTCGCCCTGGATACGCGCGTGGTCCACACCGGCGCCAGCTACGCCGACGATGCCAACACCCTGCGCCTGCCCGCCTGGACGCGCCTGGACCTCGGCGTGCGCTATCTGACCGAGGTCGGCGGCCGGCTGCTGACACTGCGCGCCCGCGTGGACAACGCCACCAACCGCAACTACTGGGCTTCTGCGGGCGGCTACCCCGGATCAGGCTACCTGGTGGTAGGCGCACCGCGCACCTTCACGCTAAGCGCCAGCGTGGATTTCTGACCCCCTACGGACGCACCAACGCCATGCTGACACCCAACACCCTCAAGACCTGGACCTGGCTGCACAAGTGGAGCAGCCTCGTCTGCACGGTCTTCATGCTGCTGCTGTGCCTGACCGGCCTGCCGCTGATCTTTCACCACGAGATCGGGCACCTGCTCGGCACCGAGGTGGAGGCCCCCGCCATGCCGGCGGACACGCCCCGCGCCAGCCTGGACCGCATCCTGGCGGTGGCCCAGGCGCAACACCCGGACCGCGTGGTGCAGTACGCCTCGCAGCCCGATGACAGCACCGACCTGTGGTTTGTGACGCTCACGCCCACGCCGGCTCCCACGGACGACTTCCGCTCCGTCGCCGTGGACGCGCGCACGGCCGAAGTGCTGGCCCAGCCGCGCTTCGACGAGGGCTTCATGTGGGTCATGCTCAAGCTCCACGTAGACCTGTTCGCGGGCCTGCCGGGCAAGCTGTTCCTCGGGTTCATGGGCCTGCTGCTGGTGGTCGCCATCATCAGCGGCGTGGTGCTCTACGCGCCCTTCATGCGCAAGCTGCAGTTCGGCGAGGTGCGCCGCGACCGCTCCACGCGCGTGAAATGGCTGGACCTGCACAACCTGCTGGGCATCGTGACGCTGGTGTGGGCCTGCGTGGTCGGCGCCACGGGGGTGGTCAACACCTGGGCCGACCTGATCGTCAAGTACTGGCAGCACGACGAGCTGACCGCGCTGCTGGCGCCCTACCAAGGCCAGCCGCTGACGCCCGTCGCCGAGCGCGGCTCCCTGCAGCAGTCACTGGACGCAGCGCTGGCCCAGGCGCCGGGCACGCGGCTGTCGTTCATTGCGTTCCCGGGCACGGCGTTCTCCAGCCCGCACCACAACACCTTCTTCCTGCGCGGTGATGCGCCGCTCACCTCGCGCCTGCTCGAGCCCGTGCTGGTCGACGCGCGCACCGCCAAGGTCACCGCCGCGCCGGAGCTACCGTGGTACCTGACGGCCCTGCTGGTGTCCCAGCCGCTGCACTTTGGCGACTACGCGGGCATGCCCATGCAGATCCTCTGGGCCGTGCTCGACATCGCCACCATCATCGTGCTGGGCAGCGGCCTGTACCTGTGGGTGGCGCGGCGCCGCACGCAGCCGCAGGGCGCGGCCGCTGCGGCCCGGCAGGAAGGCCCCGGCAGCGGGCCTGCACCCCGGCCAGGCCCGGTGGCGGCCCGGGTGCTGCGCTAGGGCCGCGCGCGCGCCGGCGTGCGTAGCGCCGACGCGCAGCGCTCCATCAACTCACATCGTCCACGCTCTGGCGCGCATGGGCCAGGTTGCGCTCGGCCCAGCGGCGCAGCACGCGCGGCACGATGAGCACGGCCAGCACGATCACCAGCAGCGTCACGGCCATGGGGCGCTGCAGGAAGATCATCCAGCTGCCCTCGCCGATGGAAATCGCGTTGCGCAGCTGCGCCTCGGCCAGCGGTCCGAGGATCATGCCCACCACCACGGGCGCCGTAGGGAAGTCGAAGCGCCGCATCAGCACGCCCAGCAAGCCGATGCCGTACAGCAGGAACAGGTCGAACGTGCTCTGGCGCATGCCGTAGGCGCCCACCGTGGCAAAGATCAGGATGCCGGCGTAGAGCTGTGGACGCGGAATCTTCAGCAGCTTCACCCACAGCCCCACCATGGGCAGGTTCAGCACCAGCAGCATGATGTTGCCGATGTACAGCGACGCGATCAGCGCCCACACCAGCGTGGCCGATGTGGTGAACAGCTGCGGGCCGGGGTTCAGCCCATAGTTCTGGAAGGCCCCCAGCAGCACGGCCGTGGTGTTGCTGGTCGGGATGCCCAGTGTCAGCAGCGGGATGAGCGCCGCGGTCACCGTGGCGTTGTTGGCCGCCTCGGGGCCCGCAACCCCCTCGATCGCGCCACGGGTGCCGAACTCGGCCTTGTCCTCGCCCTTGGCCAGACGCTTTTCGGTCGCGTAGCTCAAGAAGGTGGGAATCTCCGTCCCCCCCGCCGGGATGCAGCCGAAGGGCGTGCCGATCACGGTACCGCGCAGCCATGCGGGAATGGACCGGCGCCAGTCGCGCCACGTCATGTGCACACGGCCCATCTGGTTCTGCGACTCTTCCACCCGGCCCTCGTACAGCGCCGCATACAGCACCTCGGCCACGGCGAACAGGCCCACGGCCACCAGCACGATGTCGATGCCGTCCAGCAGCTCCATCTTGCCCACGGTGTAGCGGGCGGCCCCCGAGATCTGGTCCATGCCCACGCAGCCCAGCGCCAGGCCCAGGAACAGCGCCGTCATGCCGCGCAGACTGCTCTGGCCCAGCACCGCGCTCACCGTGGTGAAGGCCAGCACCATCAGCATGAAGTACTCGGGCGGGCCGAGCTTGACCGCGAACTCGGCCACGCCCGGCGCGAACAGCGTCACCACCACCGTGGCGATGGTGCCGGCGACGAACGAGCCGATGGCCGACGTGGCCAGCGCCGCGCCCGCGCGCCCGCTCTTGGCCATCTTGTTGCCCTCCATGGCCGTGACCATGCTGGCGGTCTCGCCCGGCGTATTCAGCAGGATGGACGCCGTGGAGCCGCCATACATGGCGCCGTAATAGATGCCCGCGAAGAAGATCATCGAGGCGGTCATGTCCACCTTGGCCGTGATGGGCAGCAGCATGGCCACCGCCACCGCCGGCCCGATGCCCGGCAGCACACCCACGGCCGTTCCCAGCGCGCAGCCCACCAGGGCCCACAGCAGGTTCGCCGGCGTGATCGCCGTGGCAAAGCCTGCGAGCAATGCGTCAAAGATTTCCATAGCACTCAATCCCCGGTTTGAACGCGGCCTGCGCCGGCGCCATCGAAGCAGCCAAAGTCAGCATGCATGTGCACTCTCCCGTGCCCTGGCTTACAGCCACCCGGTGGCGGTCAGGCCCGGCAGGTTGATCGCCAGGAACTGCGTGAACAGCCAGAACACCGGCGCGGCGATGGCCAGCCCGGTCGCCACATCCACGGCCAGCACGCGCGGCGACAGCAGGCCCGTCTGCCCGCCCGCGCGGCGCAGCCCCTGCACGGCCAGCGCATAGCACAGCGTGCAGCCCACGATGAAGCCCAGCTCCACGATCAGCGCTGCATTCAGCAGAAGCCCCGCCGATACCCAGGCAAAGGGCCCCCACGCCGCGCGCGGCGCGCCGCCCGGGTCGGCCGCTTGACGGTAGCCGCCCGTGGCAGCCTCCCAGATCAGCCAGCCGCCACACACGGCCAACACCAGGGCGCAGGCCCACGGCAGAAAGTTGGGCCCCACGCCGCCATAACCGGCGTTGCCGGGGATCTCCAGCGCGCCCCAGGCCATGGCCGCGGCCACCAGGATGACGCCAGCGCCCACGGCGGCCTGCCAGCCGGGCGATGGCACGGCGCTGGCGGGTGCAACGGAGGGAGGGGAAGAGGAAAGCTCAGACATGGCTGCGGCCTCCGGGAAGGCGCCGCACCGCGGCGGCGCAGGTTTCAAACAGAAAACGGCCCTAGCGCTTATCCATCAAGCGATGACAGCTCTCAAAAGAGGAGCACCGCAGCACACTGCGGCGCCGCCGGGCTTAGACCATGCCCGACTTCACCATGGTGGCGCGCAGGCTGGCGAACTCGCTGTCCACGAAGTTGGCGAAGTCGTCGCCGGCCAGCCACGCGGGCGTCCAGCCGTTCTTCTCCAGCGCCTCGGCCCACGCCTTGCTCTTGACGGCCTTCTCCACCATTGCCACCAGCGCCTTGCGCTGCTCGGCCGTGATGCCGGGCGCGCCGTACACACCGCGCCAGTTGCCGATCTCGACGTTGATGCCCTGCTCCTTGAGCGTGGGCACGTTCACGCCCTTCAGGCGCTGGCCCGAGGTCACGCCGATGGGCTTCATCTTGCCCGCGGCGATGTACTCGGAGAACTCGCTGTAGCCGCTGCCGCCCACGGTGACGTTGCCGCCCAGGATGGCCGCCGTCGCCTCCCCGCCCCCACGGAAAGCCACGTAGTTGATGCGCGCCGGGTCCACCCCCACTTCACGGGCGATCATGGCCGCTGCGATGTGCTCGGTGGAGCCGCGCGAGCCACCGCCCCATTTCACGCTGCCGGGGTCCTTCTTGAGCTGCGCCACCACCTCGGCCATGCTCTTGAAGGGCGAGTTGGCGGGCAGCACGAAGACGTTGTATTCGCTGGTCAGCCGCGCGATCGGCGTGGCCTGGCTCAGGTTGACCGGCGGCTTGCCGGTGATGATGCCGCCCAGCATCACGGCGCCCATCACCATCAGCGCGTTCGGGTCGCCCTTGGAGCCGTTCACGAACTGCGCCAGGCCGATGGCGCCGGCCGCGCCGCCCTTGTTGTCATAGGTCACGCTGGAAGCCACGCCCGCATCCTGCAGGGCCTTGCCCAGGGCGCGGCCCGTGGTGTCCCAACCGCCGCCGGGGTTGGCGGGCAGCATCATCTTGACGGCCACGGCGGCCTGGGCCGACAGCGGCAGGCTGCCCGCGGCGGCCAGTGCCGCCAGCGACTTCAGAAAGGTATCGCGACGCATGTTGTCTCCTTGCTTGTTAGAAAAAGGGAACGCTGACCGGCGCGATGATGCGCGCGCAAGCTGTCAAACGGCTGTCCACGGCACCAGGGTTAACACCGAGATCTGCGCGCCAACCGCCACCCGCCGCAAACGCGTTCTAATCCGCGGATGCAACTGCTTCTCGTCGAAGACGACGCCACCATGCAGGCTACGCTGCAGCGCTCGCTGGCGCGCCGCGGCATGGCCGTCACCGCCCTTGCGGACGGGCGCGCCGCGCTGGCCGAATGGCGCGCGCACCCGCCCGACGCCGTGGTGCTGGACCTCACCCTGCCCGGCCTGGACGGCCTGCAGGTACTGCAACAGGCACGCGCCGGCGGCCTGCGCACCCCCGTGCTGCTGCTGACCGCGCGCGGCACCGTGGGCGACCGCGTGCTGGGCCTGAACGCGGGGGCCGACGACTACCTGCCCAAACCCTTCGACTTGGACGAGCTGGAGGCCCGGCTGCGCGCCCTGCTGCGCCGCAGCGGCGATGCGGCAGATGACAAACAGGCCTCCAACGCCCTGGTGATGGGCGCCTTGCGCTATGAAAAAGAAAGCGGTGCCATCTATCTGCACGATGCACCCATGGACCTCACCCCGCGCGAATTGGCGCTGCTGCGCACCCTGCTGGCCCAGCCGGGGCGCGCAGTCGCCAAGGAGCGGCTGTATGAACTGGTCTTCCCCGGCCAGAGCGAGGTGCAGTACGAGGCCATTGAAGTGGTGGTGTACCGCGTGCGCAAAAAACTCGCAGGCACCGGCGTGGCCCTGATGACGCTGCGCGGCCTGGGCTATCTGCTCAAGCCAGAGACATGAAACAGCCCGTGAGTCGCTGCGCGCCTTCCCCCTCCAGGCAGGCGATGCCGCAGGCCCGGCCGGGCCCGCTACGCGGCGCGCGCTGGCATGGTTTGCGCCACCGCCACCGGACAGGAGCGGGGGCGCCTGTGCGCCAGGCTCCCCACCACGCGCAACGCAGCCGGGTGGCGGCATGACGCGCCCGCAGTCGCTGCGCCGCCAATTGCTCGTGGGCATCCTGCTGCCCACGCTGCTCTTCGTGGGCGTGAACACCTACAGCCTGCACCGCCAGGCGCTGGCCGCGCTGCACACTGCCTATGACCGCACGCTGCTGGCTTCGGCCAAGACCATCAGCGAGCAGCTGGACGTGCGCGGCTGGGACGACATGGCCGAGCTGCGCGCCATCGTGCCCTACGCGGCGCTGGAGGCCTTCGAGGCCGACAACCAGAGCCGCATGTTCTACCGCGTGTCCAACCTGCGCGGCGACTTGATTTCCGGCTTTGCCGAACTACCCGCCTGGCACGGCACCATCCCGCAGCGCCCGCCTTATGCGGCGCTCGTGGACTTCTATGACGACCGTTTTCGCGATCAGCCCGTGCGCGTGGCCGTGCTGCTGCAGCCCGTGGCCAGCAGCGAGGGCCGCGGCATGGCCGTGATCCAGGTGGCGGAAACACTGGAGCTGCGCGAAGCGGCGGCCCTGCAGATCCTGCACACCACGCTGGCACGCCAGGCGCTGCTGCTGGCGCTCATCGCGGGCATCGTGGTGCTGGTGGTGCAGCGCGCCACGCAACCGGTGCGCCAGCTGAGCAGCGACCTGCAGGCCCGTACCGAAGGCGACCTGGCCCCCCTTGCCGCCCCCGCCGCGCCGCGCGAGCTGCAGCCGCTGATCGACGCCACCAACGCGGTCATGCAGCGCCTGTCGCGCCTGCTCGCCCACCAGCAGCGCTTCGTGCGCGACGCGTCGCACCAGTTGCGCACGCCGCTGGCCGTGCTCAAGACGCAGGTGCAGTCCGCCCTGCGCGGCGACCTGCCGCCCACGCAGGCGCTGCGGGAGATTGGAGACACCGTGGACCGCGCCACGCAATTGGCCAACCAGATGCTGGCGTTGGCCAAAGTGGAGCAGCTGCGCCAGCAGGGCGAGGTGCCCGTGACGCGGCTGGACACAGTGCTGCGCGAGATGGCGCTCGAGCTTTCTCCGCTGATCGCACAGGGCGACCTGGACTTCGGCATCACTACCGACGCCGCGCCCATCCACGCGCACGAGTGGATGCTGCGCGAGCTGTGCCGCAACCTGCTGCACAACGCCATACGCCATGCGCCGCCCGGCACCGAGCTCGCCGTCACGCTGCACCGCGAGGACGGTGAGGCCGTCCTTACCCTGGCCGACGCCGGCCCCGGCATCGACGAAGAACTCGCGGCGCGGCTGTTCCAACCGTTTTCGGCCGGCGACGTGCGCACGGGTTCGGGCCTGGGCCTGGCGATTTGCCAGGAGATCGTGCACGCGCTGGGCGGCAGCATCACCCTCGCCAATCGCCAGGCGGACGGCCGCGTGCTGGGCCTGGACGCCGTGGTGCGGCTGCCACTGGCCGACGCCTGAACCGTTTTTCACGCACGCCGCCCCAGGCAAAATCACGCCGATGACGACACCACCCGATGCAATGCGCCTGGACAAATGGCTGTGGTGCGCGCGCTTTTACAAGACCCGCAGCCTCGCCGTGGAAGAGATCGGCAAAGGCCGCGTAACCGTCAACGGCCAGGCGGCCAAAGCCGCGCGTGAACTGCGCGCGGGCGATACCGTCGCGCTGCGCCAGGGCGCGGTCGCCCGCACGGTCGTAGTGCGCGCCTTGAGCAACTTCCGCGGCCCGGCGCCCGTGGCGCAGCAGCTCTATGAGGAAACGCCCGAGAGCCTCGCCGCGCGCGCCCAGGCCGCCGAAGCGCGCCGCCTGGCGCCCGAGCCGGCCGCCGCGCTGCGCGAGGGCCGCCCCACCAAGCGCGACCGCCGCTCCATGGACCACCTGCGCCATGACTGGGACGACCGCTGGAGCGCCTCCATCGACGACTGAGATGGGCAGGGCTTGGGCACAGCACCGCAGCCTGTGGCAGCCAGCCGCCAAAGCCCCACGACGCGAAAGCACAGCGCTCACACGGGCCGTGTGCGCTATGCCCGAAGCTATGCCCAAAGCGCTATGCCCAAAGATCAGGCCGCCAGGCGTTCATCCTGCGCCGCGTCATGCCATGCGTCACCCTCTCCCGCCAGCAGCACCAGGTCCTGCGCGGGCCGGTCACACGGCGATGCGCGAAAGCGCACGGCAATGTCCGCGGCCGCGGGCGAGAAGAACAGCACCACGCGGTCCTCGGCCGCATCGAAGTGCGAGAACAGCGCCCGCCCCGTGCCGGGCTGCGCCATGAGGAACCTCGCCATGAAAACCTGTTGAATCTGCCGCAGGGGCTCGAAGGCCTGTTGTTCGTTGCCCAGTTGCAGCGTGTACCAATGGCTCACATCCCACCTCGTTTGCCGAAAAAAGATGCACGCATGGTAGACACGCCCGCTGCGGCGGGGCGGTTCGCCAGGGGCGCATCACGGTGTAGGACACAGCCGGCCTGACGGCGTTGCGCCGGCGCCTGCTTCCGCGCTGTCAGGCGCCCTTGGCCGCCCCGCTGACCCGGTACGGCGTAAAGCCCGCCATATCCTCGTTCACCTCCAGCGGCCGGCCCACCGGCGGAAACGCGCGCTGCGGGCATGCGGTGCGCTCGCACACCTTGCAGCCCATGCCGATGGGCACCGGCGCCTCGGGGTCGGCCAGGTCCAGCCCGCGCGCATAGACCAGTTGGCCCGCGTGCTGCACGTCGCAGCCCAGCGCCACCGAGAAGGTCTTGCCCGGCGCGCCCCAACCGCCGGTGCTGCGCGTGACGGTGCGCGCGATCCACAGGTACACGCGCCCATCGGGCATGCGCGCCAGCTGCCGCACGATGCGCCCGGGCTGGGCAAAGGCCTCGTACACGTTCCACAGCGGGCAGGTGCCGCCGATCTTGCTGAAGTGAAAGTGCGTGGCCGACTGGCGCTTGCTGATGTTGCCCGCCCGGTCCACGCGGATGAAGAAGAACGGCACGCCGCGCGCGCCGGGGCGCTGCAGGGTGGACAGGCGGTGGCACACCGTTTCGAAGCCCACGCCCCAGTGCTGGCCCAGGCGCTCGATGTCGTAGTGCAGCGCCTCGGCCGTCCGCAAGAAGGCGCCGTAGGGCAGCAGCAGCGCGCCCGCGAAGTAGTTGGCCAGGCCGATGCGCGCCAGCGTGCGCGCCGCCTCGCCCGACAGCGCCGCGCCCTGCACGCTGTGCTGCAGCAGGTGCGGCACTTCCAGAAAGGCCAGTTGCGTCGCCATCTGGAAAGCGCGCTGCGCGCCCTGCAGCGTGGGCGACAGGTACAGCACGCGTGCGGCGGCATCGAAGCGCCGCTGCACGGCGGCGCCCTCGCCTGCCTCATCGCCGTCGCCGCCCTGCAGCAGCGCGACACGCACACCGTGGGCCTGCTCCAGCCGCGCCTGCAGCGCGGCGCCGGCCGCGCCAGGCACCAGCCGCCACTGGGCGGCCAGGTGCTCGGCAGCGTCATCCAGCTCGGCGATGTGGTTGTGGCGCGCGAAGAAGAAGTCGCGCACCTCCTCATACGCCATGGGCGGGGTCTGCGCCGTGCTGGCCGCGCCGCCGCGCTCGTCGCCGTAGTGCGCGGCCAGCGCCTCCAGGCGCTCGCGCGCCTCGGCGCGGCCGCGGTGCAGCGCCAGCAGCACGCGCGCCACGGCGGGCATGTTGGCGGCCAGTTCGCGCACCTCGGCCAGCGAGACGGCATCGGCCGGCGCGCCGGGCGGCAGGTCGGCCAGCACGTCGCGCAACCCGGCGATCAGGCGCGCCTCGTCGCCCTCTGAAAAGTGCTGCACGTCCACGCCGAACACGGCGTTGATCTTGAGCAGCACCGGCACCGTCAGCGGGCGCTGGTTCTGCTCGATCTGGTTCAGGTAGCTGGCGGAAATCTCCAGCGCCCGCGCCAGCGCCACCTGGGTCAGGCCCCTCTCCTCGCGCAGGCGGCGCAAGCGCACACCCATGAAGGTTTTTTTCATTCCAATCTTTCGCAAACTTTGCAAAACACTCCGCAAGCCTTCGCAATCGTTCGCCAATTCAGGGCTTACGAGGGGCATCCATTGTGCGTAGATTGCGAAGCATGACAAGCCCCGCAGGCACCCTCGAAACCCGCGACATGGTCTTTCCCGCCCATGCCAACCACCACGGCACACTGTTCGCCGGCCAGGGGCTGGAGCGCATGGCGCGCGCCGCGTTCCTGGCCGCGCGCGCCGCCGCCGGCTGCGACGTGGTGATGGCCGCCGTCACCGGCGTGCAGTTCTGCGCCCCCGTGCCCGTGGGGCGGGCGCTGGCGCTGCGCGCCTGGGTCAGCCGCGTGGGGCGCAGCTCGCTCACCGTGTGCGTGCACGGCCTGGCCCAGGCACCGGGCTGCCCCGACGAGCTGGCCCTGCAGGGCGTCTTCGAGATGGTGGCCGTGAACGCCCACGGGCGGCCCACAGCCATCGCGCATACCTACCTGAACACCCCGCCACACCCCTTCCGACAGGAGACTCCATGAGCACCACCGACACCGCAACCGCCCTCCCGCGGGCCAAGAAATCCGTCGCCCTCTCGGGCGTGGCCGCCGGCAACACCGCGCTGTGCACCGTGGGCAGGAGCGGCAACGATCTGCACTACCGCGGTTACGACATCCTGGACATCGCCGAGGTCTGCGAGTTCGAGGAGATCGCCCACCTGCTGGTGCACGGCAAGCTGCCCACGCGCGCCGAACTGCGCGCCTACAAGGCCCGGCTGCGTGCGCTGCGCGGCCTGCCCGGCAGCGTGAAGGCCGCTCTGGAGCAACTGCCCGCGGCCAGCCACCCCATGGACGTGATGCGCACCGGCGTATCCGCCCTGGGCTGCGCCCTGCCCGAGAAAGACGACCACAGCCTGGCCGGCAGCCGCGACATCGCGGACCGGCTGCTGGCATCGCTGGGCAGCATGCTGCTGTACTGGTACCACTTCAGCAACTCGGGCCGGCGCATCGCGGTGGAGACACAGGACGACTCCATCGGCGGGCATTTCCTGCACCTGCTGCACGGCGACAAGCCCTCGGACGGCTGGGTGCGCGCCATGCACACGTCGCTGAACCTGTATGCCGAGCACGAGTTCAACGCCAGCACCTTCGCCGCGCGCGTGATCGCCGGCACGGGCAGCGACCTGTATTCCTGCATCGCCGGCGCCATCGGGGCGCTGCGCGGGCCCAAGCACGGCGGCGCGAACGAAGTGGCCTTCGAGATCCAGAAGCGCTACGACACGCCCGACGCGGCCGAGGCCGACATCCGCCGCCGCGTGCAGGCCAAGGAGGTGGTGATCGGCTTCGGCCACCCGGTCTACACCGTGAGCGACCCGCGCAACGGGGTCATCAAGGCCGTCGCCAAGCGCCTGTCGGATGCCGCCGGCTCGACCAAGATGTACGACATCGCCGAGCGGCTGGAGCGCGTGATGTGGCAGGAAAAGCAGATGTTCCCCAACCTGGACTGGTTCAGCGCCGTGAGCTACCACATGATGCAGGTGCCCACCGCCATGTTCACGCCGCTGTTCGTCATTGCCCGCACCAGCGGCTGGGCGGCGCACGTGATCGAGCAGCGCGCGGACAACAAGATCATCCGCCCCAGCGCCCACTACACCGGCCCCGTCGACCAGAAGTTCGTGCCCATCGAGGAACGCGTTTGACAAAAACCATAGCTGGCAGCGCTTGTCTTTACTAGATTTCCAGCACTTTTTGCATGAAATCTGTTGACAGGCAAGCGCCAGCAGCTATCACAACAAGAGCACCACGATGACCACGAACACCGCCCACCGCAAACCCCTGCCCGGCACGGCGCTGCAGTTCTACGACGCGCGCGAGGCCGTCGAGCGGCTCAGCCCCGGCGCCTGGGCCACGCTGCCCTACACCGCCCGCGTGCACGCCGAGAACCTGGTGCGCCGCGCCGACCCGGCGCAGTTGCCGGACTACCTGCGCCAGCTGATCGAACGCCGGCGCGACCTGGACTTTCCCTGGTATCCCGTGCGCGTGGTGTGCCACGACATCCTGGGCCAGACCGCGCTGGTCGATCTGGCGGGCCTGCGCGACGCGATCGCCCAGCAAGGAGGCGACCCGGCGGCCGTGAACCCCGTGGTGCCCGTGCAGCTCATCGTGGACCACTCGCTGGCCGTGGAGTGCGGTGGCCATGACCCCGACGCGTTCACCAAGAACCGCGCCATCGAGGACCGCCGCAATGAGGACCGCTTTCACTTCATCGAGTGGACGAAGAAGGCCTTCGCCAACGTGCAGGTCATCCCGGCGGGCAACGGGATCATGCACCAGATCAATCTGGAAAAAATGTCGCCCGTCGTGCACGTGCAGGACGATGAACAGGGCAAGGCCGCCTTTCCCGACACCTGCGTGGGCACCGACAGCCACACGCCCCATGTGGACGCGCTGGGCGTGATCGCCGTGGGCGTGGGCGGGCTGGAGGCCGAGGCCGTGATGCTGGGCCGCGCCAGCTGGATGCGCCTGCCCGACATCGTAGGCGTGCAACTGCGCGGCAAACGCCAGCCGGGGATTACCGCGACCGACATCGCGCTGGCGCTGACCGAGTTCCTGCGCCAGCAAAAGGTGGTGGGCGCCTATGTGGAATTCTTCGGCGAGGGCGCGGACAGCCTCTCGATCGGCGACCGCGCCACCATCAGCAACATGTGCCCCGAATACGGCGCCACCGCCGCGCTGTTCTACATCGACGCGCAGACCACCGATTACCTGCGCCTGACGGACCGCGCGCAAGACCAGGTGCGGCTGGTGGAGACCTACGCCCGCGCCGCCGGCCTGTGGGCCGATACCCTGCGCGAGGCGCGGTACGAGCGCACGCTGCACTTCGACCTGTCCAGCGTGGTGCGCAACATGGCCGGTCCCAGCAACCCGCACCGGCGCCTGCCGACCACCGCGCTGGTGGAGCGCGGCATTGCCGACGCCAGCAAACTGGAGAGGGCCCGCGCCGAGGAAGCCAGGGGCCTGCTGCCCGACGGTGCCGTCGTCATCGCCGCCATCACCAGTTGCACCAACACCAGCAACCCGCGCAACGTGATCGCCGCCGGCCTGCTGGCGCGCAACGCCCGCCGCCTGGGCCTGCGGCGCAAGCCCTGGGTCAAGACCTCGCTCGCGCCCGGCTCCAAGGCGGTGGAGCTGTACCTGCAGGAGGCCGACCTGCTCTCTGATCTGCAGGCGCTGGGCTTTGGCATCGTGGGCTTTGCCTGCACCACCTGCAACGGCATGAGCGGCGCGCTGGACCCGCGCATCCAGCAGGAGATCCTTGACCGCAAGCTCTACGCCACCGCCGTGCTCTCGGGCAACCGCAACTTCGACGGGCGCATCCACCCCTATGCGAGCCAAGCCTTCCTGGCATCGCCGCCGCTGGTGGTGGCCTACGCGATCGCGGGCACGGTGCGCTTCGACATCGAGCGCGACGTGCTGGCCGTGGTGGAGGGCCGCGAAATCCGCCTGAACGACCTGTGGCCCAGCGACGAGGAGATCGACGCCATCGTCGCCAGCGCCGTGAAGCCCGCACAGTTCCGCGCCGTGTACCAACCCATGTTCGCCCTGCGCAAGGGCGATGGCGAGCGCGCCGCGCCGCAGTACGACTGGCGCCCGCAGTCCACCTACATCCGCCGCCCGCCCTACTGGGACGCCGAAGGCGTGGGCGCGCTGGCCGCCTACCCGCGCACCCTCCAGGGCATGCGCCCGCTGGCGCTGCTGGGCGACAACATCACCACCGATCACCTCTCGCCGTCCAACGCCATCCTGCCCGCCAGCGCGGCGGGCGAATACCTGGCCCGCATGGGCGTGCCCGAGGAGGACTTCAACTCCTACGCCACGCACCGGGGCGACCACCTCACGGCGATGCGCGCCACGTTCGCCAACCCGCAACTCGTCAACGAGATGGCGGTGGTGAACGGCCAGGTGCAAAAGGGCTCGCTCGCCCGCATCGAGCCCGAGGGCCGCGTGACGCGCATGTGGGAGGCCATCGAGACCTACCTGCACCGCCGCCAGCCGCTGGTCATCATTGCCGGGGCCGACTACGGCCAGGGATCGAGCCGCGACTGGGCCGCCAAGGGCGTGCGGCTGGCGGGGGTGGAGGCGGTGGTGGCCGAGGGCTTCGAGCGCATCCACCGCACCAACCTCATCGGCATGGGGGTGCTGCCGCTGGAGTTCCCGCCCGGCACCAACCGCCACACGCTGCAGTTGGACGGCACCGAAACCTACGACGTGGCCGGCGCCCTCACGCCGCGCGCCACCGTCATCCTTGCCATCCGCCGCGCGCAGGGCGAGACGCAGCAGGTGCCCGTCACCTGCCGGCTGGACACGGCCGAGGAAGTCTCGGTCTACGAAGCGGGGGGCGTGCTGCAGCGCTTCGCCCAGGACTTTCTGGCCCAATCAGCCTCCAGCGCCCGTCTGGAAAGCGCAACCAGCTATTGAGACAAGAGCAAACATGGCACCACAGATCAGGATCCCCGCCACCTACCTGCGCGGCGGCACCAGCAAGGGCGTGTTCTTTCGCCTGCAGGATTTGCCCGCGGCGGCGCAGCAGCCCGGCGCAGCGCGCGACGCGCTGCTACTGCGCGTGACCGGCAGCCCCGACCCCTACGGCAAACAGATCGACGGCATGGGCGGCGCCACCTCGTCCACGTCCAAGGCGGTGATCGTCTCACCCTCCACCCGGCCCGGGCATGACGTGGACTATCTGTTCGGCCAGGTCGCCATCGACAGCCCCTTCGTGGACTGGAGCGGCAACTGCGGCAACCTGTCGGCCGCCGTGGGGCCGTTCGCCATCGCCAGCGGCCTGGTCGCGCCCGGGCGCATTCCGCACGACGGCGTGTGCACCGTGCGCATCTGGCAGGCCAACATCGGCAAGACCATCGTCGCCCACGTACCCGTCGTAGGTGGCCAGGTGCAGGAGACGGGCGACTTTGCGCTGGACGGCGTGGCCTTCCCCGCCGCCGAGGTGTTGCTCGAATTCCTCGACCCGGCCGATGGCGGTGAAGGAGGCGAAGGCGGCGGCAGTGCCCTGTTCCCCACCGGACAGCTGGTCGATACGCTGGACGTGCCAGGCGTGGGCCGCTTGCAGGCCACGCTCATCAACGCGGGCATCCCGACCATCTTCCTGAACGCCAGGGACGTCGGCTGCACCGGCACCGAGCTGCAGGACGCGATCAATGGCGATGCCGCGGCCCTGGCCCGCTTCGAGGCCATTCGCGCCTGGGGCGCAGTCAAGATGGGCCTGGTCCACGACGTGGCAGAGGCCGCCACGCGCCAGCACACGCCCAAACTCGCCTTCGTCGCGCCGCCGGCGGACTACGTCGCCTCCAGCGGCAAGGCGGTGCGCGCGGCCGACATCGACCTGCTGGTGCGCGCACTGTCCATGGGCAAGCTGCACCACGCCATGATGGGCACGGCGGCCGTGGCCATCGGCGCCGCTGCCGCCGTCCCCGGCACGCTGGTCCACCAGGCGGCCGGCGGGGGCCGGCGCACCGCCGTGCCGGGATCGGTGCGGTTCGGCCACCCCTCGGGCACGCTGCGCGTGGGGGCCGAGGCCGCGCTGGTGAACGGCCAGTGGCGCGTCACCAAGGCCCTCATGAGCCGCAGCGCCCGCACCCTGATGGAAGGCTGGGTGAGAGTGCCGCCAACCCCGTGAGCAACTTCGTCATGTCCCCCTTCTCCCCCGCTTCGCGCGGCAAGGGAGACGCCGCCAGCGCGGCAGCGCGGCGCGGCCGGCACAGGCCCCCGCGCCGCGGCCGCTAGCCCCGGCCGGGGGCGCACCCTATTTCAGCAATGCGTTCCATGCGCGCGCAGAGCACCCTCCCTGAAGGAAACAGCCATGCAGTCCACCAAGCAACAACTCAAGGCCCTGGCCGAAGCCCGGCGCGGCGTCATCGTGCCGGGCGCGTTCAACGCACTGTCGGCCAAGGTCATCGAAGATCTGGGCTACGAGGCCCTCTACATCACCGGCGCGGGCGTCACCAATATGGGGTTCGGCCTGCCCGACCAGGGCTTCATGGGACTGACCGACATCGCCAACCACACGGCCCGCATCCGCGACGCGGTGGAGCTGCCGCTGATCGTGGACGCGGACACGGGCTTCGGCAACGCCCTCAACACCTACCACGCCGTGCGCACGCTGGAGCGTGCCGGCGCCGACTGCATCCAGCTCGAAGACCAGGTGAGCCCCAAGCGCTGCGGCCACTTCAGCGGCAAGGCCGTGATCGAGACCAGCGAGATGGTGGGCAAGATCCGCGCCGCTGTGGATGCGCGGCGCGACGGCCTGCTGGTCATGGCGCGCACCGACGCCGCCGCCGTACACGGCTTCGACGCCGCCGTGGAGCGCGCGCAGGCGTACGCCGAGGCGGGCGCCGACATCCTGTTCGTCGAGGCCGTCACCACGGCCGAGCATGTGCGCGCCCTGCCCCAGCGCCTGCAAGTGCCCCAGCTCATGAACATGGTGATCGGCGGCAAGACGCCCATCGTGGGTGCCGACGAACTGGGCCGGCTCGGCTACGGCTTCGTGCTGTACGCCAACGCCGCGCTGCAAGGCGCCGTGGCCGGCATGCAAAAAGTGCTGGCCCAGTTGCGCGACGCGCGCGAGGTGCGCGAAGACCCCACGCTGGTCGCCCCGTTCGCCGAGCGCCAGCGGCTGGTGGGCAAACCGTTCTGGGATGCGCTCGAAAAGAAATACGCATGAAATCAGGCGCTAGCGCTTACCTGACAAGCGCAAGCAGCTATCAAAACTACAGCAACTCCACCCCCTTGAGCGTGACGAAACTCGTCTCGCGCGTCACCCGCACGAAGTCCTGCAGGAAGGGCCTGGGCGAGAGCTGCGGCAGGCAGGCCGCGTGCAGTTCGCCGCGCAGGCCCCGCGCGCCGATGGGGCGCGCGGCCACGTAGCCCCGGTCCAGGTAGCCTTGCACCGCCCACAGTGGCAGTGCGGCCACGCCCCGGCCGCTGGCCACGAGCTGCAGCATGGCCACCGTCAGCTCGGTGGTGCGCCGGGGCGGGCGCACGCCGGCGGGCTCCAGCACCTGGCGCACGAGGTCCAGCATCTCGTCGGGTACCGGATAGGTGATGAGGGTCTGGTCCGCGAAGTCCTGGGCCTGCAGAAAGGGCTTGTCCAGCAACGGGTGGCCGTGGGCCAGCAACGCGCGGATCTCGAAGCCGAACAGGGGGTGGTAGTCCACGGCGCCCGCCTCCCCGGCGTCCAGCTCGGAGACGATGGCCAGGTCCGCCCGGCCCTGGTGCAGCAGGCCCACGGGGTCGGCGTGGAAGCCGCTCACGATGTCCAGTTCCACCTCGGGCCAGCGTGCGCGGAAGGCGTCCATGGCGGGCATCAGCCAGTCGAAACAGGTATGGCATTCCACGGCGATGCGCATCTGCCCGCCCTGCCCTTGGGACAGGCGCGCCACGTCACGCTCAGCCGTTTCCACCTGCGGCAGCACGGCATCGGCCAGTTGCAGCAGCCGCGCGCCGGTGGCGCTGAACTGCGGCGGCACGGACTTGCGCTCAAACAGCGGCGTGCCGTAGCGGTCCTCCAGCAGCTTGATTTGGTGCGACAGCGCCGATTGCGTGAGGTTGAGCAGCTGCGCCGCCCGCACCAGGCTGCCGCTATCACGCAGGGCCTGCAGCGTGCGCAGATGGCGGATCTCCAGGATGGATTGCATCATTAAAACTATTCAAGTTGAAAAGACAAAACTTTCGTTTGAATCATAAACACGCTTAGCCGACCATCGCGTTTTTCTCTTGCACAAGGACTTCCGCACCATGGCCGCCTCCCCCATCCTCACCCATACGCTGGGCTTTCCCCGCATGGGCGCGCAGCGCGAACTGAAACTGGCGCTGGAGCGCCATTGGCGCGGCGAGATCGACGCCGCCGCGCTCGAAGCCGTGGGCGCCCAGCTGCGCGCACGCCACTGGCGGGCCCAGCGCGACGCGGGCCTGGCCTTCGCGACCGTGGGCGACTTCGCCTACTACGACCACATGGCCCACCACATCCAACTGCTGGGTTGCGAAAGCCCGCGGTTTGGCTTCACCCCCGGCACGCCGGAGCTGGCACGCTACTTCGCCATGGCGCGGGGCGTGCAGACGCTGTCGGGCCATGGCGACCACGCCCCCGGTAGCACCTGCGGCGCAGGCTGTGCGCACGCGCCGCATCCCGGCGAAGGCCAGCCCGCGCTGGAGATGACGAAGTGGTTCGACACCAACTACCACTACCTCGTGCCCGAACTGCACGCCGACACTGCGTTCCGCCTGGGCAGCGAGCGCCTGTTCGCCGAAGTGGCCGAAGCCCAGGCGCTGGGCCACCGCGTAAACGCGCAGCTTGTGGGGCCGCTCACTTTCCTCTGGCTGTCCAAGGAGAAAGGCGAAGCCCCATTCGACCGGTTGGACCTGCTGGACCGCCTGCTGCCCGTGTACGCGCAGATACTCGCGCGCCTGAAGGCCGAGGGCGTGGAGTGGGTGCAGATCGACGAGCCCATCCTGGGCCTGGACCTGCCTGCCAGCTGGACGCAGGCCTTCGAGCCCGCGTACTGGCAGCTCGGCAAGGCCGGCCCACAGGTGCTGCTGGCCACCTACTTCTCGCCCCTGGAGAACCATCTGCGCCTGGCCTGCCAGTTGCCCGTGGCCGGCCTGCACGTGGACGCCGTGCGCGCCCCGCAGGAGCTGACGGGCGTGGCCGACTGGTTGCCGGCCTACAAGGTGCTGTCGGTGGGCGTGGTGGACGGTCGCAACATCTGGCGTACCGACCCCGACGCGGCCCTGGCGCTGCTGCGCCCCGTGGCCGCCAAACACACCGGACCGCTGTGGGTGGCGCCCTCGTGCTCGCTGCTGCATGTGCCCGTCAGCCTGGCGGGCGAGGATGCGCTGGACCCCGAGCTGCGCGGCTGGCTCGCCTTCGCCACCGAGAAGCTGGACGAGGTGGCCCTGATCGCCGGCCTGCTGGACGGCCGCGTAGCCGACAGCGACCCGCGCCTGGCCGCCGCGCGCGCCGCCATCGCCAGCCGCCGTGCCAGCCCGCGCGTGCACCGCCCCGCCGTGGCCGCCCGCCTGGAGGCGGCACCCGAGGGCTGCGACCGGCGCCGCTCGCCCTTCCCCATACGCCAGCAGGCGCAGCGCGCGCGCCTGCGTCTGCCGCCGCTGCCCACCACCACCATCGGATCCTTCCCGCAGACCCCGGCCATCCGCGCCGCACGTGCAGCCCACCGCCGTGGCGTACTGGGTGAGCCCGAATACCAGGCACAGATGCGCGCCGAGATCGAACACGCCGTGCGCAAGCAGGAGGAACTGGGCCTGGACGTGCTGGTGCACGGCGAGGCCGAGCGTAACGACATGGTGGAGTACTTCGGCGAGCAGCTGGACGGCTTCGCCTTCACGGCCAATGGCTGGGTGCAGAGCTACGGCTCGCGCTGCGTCAAGCCCCCGGTGCTTTACGGCGACGTGGCCCGCCCGCATGCCATGACGGTCGACTGGACCGTCTACGCCCAAAGCCTCACGGACAAACCCCTGAAAGGCATGCTCACGGGGCCGGTGACCATCCTGCAATGGTCCTTCGTGCGCGACGACCAGCCGCGCAGCCGCACCTGCGAGCAGATTGCCTGGGCCATTCGTGACGAGGTGGCGGACCTGGAGGCGGCCGGGATCGCCATCGTGCAGATTGACGAGCCCGCCATCCGCGAAGGCCTGCCGTTGCGCCGCACAGGCTGGAAACCGTACCTGGACTGGGCCACGCGGGCCTTCCGCATCAGCGCCTGCGGCGTGCAGGACACGACGCAGATCCACACCCACATGTGCTACAGCGAGTTCAACGACATCCTGCCCGAGATCGCCGCCATGGACGCCGACGTCATCACCATCGAGACCAGCCGCTCCGACATGGAACTGCTGCGGGGCTTCGGCAGTTTCAAATACCCCAACGAGATCGGCCCCGGCGTCTACGACATCCATTCGCCACGCATACCCGGCTCGCAGGAGATGGTGCGCCTGCTGCGCAAGGCGGCCGAGGTGGTGCCCGCAGGCAACCTCTGGGTCAATCCTGACTGCGGCCTCAAGACCCGCAATTGGCCCGAGACCGAGCCCGCGCTGCGCCACATGGTGCAGGCCGCGCGGGCACTGCGCTCCGCCATGGCCTCCGCTTGACGGCGGGCAACCATCAACCCTGCGCCGCGTCAGTGCATGGCCCGCATCGACCGGCATGGCGGCACAATGCGCCGCCATGCTCTATAACGCCCTCAAGCTCACCCACGTGCTGTCGATCATCGTCTGGATCGGCGGCATGGTCTTCGCCCATTTCTTCCTGCGCCCCGCCGTACAGATGCTGGAGCCGCCGCAGCGCGTGGCGCTGATGCACGGCGTGCTGCAGCGCTTCCTGGGCGCGGTCGCCATCGCCATCGTGGCCGTGCTGACGAGCGGGCTGGGCATGATCGGCGCGGTGAGCATCGGCGCGGGCGGCGCGTTCTCGATGCCGCTGGACTGGACCATCATGGCGACCCTCGGCATCGTGATGATGGGCATCTTCGCCTACATCTACTTCGCGCTGCTCAGCCGCCTGGAGCAGGCCGTCGCCGCCTCCGACTGGCCGGCAGGCGGCCTGGCGCTGGCAAGCATCCGCACCTGGGTTGGCGTGAACCTGCTCATCGGCGTAGTGATTGTGGTGCTGACGCTGCTGATGTGAGACGCGCGGCGGCACCACATCGCCGCCGGCATAAAAAAACGCGCCGTGAAGGCGCGTTTTTTGTTTGGCGGAAACGGAGGGATTCGAACCCTCGATGAGGCTCTACACCCCATACTCCCTTAGCAGGGGAGCACCTTCGGCCACTCGGTCACGTTTCCAATCCCGCTATTGTAGCCTCATTTCAAGGCCATTTCGGCGAAACTTCAGGCGGCAGCCTGGTCCAGCTCGAACGCCTTGTGCAGCGTACGCACGGCCAGTTCCACGTACTTCTCGTCGATCACCACGGAGGTCTTGATTTCCGACGTGGAGATCATCTTGATGTTGATGCCCTCTTCGCTCAGCGCGCGGAACATCTTGCTGGCCACGCCCACATGGCTGCGCATGCCGATGCCAACGATGCTGACCTTGGCGATCTTGGCATCGCCCACGATTTCCTCGGCGCCCAGTTGGGGCAGCACCTTGTCTTTCAACAGATCGATGGTGCGTTGGTAGTCATTCCGATTCACCGTGAAGCTGAAGTCGGTCTTCCCTTCCTTGCCCATGTTCTGGATGATGACATCCACATCGATGTTGGCGTCGGCCACCGCGCCCAGGATCTGGTAGGCGATACCGGGGGTGTCGGGCACGCCGATCACGGAGATCTTGGCTTCGTCGCGGGTGAAAGCGATGCCGGATACGACGGCTTTTTCCATTTGTTCGTCTTCCTCAAAGGTGATCAGGGTGCCGGACTTGGCTTCCTCGTTGATGTCGATGTCCCAGGACGTGAAGCTGGAGAGCACGCGCAGCGGCACCTTGTACTTGCCGGCAAATTCCACCGAACGGATCTGCAGCACCTTGCTGCCCAGGCTGGCCATCTCCAGCATTTCCTCGAAGCTCAGCGTCGTCAGGCGCCGCGCCTCGGGCACCACGCGCGGGTCGGTGGTGTACACGCCATCCACGTCGGTGTAGATCAGGCATTCGTGCGCCTTCATCGCGGCGGCGATGGCGACGGCCGAGGTGTCGGAGCCGCCGCGGCCCAGCGTGGTGATGTTGCCGCCCTCGTCGATGCCCTGGAAGCCCGTGACGATGACGACCTTGCCCGCGTCCAGATCGGCGCGCACGCGCTTGTCGTCGATGGACTCGATGCGCGCCTTGGTATAGCTGTTGTCGGTGCGCACGGGCACCTGCCAGCCGGCGTAGCTCACCGACTCCATGCCTTCGGCCTGCAGCGCGATGGCCAGCAGGGCCGATGAGGCCTGCTCACCCGTGGCGGCCAGCATGTCGAGTTCGCGGTGGTAGGCGGAGGTAATGCGCGAGGGCGTGAGCTCCTTGGCCAGGCCCAGCAGGCGGTTGGTCTCGCCACTCATGGCGCTGGGTACCACCACCATCTGGTGGCCGGCCCGCGCCCACTTGGCCACGCGCTTGGCGACATTGCGGATGCGCTCGGTGGAGCCCATCGAGGTGCCGCCGTATTTATGAACGATCAGTGCCATGGAATTTCTGGAATGGCAGGGACGCAGATGCGCGGCGCTATTGCAAAAGCTGTTCTGGCGCGCCGCCGTCCCGTGCGGAAATGGGGACCAAAACCTGTTGATTGTACCAACCGAGCATCTCCGCCTCGCGGACCACATAGCCCCCGCCCACCTTCAGGTGAATGCGGTGCCCGCGCGTGGCACATGCGGCCAACTGGTCCAGCAATTCGTTCAGCTGTGCGGCCGTAGGCGTGGTGGCGTGGTGCACGCGCAGCCAGTGGCGCAGCACGTTCGCCTGGCGCGCCCTTCCCAATGCACGCAGCGCCGCAATGCGGGGCGGCTGGCCGATGGCCGCTGCATCGGCGGCGGCCAGTTCCTGCAGCAGCTCGCTGGCCTGCGCCGCGTGTTCGCAACTGCGCGCGAAGGTGTCACGAAACTGCGGGAACGCCTGCTGCAGCGCCGGCAGCAACTGGCGGCGGATGCGGTTGCGCGTGAAACGCTCGTCGGCGTTGGTCGGGTCTTCCACCCAGCGCTCGCCACGCGCGACCAGCCAGGCGCGCACGTCGGCGGCTGCCACGCGCAGCAGCGGCCTGCACCAGTCCAAGCCCGCGCGCTGCCACTGCGCCGGCATGGCGGCAAGCCCGGCCACGCCCGCGCCCCGCGATAGGGCGAGCAGCAATGTCTCGACCTGGTCATCCGCATGCTGCGCCAACGCTATTGTTTTTATAGCCATCTGCGCTTGACAGTCAAGCGCCAACGCCTCAAAAGCCTTGTAGCGTGCCTGGCGCGCCGCGTCTTCGGGGCTTTGTCCGGCAGCATGGCGCGCATCCACGCGGCGCACCCACAGCGGTATGCCCAGCCGCTCACACAAGGCCACGCAATGCTGCTCAAACCCGTCGGCCGCCGCCTGCAGTCCATGGTGCACGTGGAAAGCCACCACCTGCCCCGGCCAGCGCGCTGCGCAGGCCAACAGCAGTGCCGTCGAATCTGCGCCGCCGCTGAGGGCCACGGCCAGGGGCAGACGGGGCCGGAAGGCCGCGACTGCGGCGTCGAACGACTGGGTCAAGCGTCCCTCCTGCGGCGGCAGTGCGGGCGCGGTGGCGTATGGGCAGGCATGGCGGCCCGATTATCGGCGCGCGCCAGCGCCCCGCCACGCTAGCGCTGCAGTGCCAGCGGCGCCGACCGACCGGCGCTTGCGGCCTCGTCGTGCAACCGGAAGGTACCCACCACGTCGGACAGGCGCACAGACTGGTCTTTGAGGCTGGCCGCCGCTGCGGCGCTTTCTTCCACTAGTGCGGCGTTCTGCTGGGTCATCTGATCCAACTGCGCCACGGCTTGGCCCACCTCGCCAATGCTGGTGCTTTGCTCGTTCGTGGAGGCGGTGATCTCGGCCATGATGTCCGTGACACGCTGCACCGACTGCACGATGTCTGCCATGGTGGTGCCCGCATCGTTGACCAGCCGCGAGCCCTCTTCCACCTGTGCCACCGACGAGCCGATCAGCGCTTTGATCTCGCGCGCGGCCTCGGCGCTGCGCTGCGCCAGGTTGCGCACCTCGCCCGCCACCACGGCGAAGCCCCGGCCCTGCTCGCCCGCGCGCGCGGCCTCGACGGCCGCATTCAGCGCGAGGATGTTGGTCTGGAAGGCAATGCCATCGATCACGCCAATGATGTCGTTGATCTTGCGCGACGCAGCATTGATCTGCTCCATGGTGCTGACCACGTTGCCCACCACGGTGCCGCCGTGCTGGGCCACCCCCGCCGCCTGCGCCACCAGTTGGTTGGCCTGGCGGGCCGCGTCGGCGTTGTGGCGCACCGTCTCGGTGAGCTGCTGCATCGAGGCGGCTGTCTGCTGCAGGCTGGAGGCCGTCAGCTCGGTACGGCTGGACAGGTCCTGGTTGCCCGTGGCGATCTCTTCCGACGCCAGACGCACCGACTGGCTCGCATCCCGGATCTGCGCCAGCACACCCGAGAGCTTGGTGGCAAAGTTGTTGAAACTGCCCGCGATCTGCGCGAGTTCGTTCTCGCCCTGCGCGTCGATGCGGCGCGACAGGTCGCCGTCGCCCTCGCCAATCTGGTGCATGGCGTCGCGCACCTGGGTGAGTTGGCGCAGGCGCCGCGCCAGTACGCCAGCCAGCAGCAGGGTGGCGACCACCAGTACCGCAATGCCGGCCACCAGCGAAACGCGCAGCATGCTGGAGATGGCGGCCAGCGCCTCGTCACGGTCCTGGGCAATCACCAGCATCCAAGGGGTGTCCGGAACCTTGGAGACATGCAGCAGCATGGGCCGGCCCTGCAGTTCCATGGCCTGCAGCGCGCCGCTTTGCGCAATGCCGGCCAGGCCCTGCGCCGACAGCGCGGGGGCGATGTCGGTCGCCGGCTTCAGCGCCAGCTTGGCGTCGGGGTGGGCGATGATGGCGCCGTCGCCTCCGACGAGAAAGGCGTAGCTGGACGGCGTGGGCTTGATGGAGGTGACGTTGGCAATCACCGCAGCCAGCGAAACGTCCCCGGCCATCACGGCCTTGACGCGGCCCCCTTCGCGGGCGGCGCGCGCGAAGGTCACCACCAGGCCGTTGCCGCCCGCGTCCGCATACGGGGCGGTGAGAACGCTCCCGCTGGCCTGGGCGGCTTGCTGGTACCAGGGCCGCGTGGTCGGGTCGTAATCGGGCGGCAGGTTCTGGGGCGACGAAAACGCCGTCCGTTTGTCGGCGTAGCTAAAGTAGCTGACCAGGAAGTCCCCCGCCTTGGACAGCATCAGCAGCGCCTTGGGAGGCTGCTCGTCATCCAGCGCCGCGCCTGCGGCTTCCACGATGGCGGCCTTGGCGTTGGCCCAGGTGCGCAGCGTTTCCACATGGCTGTGCGCGAGCAGCTGCGTTTCGGACGCCAGCGACGCATGGGCGTGCGAGCGGGCAGTCCACAGATTCGCCGCCGAGAGCGCGACCAACGCCACCACCAGGCACGCCAGCGACACCAGCAGAATCTGGCCCTTGAGAGACTTCCACAGAGACATACGTAACCCTTCTTTCCTGCGCCGATGCGCGTCCGCACGAGGAAAGATAATACGTTTTGATACAAGTAAGTGACAAAAAAAGGCGGGGATTCCCCCACCTTTTTCAAGGATCGGCGCGTCGCTGACTGCGCGTGCGCCTCCCGCCTTAGCGGCTGTCCGCCTTGGTGTCCGTGAAACGGCCGTAGCTCTGCAGACGCTCGTAGCGGCGGTCCTGCAGTTCCTTGGGCTTGAGGTCCGACAGCTGGCGGTAGGCGTCGCCCAGGGCACGCTTGAGGAAGGCGGCCATCTGCTTGTGGTCGCGGTGTGCGCCCCCCACGGGCTCGTTCACGATCTTGTCCACCAGACCCAGGGCCTTCAGGCGGTGCGCCGTGATGCCCATGGCCTCGGCGGCATCCTGCGCGCGGTCGCTGGTCTTCCAGAGGATGGACGCGCAGCCCTCGGGGCTGATGACCGAGTAAATCGAGTATTGCAGCATGATGACCTGGTCGGCCACGCTGATGGCCAGCGCACCGCCGGATCCGCCTTCGCCGATCACCGTGGTGATGATCGGCACTTCCAGCTGGGCCATCTCGTAGATGTTGCGGCCGATGGCTTCGGACTGGCCGCGCTCCTCGGCGTCGATGCCGGGGTATGCACCGGGCGTATCGACGAAAGTGAACACGGGCAGCTTGAACTTCTCGGCCGTCTTCATCAGGCGCAGGGCCTTGCGGTAGCCCTCGGGCCGGCTCATGCCGAAGTTGCGCGCGGTGCGCTCCTTGGTGTCGCGGCCCTTCTGGTGGCCCAGCACCATGCAGGCGTGGCCGTTGAAGCGCGCGAGGCCCCCCACGATGGACTGGTCGTCCGCGAAGTGCCGGTCGCCGTGCATTTCCACGAAATCCGTGAAGATCTCGCGCACGTAGTCCATGGTGTACGGGCGCTCCGGATGGCGCGCGATCTTCGTGATCTGCCAGGGGGTCAGGTCACTGTAGATGTCCTTGGTGAGCTGCAGGCTCTTCTTGCTGAGCTGGTCAATCTCCTCGGAGATGTCCACCGCGCTCTCGTTCTGCACATAGCGCAGTTCTTCGATTTTGGATTCCAGCTCGCCAATGGGCTGCTCGAAGTCCAGAAAGGTCTTTTTCGCCAACTTGTTTTCTCCTCGGGGCGGTGCCCGGTACCGGCCGCCCTGCGTTGTTCAGTAGTCCACCGGCAGGGGGGCGAGCGACCGCCAAATATACCAACTCGCCACGCTGCACCAGGGTTTCCACGCATCAGCCACTTCGCGCGCATCGCTGCGGCTGACCGGATCGCCCGAAAAATAATGCTGGCTGATGCCCTGGATCAGCGTGGCATCGTCCAGCGGCAGCACGTTCGGCCGCGCCAAATGGAAGATGAGGAACATATCCGCCGTCCAGCGGCTGATGCCGCGGATCGCCACCAGCTCGGCAACGATGGCCTGGTCGTCCATCTGGTCCCACTGCTTCACGTGCAGCCGGCCGCTGTCGAAGTGCAGCGCCAGGTCCACCAGGTACTCCACCTTGCGGGCCGACAGGCCGGCCGCACGCATGTCGTCCACCTTGAGCTTGAGCACGCTGCGCGGCGTCATGCTGCGCGACAGCGCGGCGAACTGGTCCCACACCCGCTGCGCCGACGCCACCGACACCTGCTGGCCCACGATGGAGCGCGCCAGCGTGGTGAAGGCGTCGCCGCGCTGGCTCAGGGCCACGTTGCCCACCTGGGGAATCAGGCGACGCATCACGCGGTCCTTCTTGGTCAGATGCCGGCAGGCCTCTTCCCAATAGCTGGGGGGCGTGAGGGACGGAGGTGCATCCGCTATTTTTTTAGTAGCTGCCACCGATTACCCCACAAGCCCTACATGCCAATTTGAATCGAAACCCATTTACTGAGCCGCCTCCCAGGTCGTGCCCGTGGCGGAGTCCTTGAGCACGATACCCTGCGCCAGCAGATCATTGCGGATGCGGTCGGCCTCGGCGAAGTTCTTGGCTGCCTTGGCGGCGGCGCGCGCGGCGATCTGCGCCTGGATGGCCGCCTCGTCCAGCCCGGCGCCTGCTTTCAGAAAGTCCTGCGGGTCCGCCTGCAGCAGCCCCAGGTGGCCGCCCAGCGCCTTCAGCAAGCCCGCCGCGGCGAGCGACTTGCTGCGGTTCACCTCACCGGCCAGGTCGAACAGCACGGCCACCGCTTCAGGGGTGCCAAAGTCCTCGTCCATCGCCGCCTTGAAGCGGGCGGCGTAGCCTTCGGCCCAGTCCACCTCGACCGGGGCCGGTGCCACCAGGCTCAGCGCGGTGTACAGGCGCTTGAGCGCGGCACGCGCATCGTCCAGGTGCACGTTGCTGTAGTTCAGCGGGCTGCGGTAGTGGCTGCGGACCACGAAGAAGCGCACGGTCTCCGCGTCGTATTCCTTGAGCACGTCGCGGATGGTGAAGAAGTTGCCCAGGCTCTTGGACATCTTCTCGTTGTCCACGTTGATGAAGCCGTTGTGCATCCACAGCCGCGCGAACGGTTTGCCCGTGGCGCCCTCGCTCTGGGCGATCTCGTTCTCGTGGTGCGGAAACTGCAGATCGGCGCCGCCACCGTGGATGTCGAAGCTCTCGCCCAGCAGCGCGCAGCCCATGGCGGAGCATTCGATATGCCAGCCCGGGCGCCCCTCGCCGAAGGGGCTGCGCCACTTCACATCGGCCGGCTCTTCGGGCTTGGCGGACTTCCACAGCACGAAGTCCAGCGGGTCGTGCTTGCCGTCCTGCACGGCCACACGCTCGCCGGCATTCAGCTCGTCCAGCGACTTGCCCGACAGCTTGCCGTAGCCGGGGAACTTGCGCACCGCATAGTTCACGTCGCCGTTGCCCGCCTGGTAGGCCAGGCCCTTGCCCTGCAGCGTGCCGATCATGTCCAGCATCTGCGGCACATAGGCGGTGGCGCGGGGCTCGTGCGTGGGACGCTCGATGCCCAGCGCGTCGGCGTCCTGGTGCAGCGCGTCGATCATGCGGTCGGTCAGGCTGCGAATGGTCTCGCCGTTCTCCACCGCGCGCTTGATGATCTTGTCGTCGATGTCGGTGATGTTGCGCACGTAGGTCACCGCCAGGCCGGATGCGCGCAGCCAGCGCTGCACTACGTCAAAGGCGATCATGGAGCGCGCATGGCCCAGGTGGCACAGGTCGTACACGGTCATGCCGCACACGTACATGCGCACATGACCGGGTTCGAGCGGGGAAAACTCCTCCAATGCACGCGACAGCGTGTTGTAGATACGCAAGCTCATGGATGACGGGTCCAGGGAATCGGTGGGGGCGGATGGGTACGGTGCGCGCCCGGTGCGGCGCGCGACTCAGGGCGGGTGCGCGCGATGGGCGGTGCCGCGGGGCGTGCAGGCGGTCTGCCGCAAGGGCGGCGGGCCCGCCATCAGGAGCGGCAACAGCGTACCGGCATGACAAAACCCCTCCGCTACAATCGGCCGCAGTATAAGCCCGCACCGCGGCCCGACCGCGCTGCTCCGTCTCTCCAGCCCCTCCTCCATGACTCCTGCACGCCGACCCGCCCTCCGCTGCCTGCATCTGCTTGCCGCCACTGTGGCCCTGCTCGCAGCTTCATGGGCCCAGGCGGACGAGTACGCCGACATTTCCCGCCTGCTCCAGCTGGGCAAGCCAGCCGAAGCCATCGTGAAGCTGGACCAGCGCCTGGCCGCCACCCCGCGCGATCCGCAGTTGCGCTTCTTGCGCGCCGTGGCGCTGGCCGATTCCGGCAAGCCTGCCGAAGCCATCGATGCCTTCGTGCAGCTGACCGAGGACTACCCCGAGCTGCCCGAGCCCTACAACAACCTGGCCGTGCTCTACGCCAGCCAGAACCAACTGGAAAAAGCCCGCGCGGCGCTGGAGACGGCGATCCGCACCAAGCCCGACTACGCCACCGCCCACGAGAACCTGGGCGACATCCACGCCAAGCTGGCCAGCCAGTCGTATCTGCGGGCGCAACAGCTGGACCGTGCCACGGCCGCCTCGGTGGCGCCCAAGCTCAAGCTGCTGCGCGAGCTGTTCGCCGCCGAATCGAAACCCGCCGCACCCCAGGCCGCCACCCCGGCCAGCCGCTGAGGCACGCTGCCTTGCACACCGGCCCAGCCCCGCATAGCCGGGCGCCGCGGGTCCCCTATCCCTTTCGATCAAGGAGCAACCATGATTTCCAGAAGAAATATCACCCAAACGCTTGCTGGATGTGCGCTAGCAGCTATTTTTACAGTAGCAAATGCCCAGACCGCCGGTGCCGCAGCACCCCAGGTCAAGCTCGCCACCAGCCTGGGTGACATCGTGGTGCAACTGGACCCGGCCAAGGCGCCCAAGACGGTGGAGAACTTCCTGGCCTACGTGGCCGACAAGCACTATGACGGCACGGTCTTTCACCGCGTGATCGATGGCTTCATGATCCAGGGTGGCGGCTTCACGGCCGATATGCAGCAAAAGCCCACCAAGGCCCCGATCCCGCTGGAAGCCGCCAACGGGCTGAAGAACGACAAGTACACCATCGCCATGGCCCGCACGGCCAACCCCAATTCGGCGACCAGCCAGTTCTTCATCAACGTGGCGAACAACGCCATGCTCAACGCGCCCCAACCCGACGGCCACGGCTACGCCGTGTTCGGCAAGGTGGTGAGCGGCACCGAGGTGGTGGACAAGATCAAGGCCGTGGCCACCGGCAACCGCGGC
Source organism: Diaphorobacter sp. B2A2W2 (assembly GCF_056730635.1). Classification (NCBI taxonomy): domain Bacteria; kingdom Pseudomonadati; phylum Pseudomonadota; class Betaproteobacteria; order Burkholderiales; family Comamonadaceae; genus Diaphorobacter; species Diaphorobacter sp. B2A2W2. The sequence continues at coordinate 134,449 of NZ_JBWZOR010000005.1, forward strand.
ATGCACCAGAACGTGCCCACGACCCCCGTGGTCATCCAATCTGCAACCCTGGTCAAGTAACCTGAAAGGACACCCGCCATGAGCAACCCGCAAGTCGAACTGCACGTCACCATCAACGTCGCCGAAACGGCCACCCAAGGCGTCATCACGCTGGAACTGGACGCCGTGAACGCCCCCAAGTCCACCGCCAACTTCCTGAACTACGTGAACAAGGGCTTCTACGACGGCACGATCTTTCACCGCGTGATCAAGAACTTCATGGCCCAGGGTGGCGGCTTCACGGCCGACATGAAGCAAAAGCCGACCGACGCGCCCATCGAGAACGAGGCCGCCAACGGCCTGAAGAACGACAAGTACACCATCGCCATGGCCCGCACCGGCGACCCGCACAGCGCCACGGCACAGTTCTTCATCAACGTGGTGGATAACGCCTTCCTGAACCACACCTCCCCCACACCCCAGGGCTGGGGCTACGCCGTGTTCGGCAAGGTGGTCAAGGGCGAGGACGTGGTCGACGCCATCAAGAAGGTGCGCACCACGCGCAAGGGCTTCCACGACGACGTGCCCTTCGACGCCGTGGTGATCGACAAGGCTGTGGCGCTGTAAGCCCTGCGATGACACCGTCCGTGCCGCCGATGGACGAGCTGGCCGCGCCAGCCGCGTGGCGCACGGTGGACTTCATCTCCGACCTGCACCTGGAGCCAGCCCAGCCCTCCACGGTGCAGGCCTTGCGGCAGTACCTGCACAGCACGCCCGCCGACGCGGTGTTCCTGCTGGGCGACCTGTTCGAGGTCTGGGTGGGCGACGACGCCATCGACGAGCCGGGCAGCTTCGAAGGCGCCTGCTGCGCCCTGCTGGCCCAGGCCGCGCACGCGAGGCCGCTGTATTTCATGCACGGTAACCGCGACTTCCTCGTGGGTGAGGGCTTCACGCGCCACACCGGTATACCCGTGCTGGACGATCCCACGGTGCTCACGTTCGCTGGCCGACGCTGGCTGCTGTCGCATGGCGATGCGCTGTGCCTGAACGATGTGGAATACCAGCGCTTTCGCATCCTGGCACGCAACCCGCAATGGCAGGCCCAGTTGCTGGCGCGCCCGCTGCACGAGCGCCGCGCACAGGGCCGCAGCGCCCGCAGCGAGAGCGAGGCGCGCAAGCAGGCCGGCGCCGCGGTCTATGCCGATGTGGACAGCCCGGCCGCCATCGAGTGGCTGCGCGCCGCGGGGGCCCAGGCGCTCATCCACGGCCACACCCATCTGCCGGCAGACCATGTACTGGCCCCCGGCCTGGCGCGCCACGTGCTCACGGACTGGGACCTGGACGCCCACCCGCCGCGCGCCGGCGTGCTGCGCCTGACGGCCGGGGGCTTGCAGCGCCTGCCGCTCGTCCCCACGTAGCGGCATGGCACGCACCCGCGCACCCCTGCACTTCCTTCGCCAACTGGCCCTGCGCATACGCGCCACCGTGGCTCCCCTCCCCGACATCTCCGCGCAACTGTGGTTGCAGACCCTGCGGCGCTACCCATTCCTGCAGGCGCTGCCACTGCATGACCAAGGCAAGCTGCGCGCCCTGAGTGCGCTGTTCCTGGACCGCAAGGAGTTCACCGGCGCCCATGGGCTGGTGGTGACCGATGCCATGGCGGTCTCGATTGCGGCCCAAGCCTGCCTGCCGCTGCTGCACTGGGGCTCGCCCGAGCGTGCGCTGGCCTGGTACGACGACTTCGTGGGCATCGTGGTGCATCCGGCCGAGGCCGTGGCGCGCCGCCAGGCCGTGGATGCCGCCGGCGTGGTGCACCACTACGACGAGGTGCTATTGGGCGAAGCCATGGAGCGCGGCCCCGTCATGCTGAGCTGGCCCGCCGTGGACGGGGCTGGCCAGGGCGGATCGGACGGGCAGCCGGTCGCCACCAGCGTGGTGATCCACGAGTTCGTGCACAAGATCGACATGCGCAACGGCCCGGCCGACGGCTGCCCGCCTTTGCCTCCGGGATTCATGGGCACGCGGGGCGCGCGCGCCGCGCACGCGGCCTGGCGCGACGCCTGGGAGCCCGCGTACGAGCAGTTCCGCGAGCAGGTCATCATCGCCGAGCGCTTCGGCGGTGCGTGGCCGTGGCTGGATGCGTACGGCGCCACCGCGCCCGCGGAGTTCTTCGCCGTGGCCTGCGAGGCGTACTTCGTGCACCGTGAACGTTTCGGGCAGGAATTCCCCACCCTGCTGCCCGTGCTGGATGCGTTCTTCGGCCGGCCACTGTCCGGCTGAGGCGGCTTCGTTCCCGCCCCTCAACCCGTCAGCGCGGCCCGCGCCGCCTGCGCAATGCTGGCGGCATCGACCCCAAAGTACGCACGCAGCGCCGCCCGCGTGTCGCTGCGGCCAAAGCCATCCGTGCCCAGCGCGCGGTAGCGGCGCCCCTCGGGCACATAGGCGCGCACCGATTCGGGCACGGCCCGCACATAGTCCGTGGCGGCAATGACCGGGCCACTCGTTCCCTCCAGTACCTGCGTAAGCCAGGGCTTGGCATCGCCTGCATCCCCCCTGTCACGCCCGGCCTCACAGGCCATGCCGTCGCGCGCCAGCTCGCTCCAGCTCGTCACGCTGACCACCGTGGCCGCGATGCCCTCCTCGGCCAACAGCTGCGCCGCCTTCACGACCTCGGTGAGGATCGCGCCGGAGCCCAGCAGGGCCACCGATTTTTGAGATGGAATCGGCTCCTCACGTCCTTCCGACGGGCGCAAATAGCTATTGAATACATAGCATCCACGCAGCACCCCTGCATGCGCCTCGGCCGGCAGGTCCGGCTGGGCATAGTTCTCGTTCATGAGCGTGACGTAATAGAAAACGTCGCGCTGCTCGGCGACCATCTCGCGCATGCCGGCGTCCACGATCACGGCCAACTCGCCCGCGAAGGCCGGGTCGTAGGCCTTGCAGTTGGGAATGGTGGCGGCCACGAGGTGGCTGGAGCCGTCCTGATGCTGCAGGCCCTCGCCGCCCAGCGTGGTACGACCCGAGGTAGCGCCCAGCAGGAAGCCGCGCGCGCGCTGATCGGCGGCGGCCCAGATGGCGTCGCCCACGCGCTGAAAGCCGAACATCGAGTAGTAGATGTAGAACGGCAGCATGGCCAGGCCGTGCACGCTGTAGCTGGTGGCGGCGGCCGTCCAGCTGGCGATAGCACCGGCCTCGCTGATGCCCTCCTCGAGAATTTGCCCATCGAGCGCCTCGCGGTACGAGAGCACCGAGCCGATGTCCTCGGGCGCATAACGCTGGCCCACGCTGCTGTAGATGCCCACCTGCTTGAACAGGTTGGCCATGCCGAAGGTGCGTGCCTCGTCGGCCACGATGGGGACGATGCGCGGGCCCAAGGTGGCGTCCTTGAGCAGCGTGCCGAGCATGCGCACGAAGGCCATGGTGGTGCTCATCTCCTTGCCATCGGCCGCCAGCGCGAACTGCGCATAGCTGGCGAGGGGCGGCACGGGCAGCACGTCGCACACCGTTTCGCGCCGGGGCAGGTAGCCGCCCAGGGCCTGGCGTTGGCGGCGCAGGTACTGCATCTCGGGGCTGTCGTCCCCCGGCTTGTAGAACGCCAGTCCGGTGGCCTGCGCGTCGCTCAAAGGCAGGTTGAAGCGGTTGCGGAATTCGATGAGGTCGGCGTCGTCGAGCTTCTTCTGGCTGTGCGTGGTCATCTTGCCCTGGCCGGCCTGGCCCATGCCGTAGCCCTTCTTGGTGTGCGCGAGGATCACCGTGGGTTGGCCGCGGTGGCGCGCGGCGGCAGCATAGGCCGCGTGGATCTTCACCAGGTCATGCCCGCCGCGCTTCAAGCGGTCGATCTGCTCGTCGGTCATGCCTTGCGCCAGCGCGGCCAGTTCGGGGGTCTGGCCGAAGAAGTGGTCGCGGTTGTAGCGCCCATCCTTGGCGGCAAAGGTCTGCATCTGGCCATCCACCGTGCCTTCCAGCGTGCGCACCAGCGCGCCCGTGAGGTCGCGGGCGAACAGGCCGTCCCAGTCGCTGCCCCAGACGAGCTTGACCACGTTCCAGCCCGCGCCAGCGAACAGGCGCTCCAGCTCGTCGATGATGCGGCCGTTGCCGCGCACCGGGCCGTCCAGGCGCTGCAGGTTGCAGTTGACGACCCAGACGAGGTTGTCCAGTCCCTCGCGCGCGGCGAGCGTGAGGGCGCTCATGGATTCGGGTTCGTCCATCTCGCCGTCGCCGAACACGCCCCACACCTTGCGTGCGGAGCAATCCAGCAGGTTGCGGTGCGTGAGGTAGCGCATGAAGCGCGCGTGGTAGATGCTGCTGATGGGGCCGATGCCCATGGAGCCGGTGGGGAACTGCCAAAAGTCCGGCATGAGCCAGGGGTGCGGGTAGCTGCTGAGGCCGCGCGCGCCCTGCGCCGGGGCGGTGATCTCCTGGCGGTAGTGCATCAGGTCCTGCTCGCTCAAACGCCCTTCGAGGAAGGCGCGCGCGTACACGCCGGGCGCGCTGTGCGGCTGGAAAAACACCAGGTCGCCCCGGTGCTGGCCTTCGCCCAGACCCTCGCGGGCGCGGAAGAAGTGGTTGAAGCCGCTCTCGAACAGGTCGGCCGCACTGGCGTAGCTGGCAATGTGGCCGCCGAGTTCTCCGTACGCCTGGTTGGCGCGCACCACCATGGCCAGCGCGTTCCAGCGCATGATGGACGCCAGACGTTCCTCGATCGCCAGGTCGCCGGGGAACACCCCCTGCTCCTGCACGGACACGGTGTTCACGTAGGGCGTATTCAAGCCGGGGCGCCAGTCCACGCGCAATTGGCCGGCCAGCCGGTTCAGCTCGTCCAGCAGAAAGCGCGCGCGCTCAGGCCCTCCCGTGGCCACCAGGGCCTGCAGGGCGTCACGCCATTCGGCGGTTTCCTGGGGGTCGGTATCGGGGCTGGCCGCGGCAGCGAGGGTAGCCAGTGTTGCGAGGGGCGTGGGGGCGTTCATCGCGCCACTGTAGGCCCCGCATACCGAAATAGGATGCCGATTCACATGATGTTTCACCCTTCATCAGCACAATATACTGCTCATGGAATGATTTTCAGCATATGAAGCTTGACGCTACCGATTTGCGCATCCTGGCCGAATTGCAGGCCGATGGCGCGCTGTCCAATGTGGAGCTGGCGCGGCGCGTGCACCTGTCGCCTTCGCCCTGCCTCGCCCGGGTCAAGGCGCTGGAGGCCGCTGGCGTCATCAGCCGGTATGTGGCGCTGGCCAATGCCACGGCGCTGGGGCTGGGGCTCAATGTGTTCATCAACATCAGCCTGAAAAGCCAGAGCAAGGAAGCGCTCTCGGCCTTCGAACAGCGCATCGCCGAGCATGACCAGGTGATGGAGTGCTACCTGATGACGGGCGACAGCGACTACCTGATCCGCGTGGCGCTGCCCGACATCGCAGCGCTGGAACGTTTCATTCTCGAGCAGCTCACGCCCATCCCGGGCATCGAGAAGATCCGCACCAGCTTCACGCTCAAGCAGGTGCGCTACAAGACGGCGTTGCCTCTGCCAACGCCGTAGCGGTCAGCGGCTGGCAGGCGGCGTCGCCTGCGCCGGTATGCGCGCGACGTTGCCCGCCACCATGTCTCCAGTGGCCACGCGGCGGCGCAGCTCGGCCAGCACGGCCTTCAGGCGGCGCGCATTCTCAGGGCCCATGCGCACCAGCATCTTCTGACCGCTGGAGAGTGCCTGCAGTTGGGGGTCCACGAATTCGTAGCGCACCCAGGGCCGGGTGGACGGCACCTCGCCCACCACGGGAACCAGCCGCACCTGCAAGGGCCCCGCCGGCTCGGGCGCGGCGCGCAGGTGGTCGAGTACCGCCACAAGGCGGTCGTTGAAGTAGCGCCCGGGAAAACCCAGTTCTTCATAGGCCGCCTGGAACAGCGGATACATGCGGGCATAGAGCTTCACCGCGGCGTCCACGGGCACGGCTTCGGCCAGCGTGACGAAGGCTTGGTAACGCGCCGCGTTGGCCGGTGCGATGGCCTGCGCAGGCGCATCCTGCGCCCCTTCCACCGTGAAACGGCCGGGCGTGGGCTGCACGGGCCACATGCGCGAGGGTGCCTGGGCGCGTGCCAGGTTGTCGATGGTCGCCACCATGCGACGCACCAGCCCCTCGGGCTGCAGCAGCGCCGCCGACTGCGGCCCCAGCAGTTCCGCCAGCGCGCGGGCGACGTAGGCGTCGGAATCGGCCAGCGCGGGCAGCGCGTCGGCCGGGGGTTCCAGCACTTCCACCGGGTTCTGCGGGCCCGACGCGGGTACCTGCGGCGCGGCGGCGGGGGGTGCGGCCTCGACGGAGGGGGCCGCGGGCGCGGGCTCGGGGGCCTGGGTGTGGCGCCACCCGAACCACCAGGCGGCGCCCGCGGCGGCGATCGCCACCAGGGCAATGACGGTCCAGACAGAGACCGAGGACTCCTGCCGGGGATGGAATTCGGCGGGGTCTCGTACAGGCATGGCGGTCCTTTCTCCACGAGGCCCCCTCGCACCGTGCAAGAGGCACCTTCGCTTCAATATTGATAGCTATTAGCGCTTGACCCGCCTATGCTACAGCCCTGTTTCATATAAAACCACGTTAAACCACCAGAGGTTACGAGGCTTACCACCGGGGTCAACCGGCGGCGCCTGCGGCCAGGCCGTGCAGCCAGGCCATGGAATCGCGCAGTTCCTCCGGGCGGATTTCGTGCATGCCCGGGTACTCGCGGTAGCTCAGCGCCAGCGGCAGCGTCCGGACATGGTCGCGTATGGCCTGGGCACTGGCCAGCGGAATGACGTTGTCCTGCACGCCATGGCTCACCCAGAGCTGGCGCCCCGCCAGCGCTGCCGGCTGCGCCGCATGGGGCAGCGCCTGCGGCAGCAGCCGGCTGTGCCAGACCATCGCGCCGTGCAGCAGTTCAGGCCGCGTGAGCAGCAGGGTCAGCGCCATGATGCCGCCCTGGCTGAAGCCACCCGCCACCACGCGCGCGGCGGGAATGCCCAGCTGGCGCGCCGCGGCGTCCACGGTCTGCGCCACCAGCGCGCGGCTGGCGGCCTCCTGCGGCTCGTTGATGCTGCGCGCGCCATCCGCCGCCACGGTAAATTCGAACCAGGCATTGGCCGTCGGCCCCATGCGGTACGGTGCGCGCAGGCTCAGCACGTGGTATTGCGGGGGTACATACGGGGCCAGGCCGAACAGGTCCTGTTCGTTACTGCCCACGCCGTGCATGAGCACCAGCAGCCACGGCTCGGAGCCGGGCGTCGCGGGGCGGTGAAGGAAGGAAAGGGGTAGGTCGAGCATGGGCAACGTCGTGATGGGGGAAGTGTCAGGCAGCCTGCAGCGCGAAGGCGTCCATGGCCAGCATGCCATACATGACTTCGCGGCTCAGATAGTGCGCCTCGGCGCCTTCGCCGGCAGCGCCCAGCGCAAAGAAGATGGGCAGGAAGTGGTCTTCCGTGGGATGCGCACGCCGGGCATGCGGCGCACGGGTGCGGTAGTCCAGCAGGGCCGCGGTGTCGCCCTGCTCCAGCTGCGCCTCGATCCAGCGGCTGAATTCCACCACATAGGGCGCGGGCTGGTCGGTGCCGCCGAAGAACTCGGCCAGGTTGTGCGTCATGCTGCCGGAGCCCACGACCAGCACGCCCTGCTCGCGCAGGCCGCGCAGCGCCGCACCCATCGCATACACCTCTGCCGGACCGGCACCCACGGGCAGCGCGACCTGCACCACGGGCACGTCGGCCTGCGGGAACAGATGCATCAGCGGCACCCAGGCGCCATGGTCGAAGGGGCGCGCCGCGTCGCCTCGCGCGTCGATGCCAGCCTGCTCCAGCAGGCCCAACACCTCCTGTGCCAGGGCGGGTGCTCCGGCAGCCGGGTACTGGAGCGCATAGAGCGGACGAGGAAAACCGCCGAAGTCGTGCCAAGTCTCGGGCTGCGCCCCGGTCATGACGGTGGCGCCGCGCGCCACCCAGTGCGGCGACATGATGACCACGCCGCGCAAGCGGGGGTACTGCGCCTTCAGTTCAGCGCCCCAGCGGGTGAGCGCCGGGCCGGTACTGCCGGGCTCCAGCGCAAACAGCGGCGCGCCGTGCGAGACGAACAGCACGGGCAGCGCGGCAGCGGTCGTCGAAGAGGTGACAGAAGGGGTATGGGGGGTGTTCATGGCAAAACCTCAGTCCAGATTGCAATCATGTGGGAGCGACATGCTTGATGCCAAGCGCCATAGACCCCATCACAGCGTCCCATCCATCGCACCAATGCGATGTGAAAGCAGCGTCACTCCCCTAGCTGGGGCCGCCCGCGCAATGCCTTGACACCTCCGCGCCGGCTTTTGGACTCCAGCCGCCGCTGCTGCGATCCCAGCGTGGGCCGCGTGGCACGTCGCACGCGCGGCGGCCGCGCGACGCTGTCCACCAGCGCCTGCAGGCGCGCCAACGCATCCAGGCGGTTGGCCTCCTGGGTGCGGTATTGCTGGGCCTTGATGACCAATACCCCCTGCTGGGTGATGCGGCTGTCGCGCAGGGCCAGCAGGCGCTGTTTCACATCTTCAGGCAATGAAGAGGCCGCGATGTCGAAGCGCAGGTGCACGGCGCTGGACACCTTGTTCACGTTCTGCCCGCCCGCCCCCTGGGCGCGCATGGCAGTAAGTTCGACCTCGGCCGGGTCCACGCGCACGCCGGAAGAAGGATTGCCGGAGGCCATGCCCGTCCGTCAGGCGGCCCCGGCGCGCAGGGCGTCGTCCAGCGCCTTCAGGAAGCGCTGCGGGCGCTCAAACTGCACCCAGTGGCCGGCTTCCTCGATCAGCGCCATGCCGCGAAAGTCCGGAGCCGCCGCCGCGTAAGCGCCCTCTAATGCACCAATCCACTCTTTATACAGAGCGTCACTGCGGCCATAGATCGCATGCACGGGGCACGGCACCAGCGGCAGAGCGCGCGCCAACGCATCGGTGTGCGCCAGGCGGCGGCGGGGCATGCGGTCGCGCACCACATTGGCCACGTGCGTGTTCAACGCCAGGCCGCCCAAACCGTCGATGAGCGAAGTGTCCTGGAGCATCAGCGCCGCCAGGTTGTAGCGGTGCGCCGCAATCTGCCCCTCCTGCGGCAGGTGGCGCCAGGCCTTGAGCTCGAATTGCCGTTGGGGCACCACCCCCATCGCCGGGGCTCCTACCAATACGAGCTGGCGGGCCAGTTCGGGGTGGGCTGCGAGCAGCAGGCCCGCCGTCAATCCACCAAAGGAAAATCCCACCAGGTCACACGGCCGTGGCCCGAACAGCGTACGCAGGCCTTCGGCCAGCGGCTCCACCAGGGCGTCCGCATCGCCCCCCACGGGTGGCGCGGCCGAATCTCCGAATCCCGGCAGATCGGGGACCCAGACCTCGCGACCACTGTCCTCCAGATCGTGGATGTTGCGCACCCAATGCGTCCAGCTGCCGCTGCCGCCATGCAGCAGTACCAGAGGCAGCGCACCATCCTGGGATGCCCCCCAGACATGCCAGACGATGTCGCCGGTACCGCAGGGGGTGGACTCGCGCCGTGCGCGTTGCTGCAACGCGGTGACTTCAGGAGGCAAGGGCAGCGTGGCGAGCGATGGCTCCTTCACCATTGGGCCAGCCCGTCAATGGCAAGGGCGTAGCCCTGCACCCCAAACCCGCACATCACCGCGCGGGCCGCGCCGGCCAGATAGGAGTGGTGGCGAAAGCTCTCGCGCGCATGCACGTTGCTGATGTGCAGCTCTACCACGGGCACTCCCGTGCCCTTCACGGCATCTAGGAGTGCCACGCTGGTATGGGTGTAGGCAGCGGCATTGAGCACGACGCCGGCCAATTGGCCCGCCACATGCAGCCGGCCGGCCTCGTGGATCCAGTCCACCAGAGCGCCTTCATGGTTGCTCTGGCGAAATACCAGCGCCAACCCGTGGCGTGCACATGCGGCCCTGCAGAGCTGCTCGACATCCGCCAGAGTCTGGGAGCCATACACCTGCGGCTCGCGCGTGCCCAGCAGGTTGAGATTGGGGCCGTTGAGAACGTAAACGGTTTTCGTCATGGAGTGCTAGCGCGGTTCTACCCGCCGCAACGGACCCGCGAATGCGCATTATCGCGGCCAGCACTCCGACTGGCGTGTCCGTGTCAGCGCCAATCGCGATGGCCGCGATGGTGCCGATGGCCGTGGCGGTACCCGTGCCCGTATCCGCGGTAGTACCCCACGGGCGGTGCCACGACCACAGGTGGCGCGTAATAGACCGTGCGAGGAGCCCTGTATACGGGCGGTGCGTACACCACGGGCGGCGGGGCGTAATACACGGGTGGAGGCGAGTAATACACAGGAGCGGCGTTGCCCACCCCCACGACGGCGCCGGGCACGCCCACGCCGACAGACCAGTACACGTCGCTACGTGCCTGGGCGGTGCCTGTGCCCACCAACAGGGCCAGCGCCACACCGGCCGAGGCGGCGGCGGCAAACCAAGAGCGATGTTGGATCATGAAAATCTCCTATATAAGGGTGCCGCGGCACCCGGGCGCCTGAACACAAGGCGTTTGGACGTCTAACGCGCCAGCACCGTGAAAGGATGGCATGAACAGATGTTCAGGTTGTTTCCGAACGTACCCCGCGCCGTTTCCATGCGTAACCGCAGCGGCCGCTCAACAAGCGCTCGCGCCGGTAGTACGCACCTATGCCGCCTAAAATCCCCCGCATGAGCACCCCCGTCCATCACGACACTTCTGCGGAAGCCGCAAAACCCAGCAACTTCCTGCGCCAGATCATCGAATCCGACCTGTCGCACGGTGTGCATGCCCAAAACCACTGGGCGGGCAGCCCAGGCGACGCAGCCCACCACGCTGCCGCAGCGGTTGACCCTGCCAAGATCCGCACGCGCTTTCCGCCCGAACCCAACGGCTACCTGCACGTGGGCCATGCCAAGAGCATCTGCCTGAATTTCGGCCTGGCGCGCGACTACGGCGGCGTGTGCCACCTGCGCTTTGACGACACCAACCCCGAGAAGGAAGATCAGGAGTACGTAGACAGCATCATCGATGCCGTGCGCTGGCTGGGCTTCGACTGGAAAGACCCCGACGGCCACGAGAACCTGTACTACGCCAGCAATTATTTTGGCTTCATGTACCGCGCGGCCGAGTACCTGATCGAGACCGGCAACGCCTACGTGGACGAGCAAACGCCCGAAGAGATGCGTGCCAACCGTGGCGACTTCGGCAAGCCCGGGGTGGACAGCCCCTATCGCAACCGCACCCCTGCGGAGAACCTGGCGCGCTTTCGCGAGATGCGTGACGGCAAGCTCCCCGACGGCGCCGCCGTGCTGCGCGCCAGGATCGACATGGGGCACCCCAACATCAACCTGCGCGACCCGGCCATCTACCGCATCAAGCACGCCGAGCACCACAACACCGGCAACCAATGGTGCATCTACCCCATGTACACCTTCGCGCACCCGATCGAGGATGCGCTGGAGTGCATCACCCACAGCATCTGTACGCTGGAGTTCGAGGACCAGCGCCCCTTCTACGACTGGCTGCTGGACCGTCTGGGGGAAGGCGGCCTGATCGCCCGCCCCCAGCCGCGCCAGTATGAGTTCGCGCGCCTGAACCTCACCTACGTCATCACCAGCAAGCGCAAGCTCAAGCACCTGGTGGACAGCGGCATCGTGAGCGGCTGGGACGATCCGCGCATGCCCACCATCGTGGGCCTGCGCCGGCGCGGCTATACGCCGGCCTCCATCCAGATGTTCTGCGAGCGCATTGGCGTGACCAAGGACTACAGCTGGATCGACTACGGCACGCTGGAGGGCTGCCTGCGTGAGGACCTGGAATCCAAGGCCCACCGCGCCATGGCCGTGCTCGACCCGCTCCCGCTCACGCTGACCAACTGGGCCGAAGTCTTCGGCAGCGACGGCCACGTCGAGGCCTGCAGCCTACCCGCCCTGCCGCACGCGCACGAAGGCCAGGCTGTTCCCGAGCGCCACTTCACCCTGGGCCGCGAGGTCTGGATCGAACGCGAAGACTTCGCCGAAGTGCCACCCAAGGGCTACAAGCGTCTTTATCCTCCCCGGCTCGGGGCGGACGGGCAAATGCTCCCGGGCAACACCGTGCGCCTGAAGGGCGGCTACGTCATCGAATGCACCGGCTGCGAGAAAGATGCGGGCGGCCACGTCACCCGCGTGCTCGCCACCGTGGTGCCCGACACCAAGAGCGGCACGCCCGGCGCCGATAGCGTGAAGGTAAAAGCCGCCATCACCTGGGTGGGGGTGCAGGACGGCGTGCAGGCCGAGGTGCGCCTCTACGACCGCCTGTTCACCGACGCCCAACCCGACGCGGGTGGCAAAGACTTTCTGGCCCTGCTCAATCCCGACAGCCTGAAGGTGGTGACCGCCTATGTGGAGCCATCACTGGCGGCCGCCCAGCCCGACGATAAGTTCCAGTTCGAGCGCTTCGGTTACTTCGTGGCCGACCGGGTGGACCACAGCGCTAGCCGCCCGGTGTTCAACAAGATCACCGGACTGAAGGACAGTTGGGCGAAATAGCCAGCCGCTGCTCGACAAGCAAATGCCCGCGTCCGCGGGCATTTTTTTCGTTTCAAACCGAACGCCTGCGCATTGCCGAGGCTGCACGACGGAAATTCTCCCTGCGCGAAGATGGATTCTTAATAACGATTCTCGTTTGCTTTATCATCCCACCACTTTATTGCCGAGAAAGACTTGAGCCTCATGTCCATGCCTATGAAATCCTTGGTTGTTGCATGTGTTCTGGCCGCTGCAGGCGCTGCAAGTGCGCAGGACCAGGTGGTCAACCTGTATTCCGCCCGCCACTACGCCACCGATGAAGCGCTGTACAGCGGCTTTACCAAGGCCACGGGCATCAAGATCAATCGCGTGGATTCTGATGATGCCGGGATCATGGCCCGTCTCAAGGCAGAAGGAGCCGCGTCCCCTGCCGACGTGATCCTACTGGTGGACGCCGCCCGCCTCTACCGTGGCGAGGCCGACGGCCTGTTCCTGCCCGTGCGCTCGAAGGTGCTGGAGGACGCCATTCCCGCCAACCTGCGCGCAACTCCGGTCGCCGACGGTGGCATTCCCTGGTTTGGCCTGTCCACGCGGGCGCGTGTGGTTGTCTACAACAAGACCAAGGTCAACAAGGACGATGTGGACACCTACGAAGAGTTGGGTGACCCGAAGAACAAAGGCAAGGTCTGCATCCGCTCCGGCTCCCACCCCTACAACCTGAGCCTGTTCGGCGCCGTGATGGAACACGTGGGCGAACAGAAAGCCGAAGCATGGCTCAAGGGCGTGGTGAACAACCTCGCCCGCGCGCCCAAGGGGGGCGACACCGATCAAATCAAGGCCGTCGCAGCCGGCGAATGCGATATCGCCGTGACCAACAGCTATTACCTCGCCCGCCTGATGCGCTCGGACAAGCCCGAAGACAAGGCCGTGGTGGACAAGGTGGCGGTGGTGTTCCCCAACCAGCAATCGTGGGGTACGCACATGAACATCGCAGGCGGCGCAGTGGCCCGCCACACCAAGAACCAGGCCAACGCCATCAAGTTCCTGGAATACCTGGCCAGCCCTGAGGCTCAGAACTACTTTGCCAACGGCAACAACGAATGGCCCGCCGCCAAAGGCGTGGATCCGGGCAACCCGGCCCTCAAGGCCATGACGGGCGGCCAACCGTTCAAGAGTGAAACCATCCCCATTGGCGCGGTCGGCGCCAACACCGTCAAGGTGCAGCAGATGCTGGACCGCGTCGGTTTCCGGTAAGCCCTCTGCCCCTTGCGCACAGCCCGGCCCTGCCGGGCTGTTGCTTTTCTAGGGAGTGCCGGATCGCTCGGTGATAATTAACGTTTACGTTAACGTAACTTTGGAGACAAACCATGGAAATCAAGGGCAAGGTGTTTATCGTCACCGGCGGCGCGTCAGGCCTGGGTGAAGGCACGGCACGCATGCTGGCTTCAGCGGGCGGCTTGGTGGTGATTGCCGACATGCAGGCCGACAAGGGCGAAGCCGTCGCGCGCGAGATCGGCGGGCGCTTCGTGCGCTGCGACGTGAGCAGCGAGGCCGATGGCCAAGCCGTGGTGGCGGCAGCGGTATCGATGGGCAAGCTCATGGGCCTGGTGAACTGCGCCGGCATCGCCCCTGCGGAAAAGACCGTTGGCAAGAACGGCGCGCACGCGCTGACTTCGTTCAGCAAGACCATCACGGTGAACCTGATCGGCAGCTTCAACATGATCCGCCTGGCCGCCGAAGCCATGTGCAAGAACGAACCCGAAGCCACCGGCGAGCGCGGGGTGATGATCTCCACCGCCAGTGTGGCGGCCTATGACGGGCAGATCGGGCAGGCGGCGTACTCTGCTTCCAAGGGCGGAATCGTGGGCATGACACTGCCCATCGCTCGCGACCTGGCACGCAACGGCATCCGCAACATGACCATTGCCCCCGGCATCTTCGGCACCCCCATGCTGTTCGGCATGCCCCAGGAGGTACAGGACGCGCTGGCCGCCGGCGTCCCCTTCCCCAGCCGCCTCGGCACCCCGCAGGATTACGCCAAGCTGGTGCGCCACATCTTCGAGAACGACATGCTCAATGGCGAAGTGATTCGTCTGGATGGCGCGATCCGCCTTGCACCGAAGTGATTTTTTGATAGTGCCTTGCGCTTGTCTGTATTGGGTTGGAGCCAGATTTCGTATATTTTCTTAACGAAACCAATGCGGACGCAGTCGGTGAGTAACTGCGGTTAGGGCTGGCGGCGCACGGACGCAGGCAAGCGCTGCAGTTCAGCCTCCAAGGCGCGGATGTTGCTCTGGTGGCGGTTCACCGCCAGCTGCGCATCCGCACCGCCCGCCCCCTCCTGCGCCTGCAGGCGCCGCAAGGCGTCGCGCTCCTTGTCCAGTTCATGGTTCAGGATCGCGCGGCGCCCATCATCATCGGGCTGCACAATCACGGGCGTGTGTCCTGGCGAAGCGGCATTGCCCACCTGTTCCACGGCGCTTCCCTTGCCTGGTGCCGAGGCATGCGCGCACATCCGGCTGCGCGCACCCGCAGCGCCCGTACCCCCCACCAGATATTCCACCCGCTGCTCAGTACAGCGAAGCTGTGCACCGGCAGTACTGGGCTGCAAGGCGGCCAGCACACCCCCTGCCAGCGCTAGCAGCACGGAGCCCTTCACGATCATCACCGGCCAGCGACGTAATTCACTCTGAAGATGGCTGTGTTCCCGATACTGTCAATGATGACAATGGGGATGGCCTGCATGCACCCACCCTTGAACGTGATCGTTACCCCTTCGCCCGAGCGGGCAATCGTGTCGCTGCTCAGGCCGATGGCATCCGGCAGCGGATTGCGCAGGCTGTAAGGGGCCGTTCCGCCCAGCGCAAACACCGTGGGCCCCGCCGCTGGCAAACACACGCCGGTGGAGCTGTTCAGCGTGACAGTCTCGGGAGAAACCGACAGCGGGGTCTGGCCATCGTCTATGGAGCCGCCCCCCCCACAGCCCGACAGGGTAAAGACTGCGGCACATGAGAGAACCAGAGGTAGGAGCAGAAAGCGTTCCATGGGCAATATCAAAGGAGTAAGTAAAGAAGGCATATCGCGGCTAGCTGCGCTCGGCCCGCGATTGCATCTGGACCGTAGCGAATGACACGATGGGCACGCGCCCCCGCAGGTAGTAGATGCAGTCCGACACATTGCCCAGCGGCAGCAGGCTGGGGCGGCTCCAGGCACGCACGTCGGAGTCCGCCACGCCGGGGCACATCACGCGCTTCACGATGGCCTGCATCAACGGCACCTTGAGCTCGTACGCATAGGTGACCTTGATGCGCAGGATGTTGGCGTCGCGGATCGAGATGCTGGCGCCCCCCATCGGCGTGGGGGTGCGGAACTCCAGGTTGTCATTCGGGATGTAGGTCGTTCCCCCCTTGCGGATGCCATACACCCGGAAGGCCTCCTCGGACGGGCTGAGCACCTCTAACTTCAGATTCCCCAGCGAGGTGTCCACAGCAGCCTTGGCCGCCGCGGCCGTGAGGCGGCTCACATCGTTCGTGTCGAAGGCGTTCTGATAGAACGGCACCAGCCCCTTGATCAGCGACAACCGGATCGACTGCGCATTGCCATTCGCCATGGAGCCGTGGCGCGCCGCCATGAACGTTGCGTTGTTCAGGGTGAGCTTGGCCATGTAGAGCATGCCCGCCTGGATGATGAGGAAGGTGATCAGGATCGCCAGCGGGCCGACGATCACGAACTCCGTCAGCGACGCTCCCCTCTGGCGCTGGCGTTGCGGCCGGCGGGTATTGCGTGCAGCGATAGCCATGGCTAGGTTCTCCGAGGCGGTTGTGGACTGGCGGAGCACACGGCGCGGCCCGTCATTGCTGCGGCGGGGTCACAGAAGCAGTGGGCAGTTGCACGCGCACTTCCGACGGTGGCATGCCCAGCAAGGCGCCCGAACGCGCGCCGCCCGCCGCAGCACGCGCTGGGTCCTGGGTGCGAAAGCCCTGCTGCACCGCCGCAGGGACCGCAGGCAGTTGCGCCTGTGGCGCCGATGCTGCGGGCCGGCTGAACACGGGCGCCAGGTCGCGGGACAGGCGGGCAATCTCCTGCTGAATATCTGCAGGTGCCGCGGCGCTGTGGCTGCGCGCCGCGTTCAGGGCGAGCTCGGCCTGTGACAAGCGAACCAGGCCAAGGTTGTATGCAGCACGCGCATCCTGCGGATCGATGCGCAGCACCGCCTCGAAGCCCTGCGCGGCATCCTCCAGGCTACCCGACAGGGCCGCCGCCGCGCCATAGCCAAACCACACCTGGCTATTACGCGGGTAGCTGTTGGTGAGCGCCTTGAACTCGCGCGCTGCCGTCACCCAGTCGCCCCGGGCGTAAGCGTTCTCGGCCGAGCGCAAGGCCCCCTGCGCGTCGGCCGAAGCCCTGGCGGCCGCAGCAGCCTGCTGCACGGCTTCCTGTGAAAGTGCCGGCGCCGCCGTGGCACTGGGTAGGGGCGCTGGCAGCGCCTGCGCCGGGGCGCCCAGCACGCCGGGCATCCCGTTCAGCGGATCGGTGGGGACTGCGACAGGCGCAGCACAGCCCGCCAAAGCAGATGCCGTCAGCACGGCGGCCAGCGGAGCGAGGAATGTGCGGTATGGATACATGGTGTAGTCAACCCATCAAACAATGAAACGGGTGGCTGCGCTGGCGGCGCCACCACCCGGCGAGGACACGGCAGATGTGCGCGTTGCCCCCTCTGGTGGCACGACCGCCAGCACCTGCCCGGCCAAAATGCCCAGCGCATGCGCCGCGCCCGCACGCAGTTCCACTACCGCAGCTGCTCCGCGGCACAGCCGGAACCGCAACGGCGGCACCGCGTGCGCCACACGCAGCACCTGGCCGCTGCGGCTGAGGAACACCACATCGATCGCGTAGCGCATGCCTACCGTGTGCACGCTGTCGCAACGCGTGATCCACAAGGCCTGGCGCGGCGTGAGCGGCGGGCGCGCCAGCAGGCCCAAGGCGCGCTGCAGGAAGCTGCGTGCCACCGCCACGTCGCAGCCCATGTCGCGGCCATCGGCATACAAGGCACCCGCATGGAAAGCACTGCCCACGACCATCCCTCCTTACAAGCCCGACGCCAGGAACTTCATCGCGATCGGAAAGCCGATGACGATGAAGGTGCAGGGGAAGATGAAGAAAATCAGCGGACCGAGCATCTTCACGGGCGCCTCCATGGCCAGCTTCTCCGCACGCAGAAAACGCTCGGTGCGGCGCTGCTCGGCCTGCGCACGCAGGATGGGGCCCAGGCTGGAGCCGGTTTTCTCGCCTTGCACGAGCGCACTCACAAAGCTGGTGATGGGCGTGAAATCCAGGCGTGCGGAAAAATCTCGCAAGGCATCGATGCGCGCCTTGCCTGCACGCACGTCACGCAGTACGCGGTTGATCTCCACCATCAGCGGCCCGCCCGCGCTTTTGGCCACGGCCTGTTGCATTGCGCCCGACAGATTCAGGCCCGCCTCGATCGACAGCGTCAACAGGTCGATGAAGAACGGCAGGGCCTTCAGGATGGCCAGATTGCGCTGCTTGGTGGTTTCCTTGAGCCACAAATCCGGGTAGAAGAACGCCAGCATGGCAATCACCACGACGATGGACAGACCGCCCTCCAGCATGCCCGACAGCATCACCCCCAGCAGCGCGCCCGCCACGGCCGACACCACCTTGCCCGCGAAGAACTGTCGGGGTGTCAGTGCGTAGTCCTGACCGGCACGGCGCAGTGCGGTGGTGTAACGCTCCTCGGCCTTGGTCGATAGCGCCCAGCCCAGACTGTTGGCCAGCAGATTGATCAACGGCCACAGCACCCGGAACAGCAGCGGCGGCTTGTCCTTGTAGGTACGGTCTTCGGTAGGCGCCTGGCGAAACAGGCTGTAGACCGACCACAGACCGACCAGAATGGCCAGCGCCAATACCAGAGAAGAAATCAGGCCCAGCATGGCCGCTCCGTGATCAGGGGGTTACACATCGATGGTCACGATCTTCTTGATGAAGACGCCCCCCATGATCAGCAGCACGGCCACCACGGCCATGACGGCCCAGCCGTAATACGTGCTGAACAGCGGCGCCATGGCCTCGGGTTCCATCTGGAACAATACGAACCCCAGGAACACCGGCAACAGGCCGACGACGATGCCCTGCAGCTTGCCCTGCGATGTCAGCGCCCGGATCTTGCCCTCCATGGCGGCCTTGGCGCGCAGCGTGCTTGCCAGACGCTCCAGCACCTCGGACAGGTTGCCGCCCACATCCTTGGAGATGGTGATGGCGGAAACCAGCAGGTTCACGTCTTCCAGATTGACCCGCTTGGCGAAACTTTCGAAGGCGTCTTCCAGCGACACGCCCAGCTTCTGCTCGCGCAGCACCAGCGACAGCTCCTGGCTGAACGGCGGCGGCGTCTCCGTTGCGACCAGATCCATCGCAATGGCCAGGCTGGCCCCCGAACGCAGTGACCCCGCCAGCATGTTGAGTGCATCAGGCATCTGCTCGATCAGCTTGGCTTCGCGCCGACGCTTCAGATAGCCATAGGCCATGCGTGGCAGCACGAAGATGCCCACCGCCGCCAATACTGCCAGGGGCACGGCTCCGGTCAGCAGGAGCACCAGCGCCGGCAGCACCAGCACCACGCCCACGTTGATGAAGAACAGGCGCTGCGGATCGATGAACAGGAACATGTCCTCCAGCGATACCCGTGCGTCCGAGGTGAAGCGCGCGCGGTAGTGGCCCCACGAGCGCGCAACGAAGAACACCAACATCACCACGCTGACCGCGACCGCGAAGGAGACAAGCAGGGAGGGATTCATTACTTCGCCCGTTTGAAGATCTCGAGATCCACCGCCACTCCGATCTGGCGCAGCTTCTCGTAGAACTCGGGCACGGCGTCGCAGCCGGTGAAGTAGCCGTCGGTCTTGCGCTCCGCTGTGAAACCGGTCTCGACGAATTCGAACAGATCCTGCAACTGGATCTTGCCGCTCTCCACCCCCGTGACCTCGGTGATGCGAGTGATCTTGCGGCTGCCGCAGGCAAAGCGCGTTTGCTGCACGATGATGTCCACGGCCGATGCCACCTGCTCACGGATAGCCGTCACGGGCAGATCCATGCCGGCCATCAGCACCATCACTTCCAGGCGTGCCAGCATGTCGCGCGGGCTGTTGGCGTGGGCGGTGGTCAGCGATCCATCATGGCCCGTGTTCATGGCCTGCAGCATGTCCAGCGCCTCTCCGCCACGGCATTCGCCCACCACGATACGGTCCGGCCGCATGCGCAGCGAGTTCTTCACCAATTCGCGGATGGCGATCTGCCCCTTGCCCTCGGCATTGGCCGGGCGCGACTCAAGCGACACCAGATGCTCGTGGTGCAGTTGCAGCTCGGCCGCATCCTCAATGGTGACGATACGCTCGCCTTCGGGAATGAAGTTGCTCAGGATATTGAGCAGCGTCGTCTTGCCGGAGCCGGTGCCACCCGAAACGATGATGTTCTTGTGCTGCTTCACGGCCATCTGCAAGAACTCCACCATCTGCGCGTTGGCGGAGCCGAACTTGATCAAATCCTCGGCACCCAGCTTGCGCTTGGAGAACTTGCGGATGGTCATCGATGGCCCTTTCAGGGCCAGCGGTGGAATGATGGCGTTGAAGCGCGACCCGTCCTTCAACCGCGCATCCACCAGCGGAGAGCTTTCGTCGATGCGCCGGCCCACCGGGGCCACAATGCGCTCGATCACCCCCATCATGGCCTTCTCACTGGAGAACGCTAGCGGCACTCGCACCAGTCGGCCGGCGCGCTCGACGAAAATCTCGTCCACCCGATTGACCATGATTTCAGTGGTCGTAGGGTCTGCCAGCAGCGGCTCCAGCAGGCCCAGCCCAATGGCCTCATCACGCACTTCCTCCAGCAGACGCTGCTTGTCCACGTCGGCGGGGATGCCCGCCGGCATGTGGAGGAAAATCTCGCGGATGGCCTGCTCGGTATGCTCGCGCAACTCCTTGTCGCCCATGCGGTGCACGTCGGTGCGGCGCATGTCGAAGGATTCGATCAATTTTTCCTGGATCAGTCGGCGGTAGCCCAGCCAGTCCTGGTCGATCTGCACACTGGCGGTCCGCACCTCCGAGGGAGCAATGGGTGCCCCGTTGTTCACTGGCTCTTCCCTGGTCCGCTCGGGCGTTGATGCCATGCGCTGGGTTACCGGTGCAGGCATGCGAGTCGCCGTGTGCGCACTGGCAGCCGACGCGGGAGCAGCAGGCATCGCCTGGGTCGCGCGTGGCGGGTCGACAGGCTCTTCGCCCCCTCCTTCCCGCATGCGCGCCCAGCGTGCATGCAACTGGTGCGACCCGATGCGGATGGCATCGGTGGGTTTGAGCGGCCCGAAGGTGGTCACCTTGGTGTCGTCCACATAAGTACCAAACATCGAGCCCAGGTCACGCACGAACACCTGTTCATTGGAGACAAAAATCTCCGCGTGTTCCTTGTGCACCTTCCAGCCGGAAAGCGTGACGTCGGCTCTCTCGCCGCGCCCGACCATGCAGCGCGTGGCATTGATGACCCGGGTATCAGCGGGCCCTTCGGCGGTCATGACTTGCAGATGCAGCATCGTGGTTATTCCGTGGGATCAGCGTGCCAGCTTGCTTTCGATCATGTCCTTGACTTCATTCAGGCGCTGGTAAGCGTTCTCGCTCGCCAGCACCTGGGCACGGTCTGTCGCGGGCGTATGGATACGCGGCGTCACGACCACGAGCATCTCTGTCTGTTCGTTGGTCATCTCCTGCGTTGAAAACAGCCGGCCCAGCACCGGCGCACGCCCGATGACGGGGATGCCTTCCTTGTTACGCGCTCCCACGCTTTTGAGCAGGCCGGAAATCACTAGCGTTTCGTTTTGCTTCAGACTGACTTCGGTCTCAGTGCGGTTGGTAGTAAACGCTACGAACTGCCCCTGCCCTGCGCTGCGATCCGGCTGGCTCACCTCCGCCACGATGGACGAGCGCACGTTGCCCGCCTTGTCGATCACCGGCTTGAACTCCAAAATCACGCCATACGGTTTGTAGACCACCGACAGTTGGCCGAAACCGGAACTTACCGGGATGGGTATCTCGCCACCCACCTGCACCTTTGACGATCCACCGCTGACACTGCTGATGCGCGGCTCGGCCAACGTCCAACTGTCTCCGTTAGACTCCAGAAAGTTCAGTACTGAAGTGATCTGCGTGGCCAGCCCCAGATAGGAGATAAAGGGTCGCGCCGGCGTAGTGATGGGGTATCCCTCCTGGTTCAGTCCCCGGAAGCTGGCCGAGTTGGCATAGAAGTATCCCGACGTGGCAAACGTCGGGCCAGCCACGCCCAGGTTGCTCCACTTCACGCCGATGTTGTCGAGCGCCTGCTTGCGCACCTCGACCACCTTCACGTCCAACTGCACCATCTGCTCGGGCACCACCAACTGATCCTCGGGCCGCTCGCGCACCAGATTGAGCACCTGCGGATAAGCCTTGACGATCTTCTGGATCTTGGCGGCCGAGTCTTGGTTCGCATACATGCCGTCCAGCACGACCTTGTCGCCAACGGCACTAACGTTGATGCCCTTGTCATGACTCAGCAGTTGGCGCAGTTCCATGGCCGTCTTGGCATAGTGATCCGCGCTCACCGTCACTTCGTAGTTGATCTGCGTGCCATTGCGCAGCCAGACATACAGCGACGTGACCCCCGCACTCTCACCCAGCAAAACGATTTGCTTATCGGCCACCACGGATGCTGTCAGCAGCGCCCCATTGCCAATGGCAACGCGCTCCACGCCCGCCTGCGGCAACACACGCACCTGTCCCGCATAAAGCGACAGTGCGATGGGGCTTGCATTGACCACGGCGAGGGGGCGCTGCGCGGACACGCTCGCCGGCCCGGCGCCTGCCATGGGCACAGCCAAGATACCTGTGAAGAAGACGAAAACGACGCACACAGCGGGCGCACGAAAAAGCAAAGAAGTGTTCATTGGAAACAACGGAGGCGTTCTTTAAATCTCAGGGATCAATGCGCCAGACCCGGCACTCCGCGGCTGGCTGCCGATGAAGACACCGGCATACGCGAACCCGCAGGCACCTGTGTCGGGGGCGGCGTGTCACGCAAAACTGGCGGCTGGGTGGGCATTGCAGTAGGCGCTGCCGCTGGCATGTCCCCCTGCGCCATGGCCTGCGCTACGCGCTCCGCGATGGCGCGGTTGTTCGGATCTTGCAGGGCTGCATCCAGCATGGGCGTGCGGCTCACCTTGCCCCCGCTGCCGGAGCCACCGATGATGAACTCCACCAGCCGCTGGCTGTTGCCATCTGCATCGCGCGGCGCAATGGAGGCCACCACATCGTCAATGGTCAATGCAGGGCTCGGGTTGGCCACCTGATCGGTGGGCGCGCGCAGCACGGCCGTGAGCTTGCCCCCCGCCTTGGCGGCGATCACGCGGGTGGCATCCTGCGGCGTGACATTGAGGGTGACATGCGAGTACGCGCGCGCTGCAGCTTCACCTGCGCTGGCCGTGCCCTTCTGGGCCTGGCCGGTCGCAAGCACCTCCACATTGGACAGCATGGGGAAGGTGAACTCCTTGGCGTTGCCGTCGCCGCCTGGCGGCTTGGCCGTCAGCATCAGGTCGATGCGATCGCCTGGGCGCAGCATGCCCGACATGGAGCTGATTTCGTCTACCTCGATGGTCAGCGCACGCCGCCCGTCCTTGAGTGTGGCCGCAAAGATCTCTCCGCCCCGACTGGCGGTGTAGGTAGTCATCAAAGGCTCGCCGCGCTGCACTTCCACAGTGAGAGGCTGCCCGTCCACTGCATCGTATGTGTCTGGAACCACCGTGTTCCGGTTGACGAACTCAGACGGAATCTTACGTACGGCCACCACACTCGCATCCAGCACATCGCCGGCCTGCAGGGGCCGGCTGGCCACCACCACCGGCACCAAGGTCTTGCCGCGGTTGGCTTCTTCCTCCAGCTCCGTGATCCGGGAGTTGATAGCCTTGTTACTTAGAAAGAACGCCAGTCCCCCCAATGCAATGGCGCCTGCGAGCAGCAGCCAATTTTTGTTGAGTGATACAGCCACGGAAAAAGCCTCAAGGAAGTGAAACGAAGAAAGTGAGCGTGCGATAGAAGGCTTTGACGGCATCCACCAGCATCTGGGGCGTATTCGGTGCCGCGAAGAGCACCATCACCACCAGCGCGCAGACGATGCAGTACTCCACCGTTGCAAAGCCACGGGAAACTGAAAAAACGATGCGTGCGGAGCGTTGCATGTCTGTGCGCCTTGCAGTCAGAACTGCACCAGATTGACCGTGACGATGGTGAGGCGCCGCTCTGCGTCCACCCCCATTGCCACATCGAGTTGCTGCTTGTCACGTCCGTACATCCGTACGATGGCGGGCCCCTGGCTCCCCTTCGCGCTGGCGTTCTGCTCCTGCAGCAACGACCAGCCGCTGGCCGCCAGCTGCGTCTGGTAGTAGCTGGCAATGCTGTCCAGCGCCTCGCGGCTCACCAACATCACCTGCTTGTTGCGCTTGCCGTTATCGATCGACTCGACCACATTGACAGGCGTGGCGCTGCGTGGCGCCGGAATGCCGCTGGCATCGATACGCGGCTCCACGCCCAGCAGCAGCGAGGTAGAAATCGTGCCTTCGGAGCCTCCATCGGAGGCACTACGCACCTTCACCAGGCTGTAATACGGCCCATGCGCACGCGCCACCAGGGTGTCCGGTCCGTGGGCAGTGACAGATGCGGGGGGTTTGGCCGGATCCGGCACCGCATTGACCGCAATGCGCCAATGCGCCATGTAGAACGCCACCACCTCGTCCTTGGAAGCTCGGCTCTGGAACGCCTGCACCTTCATAGGCACGCCGTTGACGCGCATGTCGTCCGACACCCACTGCACCTGAGCCCTCGGCGGCGGCGGCACATCGGGCCAAGGCGTGGCGGTGCGCGTGAACGACTCCTGCGCCAATACGGTCGCACAGGTCATGGTCAGCAGCAGGGCAATCAGTCGGACGAACATGACGGGACTCAGCAGCGCGTGCGCGCCTGGCGGCTGTAAGGTACGGCGTTGTCCGCCTTGTCGCGCACACTGCCCGGGATGTCGTACTCAGGCAGGATGAGCCCCACGTCGGGCGCCTTCTTTTCGAAGGACGGGGACATGAGCATTCCCAACACATCCGCCACCGGCTTGATATAAGAACCCAACACGGTCGGCTTTACCCGAGCGCAAACGCTTTCGCTGCCGTTGTTCGCACCGCTAGCGTTCCAGACCCCAGCGCCCAGCGCCGTCGCACCCGGCATTCCCACATTGACATCGCGCAGCGCGTCGTAATGCGCAATATTGCTGAGAGGCACCGTCACTTCGGCCTTGACGATGCCGCTGGTCGGCAGCTTGAACACGGGCGTCGCCATGGTTTGCTGCAACTTACCGACCAGCCCCGTGGCCAGCGGGCCCGTATCGACCTCGCGGATGCTCACATCCGCATAGCTTTGCAGCAGCGGCTGGTATGCGGCGTCGCTCCACAAGGGCACACGGTTGCCCTTCGCCGAGGCGTCCTGCCCCATCGTGCTATCGCGGTATTTGATCTGCCCGCCATTGCGCTCCACGGACATGAAGAACCGCGCGCGCGTCTCCTCTGCCAGTTGACCCGCGGTCTTGGCGCGGCTGTAGGGATCCCAACTGCGCTCGAAAGCCACATAGCGGCTGGCCTGAATGGCAGAGTGCTTCACATCCGCATACCGCGCAAAATAGAACACACCAAAGAACAGAGGAATGAGCACGAACAGGCTGACGATGAACTCGGTCGTCGCCTGACCGCGCTGTCGGGGTGGAGCGTTGACGATCATGAGAGTGCTTGTCGCATCACGGGTAAAGACATGCCGCGTCAGCCCCTGCCATCGCTGAGGGGAAACGCCTTGGCATCCGCCGGAACCTCGAACACCCCTGGTGCGATGGGCTTGCCGATCTCTACGCGCAGCGGGCGCTCCACCGTCGCCACCCCGTTGGCGATCATGGCCATGTCGTCTATCGGGAATTGCGCGGGAAGCGCTTGTCGCGCGGAGGTACTCATGACCACCAGATCAGCGCCGGTGGATGGGTAAAAATGCAGTGGATCCAGCAGGCAGGCCCGCGCGGGCGCCCCGCCTTCCGCCACATTCCAGCGGCACCGGTGGCCGGTTCCAGGTATATCCACCAATTCACCCATAGGCTCTGCAGATCCACGGCTGCGTGGCGCGCAGATGTCTTCCGCCTGTTCGCGGATACCGGTGCCCTCATCCAGGTCATACGCCACATCGATCTGCTTGCAACGGGTTGGCTGCAGCCGAATGTTGCGAATTCGCTTGGCGACAGGCCTGCAACTCTCGCCTTCGTTCGGACCCCATACTTCGGTTTTCAGCAAACTGCTGTTCACAACCTTTGCATAGCGATCGCCGTCAAAGTACTCCTCGATCACTTCCGTTTCGAGCTTCATCAACTCATCGTCCGACAGGGCCTCCGCCTGCGGGTCGTACGGCTTGCCTAATACCCGCGCCAGCTCTGCCTTGGTCTCCTGGCAGCGCGCCAAGGTGTTGCGCATCATCTTCAGATAGGCGGCAGGGTCCTCAGGCCGGCGCTCTCGCACGATGGTGATGGTTTGAGATTTGATGCCACCACCAGCCGTTTGGGCTGCCGAATCATTTGGCGAACACGCCGGCAGAACCAACAAGGCCGCCAAGACCGTGCCACCAATCGCGCACAGGCGGTGCCCAGAAAAACTCGTCATCATTGGGCAAACACCTCAAGCGCCGGATTGAGCCCGGCAGCGCCGTACACCAGCAAGCGCGTGGCCTGAGAAGGAGCCGACAAACGGACCTGCCAATAAGGGTTGTAGAGACTGGCGTACTCCTGAAAACTATCCGCACGAAATAGTCCGCTGCCCGTAATATCCAGGTTGTTGCGTACAGGCCGAGCGAAGAAAATGCGCGCCTCCGCCAGCGAAATCATCTGATCCTTGGCGAATCCCGCTTTCAGGTCGGGCGAGCCCAGCGGCCCCGCCATGGCACGGGATTCAAACCCCAGGCTCTCGTTGGTACGGATGTCCCCCTTGTACTTGGCCGCGGCAATAGCATAGGTAAAGTCTTCGCTACGCGGCTTGCCCTTGTTGTCACGTTCCACGTCGTAGAGCGATTTGATACCCGTCCATCCGCTATTTTTGTTGGTCGCCTTCCAGGCGAGCGCTCCTGCTCCGCCATCCGTGTTGATACGGGTACCATTAGTCTGGCCGCGCTGATCGGCCACCGAACGCCCCCACCCGATCGGCTCCGCCATGGTGCCTTTACCCCAGCTACACCCCCGGGGACCAATCTTCTGTTTGAACTCGAGAGTGTCCTGCGCTTCCCAACGATCAAAATTCACCAGACGGGTGGGTCCCTGCTTCTCAGAGCCAATCTTGAATGTAAACGGCACACACATAGAGCTATTACCGAACAATACATTCAGAAAAAATATTTCACTGCCCGGTCGGTTGGTCGAAAATTCGTCCCTGGAAGCCAGAATCAAGTCTCGCGCATACTTGCGGTCATTTCCCGTGTAATAACGAGTGGCGCGCTGCCACTCAAACTCATTACGAGCCATCAAAGTAGTGGTTTGGATGAGATGCGCGGCGGTATCCCTACGCCCTCCTTGGGTCGCAACATTCGCCTGCAACACAGCTGCTGACGCAGAACGCGCCGCCTGCGCCATTACCGGCGGCATGAATGCAGGGCGAATAACGCCTGTGTACCAGACCGCAAAGAGCCCTTCCCAGGAGCGAATCACTGAAGGCACCACCCCATTGAGAACTTTCTGCTGCACGACGACTATTTTGTTGAGCGCCTGCATCGTGACCGCCAACGCTTTGAACGCTGCACCAACATAAGGAATGCCACTCAATGCATTGAAAATAGTCTGGTAGTTGGACGTGGCGCGCTCAAAATAGTCTGTCCAGGACTGAAGGCTGACCATCTGCGCGATCAGCACCTCGTTGGCCACCACCGACCGATTGGTATAGGCAATAAGGTTCAAGGCCCGCGCCTCAACCAGCGCGCCCGAATAGGCCGCAGCATCCGCTGCATTCACTACTTTTTGCTTTTCGCTAGTAGCTTGGCCAACGCTATACACGCCCGCAAACACCACCGCCAATGTGGCAGCGAAGGCCAAAAACCAGACCAGCACCTGCCCTCGCTGCCCAGCACATGCCACGCGCGGCGGAATTGACCGCAGCGTACCGATATTCGGCATATCCGCCCTCCCTCGCAACATTGCACACAGCCCTGAGGGCCACAGTGCGCAGGGTGCAATCCCTACGCTGTTATTTCAGTTTGACCAGTTCCACCCGCCGGTTCTTGGCGCGGCCTTCTTCCGACCGGTTATCGGCAACCGGCACTTCGCTGCCAAAGCCCTTTGCCTGCAGGCGCTTGGCATCAATGCCGCTCGCCACCAGTGCCTTCACTACGCTCTGAGCCCTAGCCTGCGAAAGCGTTTTATTTGTCACCGCGTTCCCCACGTTGTCGGTATGCCCCTCAATCGACAGCCGCAGCACGCTATCAGCCTTGAGCAAGGCCACCACTTCTTCCATGGCAGGCTTGGCCTCAGGCTTTACGTCCGATTTGTTGTTATCAAAGTTGATGTAGAGAGTCGCAAAGCCCTGCTTGTGGATGGCATCTGCCAATTGCCCTGCTTTCACCACCTGCTGCAGAGGCTTGGCCTCGATATAGGTCAGTTGGTAGCCACTGTCGTATGCGTTGGACAGCACGATCCATACCTTTGCACCTTGTCGATCGATCAGAAAGACATTGGTCGTGTCATGCGTTGATGTATAGGTCAGGCGCCTGCCGCCCATTTCACGGATGGCATTTTCATAGTTCCGAAACACGGCAAGTGTCCCTGCCGGCTTTTCCGTCGAATAGCGCTGCACCGTGACTTTACCCTCGGCAACAAGCTTTCCTTCGTCGCTAAACCCAGGGTCGCCACTGGTGCACCGCTTACCAGGCTGGCAATAGAAAAGGTCGCCTTCCGTGTAACTACCAAATTCAACCACTTTGGGGGGCTGTACCTTGTATCCAGGCATACCGGAAAGGAGTGAATGGGTTTGCGCCCACGCGGGTGTCAATCCAACAAAAAGCAAAACAGACGCCAACCACTTCGCGCAACAAATACTTTTTGTTATTCCACCAATTACCCGCACTTCAAAACCTTTCACACACCCAAAATCATCATCACCGTTAAAACGGGACCCTGCTCGGTAGCCACTGGGCTACCAAGCAGATCACCGATATCAGCGACCCTTGGCTGCAGAATCTTGGAAATTCTCCAGAGTGTGCTTGGAAGAACCACGCGAACCAGCACCCTCTGCCTGCGTCTTCGCCAGATTGGCAGCACTTGAGCCATCCTTACCGCCCAGCTCAGCGGCCATGGCACCCGTCTGCCCCTTTACCACATTACCAAAAGCGCTATAAACACCGATAGCAGCAATGGCGATTAGCGCCACGATGATGATGTATTCAGTCATTCCCTGACCACGTACTTTGCGAAGCGACTGGTTCGTAGAAAAAAGCATATATCCCTCCTCAGAAGTAAAAATAAAACCACATGCTGGGCTCAACCCCGCGTGCGAAGCGCATCTTATGGACTCCTACCCCTGATGAATGTGACAAAACTAGCACGCTTACTTTGATTACGTTATGTTTCAAACATGCATCGGACAAATGTAATTTTTTGCCTATAAGTAGAGCAATAGTTTTCAAAGAGTTTCTATTTAACTCATATGTAAATTGATGATTCTCAAACTTCCATAGCGAGAATAGATCCTTCCCTCGTGGAGGTCGCTTGTGGTTCACCGTTGTTTCATCCCCAAGCGTTTTCTTAGAAAGAAAGCCATTTTTCACTACACGCTACATAAATCTGCAGTGGGGCATCGTCCGACCACCACTCTTAGCGTCGCACTATCCGGCGGGGCGGGGTTATGCGCCGGATTGGCCTTGTCCGAGCCCCGGGCTGCGGCGCCTATCGCTATCGCCGCCGCCGTCGTACTCTTGACGGTGCTCAGGCGGCAAAATTCTTTCCTGCATGAGCTGCGCGCTTTTTCTGTGTTCGCCTGCTCCTTTCTGATCGGAGCATTGTTTTGGGTGGGGCTTGGGATTTATCGACCACCCGCTAACGACCTCGGCGACACACTGCTGGTATGCGGCGTGCTGGTGGCTTTTCACACCGCTCTCTACTGCGTTTGCTTTGCAACTCTGCGCGCAGGCTGCCGTGCTCTGCAAAAGCGGGGTATGTTGGCACTGGCAGCGTGCACGGGCTTGGGCTGGACCTCTGCCGAAGTGATACGCACCATGGGGTTCTGGGCGCTGCCCTGGGGACTACTGGGTTACAGCCAGGTGGACAACGCCATATTGCGCGGCCTGTATCCCATAGCGGGTAGCGCTGGCATCGCGCTTGCCATATGGGCGATTGCAGCTGCTTGCATCCAATCTATTCAGAGCTTTCGCCAGAGCGGCCGTCTCTTCAAGCTCACCACCGCATGGGTTCTGGCCTGCATAGCCGGCTGGTCATTGCAGCATGTGGCTTGGACTCGCGCTATGGAGCACCCTATCACTGTCAGGCTCGTGCATACCCACTGGCCAGAAGACACCAAATACAACCCAACAGAACAATTGGAAGCAATGGCCGCGCTGTATGCCGCGGCACAGAATCCAGAGGCCAATATCGTCGTATTTCCAGAGTTATTTTTGGTACAGCGGCCAGGAGTGCTGCCGGCAAACTACCGCCGCGCCGTAGCGGAAGCCGCACGCATTTCGCGTGTATCGCTCCTGTTTGGGATGCCGGGGTTTGCGTTTCAAACCGATATGCCCGGTACAGAGGGAGGTGCACAGCAGAACACTTTGATTCACATCGACGGTGCAGGAACCGCCAAGACCTATGTCAAGGAGTTACTTCTGCCATTCACTGAATACTTGCCCGACACACCAGCCCTGAGTTGGGCTTATCCATATCTGTATCGATATCCTCTAGCCGATTTTCTACCTGGAGCATCGGTACAACCCCCGTTGATCGCTGCGGGCGTGCCACTTGGACCGACGATTTGCAGCGAACTCGCCTACCCCGGCAAAGCCGCCCGTCAAGCGATAGATGCAAGTCTTCTGGTCAACGTGTCGAGTGATTCGTGGATTGCGTCCAGTTTTTACGTGGCGCAAGCGCTGACAATTGCGCGCGTGCGCGCGGCCGAAGCACAAAAACCGCTAGTACGTGCAAATAACGTAGGGTTTAGCGCATTTATTGATGCGAATGGACAGATTCTCAGTAGCCTGATTGGGCATGCCGGGAATGGAACCATGGACATTCAGCCACGTAGCGGAGCGACGCCCTATGTCCGCATAGCTGCTTGGCTGTTGCAATAAATTCTGAAAACACAGAAAAAAAGCCGCTGCAAATTATTTGCAGCGGCTTTTTTGATATTGGCGGAGTGGACGGGACTCGAACCCGCGACCCCCGGCGTGACAGGCCGGTATTCTAACCGACTGAACTACCACTCCGCGTCGGTGTGACTTTTGCCCTGCTGCCAATGCAACCGAGCCAAGTGCCACAAAACTTGGCGACCCTACGGGGATTCGAACCCCGGTACTCACCGTGAAAGGGTGATGTCCTAGGCCTCTAGACGATAGGGTCAAAACCTAGAAACTTGCAAACCAACAAATCTTGGTGGAGGTAAGCGGGATCGAACCGCTGACCTCTTGCATGCCATGCAAGCGCTCTCCCAGCTGAGCTATACCCCCAAGATGGCGGAGTGGACGGGACTCGAACCCGCGACCCCCGGCGTGACAGGCCGGTATTCTAACCGACTGAACTACCACTCCGCGTCGGTAGCTGCTTGCATTCTTGCGAATCAAGTGCAGCCAAACTTGGCGACCCTACGGGGATTCGAACCCCGGTACTCACCGTGAAAGGGTGATGTCCTAGGCCTCTAGACGATAGGGTCAAAACCTAAGAACTTCCGTTCAAATTATCAGGTGGTGGAGGTAAGCGGGATCGAACCGCTGACCTCTTGCATGCCATGCAAGCGCTCTCCCAGCTGAGCTATACCCCCTTTGACTTCGACATTTAATTTCTTATCTGTCGTCATCACCTGAGCCTTGAATTATAGACAGGTTTTTAGCGACTTTTCAATCGCGCGAGGATTTTTTCGCGACCCAGGAGTTCCAGCACGGCATCCACCGACGGCGTATGCGCGGTACCCATGGTCAGCACCCGCACGGGCATGGCGAGTTGCGGCATCTTCAAACCCAGCTGCTTGAGGACATCCTTGATCGCAGCGTTGATAGCGTCCTTGTTCCACGCCACGGTTTCCATGGCGGCGGCAAAGGCGTCGAGCGCCGGTGCGGCGGTCTCAGTCACGTGCTTCGCGAAGTCGTCTGCATCGGGCTCGATGGCGTCCACATAGAACACGCGCGCCCAGCGTGCCAGGTCCACCAGCGTTTCGCAGCGGTCTTTGAACAGCGCGCAGATGCGCGGCAAGCGGTCATCAGCATCCAACTGCGCCTCTGGAACACCCGCCTGCACGACGAAGGGCCGGACGAGTGCTGCCAACTGCGCATCTTCCATGGCCTTGAGATGCTGTGCGTTCACCCAGCGCAACTTGGCCTCGTCGAACTGGCCGGCGCTGCGGCCCAGGTGATCCAGGTTGAACCATTCCAGGAATTGCGCGCGGCTGAAGATCTCATCATCGCCATGGCTCCAGCCCAGGCGCGCCAGGTAGTTGACCATGGCGTCGGGCAGATAGCCCTCGTCGCGGTACTGTGTCACGGCCTTGGCACCGTTGCGCTTGCTCATCTTCTCACCCTGCTCGTTGAGCACGGTGGGCAGATGAGCGAACACGGGCACCGTGGCGCCCAGGGCCTCGAAGATGTGGATCTGGCGTGGCGTGTTGTTCACATGGTCGTCCCCGCGAATCACGTGGGTGATGCGCATGTCCATGTCGTCCACGCAAACGCAGAAGTTGTAGGTGGGCGTGCCGTCCGGGCGCGCGATGACCAGGTCGTCCAGCTCGCTGTTCTGAAACTCGATGCGACCCTTGCACTTGTCGTCCCAGCCAACCACGCCGTCCTGTGGCGTCTTGAAGCGCAGCACGGGCTTGACACCTTCCGGCACGGGCGGCAGCACCTTGCCGGGCTCGGGGCGCCAAGTGCCGTCATAGCGGGGCTTTTCCTTCGCGGCCATCTGGCGCTCACGCAAGGCGTCGAGCTCTTCCACGCTCATGTAGCAGGGATAGACATGGCCTGCAGCCTGCAGTTGGGCCAGGACTTCCTTGTAGCGCTCCATGCGCTGCATCTGGTAGTACGGGCCCTCGTCATGGTCGAGCTGCAGCCAGGACATGCCCTCCAGGATGACGTCGACCGAGGCCTGGGTGGAGCGCTCCAGATCAGTGTCCTCAATGCGCAGGATGAACACGCCGTCGTTGGCACGCGCGAAGGCCCAGGGATAGAGCGCGGAGCGGATGTTGCCCAGGTGGATGAAGCCCGTGGGCGACGGGGCGAAACGGGTGCGTACTTGTTGTTGTGTCATGGCAGGGTGTCCAGGCCTCGGCAGAGGTCGGTCTTCAGGTCGTCGATATGTTCCAAGCCTACGGAGACGCGGATCAGCCCCTGGCCGATGCCGGCCGCCTGGCGCTGCTCTTCCGTGAGGCGCCCGTGCGAGGTGCTGGCCGGATGGGTGATGGTGGTCTTCACGTCGCCCAAGTTGGCGGTGATGGAGCACACGCGCGTGCTGTCGATGACGTGGAAGGCATTCGCGCGCAGCTGCGCCGCGCCTTGCCCCACCACGTCGAACGCCAGCACCGGGCCGCCCATGCCGCCCTGCTGACGCATGGCCAATGCATGCTGCGGATGGCTGGCCAGGCCCGAATAGTGCACGCGCGCCACCTTGGGATGTGTGGCCAGCCAGGTCGCCAGTTCCAGAGCCGCAGCGCTTTGCGCGCGCACGCGCAACGACAGCGTCTCCAGCCCCTTGAGCACGACCCATGCATTGAACGGCGACAGGTTCAGCCCCGCGCTGCGCATGAAAGTGCCCATGACCTTGTCCACCAGCGCAGTGGTGCCGCACACGGCGCCCGCCATCACGCGGCCCTGGCCGTCCAGCAGTTTGGTGCCCGAGTAGACCACCAGGTCAGCGCCCAATTGCGCCGGGCGCTGCAGCGCGGGCGAGCAGAAGCTGTTGTCCACCGCCAGCAGCAGGCCGCGCGCATGCGCGATCTGCGCCAGTGCGGCGATGTCGCACAGGTCGCCCAGCGGGTTGGTCGGTGTCTCGGCAAACAGCAAGCGGGTATTCGGGCGGATGGCCGCCTCCCACGACTGCAGGTCGGTCTGCGAGACAAAGGTCGTCTCTACGCCGAAGCGCGCCATCTCCGACCCGAGCAGCTTGAGCGTGGAGCCGAACATGGACTGCGAGGCCACCACGTGGTCGCCGCTCTTGAGCACGGTGAGCGCCATCAGCAGGATGGCCGACATGCCGGTGCTGGTGGCCACCGCGCATTCCGTGCCCTCCATGGCCGCCAGGCGGCGCTCGAAACTGCTGACCGTGGGGTTGGCGGTGCGGGTGTAGGTGTAGCCCGGCTCTTCGTTGGCGAAGCGGCGTGCGGCGCTTTCGCAGTCGCTCTGCACGAAGCTGCTGGTCATGTACAGCGCCTCGCTGTGCTCGCCCCACTGGCTGCGCGCGACGGCCTCGCGAACGGCGAGGGTCTCAGGGCGCAGCCCCTCGGGCAGGGGTTGATCGGTCACGGTGGCGGTCCTTGTTCTAAAAAATAGGAGCTGATAGCGCTTGCTGTACCTGGACTTCAGGCATTTTTTACACTAAAACCCAGTACCAACAAGCGCAAGGCGCTCATCTTTTTGATGAGCGCGAGTGTACTCACGCCTCCTGGGCGTTGGGCAGGGACAGTCGGGAGGTGTCTTCCTGCTCCTCTTCACCACCCCGGTTGCGGCCCTCGTTGAGCGCGGTCACTTCCTCGTCGGAGATGTCGCCGGTGATGTACACGCCGTCGAAGCACGAGGCCTCGAACCCCTCCACCTTGCGGTTGATCTTGCCCACGGCCTGCTTCATGGCCTCGACGTCTTGGTAAATCAGTGCGTCGGCGCCGATCAGCTGGCGGATCTCCTCCACCGTGCGGCCGTGCGCGACCAGCTCGGAGCGCGTGGGCATGTCGATGCCATAGACATTGGGGTGGCGCACCGGCGGCGCGGCAGAAGCCAGGTAGACCTTCACCGCGCCGGCGTCGCGCGCCATCTGCACGATCTCCTTCGAGGTGGTGCCGCGCACGATGGAGTCGTCTACCAGCAGCACCTTGCGGCCCTTGAACTCGCTGCCGATAGCATTGAGCTTCTGGCGCACCGACTTCTTGCGCACGCCCTGCCCCGGCATGATGAAGGTGCGTCCCACGTAGCGGTTCTTGACGAAGCCCTCGCGGTACGGAATGCCCAGCAGCTGCGCGAGCTGCATGGCGCTGGGGCGGCTGGATTCGGGGATGGGGATGATGGCGTCGATCTCGCTGGGAGGCACGGTGGAGATCACGCGCTTGGCCAGCGTCTCGCCCATGTTCAGTCGCGCCTGGTAGACCGAGATGCCGTCCATCACCGAGTCGGGACGCGCCAAATACACGTACTCGAACACGCAGGGGTTGAGGTGCGGGTTCTCGGCACACTGCTGGGTTTCCACGCGGCCGTCGGCGTGCACGAACACGGCCTCGCCGGGCGCGACGTCACGGTCCAGCACCTGGGTCGTGCCCTCCAGCGCCACGGATTCGCTCGCCAGCATCACGGTGCCGTCCGCGCCGCGGCCCATGCACAGCGGGCGGATGCCGAACGGGTCGCGGAACGCCAGCAGGCCATAGCCGGCGATCAGCGCGATCACGGCGTAGGAGCCCTTGACGCGCTTGTGCACCGCGCGCACGGCCTTGAATACGTCCTCGGACTGCAGCGGCGCGCCGCTGGTGGCGCGCGCCAGCTCATGCGCCAGCACATTGAGCAGCACTTCGGAGTCGCTCTCGGTGTTGGTGTGGCGGTGGTCGGTGTCGGCCAGTTCGCCGCGCAGCTGCTTGGCGTTGGTGAGGTTGCCGTTGTGCACCATCACGATGCCGAACGGCGCGTTCACGTAGAACGGCTGGGCCTCCTCCTCGCTGGAGGCATTGCCCGCCGTGGGATAGCGCACCTGCCCCAGGCCGATGGTGCCGGGCAGTGCGCGCATGTTGCGCGTGCGAAACACGTCGCGCACCATGCCCTTGGCCTTGTGCATGAAGAATTTGCGCCCTTCCTGCGTGACGATGCCCGCGGCGTCCTGTCCCCGGTGCTGCAGCAGCAGCAAGGCGTCATAGATCAGCTGATTCACGGGGGCCGTGCTGACCACGCCGACAATTCCACACATAGTTTCGTTCCAGTTTTGGCGGCGGGGTTTCCCGCCGATCACACACATCACTCACCGCGGCCGCGCCGCCAGGCCCGCTAGGAAGGCAGATGGCGGCCCAGTTCATCCGGCAGCGCGGGCCTCAACCCCTTGAGCGCTCCCTGCAACAGGGGGGCGGCCTGCGATTCCTTCCACCACGGCGCATCCTGCATCGGCGTCCAGCCGGCCACCAGCACCACGGCCAGCAGCAGCACCAGGCCGCGCAGCACGCCAAACAGTGCCCCTAGCGCCCGGTCCGCGGGCCGCAGGCCCACCGCCTCGACCAGTTTCTTGAGCAGCCACGCCACCAGCCCACACGCAAACACCGCACCGACGAACACCACCGCGAAGCCCGCCACATGGCGCCAGGTGGCATCCGCCTGTCCCATGGGCAGCAGCGCGCCCATATCGTCCGCAAACCATTGCGCGGCAAAGAACGCCACCACCCAGCCGGCCAGCGACAGCAACTCGAACACCAGTCCGCGCCATGCACCGATCAGCAGCGACGCGCACAGCACCACCAGGAAGATCCAGTCCAGCGCCGCCATGCGCAACCTTTGAAACGCCGTCCCGGGCCGCCAGCCGGCCTACAGCGCCAACACCGACGCGGACAGCCCCGCGCCCTTGACGCGGCTGGCCGCCTTGTCGGCCTCTGCCCGGCTGGTGAACGGCCCCACTCGCACGCGAGTGCGCTTGCCATCCTTCGTGTCCACCACCTGGGTATAGGTCTTGAGGCCGGAGCGCTCCAACCGATCGCGCACCTCGCGCGCCTTGTCGGCGTCCGCGAAGGCGCCTACCTGCACGATGAAGCGGCCCTGCTCCTCGCGCGCAGCGGCGGGCGCGGCGCTGGGTTGCGGGTTGCGGCCTTCGAGCAGTGCGCGGGCGCGCGCAGCATCGTCCTGGCGCGCAGGCTTGGGATCGGGCCGGGGTTCTGGTTTGGATTCCGGTTTGGCCTCTGCCTTGGGCGCGGGCTTGGGTTCCGGTTTGGGCTCGGGCTTGGATTCCGCCGGGGTTTCCGCCTTAGCCGGCACTTTGGGTTCCACACGCGCAGCGGGCTGCGAGGCCGCTGGCGCACTGCGTGGGCGGGACGCCACCACTTCCTCGCCCGCATCCAGGCCGGAAGTCGCCGGCTCCGCGGCGCGGGGGGTGTTGGCCTCTTGCTGCGGCACCACCAGCGGAGCCACCTTGTGGCGATCGGGAATGTCCATCGCCACATTCACCGGGACCGGCCGCGGCTGGGTGTCGAACAGCAGGGGGAAGCCCACCACGCCCACCAGCACCAGCACTGCCGCGCCCAGCAGGCGGTGGCGCGCGCGTCGGCGCATTTCCTCGATGCTCTCGGCCTGCGGAGTGCGTGAGCGCTTGGCGGGTTTGTTGGTGTCGCCCGACGGCTCCTGCCGGCCAGGCCAACGAAACTTGAAAAATGCCATGGAGTGCGGACTCGTTATGCGCCCAGATGCTTGGCCTGCAGGCGCGGCACCCCATGCTGGAGCACGCCACCCACCGTGTAGAACGAGCCAAAGACCACAATTCTATCAGCGGGGTCCGCGGCCTCCACGGCCGCGCGCAGCGCCTCCTCGGGGTTGGCGTGCAGGCTGGTGGCGACCTCACGGCGCCCTCCGGCCACCATCTGCAGCGCATTCCATTTCTGCTGCAGGCTGGCGGCCGTCTCGGCGCGCGGCGTGGGCAGGTCGGTGAAATACCAGCGGTCGATCACCGGCCCCACCTTGGCCAGCATGGGCGCCAGATCCTTGTCGGCCATGGCGCCAAACACCGCGTGCGTGGTCGGGAAGTAGCCCATGGCGTCCAGATTGGCCGTGAGCGCCGCCACCGAGTGCGGGTTGTGCGCCACGTCCAGCACCAGCGTGGGCTGGCCCGGCACGATCTGGAAACGCCCCGGCAGTTCCACCAGCGCCAGGCCGGCGCGCACCGCCTGCGCGGTGATGGGCAGGCGTTCGCGCACTGCCTCCAGCGCAGCGAGTGCGCCCGAGGCATTGACCAGTTGGTTGGCGCCCCGCAGCGCCGGATACGCCAGGCCCGCGTAGCGGCGCCCGCGCCCGGCCCACGCCCACTGCTGCTTGTCGCCCGAGAAGTTGAAGTCCTGCCCGAAGCGCCACAGGTCGGCGCCGATCTCGCGCGCATGGTCGATCACGCTCTGCGGCGGCATGGGGTCGCTCACCACCACGGGGCGGCCGGTGCGCATGATGCCGGCCTTCTCGCGGCCGATGGTTTCGCGGTCAGACCCGAGGAACTCCACATGGTCGATGTCCACGCTGGTGATCACCGCGCAGTCGGCGTCGATGATGTTGGTGGCATCCAGCCGCCCGCCCAACCCCACCTCCAGGATGGCCACGTCCAGCAGCGACAGGCTCATGTGCCGCAGGATGGCGAGCGTGGTGAATTCGAAGTAGGTCAGCGTGACCTCGTTGCCGTTCTGCGTGCGCGCCCGCTCCACCGCCTCGAAGCTGGCCACCAACGACGCGGCATCGACGATCTCGCCACGGATGCGGCAACGCTCTTCAAAATGCACCAGATGGGGCGATGTATAGACCCCCGTACGGTAGCCAGCCTGCAGGGCCACGGCCTCCAGCATGGCGCAGGTCGAGCCCTTGCCGTTGGTGCCCGCCACGGTGATCACGGGGCAGTTGAAGCGCAGCCCCAGGCGGCGCGCCACCTCGCCCACGCGCTCCAGGCCCATGTCGATGTTCTTGGGGTGCAGCTGCTCGCAGTGGCGAAGCCAGCCTTCCAGTGTCTGCGGAGGAATGTGCATAGCCCATGAATTGTCGCCGAGCCGGGCTTGCGCGATGATCCCGGGCCATGAGTACCCCCACGATCATCGTCTACGGCATTCCCAACTGCGACACCGTCAAGAAGGCCCGCGCCTGGCTGCAGGAGCAAGGCTTGGCCTACCAGTTCCACGACTTCAAGAAGCAAGGCGTGCCCGCCGAGCGCCTGCCCGCGTGGATGGCCGCCGTGGGCTGGGAGAAGCTGCTCAACCGCCAGGGCACGACCTGGCGCAAGCTGGACGCGGCCGTGCAGGCCGGCGTGACGGACACCCGCAGCGCGGCCGCGCTGATGTGCGAGCAGCCCTCGGTCATCAAGCGGCCCGTGGTCGAGTGGCAGGGCGGCCCCGCGGGTGACGTGACGGTGGGCTTCAGCCCCGAGGCATGGAACGCACGCGCGGCCAGCCACTCCAAGGCATGAGGCAACACATCTTTACGCAGATTTACGGGTCGGCGCGGGTGTGTTGACGCGCCGGGCTGAAACTTCCTGCAGGTTCGGCGCGTTGTAGGCCGACCGAAAGGAGCTTTTTGCCCATGAACAAGATTTTTGTCCTCGCGGCCCTGGCCACGGCCGCGCTGGCCGCCCAGGCGCAGGAACAGGGCCGCGTGCTGTCGGCCACGCCCATCACCGAGCAGATCGCGATTCCGCAGCAGGTCTGCGGCAACGAGACCATCTACAGCGGCGCCCGCCCCACCTCCGGCGCGGGCGCGGTGCTGGGCGCGATTGCAGGCGGCGCCGCGGGCAACGCCATCGGCGGCGGCAGCGGCCGCGCCGCGGCCACGGCCCTGGGCGTGATTGGTGGCGCGGTGCTGGGCAACCAGATCGAGGGCGGCCGCCCCGGCTACCAGAACGTGCAGCGCTGCACGACCGAAACCTACTACGACAACCAGATCGTCGGCTACGACGTGGTCTACGAATACGCCGGCCGGCACTACAACACGCGCACGCAGACGGACCCAGGCGCGTGGATTCCACTCACCGTGCAGCCAGCGGTGCCGGGAGTGTCGCGCGCTCCCGCCGGATACCCGCCCACCTACGCCCCCACCTACTCTCCTACCTATTCCGGCGGCTATGCGCAGCCGGGCGTGGTGGTGTCCACCCAGCCGGGCCCGCCGGCCTACATCGTGGAGCCGCCCGTCACCGTGATCGAATACCGCGACAACTATGGCCATCCCTACCGCCCGCCCCGCTACCACGACCGTTACTGGCGCTGAGCAGAGCGCCACGGCCTGGCGGCCAGCACGCAGACGGCACATGCCAAAGGGCTCTTCGGAGCCCTTTTTCGTTGCTGCGGGGCAAACGCCGCCCCGCGCCCGCACGGGGCGCGCCGGCACGCGCAGGCTCTAGAATTGATGGTTTGTCCCATCCTCTGCGTCCCCCATCCATGACCACCGAAAAAATCGACGGTGTTTCCGTCACCACCCAGGCCAATGTGTACTTTGACGGCAAGTGCGTGAGCCACAACCTCACGTACCCCGATGGCACGAAGAAGTCGGTGGGTGTGGTGCTGCCGGCCACGTTGACCTTCGGCACGGGCGCACCCGAGATCATGGAATGCGTGGGCGGATCCTGCGAATACCAGCTGGACGGCACCGACGCCTGGGTCAAGGTGGGCGCGGGCGAGAAGTTCAGCGTGCCGGGCAATTCCAAATTCAACATCCGCGTGACCGAGGCCTTCCACTACATCTGTCACTACGGCTGAGCATGTTTTAGGCCTCTAGCGCTTACCAGGCAAGCGCTGGCAGCTATCAATTTTCAAGAGAATCCCATGGCAACCATCCTGCAACACCTCCCCGTCGGCCAGAAGGTCGGCATCGCCTTCTCGGGCGGCCTCGACACCAGCGCCGCGCTGCGCTGGATGAAGAACAAGGGCGCCCTGCCCTACGCCTACACCGCCAACCTAGGCCAGCCTGACGAAGCCGACTACGATGAGATTCCCCGCAAGGCCATGGAATACGGCGCCGAGAAGGCCCGCCTGATCGACTGCCGCACGCAACTGGCGCACGAGGGCATTGCCGCCATCCAGGCCGGAGCGTTCCACATCAGCACCGGTGGCATCACCTACTTCAACACCACGCCGCTGGGCCGCGCCGTGACGGGCACCATGCTGGTGGCCGCGATGAAGGAGGACGACGTCCACATCTGGGGCGACGGCTCCACCTTCAAGGGCAACGACATCGAGCGCTTCTACCGCTACGGCCTGCTCACCAACCCCGCGCTGAAGATCTACAAGCCCTGGCTGGACCAGAAGTTCATTGACGAGCTGGGCGGGCGCGCCGAGATGTCGGCCTTCATGACCAAGGAAGGCTTCGGCTACAAGATGAGCGCCGAAAAGGCGTACAGCACCGACAGCAACATGCTGGGCGCCACGCACGAGGCGAAGGACCTGGAGTTCCTCAGCAGCGGCATCCGCATCGTCAACCCCATCATGGGCGTGGCGTTCTGGAAGCCCGAAGTCGACGTGCCGGCCGAAGAAGTGTCGGTCACCTTCGACGAGGGGCAACCCGTGGCCGTGAACGGCAAGGAGATCGCCGACCCTGTGGATCTGTTCCTGGAATTGAACCGCATCGGCGGCCGCCACGGCTTAGGGATGAGCGACCAGATCGAGAACCGCATCATCGAAGCCAAGAGCCGCGGCATCTACGAAGCCCCCGGCATGGCGCTGCTGCACATCGCCTACGAGCGCCTGGTCACCGGCATCCACAACGAAGACACCATCGAGCAGTACCGCCTGAACGGCCTGAAGCTCGGCCGCCTGCTGTACCAGGGCCGCTGGTTCGACCCCCAGGCCATCATGCTGCGCGAGACCGCCCAGCGCTGGGTGGCGCGCGCCGTGACCGGCACCGTGACGCTCGAGCTGCGTCGCGGCAACGACTACTCCATCCTGAACACCGAGTCGCCCAACCTGACCTACGCGCCCGAGCGCCTGTCGATG
Organism: Diaphorobacter sp. B2A2W2; assembly: GCF_056730635.1. NCBI lineage: Bacteria > Pseudomonadati > Pseudomonadota > Betaproteobacteria > Burkholderiales > Comamonadaceae > Diaphorobacter > Diaphorobacter sp. B2A2W2. The sequence continues at coordinate 176,101 of NZ_JBWZOR010000005.1, forward strand.
GAAAAGGTGGAAGACGCGCCGTTCAGCCCGCTGGACCGCATCGGCCAGTTGACCATGCGCAACCTGGACATCTCCGACACGCGCGGCAAGCTGGGCGTGTATGCGCGCGCCGGCCTGCTGTCGCTGGGCGGCAATGCCGCGCTGGCGCAGCTGGAAGACGGCGGCGCGAAGAAAAAATAAGTATCAAACAGGCATCTAGCGCTTGGTGGACGGGCGCTAGCAGCTATAAAAACAGAAGCAACCACCCGGCAGGCATGCCGGGTGTTTTTTTATGCGCCGTTCAAAGAGCGCTGCGCGGTCCACTGCTCCCACCCCTGTGCGCGCAGTTCGCAAGCGGGGCAGCCGCCGCAGCCGTGGCCCCAGGCGTGCAGGTCGCCGCGCTGGCCCAGGTAGCAGGTGTGTGACTCACACCGGATCAGTTCGACCAGGGCGTCGCCGCCCAGCCGCTGCGCCAGGGCCCAGGTGTCGGCCTTGCTGCGCCACATCAGCGGAGTTTCCAGCGTCAGCGGGCGGTCCACGCCCAGACTCAGCGCCACCTGCAGCGCCTTCAGCGTGCTGTCGCGGCAGTCGGGGTAGCCGGAATAGTCGGTCTCGGACATGCCGCCCACCAGCACATCCAGCCCGCGCCGATAGGCCAGCGCCGCCGCCAGGGTGAAGAACAGCAGGTTGCGCCCCGGCACAAAGGTGTTGGGCAAACCGTCCGCCTGCATGGCGATGGCCACGTCTTCGGTCATGGCGCTGCCGCCCAGCTGCGCGAGCACGTCCACCGTCAGCATGTGGTCCGGCCCCAACTGTCCCGGCCACGGCAGGGCGCGCACACCGTCGATCAGCCGCTGCCGGCAGTCCAGCTCGACGCGGTGGCGCTGCCCGTAGTCAAAGCCCAGGGTTTCCACATGCCCATAGCGCGCCAGCGCCCAGGCCAGGCAGGTCGCGGAGTCCTGCCCGCCCGACAGCAGCACCAGCGCGCGCCGCTGCGGCAGGCGGCTCATGGCGCGGTCGCGAGCGGGGCCGCGCCCTCGCGCATGCTGCGCACGATGGCGGCCAGCGCCACGCCGTAGGCCGGCACGAAGAACAGCAGGCTCACGGCCAGCTTGATGACATAGTCCACCACGGCGATTTCGCCCCAGTGGGCGGCCATGAACGCGTCAGGGCTGCGCCAGAAGGCGATGGAGAAGAACGCCGCCGTATCCAGCGCCTGGCCGAACACCGACGCCGCCGCAGGCGCCAGCCACCACGAGCGGCTGCTCTGGCGGATACGGTCGAATACCTGGATGTCCAGCAGTTGCCCCAGCACGTAGGCGGCAAAGCTGGCAAAGGCGATGCGGAACACGAAGGTGTTGAAGTCACCCAGCGCCGCCCAGCCGTTGAAGCGGCCTTCGTGGAACAGCACGCCCACCACATACGACGCCACCAGCGCCGGCAGCATGGCGCGGGTGATGACGCGGCGCGCCTCGGCCTTGCCGATGAGCCGCACCGTCAGGTCGGTGGCCAGAAAGATGAACGGGAAGCTGAACGCCCCCCAGGTGCTGTGAAAGCCCAGCAAATTGATGGGCAGTTGCACCAGGTAGTTGCTGGCGATGACGATGGCGATATGGAACGCCACCAAGAGGGAGAGGTACAACGGCACGCGCGATGGTGCCTTCAGCGAGGTCATGGCAGTCCTTTTTGGATGGGACCTCTGCAATACCTGTAGGGATCAGCACGCTGCGAATCGGGATGGGACGCGAAGCGCAAACCACAGCGGTGGCAGGGCCACCCCGAGGATTTGCATCGACGCAGGCCGTCAAGCCCACAGATGCGTGCGGCACTACAGGTGTTGCGGAGGTTCCTGGATGGGGGCGAGGGAACCCATGGTGGCAACAGAGCCGGGGCGGGATTGTAGGCACATTTGCGCATCCCACCCGCGCACAGGGTTGCGCCGCGTATTTTTTTCAAGGCACCCGTCACACAATGCATGCGCCGCACGTCTTAGGGGCATGAACGCGACAACCTCACTCGCCATGGACCAGCACCTCGCCGCCTTTCAGCAGCACCGTCCACGCCTGGCGGGCGTGGCCTATCGCATGCTGGGCAGCCGCACCGATGCCGAGGACGTGCTGCAGGACGCCTGGCTGCGTTGGCAGGCGACGGCCCTGGAGCGCGTGCAGACGGCCGAGGCCTGGCTGATCACCACCGTCACCCGGCTGTGCGTGGACCGGCTGCGCGCCGCGCGCATCGAACGCACGGCCTATGACGGCCCCTGGCTGCCGGAACCGTGGATCGCCGGCGACAGCGCCCCGGCCGCCGATGCACGCGCCGAACTGGCCAACGACCTGTCCGTGGCGCTGCTCGTGGTGCTGGAGCGCCTCACGCCCGACGAGCGCGCCGCCTTCCTGCTGCACGACGTGTTCGACAGCGACTACCCCGAGGTGGCGAGCGTGCTGGGCAAGAGCGAGGCCGCCTGCCGCCAGCTGGTGCACCGTGCGCGCACCCAGGTGCGCCAGCGCAGGGCGCGCTTCACGGCCACACCCGAGGCGTCGCGTGCGCTGGTGGAACGCTTCGTGCAGGCCATGCGCACGCAGGACCATGCGGCGCTGCTGGCACTGTTCGCCGAGGATGCGCAGTGGACCGCCGACGGCGGCGGCAAGGTGCGCGCGGCCGCCAAGCTGCTGCACGGACCGCGTGCGATCGCACGCCTGGCCGCGTCGGTGTGGCGCCTCTATCTGAGCCACCAGACCATGGAGGTGGTGGACGTCAACGGCGGCCCCGGGCTGCTGCTGCGCGACGCGGGCGGCGTGCGCGCCGTCATGGCCTTCGAGACCGACGGCGTACACATCCACGCGGTGTATTCCGTCCTCAACCCCGACAAGCTGCGCGGCCTGTAGGCCTGCGCGCTTCGCCCGGCACCGTCTGCGCGGCGGCGCCGCGTTCACCCCTTTTTTCTCACCCCCCTGCAAGGAGCCTTCCATGTCCTCAGCCCCCCGCATCAACCTCCCTCGCCACGCCGCAAGCTATGCCGCCATGTACGGCCTGCAAAAACACGTCGATGCGGGGCAACTGCCCGTCCAGTTGCACGAGCTGGTGAAGATGCGCGCCTCGCAAATCAATGGCTGCGCGTTCTGCATCGACATGCACGCCCGCGAGGCGCGCGAGCATGGCGAAAGCGACCGGCGGCTGCACCTGCTCAGCGCCTGGCGCGAGAGCGGCGTGTTCGATGCGCGCGAATGTGCCGCACTGGCCTGGACCGAGGCCCTCACGCGCCTGGAGCAGTCGCAGGCGTCCGACGCCGTGTACGACGAGGTGCGCGCGCAGTTCAGCGAAGCGGAGATCGTGGAGCTGTCGATGGCCATCGTCACGATCAATGGCTGGAACCGGCTCAATGTAGCGTTCCGCACCCCGCCCGGGCGCTACACGCCGGCGTGAACTGGCGCCGCAGACGGCAACCTTGACCCAGGTCATGCACGCGCGACGGATGCGGCCGCCCTGCCCGCCAGGCATGGGGGCAGCGGCGCACAATGACCGCAAGCCCTGGCCAGGCTGGGGCACTGCAAGGAAAGGAAGCTGCCATGACGTCATCCCCGGCCTCCGCGCTGCCCTCGTCGCCCGCACCCGCGGGCGGCTCCACGCTCACCCAACGTGCCGGCCTGTGGGTGGCCATCGCCGTGCTGCTGCTCATTGCCTTCATGCCTGCGCTGCCGGGCCTGCCGCAGGCCGGGCAGATGATGCTGGCCATCCTCGCGTTCGCGGTGATCCTGTGGATGACGGAAGCTCTCGACTATGCGGTGAGCGCCGTCGTCATCGGCGCGCTGATGATCGTCCTGCTGGCCATCAGCCCCGTGCCAGGCAAGGAGGAGGCGGGGGCCATGATGGGCACACGTGCCGCGCTGCCCTACGCGCTAGGCGGCTTCAGCAACAGCGCCGTGGTGCTGGTGGCGGCGGCGTGCTTCATCGCCGCGGCCATGACGGCGACGCAGCTGGACAAACGCATCGCGCTGCAGGTGCTGTCGTACGTACCCGCGCGCGCCAACCACGTGGCGATGGGCGCGATCCTAGTGGGCTTTCTGCTGTCGTTCATCGTGCCCAGCGCCACGGCGCGCGTGGCCTGCCTGATGCCGATCATGCTGGGCTTCCTGTCGGCCTTCGGGGCGCAGCGGCGCAGCAAGTTCGCGGCGCTGGTGGTGATCACCGCCGCGCAGACCGCCAGCGTGTGGAACATCGGCATCAAGACCGCCGCCGCGCAGAACATGGTGGCCATCGGCTTCATCGAGAAGCAGTTTGGCCAGACGATTACCTGGGGCCAGTGGTTCGTGGCCGGGGCGCCGTACTCCGTCGTGCTGACCATCGCGCTGTACTTCGTCATGACGCGCATGCTCAGGCCCGAGATGGACCACATCGCCGGCGGGCGCGAGGCCATCCATCGCCAACTGGCCGAGCTGGGCCCCATGACCGCCAACCAGTGGAAGCTGCTGGGCATCACGCTGGTGCTGCTGGGCTTCTGGGCGACCGAGGGTGTGCTGCACGACGTGGACACCACCACTTCCACCATCGTGGCCATCGCACTGATGCTGCTGCCGCGCCTGGGCGTGATGGGCTGGAAGGAGTCGCAAAGGGGCTTCCCCTGGGGCACGGTGCTGCTGTTCGCCGTGGGCATCGCCATGGGTGCAGCCCTGCTCAAGACCGAGGCCGCGCCCTGGCTGGCACGCCTGATCGTGGACAGCCTCGGCCTGGCCAACGCCACGGCATTCGCCATCTTCATGCTGCTGGCGCTGTTCCTGATCGTGATCCACCTGGGCTTTGCCAGCGCCACGGGCCTGGCCTCGACCATGATTCCGATCATCATCAGCGTGATGCAGGCGGTGCAGACGCCGGGCATCAACCCCATCGGCATGACCATGCTGCTGCAGTTCGTGGTCAGCATCGGCTTCATCCTGCCGGTGAACTCGCCCCAGGGCATGCTGGCCTACGGCACCGACACCTTCGACATCAAGGACTATGTGCGCACGGGCCTGGTGCTCACCGCCGTGGCCATCGCGCTGCTGGTGGTGTTTGCGCTGACCTACTGGCCCTGGATGGGCTACATGACCCTGCCGGCGCACTGAGGCCCCTTCGCCGGCCGGTGGGCCATGCGAATCCAGGCATTTTTGGCCTGTAGCCCTTTACTGATAAGCGGTAGCAGCTATCAAAAGGTTAGCAGCTACCGGCTGCTAGACCACCACCGGCTCCGGCTCCAGCCGGATGCCGAAGCGCTCGTACACGCTGGTCTGGATGGCGCGCGCCAGCGTCATCACCTCGCCGCCGGTCACGCTGTCGTCGGGCGTGCCGCGGTTGACCAGCACCAGCGCCTGCTTGTCGTACACGCCGGCCTTGCCCACCATCTTGCCCTTCCAACCGCAGGCGTCGATGAGCCAGCCCGCCGCCAGCTTGATGGTGCCGTCGGGCATGGGGTAGTGCACGATCTTCGGGTCGCGCGCGATGATGTCCTGGCACTGCTCGGGCGTGACCGTGGGGTTCTTGAAGAAGCTGCCGGCGTTGCCGATCACGGCCGGGTCGGGCAGCTTGGCACGGCGGATCTCGCACACCCAGTCAAAGATCTGCTGCGCCGTGGGCCGCTCCACGCCCGCCTCCTGGCGCTTGCGCTCCAGGTCCAGGTAGCCCAGCTCAGGCGCCCAATCCTTGCGCAGCAGAAAGCGCACATGCGTGATGACCGCGCGCCCGGCCAGCCCCATGCCGCGGTGCAGCCCCCCACCCTCGTGGGGCGCCTGGGGCGCGGCATGCTTGAACACCGAGTCGCGGTAGCCGAAGGCGCACTGGGCTGCGTCCAGCGTGAAGGGGCGGCCCGTGGCCAGGTCGATGGCCACCAGGGAATGAAAGCGGTCCTGCAGTTCCACGCCGTAGGCGCCGATGTTCTGCACGGGCGCTGCGCCCACGGTGCCGGGAATCAGCGCCAGGTTCTCCAGGCCGGGGTAGCCCTGGGCCAGCGTCCAGGCCACGGCCTCGTGCCAGACCTCGCCCGCGCCGGCCTCCACGATCCAGGCCTTGTCGGTCTCTTCCAGCAGGCGCAGGCCCTTGATCTCCATCTTCAGCACGAGGGGCTTGACGTCGCCGGTCAGCACGATGTTGCTGCCGCCCCCCAGCACGAACACCGGCTGGCGCTCCAAGCGGTGGTCGCCCAGCAGGTCATGCACGTCCTTGGCCGAGCGCACGCGCACCAGGGTGTGCGCACGTGCGGCGATGCCGAAGGTGTTGTAAGTCTGCAGGGGAACATTTTTCTCGACTAACATCGACCGGATTGTCGCACCCGCCCTCAGGCGGGCGCGGGTTTGTACCGAGTTAGCCGCGAGTGATGCCATGCCTTCTTTTGATACCGTCTGTGAAGCCAACTTCGTCGAAGTGAAAAACGCCGTGGAGAACACCGCCAAGGAGATCGGCACGCGCTTCGACTTCAAGGGCACCTCTGCCGCCGTCGAGCTGAAAGACAAGGAAATCACGCTGTTCGGCGACGCCGACTTCCAGCTGCAGCAGGTCGAGGACATCCTGCGCAACAAGCTCACCAAGCGCAACGTGGACGTGCGCTTCCTGGACGTGCAAAAGCCCCAGAAGATCGGCGGCGACAAGCTCAAGCAGGTGGTGAAGGTCAAGAACGGCATTGACAGCGAGCAGGCCAAGAAGATCCAGCGCCTGATCAAGGACAGCAAGCTCAAGCTGCAGGCGGCCATCCAGGAGGACAAGGTGCGCGTCACCGGCGCCAAGCGCGACGACCTGCAGGCCGCCATGGCGCTGATCCGCAAGGACATCGCCGACCTGCCGCTGACGTTCGACAACTTCCGCGACTGATGACCGCCCGCCGCCCATGCACCGCCTGACCCTGCGCCTGGCCGCCGCCCTGCTGGCAGCCACCGGCCTGCCCGCCGCCTACGCGCAAAGCGTGGCGCTGGCCGGCATCCTGGGCGGCAAGGCCCTGCTGGTGGTGGACGGCAGCGCGCCGCGCAGCGTGGCACCGGGCGGCTCCCACATGGGCGTGCACGTGGTGTCGGTGGGCCGCGACGGCGTGGTGCTGGAGGTCGCAGGCGCGCAGCGCGCGATCCAGCTGGGCGAGTCGCCCGTGAGCATTGGCGGCAGCGCGGCCGGCCAGCGTATCGTGCTCAAGGCCGACGCGCGTGGGCATTTCATCAACAGCGGCTTCATCAACGGTCGCGTGATGCAGTACATGGTGGACACGGGCGCCACCACCGTGGCCATCGGCCGGCCCGAAGCGCAGCGCATGGGCCTGAAGTTCGAACAGGGCCAGCCCGTGATGATGAACACCGCCAACGGCACGGCGCAGGGCTGGCGCATGCGGCTGGAGTCCGTGCGGGTGGGCGATGTGGAACTGCGCAGCGTGGACGCCATCGTCACCGCGGAGGCCATGCCCTATGTGCTGCTGGGCAACAGCTTCCTGCGCGAATTCCACATGAACCGCAGCGGCGACGAGATGGTGCTGCAACGCCGCCGCTGACGCGCGTCGCCCTCAGGCCCCCATGTCCGCACAGCCCCAACCCAGTGGCACCGATCCGTCGGGCAGCGACTACGAAGACCTGCTGGGCCAGTGGTCCGACCTGGAGTCCGCCCTGTCGGCGCTGCTCGCGCGGCCACGGCAGGCGCGCGACTTCGTGGCCAAGGTGCGCCAGTGCGACCGCTGGCTTCAGGACCTGGTGGCGCACGACATCGACGCCGCGCTGTACCTCATGTTCCAGCTCGCCGCCACCTCCACCGTGGGCTACAGCGCATCGCATGCGCTGGTGTGCGGCACGCTGTGCCACATCCTGGCGCAGGAGTTGCAGTTGCCGCCGCAGGAGCGCGACAGCCTGGTGCGCGCGGCGTTCACCATGAACATCGGCATGACGGCGCTGCAGGATGCGCTGGCCGTGCAGCGCGAGCCGCTCACGGCCGAGCAGCAGCAGGTCGTGGCCAGCCACCCTCGGCTTGGACTGGACATGCTGCAAGATCTGCAGGTCACCAACGATCTGTGGCTGGAGATCGTGGCGACGCACCATGCGCCCTCGTCCGACGCGGCCGTCCCTCTGGCGAGCCTGCCCGTACGGGAGCGGCTCACGCGCATCCTGAGCACCATCGACCGCTACGCGGCGTTGATCAGCCCGCGCAAGTCCCGCGCCGGCCGCAGCGCCACCGATTCGGTGCGCGCCATCGTGGGCCAGGACAGCGACGCGCGCGACGAAGCCAGCCTCATGCTGGTGCGCACCGTGGGCCTGTGCCCGCCGGGCACGTTCGTGCGCCTGGACAATGGCGAGACGGCTGTCGTGCTGCGCCGCAGCGAACGGGCGAACTTCCCGCTGGTGGCCAGCGTGCTGGATGCCAAGGGCGAGCCGCTGGCCTCGCCCGCGCTCTACCACACGGTGCGCGGACAGCCGCGCATCCAGTCGGCGCTGGCGCGGTCGGCGGTGACGGTGGAACTGCACAACCGCACCATGGTGCGCCTGGGGCTTTATGCGGCCCAGCGCACACAGACCCTGTCCCGCTGAAAAGCCGGGCCTGCAGCATCAGGAAACACACGGCACTGCGTGCCGCCTGCCGGTTACGGCCAGGCGCGTATCCGGCTTTTAGGCTTTCTTCTTGGAGCCCAGGCGCGATTCCTTGCCCTGCAGCAGGCGCTGGATGTTTTCCTTGTGGCGCCAGGCCAGCAGGCCCGACATCACGGCGATGGCCATGCCCACGCGCGCATCGGTGTACCAGGCCACGCCACCGCCCAGCACGTAGAAGAACGGCGCGAACACCGCGGCCACCAGCGAGGCCAGCGACGAGTAGCGGAAGAAGAACGCAATGATCACCCAGGTGAGCAGCGTGGCCAGGCCCAGCCAGCCGCTGATGCCTATGAGCACTCCCAGCGCCGTGGCCACGCCCTTGCCGCCTTCAAAGCGGAAGAACACCGGCCACAGGTGGCCGAGGAACGCCGCCAGGCCGACCAGCGCCATGGTGCCCTCCTCCAGACCGTAGGGCGCGCCGAACCAGCGCACCAGCACCACGGGCAGCCAGCCCTTGAGCGCATCGAACAGCAGCGTGACGGCAGCCGCCGCCTTGGAGCCCGAGCGCAGCACGTTGGTGGCGCCGGGGTTCTTGCTGCCGTAGGTGCGCGGGTCGGACAGCCCCATCACGCGGCTGACGATGACGGCAAACGACAGGGAGCCCAGCAGGTAGGCGGCCACGGCAGCGGCAAGGGGCAGAAGGACAGTGCTCACGACAAGGGGCGCTCAGGGAAGGTGAATGACAAAAGCAAAACCGCCCTATTCTGCCAGCGCGCACTGCACCGGCCGCGCACCCAGCAGCTGCACGCAGACCTGCGGGTCCAACTGCACCAGAAAGCCGCGGCGCCCGCCGTTGATGGCGATGCGCGGCAACTGCAGGATGCTCTCCTCGATGAACACCGGCATCTGCTTGCGCGTGCCGAACGGCGAAGTGCCGCCCACCAGGTAGCCGCTGTGGCGGTTGGCCACCTCGGGCTTGCAGGGCTCCACGCTCTTGGCGCCGATCTGGCGCGCAAGGTTCTTGGTGGACACCTTGCAGTCGCCGTGCATGAGCACGATCAACGGCTTGGCGTCCTGGTCCTGCATCACCAGCGTCTTGACCACCACGTGTTCGTCCAATCCCAGCTGGCGCGCCGACTCCTCGGTGCCGCCATGCTCCACGTAGTCGTACGGGTGCTCCGTGAAGGCGACCTTGTGCGCGCGCAGCAGTTGCGTGGCAGGGGTTTCGCTCACGTGGGCGGTCTTGTCCTTCTTGGCCATAAACTCAAAAACAATAGCTGCCCGCGCTTACCAGTCAAGCGTTACAGGCCGATTCGATCTAAAACTCATTGCGCCGGATCGCGCATCTCCCAGCGCACCGCATCGATGGCGGCCAGCAGTTCGGGCGACAGGCGCGTGTCCCACGCATCCAGGTCTTCGTCCAGTTGCGCAAGGGATGTCACGCCGATGATGGTGCTGCTCACGCGCCATTGGTGGTAGCAGAAGGCCAGCGCCATCTGCGTGGGCGACAGGCCGTGGTCACGCGCCAGTTGGTTGTAGCGGCGCGCCGCAGCCAGCGCCTCGGGACGGCCCCAGCGCTGCTTGCGCACCGACTCATAGCGCGCGATGCGCGCCTGTTGCGGCGCACCCGCGTCGGTGGGCGCGTACTGGTCGAACTTGCCGGTGAGCAGGCCGAACGCCAGCGGCGAATACGCAAGCAGCGACACGCCCAGACGGTGGCACGTCTCGTCCATGGCGTTTTCCCAGCTGCGGTTGAGCAGGCAGTACGGGTTCTGGACCGACGCCACGCGCGGCAGCCCGTGCTGCTCCGCCAGGCGCACGAACTCGTGCACGCCGTAGGGCGTCTCATTGGACAGGCCGACATAGCGCACCTTGCCCGCACGCACCAGGCCGGCCAGTGCCTCCAACTGGTCGTGGATGGGCGTGGTGCTGGCTTCCTTGGAAGGGTCGTAGTACAGCGTGCCGAACGCGGGCACGTGCCGCTCGGGCCAGTGGATCTGGTACAGGTCGATCACGTCGGTCTGCAGCCGGCGCAGGCTGCCCTCACACGAGGCGACGATGTCCGCCGCCGTCATGCCCTGGCCCTTGCGGATCCACGGCATGCCGCGCGACGGGCCCGCCACCTTGGTGGCCAGCACCACCTCGCCGCGCGTGCCCGGGCGGCTGGCGAACCAGCGGCCGATGATGGATTCGGTGGCGCCACAGGTGGCCTCGCGCGCGGGCACGGCATACATCTCGGCCGTGTCGATGAAGTTCACGCCGCGCTCCAGCGCGCGGTCGAGGATGGCGTGCGCCGCCGGCTCCGCCACTTGTTCGCCAAAGGTCATGGTGCCCAGGCAGATCGGCGTGACGTGCAGGTCGCTGTGGCCAAGGGGAAGGGTATGCATGCAGGCTCCGAAAGACAGTTGCGCCCGAGTTTACGGATTCGCGTCACATCGCGCAGGCCGCACCCACTCCGCCGCGTTGTCGCCGCCACGACGCGCCGCGGACGGTTCACCGCGAAATAATCCACCCATGTACCAAGCCCAACGCCCTTGCCGCACCGAGACCGTTCCCGTTCGCACGCTGCACTACCACGTGCGGGTCTGGGGCGAGCGCCCCGCCGATGCGCCGCCCCTCGTGCTGCTGCATGGCTGGATGGACGTGGGCGCGTCCTACCAGTTCGTGGTGGACGCGTTCAGCGCCGCCTTTGCCGCGGGCCGCCAGATCATCGCGCCGGACTGGCGCGGCTTCGGCCACACGCGCACTCCCGCACCGAGCGACGGCTACCACTTCGTGGACTACCTGGCCGACCTGGACCAGTTGCTGGACCACTATGCCGGCGAGCAGCCGGTGGACCTGGTGGGCCACAGCATGGGCGGCAACGTGGCCATGCTGTATGCCGGCGCGCGGCCATCGCGCATCCGCCGCCTGGTGAACCTGGAGGGCTTCGGCCTGCCCGCCACCCAGCCGGCGCAGGCCCCCCAGCGGCTGGCGCAGTGGATGGACGAGATCCGCCAATTCGAGCGCGGCGACCTGGCCCTGAAGCACTACGACAGCGCCGACGGCGTGGCCCTGCGGCTGATGAAAACCAACCCGCGCCTGCCCTCGGACAAGGCCGCATGGCTCGCCCGCCATTGGGCGGCGCAAGATGCCCAGGGCCGCTGGCACATCCAGGGCGATGCGGCGCACAAGATCGTGAACCCGCAGCTGTACCGGGTGGACGAGGTGCTGGCGCTGTACCAGGCCATCACTGCGCCGGTGCTCTCGGTGCATGCCAGCGACGACAGCCTGGGCCAGTGGTGGAAGGGCCGCTACACGCTGCAGGAATACCACCAGCGCCTGACCCAGGTGCGCGACGTGCGGCATGCCGTCGTCGAGGACGCAGGCCACATGCTGCACCACGACCAGCCGCAGGCCGTGGCGGCGCTGATCGAGGCGTTCGTGGCCGGGCCGGCGCCCGCAGCCTGAGTCGACGCCTTGCGCACGCGGCGCTCGCGCTGCGCACGCTCCCCTGTGCGCCGTGCAACGGACGCGGCCGCTGCCCACGCGGCGGCCCCACCGCAGATATCCCCGCCGCGCAGCGCGGTGTCGTGGCAGGCGCTGCCGCCCGTGGCCGACAATCGGGCAACCGCGCTTTGCCGCTTTGTTGTCAACCCTCGAAAGGTAGCCCCACCGCATGGACCAGAACCGCGACGCCCACCCTCCCGCCACCCGCATCGGCATCGTCGGCTACGGCAATCTGGGGCGCGGCGTCGAGGCCGCAATCGCCAAGAACCCCGACATGGCGATCGCCGGCATCTTCACGCGCCGCGACCCCGCGCAGCTCCAGCCGCTGGGCGCAAGCGTTCCGGTGCACGGCATGGACAGCCTGTTGCGCCACAAGGGCGCTATCGATGTGCTGGTGCTGTGCGGCGGGTCCAAGGACGACCTGCCCTGGCAAAGCCCCGAGCTGGCCGCGCATTTCAATCTGGTGGACAGCTTCGACACCCATGCGCGCATCCCCGGGCATTTCGCCGCCGTGGACGCCGCGGCCCAGGCCGGCCAGACCACCGCACTGATCTCGGCCGGCTGGGACCCGGGCCTGTTCTCCATCAACCGCGTGATGGGCGAGGTCCTGCTGCCCGACGGGGCCACCTACACTTTTTGGGGCAAGGGCCTGAGCCAGGGCCACTCCGACGCGGTGCGCCGCATGCCCGGCGTGGCGGGTGGCGTGCAGTACACCATCCCCGTGCCCGAGGCAGTGGACAAGGTGCGCAGCGGCGTGCGGCCTGAGCTGTCCACGCGCGAGAAGCACCGGCGCGAGTGCTTCGTGGTGCTGCAGGACGGTGCCGACGCTGACGCGGTGCGCCGGGCCATCGTCGGCATGCCGCACTACTTTGACCAGTACGACACCACGGTGCAGTTCATCAGCGCCGAGGAACTGGCGCGCGACCATGGCGCCATGCCACACGGCGGGTTCGTGATCCGCAGCGGCAACACCTCGGCGCCCAGCAAGCAGGTCATCGAATACCGACTGCAGCTGGACAGCAACCCCGAGTTCACCGCCAGCGTGCTGGTGGCCTATGCACGCGCTGTGCACCGCATGCACGCGGCGGGTCAGTTCGGTTGCAAGACCGTGCTGGACGTGGCGCCCGCCCTGCTGTCGGCCAAGAGTGCGGCGGAACTGCGCGAGCAGTTCCTGTAAGCCCCGCGGGCATCAGGCAAAAACAGCCTCTAGCACCCACCCATCAAGCGCAGGTAGCTATCGTAAATATAGCAACCACATATAACCCCGGTCGGTTCCCGGCGCTGCAGGGTGCGTTAGCGGGGGCATCAGCCCGCCATGAGAAAATCGCGCGTTATTCACAAGACACCACCAGGACACCCGCACCATGGAAGCAGAACGCATCAACCTCATCGGCACCACCCTCGAAGACCTGACCGAGCGGACCCAAGAGCTACGGAGGTATCTTTGACTACGATGCCAAGTTCGAACGCCTGCGCACCGTCAACGCATCGCTAGAAGACCCGGCTGTCTGGAACGACCCCAAGAAGGCCCAGGAGCTCGGCAAGGAAAAGAAGTCGCTCGACGCCGTGGTGCTGACGCTGCAAAAGCTCACCACCGAGCTGGCCGACAACGCCGAGCTCTACGAAATGAGCAAGGAAGAAGGCGACGAGGCCGGCCTGACGACCATCGAAGCCGAGGCCGAGAAGCTGCGCCCGCTCATCGAGGAGCTGGAATTCCGCCGCATGTTCAGCAATGAGGCCGACCCGCTGAACTGCTTCGTGGACATCCAGGCCGGCGCCGGCGGCACCGAGGCCTGCGACTGGGCCAGCATGCTGCTGCGCCAGTACCTGAAGTACGCCGAGCGCAAGGGCTTCAAGGCCACGGTGGAAGAAGAAACCCCGGGCGACGTGGCCGGCATCAAGAGCGCCACGATCAAGATCGAGGGCGAGTACGCCTACGGCCTGCTGCGCACCGAGACCGGCGTGCACCGCCTGGTGCGCAAGTCGCCGTTCGACTCGTCGGGCGGGCGCCACACATCGTTCGCCTCGCTGTTCGTCTACCCCGAGATCGATGACTCCATCGAGATCAACATCAACCCATCCGACGTGCGCACCGACACCTACCGTGCCTCGGGCGCGGGCGGCCAGCACATCAACAAGACCGATTCGGCCGTCCGTCTGACACACATTCCCACGGGGATCGTGGTGCAGTGCCAGGATGGCCGCAGCCAGCACAGCAACCGCGACGTGGCCTGGCAGCGCCTGCGCTCGCGCCTGTATGACTTCGAAATGCGCAAGCGCATGGAAGAGCAGCAGAAGCTGGAAGACACCAAGACCGACGTGGGCTGGGGCCACCAGATCCGCAGCTACGTGCTGGACAACAGCCGCATCAAGGACCTGCGCACCAACGTCGAAGTCTCCGCCACGCAGAAGGTGCTGGACGGCGACCTGGACGTGTTCATCGAAGCCTCGCTCAAGCAGGGTGTCTAAACAGGGCGTGCAAACGCGCCCGCACAGATTGGAAAGCCCATCGCCATGATGAGAGAAGGACAAGCCATCGCCATCCACCGTGCCGACTACGCGGCCCCCGCGTACTGGATCGACACGGTGGATCTCACCTTTGACCTGGACCCGGCCAAGACCCGCGTGCTGAGCCGCCTGCGCGTGCGCCGCAATGCCGACGTGCCCGCGCAGCCGCTGCGCCTGGATGGCGACGAGCTGAACCTGGCGCGCGTGATGGTCAACGGCGCCGGCACCTCGTTCAAGCTGGACGGCGGCCAGCTGGTGCTGGAAAACCTGCCGGAGGGCACCCAGCCCTTCGAGCTGGAGATTTTCACCACCTGCGCGCCCGCCAAGAACACCCAGCTGTCGGGCCTGTACGTGAGCCAGGGCACCTTCTTCACGCAGTGCGAGGCCGAGGGCTTTCGGCGCATCACCTACTTCCTGGACCGCCCCGACGTCATGGCCAGCTACAGCGTGCTGCTGCGCGCCAGCAAGGCCGACTACCCCGTGCTGCTGTCCAACGGCAACCTGGTGGACAGCGGCGAGCTGGAAGACGGCCGCCACTTCGCCAAGTGGGTGGACCCGCACAAGAAGCCCAGCTACCTGTTCGCCCTGGTGGCCGGCAAGCTGGTCGCGCGCGAGCAGAAGATCAAGAGCCGCGCGGGGCGCGAGCATCTGCTGCAGGTGTACGTGCGCCCGGGCGACCTGGAGAAGACCGAGCACGCCATGAACTCCCTCATGGCCAGCATCGCGTGGGACGAGGCGCGCTTCGGCCTGAGCCTGGACCTGGACCGCTTCATGATCGTCGCCACCAGCGACTTCAACATGGGCGCCATGGAAAACAAGGGCCTGAACATCTTCAACACGAAGTACGTTCTGGCCAGCCAGGCCACGGCGACGGACGTGGACTTCGCCAACATCGAGTCCGTAGTGGGCCACGAGTACTTCCACAACTGGACAGGCAACCGCGTCACCTGCCGCGACTGGTTCCAGCTGTCGCTCAAGGAAGGCCTCACCGTCTTTCGCGACCAGGAATTCAGCATGGACATGGCGGGCAGCCCGTCCGCGCGCGCCGTCAAGCGCATCGAGGACGTGCGCGTGCTGCGCACCGTGCAGTTCCCCGAGGATGCGGGCCCCATGGCGCACCCCGTGCGGCCCGACAGCTATGTCGAGATCAACAACTTCTACACCGTCACGATCTACGAGAAGGGCTCCGAGGTCGTGCGCATGCAGCACAACCTGGTCGGGCGCGACGGCTTTGCCAAGGGGCTGAAGCTGTACTTCGAGCGCCACGACGGCCAGGCCGTGACCTGCGACGACTTCGCCCAGGCCATGGCCGACGCCAACCCCGGCAGCCCGCTGGCCCAGCATCTGGAGCAATTCAAACGCTGGTACTCCCAGGCAGGCACGCCGCGCGTGAAGGCCGTTGGCCAGTACGACGCCGACGCACGCCGCTACACGCTCACGCTGTCCCAAAGCTGCCCCGCCACGCCGGGCCAGCCCGACAAGCTGCCCTTTGTGATCCCCGTGACGCTGGGCCTGGTGGGCACCGACGGCCGCGCCCTGGCACTGCAGCTGGACGGCGAAGCCGCGGCGGGCGCTCCGGAGCGCACCGTGGTGCTGACCGAGGGCGAGATGACGCTCACCTTCACGGGGGTGGACGTGCCGCCCGTGCCCTCGCTGCTGCGCTCCTTCAGCGCACCGGTGGTCCTGGACTGCGAATACAGCGACGCCGAGCTGCTCACCCTGCTGGCGCACGACAGCGATGCCTTCAACCGCTGGGAAGCCGGCCAGCGCCTGATGCTGCGCATCGCTATCAATGCGATAGCTGATGGCGCTTTGCTGGCGGGCGTAAACGGCCAAACCGGCCAGAACCTCCTGCCCCAGCCGCTGGTGCAGGCCATGCGCGACGTACTGCGTCATCCCGCGCTGGACGCAGCCTTCAAGGAACTGGTGCTGACCCTGCCGTCCGAAGGCTACATCGCCGAGCAGCTGGACACGGTGGACCCGCAGCGCGTGCATGCCGTGCGCGAGGCGCTGCGCGAGCAGCTGGCCCTGGCGCTGCGTGACGACTGGGTCTGGGCCTGGGAGGAGCACCACGCCACGGGCGGCTACCGCCCGGATGCCGTGTCGGCGGGCCGCCGCGCCCTGGCCGGCCTGGCCCTGGGCATGCTGTGCCTGGCCGCGCGTTCCAGCGGCGACGTCGTGTGGCCCGGCAAGACCTACCAGCGCTTCAAGGACGCTGGCAACATGACCGACCGCTTCAACGCGCTGGCGGCGCTGGTCGGCAGCGGCCACGAGTTGGCAGCGCCCGCGCTGGCGCGCTTTCATGCGCTGTTCAAGGACGACGCCTTGGTGCTGGACAAGTGGTTCGCGCTGCAGGCGGGCGCGCCCGACCGCGGCGGCCAGGTGCTGCCGGCCGTGCGCCAGCTCATGAAGCACCCGGACTTCCACATCAAGAACCCCAACCGCGCGCGCAGCGTGATCTTCAGTTACTGCAACGGCAACCCCGGGGGCTTTCACCGCACCGACGCCGCCGGCTACGTCTTCTGGGCCGACCGCGTGCTGGAGCTGGACAGTCTCAACCCCCAGGTGGCCGCCCGCCTGGCGCGTGCGCTGGACCGCTGGAAGAAGCTGGCCGAGCCTTACCGCACGGCCGCCCACGAAGCCATCTCCCGCGTGGCCGCCAAGTCCGACCTCTCCAACGACGTGCGCGAAGTCGTCACCCGCGCCCTTGCCGATTAAGAAAGGCCTCCATGACCGAACGTATCAGCCTCACCCGCTACCTTGTCGAGCAGCAGCGCGTCCATGGCCGCATCCCCCCGCAGCTGCGCCTGCTGGTGGAGGTGGTTGCGCGCGCCTGCAAGCGCATCAGCTTCGCCGTGAACAAGGGCGATCTCGGCGACGTGATGGGCACCGCCGGAACCGAGAACGTTCAGGGTGAGGTGCAGAAGAAGCTGGACATCATTGCGAACGAGGTGTTGATCGAAGCCAACGAATGGGGCGGGCATCTGGCTGCGATGGCGTCTGAGGAAATGGATGGGATCTATGTGGTGCCCAACCGCTTTCCCCAGGGCGAGTACCTGCTGATGTTCGACCCCCTGGACGGTTCGTCCAACATCGACGTCAACGTGAGCATTGGCACCATTTTCTCGGTGCTGCACAAGCACCATGACGATCCCACCACCGACGAACCCGTCACCGAAGCCGACTTCTTGCAACCCGGCCACCAGCAGGTCGCCGCGGGCTACTGCATCTATGGTCCGCAGACCACGCTGGTACTCACCGTGGGCGACGGCGTGGCCATGTTCACGCTGGACCGCGAACAGGGCTCCTTCGTGCTCACGCGCGAGAACATTCGTATTCCCGAGGACACCAAGGAATTCGCGATCAACATGAGCAATATGCGCCACTGGGATGCGCCTGTGCGCCGCTACATCGACGAATGCCTGCAGGGCAAGGAAGGCCCGCGCGGCAAGGACTTCAACATGCGCTGGATCGCCAGCATGGTCGCCGACGTGCACCGCATCCTGATGCGCGGCGGCATCTTCATGTACCCCTGGGACAAGCGCGAGCCAAACAAGCCCGGCAAGCTGCGCCTGATGTATGAGGCGAATCCCATGGGCTGGCTGGTTGAGCAGGCCGGCGGCGCCGCCACCAACGGCCGCCAGCGCCTCCTGGACATCCAGCCCGCCCAGTTGCACGAACGCGTGAGCGTGATCCTGGGCTCAAAGAATGAGGTCGATCGCGTGACAAGTTACCACTCCGGTATATAATGTGAGTCTTCGCCGGTGTAGCTCAGTCGGTAGAGCAGCTCATTCGTAATGAGAAGGTCGCGTGTTCGATTCATGTCTCCGGCACCACAATGAAAGCCCCTGATTCGCAAGAGTCAGGGGCTTTTGCTTTGGCGGAATGCATGGGAAGTCCGGCGCTCTCGGGAGCTTTGAACCATGCGTTGCGGCTTCTCTGCCATCCACCCGCCGCACCGCAAAGCCGACGTAAAGACCCCTTCGACCTCTAGCGAGCATCCAGCAAGCGCTGACCGCTATATTTTTTGCATATTGCTTCCAGCACCGACAATCCAGAGTCCCTGAGCCCGGACCCTGCCATGCTCCCTGCAACGCACTTCGCACTGTTGGCCCTCCGACGCTGGGCCTGGCTACTAGCCGTAGCTGCTTGTGTAGGAGCATCAAACGCGCAGCCGGCTGCTGCCCTGGAGTCGCCCTCCTCCGCGGACCCGGCGGCGCCCTCGCCCACGCTGGCGCAGCATTACCACCCGGGCGTGGCGGTCGCGGACTATTGGGTGAGCGAAAAATACGACGGTGTACGCGCCCTCTGGACCGGTGAACAACTGATCAGCCGGCAGGGCCTGCCCATCCGGGCGCCAGCGTGGTTCACCGCCGGCTGGCCGCCGGTACCGATGGATGGCGAACTGTGGGCCGGCCGCGGCCAGTTTGCCGCCGCGCAGGCGGCCGTGGCGCAGGCCACGCCCGACGATGCCCGGTGGCGCGCGCTGCGGTACATGGTGTTCGACCTGCCGCGCGCGCCGGGCGGTTTCGGCGAGCGCCTGCCCCTGCTGCGCCGCACCGTGGCCCATCTGGGCCAGCCGTGGGTCCAGCCTGCCGCGCAGTGGCGGGTGTCCAGCCACACGGAACTGGTGGGGCAGCTGCACCGGCTGGAGAAGGCTGGCGCCGAGGGACTGATGCTGCGCCGGGACGACGCGCCCTACCGTGGCGGGCGCAGCGACGATCTGCTCAAGCTCAAGACCTTCGAGGATGCGGAGGCCGTGGTGGTAGGGCACGTGCCCGGACGCGGCAAATACGCGGGCCAGACCGGCGCGCTGCTGGTGGCGCTGCCCGACGGCCGGCGCCTGCGCTTGGGCAGCGGCCTGCCGGATGCGGTGCGGCGCAATCCACCGCCGGTGGGCACCGTGGTGACCTACCGCTTCAACGGCACCCATGCAAGCGGCTTGCCGCGGTTTGCGCGCTTCTGGCGAGTGCGCGCCGACGCGCCCTCTGCGGCCAACGCAGCCGCTGCCGGCGGGCAGGCCAATCTGGAGCCCGCCCCAGCAAGAAACAGAGGTAAATGAGGCCCTAGTGCACGCCCAGCAAGCGCTGCCAGCTACTAAAACAGAAGCAAAAGGGGCGGTCGTCCGCCCCTTTTCAGCCCGCCCCTCTTGCGAGAGGAGCTGCCGGCACTTCAGATAGTGCGGCCAAACGGGCCGTCGCTGCCCACCTGCACCAGCGACTCAGGGTCGTTGGCGCGGGGCTTGCGGCTGCCGCCCGTGCCCTGCGCCACGCAGTCGGCGTAATAACGCACGTTGCCGTTGTCGTCCTCGATCTCCACAAGGCCGTGGATGTCGGTCTCGAAGCCCGGGCAGAGCTTGGAGAACTCGCGCGAGAACTTGAG
Source organism: Diaphorobacter sp. B2A2W2 (assembly GCF_056730635.1). NCBI lineage: Bacteria > Pseudomonadati > Pseudomonadota > Betaproteobacteria > Burkholderiales > Comamonadaceae > Diaphorobacter > Diaphorobacter sp. B2A2W2. The sequence goes on from NZ_JBWZOR010000005.1 coordinate 195,978, forward strand.
GTAGTCCACGATCTTCTTGTTGAACACCTCGCCGGGAATCAGCAGCGGAATGCCCGGCGGGTACGGCGTGATCAGGCTGGTGGTGATACGGCCTTCCAGGTGGTCGATCTCCACGCGCTCGGTCTTGCGCTGCGCGATGTGGGCATAGGCGTCGCTGGGCTTCATGGCCGGCGTGAGGTCCGAGAGGTACATCTCGGTCGTCAGGCGGGCGATGTCGTACTTGGCGTACAGCTGGTGCACATGCTGGCAGAGATCCTTCAGGCCCATGCGCTCGTAGCGCTTGTGCTGCTGGCAGAACTCGGGAAGGATCCGCCACATGGGCTGGTTCTTCTCGTAGTCGTCCTTGAACTGCTGCAGCGCGGCCAGCAGCGTATTCCAGCGGCCCTTGGTGATGCCGATGGTGAACATGATGAAAAACGAGTACAGGCCCGTCTTCTCCACCACCACGCCGTGCTCGGACAGGTATTTCGTGACGATGCTGGCCGGAATGCCGGTCTTGTCGAACTTGCCGTCCAGGTTCAGGCCGGGCGTGACGATAGTGGACTTGATCGGGTCCAGCATGTTGAAGCCGTCGGCCAGCGCGCCGAAGCCATGCCACTTGCTCGGGCCGTTCTTCTTGCCCTTGGCGTCGCCGCGGATGATCCAGTCGTCTGCACGGCCCACGCCCTCGTCGGCGAGCTTGTCGGGGCCCCAGACCTTGAACCACCAGTCGTCCTTGCCGAACTCGTCCTCCACCTTGCGCATGGCGCGGCGAAAGTCCAGGGCTTCGACCAGGCTTTCCTCCACCAGGGCGGTGCCGCCGGGCGGCTCCATCATGGCCGCGGCCACGTCACAGCTGGCGATGATGCTGTACTGCGGGCTGGTCGAGGTGTGCATCAGGTACGCCTCGTTGAACAGGTGGCGGTCCAGCTTAGTGGTCTGGCTGTCCTGCACCAGCACGTGCGATGCCTGGCTGATACCGGCCAGCAGCTTATGGATGGACTGCGTGGCGTACACCACCGACTGCTTGGGCCGCGCGCGTTTTTTGCCCATGGCGTGGTAGCTGCCGTAGAACGGGTGGAAGGCCGCGTGCGGCAGCCAGGCCTCGTCGAAGTGCAGGTTCTCGACGTAGCCGTCGAGCATGCCCTTGATGGTCTCGGTGTTGTAGAGCACGCCGTCGTAGGTCGACTGCGTGAGGGTCAGCACGCGCGGCTTGACCTTCTTGGCGTCCACGCCCTTGAGCAGCGGGTTGGCCTTGATCTTCGCCTGGATGGTCGCGGGCTCGAATTCGCTTTGCGGAATGGGCCCGATGATGCCGAAGTGGTTGCGCGTGGGTTTCAGGAACACGGGGATCGCCCCGGTCATGATGATGCTGTGCAGGATGGACTTGTGGCAGTTGCGGTCCACCACCACCACGTCGCCCGGTGCCACGGTGTGGTGCCACACCATCTTGTTGGAGGTGGACGTGCCGTTGGTCACGAAGAAGCAGTGGTCGGCGTTGAAGATGCGCGCGGCGTTGCGCTCGCTCTCGCCGATGGCGCCGTTGTGGTCCAGCAGCTGGCCCAGTTCTTCCACGGCATTACAGACGTCCGCGCGCAGCATGTTCTCACCATAGAACTGGTGGTACATCTGGCCCACGGGGCTCTTGAGGAACGCCACGCCGCCCGAATGGCCCGGGCAGTGCCAGCTGTAGGAGCCGTCTTCCGCGTAGTCCAGCAGCGCCTTGAAAAATGGCGGCTGCACGCCCTCCAGGTAGCTCTTGGCTTCGCGGATGATGTGCTTGGCCACGAACTCGGGCGTGTCCTCGAACATGTGGATGAAGCCGTGCAGCTCGCGCAGGATGTCGTTGGGCAGGTGGCGCGCGGTCTTGGTCTCGCCGTGCACGTAGATCGGCACGTCGGCGTTCTTGCGGCGCACCTCTTCGATGAAGGTGCGCAGGCTGTGCACGATGGGATCCTGGCCCGTGCCCAGCGTGAATTCCTCGTCGTCGATCGACAAGATGAACGCGCTGGCGCGGCTTTGCTGCTGGGCGAACTGCGACAGGTCGCCGTAGCTGGTCACGCCCAGGACCTCGAACCCTTCCGCCTCGATGGCCTGCGCCAGCGCCCGAATCCCCAGGCCGGAGGTGTTCTCTGAACGATAGTCCTCGTCGATGATGACGATGGGAAAGCGAAATTTCATGCGCTGCCTCCGATGACCGGGCCAAAAAAACGAAAGAGGCGCGCAGTGTAAGGAATATGCGTGCTATCCCTATGAACACCGCAGCATTTCGCCCAGAATCCATCGACCTGGAAACAACACCGCGCCGCCCGCCAGCGCGCACCCGACAGAGAGGGAAGGAGAAAACACATGAATCTGGACGCATCCACGCTCTGGTGGCTCATGGCCGGGGCGGCCGTGGTGGCCGAGCTGCTCACCGGCACCTTTTACCTGCTGATGCTGGCCGTGGGCCTGGCGGCCGGCGCACTCGCGGCCCACGCGGGCCTGGGCAACACGGCGCAGATCCTGGTGAGCGCACTGGTCGGGGCCGGCACCGTGTTGGGGGCCTACGTCAAGCGCCGCAGCCGGCCGGGCGAGCCGTCCGCGCGGGCCGACCGCAGCGTGAACCTGGACGTGGGCGAGACGGTGCTCATCGACGCCTGGCAGCCCGACGGCACGGCCGTCGTGAAGTACCGCGGCGCGAGCTGGACCGCCATCCACCGCCCGGGCATCACGCCCGCCACTGGCCCGCACCGCGTGGCCGAACTGGTGGGCAACCGCCTGCTGGTGGATCCGCTGTAGTCATCCGGAACCGAGGGCGGCCTCGCTACCATCCGCCCTGCCCTTCACCGCCGCACGCGGCACAGAAAGAAAAAACCTCATGGAAATCGCCATCATCCTCTTCGTCATCGCGGTGATCTTCATCGCGCGCGCCGTCAAGATCGTGCCGCAGCAGCATGCCTGGGTGAAGGAGCGCCTGGGCAAGTACGCCGGCACGCTCACGCCGGGGCCGAAGTTCATCATCCCCTTCGTCGACCGCATCGCCTACAAGCACAGCCTGAAGGAAATCCCCCTGGACGTGCCCAGCCAGGTCTGCATCACCAAGGACAACACCCAGCTGCAGGTGGACGGCATCCTGTACTTCCAGGTGACCGACCCCATGCGCGCCAGCTACGGTTCGTCCAACTACATCACCGCCATCTCGCAGCTGGCCCAGACCACGCTGCGCAGCGTGATCGGCAAGCTGGAGCTGGACAAGACGTTCGAAGAGCGCGACATGATCAACGCCCAGGTGGTGCAGGCCATCGACGAGGCGGCGCTGAACTGGGGCGTGAAAGTGCTGCGCTACGAGATCAAGGACCTGACGCCGCCCGCCGAGATCCTGCGCGCCATGCAGGCCCAGATCACCGCCGAGCGTGAAAAGCGCGCGCTGATTGCCGCTTCGGAAGGCCGCCGCCAGGAACAGATCAACATCGCCACCGGCGAGCGTGAGGCCTTCATCGCTCGCTCCGAGGGTGAAAAGCAAGCCGCCATCAACAACGCCCAGGGCGAGGCCGCCGCCATCACCGCCGTGGCCGACGCCACCGCCCAGGCCATCGAGCGCATTGCCGCCGCCATCCGCCAGCCGGGCGGCGAGCAGGCCGTGCAGCTCAAGGTCGCCGAAAAGGCCGTGGAGGCGTATGGCAAGGTGGCCGCGGACGCCACCACCACGCTCATCGTGCCCAGCAACATGACCGAGGTATCCGCACTCGTCAGCTCGGCCATGAAGATGATCCAGACGCAGCAGCGCAGCTGACCCAACGTTTTCACTCTTCTTTTTATAGCTACCAGCGCTCACTCCACAAGCGCTGGAGCCACTTTTTGCTTAGAACTTCGCATGAACTCCCCCGTAGCCCCCTTCTTCACGGCCCGCGTGGGCGACGACGGCACCCAGTGCGATGCCTGGCCCGAGCAGCCGCTGCTGCTGTCGCTGGAGCAAGGCGGTATCGACTGGCCTAGCTCCTGCCGCAACGGCACCTGCCGCACCTGCATCGGCGTGCTGGCGGAGGGCGAGGTGCGCTACGCCATCGACTGGCCGGGCCTGACGGCAGAAGAAAAGGCCGAGGGCTGCGTTCTGCCCTGCGTGGCCTATCCCGTGAGCGACGTGAAGCTGGAGGCCCCCGCCATCTGAGCCCCTGTGCCGCGCTCCGCGCACCGGTACGGTTGAGGCAGCGCAACCTGCGGCCCGCTTGCCCCCACCTGCGGCAGACTTACCGCGGCGGCGCGCGGACAACGGCCCGGCGGCGCGACTAGAATTGGCCGCTTCGGGACCGCGCGTCCCTCCTCCGTGCGGCAGGGGCCGCATCGCCGTTCTTTGGGGGCACGCCCGTTGCCCGCCCGCCGGGGAACGCACACCGCCCCGGCCCGCATGGCCCATCCGAAAGCCCTGCATGACCACCCCCCTCACGCCCGCGCCCATCTCGCCCGTCCAGGACATCGTGGCCGAGTTGCGCGCCGGCCGCATCGTGATCCTCGTCGATGAAGAAGACCGCGAGAACGAAGGCGACCTCGTGATCGCCGCGGACCATGTCACGCCCGAGGCCATCAACTTCATGGCGCGCTTCGGCCGCGGCCTGATCTGCCTGACCCTCACGCGCGAACGCTGCGAGCGCCTGCGCCTGCCGCCCATGGTGGCGCGCAACGGCACCAAGATGGGCACCGCCTTCACCGTCTCCATCGAGGCGGCCGAGGGCGTTACCACCGGCATCAGCGCCGCCGACCGCGCGCGCACTGTGCAGGCCGCCGTGGCCGCCAACGCCCAGGCTGCCGACCTGGTGCAGCCCGGCCACATCTTCCCGCTGCAGGCGGTGGATGGCGGCGTGCTCATGCGCGCCGGCCACACCGAGGCCGGCTGCGACCTGGCCGCCATGGCCGGCTGCAGCCCCTCCGCCGTGATCTGCGAGGTGATGAAGGACGACGGCACCATGGCCCGCCTGCCCGACCTGCAGCTGTTTGCGGCCGAGCACGGCATCAAGATCGGCACGATCGCCGACCTGATCGAATACCGCAGCCGCACCGAGTCGCTGGTGCACAAGGTGGCTTCGCGCCAGATCACCACGGCGTTCGGCGAGTTCACCATGCACGCCTTCCGCGACGAGCCGAGCCAGGCCGTGCACCTGGCCCTGGTCAAGGGCCAGTGGGACGCCGCAGAGAGCGTGCCCGTGCGCGTGCATGAGCCCTTGTCGGTGCTGGACCTGCTGGAAGTGGGCCGCAGCATGCACTCGTGGAGCCTGGACGCCAGCCTGCAATACATCCACCACCACGGCCAGGGCGTGGCCGTGCTGCTGAACTGCGGCGAGAGTGCCGAGCAACTGCTGGAGCAGTTCGAAGGCACGGCCCGCGCCGCCCAGGCGCCCGAGCGCGGTCGCATGGACCTGCGCACCTACGGCGTGGGCGCGCAGATCCTGCGCGAGGTGGGCGTGGCCAAGATGCAGCTCATGGGCCAGCCGCGCCGCATGCCCAGCATGGTGGGCTATGGACTCGAAATCACCGGCTACATCCCCAAGGAATAAGACATGTTTGGCGCAGACAAAGGAACCGCGGACAAGCTCGATGGCAAGAAGCTGCACATCGGCATCGTGCAGGCCCGCTTCAACGAGAACATCACCAACACCCTCGCCGCGGCCTGCCGTGCAGAGCTGCTGCGCCTGGGCGTGCAGGAAAAGCACATCCGCCACGTGCTGGTGCCCGGCGCGCTGGAAGTGCCCGTGGCGCTGCAGGCCCTGGCCGAGCGCGACGAGTACGATGCGCTGATCGCGCTGGGCTGCATCATCCGCGGCGAGACCTACCACTTCGAGCTGGTGGCCAACGAATCCGGTGCGGGCGTGACCCGCCTGGCCCTGGACTACCAGGTACCGATCGCCAACGCCATCATCACCACCGAGAACCTGGAACAGGCCCTCGCCCGCCAGACAGAAAAGGGCGTGGACGCGGCCCGCGTGGCCGTGGAAATGGCCAACCTGCTGGAGGAGCTGTCGTGACCGATTCCGCCAACCCCACGCCTTCCGCCCGGCCGCCGCGCCAGCCGCGCACCGGCACCACCGGCACCGGCGCGCGCAAGGCCGGCTCCAAGTCGGGCCGCAGCCGCGCGCGCGAATTCGCCCTGCAGGCGCTCTACCAGCACCTGGTGGGAGGCAACGACGCCACCGCCATCGACGTGTTCACGCGCGACCTGTCGGGCTTTCACAAGGCCGACGCGGCGCACTACGACGCGCTCCTGCACGGCTGCATCACCACCGCCCAGTACATGGACGAGCTGATCGCGCCCCAGCTGGACCGCAAGATGAGCGAGATCTCGCCCATCGAGCATGCGGTGATGTGGATCGGCGTATACGAATTCCAGCACTGCCAGGACGTGCCCTGGCGCGTGGTCATCAACGAATGCATCGAGCTGGCCAAGGAGTTCGGCGGCACCGACGGCCACAAGTACGTCAACGGCGTGCTCAACGGCCTGGCGCCGCAATTGCGCGCCACCGAGGTCGCGGCCGACAAGGCCGCCGCCCGCGGCTAAAGGCCCCGCCCTCTTGCGCCGCTTCGCATTGTTCGTTCCCTCAGCGCACCCGCCACTGGCCTCAGCCGGCGGGTGCCTGCATGCTGCACCGCCATGAAGTTTTCCACCCGCGCCGAGCGCATCGAACCCTTTTACGTGATGGAAGTGGCCAAGGCCGCCCAGGCCCTGGCGCGCGAGGTCGCCGGCACCCGCGAGCCGATGATCTTCCTGAACATCGGCGAGCCCGACTTCACCGCGCCCCCGCTGGTGGTGGAGGCGGCCGACCGCGCGGTGCGCAGCGGGGCCACGCAGTACACCAACGCCCTGGGCCTGGAGGCGCTGCGCGAGCGCATCAGCGGCTGGTATGCCGAGCGCTTTGGCGTGGATGTGCCGGCGCGGCGCATCGTGGTCACGGCCGGCGCATCGGCCGCGCTGCAGCTGGCCTGCCTGGCGCTGATCGACGCGGGCGACGAGGTCCTGATGCCCGACCCCAGCTACCCCTGCAACCGCCACTTCGTGAGCGCGGCGGAAGGCAAAGCGGTGCTGATCCCCACCACGGCCGAGGAGCGCTTCCAGCTCAGCGCCCCCAAGGTCGAGGCCGCATGGGGTACCAAGACACGCGGCGTGCTGCTGGCATCGCCCTCCAACCCCACGGGCACCTCGATTGCGCCGGACGAACTGCGCCGCATCCACGATGTGGTGCGCGGCAAGGGTGGGCTCACGATCATCGACGAGATCTACCTCGGCCTGTCCTATGACGACGCCTTCGGCCAGACGGCGCTGGCGCTGGGCGAGGACATCATCAGCATCAACAGCTTCAGCAAGTACTTCAACATGACCGGCTGGCGCCTGGGCTGGATGGTGGTGCCCGAAGCCATGGTGCCCGTGGTGGAGCGTCTGGCGCAGAACCTGTTCATCTGCGCCAGCACGGTGTCGCAACATGCGGCGCTGGCCTGCTTCGAGCCGGACAGCATCGCCGAGTACGAACGCCGCCGCGCAGAGTTCAAGGCGCGGCGAGACTACTTCATCCCCGCACTCGATGCACTGGGCCTCACGGTGCCGGTGCAGCCCGATGGCGCCTTCTACGCCTGGGCCGACTGCACGCAGGCCGCCGAGCGCCTGGGCGTCGCCGGCAGCTGGGACTTCGCCTACGAGCTGATGCGCCGTGCCCACCTGGCCATCACGCCGGGGCGCGACTTCGGCACGGCCGACACCCAACGCTTCGTGCGCTTTTCCACGGCCAACTCCATGGCGCAGTTGCAGGAAGCGGTGGCGCGCCTGCAGCGCCTGATCGGCTGACCCCTCCAGGCGTGCCAGCATGGCTTTCGAGTGGCCCGTTCGCATTTACTGGGAAGACACCGATGCCGGCGGCATCGTGTTCTATGCCAACTATCTCAAGTTCTTCGAGCGCGCGCGCACCGAGTGGCTGCGCTCGCGGGACCTGGGCCAGCAACGATTACGGGAACTCACGGGCGGCATGTTTGTCGTAACCGACGCACGCCTGCGCTACCTGCGCCCCGCCCGCCTGGACGATGAACTGATTGTTACCGCCAGCCTGCGCGAAGGGGGCCGCGCTTCGCTCACAATCGAGCAGCAGGCGCTCTTGAAACCAGAGCAGATGATCCCCGACTCTCCCCCCGCACTGCTGTGCGAAGGCACCATCCGCATTGGCTGGGTGGATGCCGCCACCATGCGCCCTGCACGCATTCCGGGGTCCCTTTTGGAACGACTCTCCTCATCATGAATTCCCAAGACATGTCCATCTTGAGCCTGGTGCTCAATGCCAGCTGGGTGGTGCAGCTGGTGATGCTGCTGCTGCTCGCGGTTTCCGTGGCCAGCTGGGCCGCCATCTTCCGCAAGCTGTTCGCACTCAAGCGCGTGAAGGCCCTGAACGAAGACTTCGAGCGCGACTTCTGGTCGGGCACCAGCCTGAATGACCTGTACGCCAGCGCCACGCACAACGCCAAGAGCGCGGGCCCGATGGAGCGCATTTTCGCCAGCGGCATGCGCGAATACCAAAAGCTGCGGGAACGCCGCATCAGCGACCTCGGCACACTGCTGGACGGCGCGCGCCGCGCCATGCGCGCGAGCTTCCAGCGCGAGATGGACGTGATCGAGTCCAGCCTCTCGTTCCTTGGCTCGGTGGCCTCGGTGTCGCCCTATGTGGGCCTGTTCGGCACCGTCTGGGGGATCATGCACGCCTTCACCGGCTTCGCTGGCATGGAGCAGGTAACGCTCGCCACGGTGGCGCCCGGCATCGCCGAAGCGCTGGTGGCCACCGCCATCGGCCTGTTCGCCGCCATTCCCGCCGTGATTGCGTACAACCGCTTCGCACGCGACATCGACCGCGTGGCGACGCACCAGGAGACCTTCATCGAGGAGTTTTCCAACATCCTGCAGCGCAACCTGGGCGCCCAGCCTGGATCGCCCTCGGGCCACTAAAGGAAGCCTGATATGCCTGCCATGGCCTCACGCAGCGGCACCCGCCGCCGCTCCATGAACGAGATCAACATGGTGCCGTTCATCGACGTGATGCTGGTGCTGCTCATCATCTTCATGGTGACCGCGCCCATGCTCACACCCAGTTCGGTGAACGTGCCTTCCGTGGGCAAAGGCGCCAAGGTGCCCAAGACGCGCGCGGACGTCATCGTCGACAAGGATGGCAGCATCCGCTTCAAGGCCGACGGCAACGAACGCACCGTGCCGCTGCAGAACCTGGGCGCCACCGCCAAGAACTGGCTCAAGGACCAGCCAGAGGACACACCCGTGCTCATCAGCGCCGACAAGAACGTGTCGTACGACGCGGTGATGAAGGCCATGTCTGCGCTGCAACAGGCGGGCGTGGCACGCGTCGCCCTGGCCGTAAAGAGCGGCGGCTGACGAGAACTTTCACACGATCTAATGCACGCCACGAACGACCGCGACCAGTTTGCCCCGCCCCGCCCGCCCGGACGCATGCGGGCCATCGCCCTGGCGGTACTCGCCCATGCCGCGCTGATCGGCGCGCTGACCTGGGGCGTGAACTGGAAGAGCAGTTCCGACCAACCGGCGGTGGAGGCCGAACTCTGGTCCGCCGTCCCCCAGCAAGCGGCGCCGCGCGCCGTGGAGCCGCCCCCACCCCCTGCACCGGCCCCTACCCCCGCACCTGAGCCCGCGCCCGCACCGCCGCCTCCACCGCCACCACCGCGTCCGGAGCAAGCCGACACGCGCGAGGCCGACATCGCCCTGCAGCAGCAGAAGAAGCGCCTGGAAGAAGAAAAGAAAAAGCGCGAACAGCAACTGGAGCGCGAGAAGCGCGAACGCGAGCGCAAGGAAGAAGAGCGCCGCGAGCGGCTGGAGCAGGAAAAGAAGGAACGCCTGCTGGCGCAGCAAAAGGCCGAGCGCGAGAAAGCCGAGCGCGAAAAGGCCGAGAAGGAGAAGGCCGCCAAGGCCGAGCAGGACAAACAGAAGAAGCTGGCCGAGGACAAGCGCCGCAAGGCCGAGGAAGCCCGTGAAGCCAAAGAGGCCGAGGCGCGCCGCCAGGAGAACCTGCGCCGCATGCAGGGGCTGGCAGGCGCCACGGGCGGCGAGACCGCCACGGGCACCGCGCAGCGCAGCTCCGGCCCCTCGGGCAGCTACGGTGGCAAGGTGGCCGCCAAGGTACGCCCCAACATCGTCTATCCCGACACCATCTCGGGCAACCCGCGCGCCGAGGTCGAGGTGCGCGCCGCTCCGGACGGCACCATCGTCGGCGCGCGCATCACCCAGTCCAGCGGCAACAAGGCGTGGGACGACGCGGTGATTCGTGCGCTGCACCGCACGGAAACCCTGCCACGCGACGTGGACGGCCGCGTGCCGTCGTCCCTGGTGATCGGCTTCCGCCCGCGCGACTGAAGCAAAAAAGAGAGCTGCCTGCGCTTGTCCCTCAACGGTTTCACATTGAAAACACTGTGAAACCTATTTGAGACAAGCGCCGGCAGCTATCATTTTCGAGAACAACCGACAGCCAGTGGAACTCAGCTGCGCTGCTCGATGAGGCGATTGATACGCAACGCGCCGAGTGTGCAGACCACGCCCGACAGCAGATACAGCGTCACCGCCCCCAGCCCGAAACGTGCCGACAACCCCAGAGCCACCAACGGCGCGAAGGCCGCGCCGATCAGCCAGGCCAGGTCGGACGACAGTGCCGCCCCGGTGTAGCGGTGCAGGGTGGAGAAGTTGGCCGTCACCGTGCCCGATGCCTGGCCGTACGACAGGCCCAGCAGCACGAAGCCCAGCAGCAGGAACACCGTGCCGCCCACCGCGCCACCGCCCAGCAGCCAGGGCGTGGCCAGGCTGAACAGGCCAATCAGCACGGCCATGGAGCCCAGCAGGTTGCGCCGGCCCATGCGGTCGGCCAACCGCCCCGACACCACCACCGCGCCGATGGCCAGGAATGCGCCGGCGATCTGCACGCACAGCACCTCGGCCATGGAGCGCTCGGAGAACAGGGCGAACCACGACAGCGGGAACACCGTCACCACGTGAAAGAGTGCGAAGCTGGCCAGTGCCGCAAAGGCGCCCAGCACCACATTGCTCCCCTCTTCGCGCATCACGCGGGCCACGCCCACGGGCTCCAGTTCCTTCTCTTGCAGCAATTCGGCATAGGACTGCCCCACCACCAGGCGCAGCCGCGCAAACAGCGCCACTACGTTGATCGCAAAGGCCACGCAGAACGGGTAGCGCCAGCCCCAGGCCAGGAATTCTTCGCTGGAGAGGCTACCGTACAGGTAGGCGAACAACCCGGCGGCCAATGCAAACCCCACGGGCGCGCCCAGTTGCCCCACCATGGAATACCAACCCCGGCGCTCCGGCGGTGCCGCCATCGCCAGCAGCGACGGTAGCCCGTCCCAGGAGCCGCCCAGCGCCAGCCCCTGGCCGAAGCGCAGCACCGCCAGCGCCCCGGCGGCTGCCAGCCCCGCCACGTGGTAGCTGGGCAGGAAGGCCATGCTCACCGTACAGCCGCCCAGCAGGAACAGCGCCAGCGTCAGCTTGGTGCCGCGCCCCCAGCGCCGCTGCACGGCCATGGAGATGGCGGTGCCCAGCGGCCGGGCGATGAAGGCGATGGCAAAGATGGCAAAGGCCATGAGCGTGCCGTCCAGCCGCGACATGAAGGGGAACAACAGCGACGGGAAGACCAGCACGCAGGCGATCCCGAATACGAAGAAGTCGAAATACTCCGACGCGCGCCCGATGATCACGCCCACGGCGATCTCGCCCGGGGTGACGTCTTCGTCGGTGTGCGCGCGCGACAGCGATGCCGCGCTCTCGGGGCCGTAAACGGGGTATGCGACGGAACCGCTACTCATGACCGTACTCCTTGGCTTTGCAGACACAGCTCCGTTCTACACGCAAGCCCCGCGGTCAACAAGTACGCTTACACTGACGTCCCGCGCGGGAAAACCCTCACGCCCAGTCAGCCATCCGCGCCGCCATGGTCGCGCCTGCAGGCCGCATCCGGCCTGCCATCACGCCATAAATTTGACCCTGGACAAAATGTCCAATCGACAAATGCGCTAGGCGTATTACATTCGTCTCCGTCCAGTAATTCGCGTTTACACCTAGCGCCGCGCCCGCGCCCGCGCGCGCGACGCAAGGCCGTGCACGCTTTTTGACACGCCTAGCAATGCTCCAACTGAAGAAACTCCGCGGGCCCACCTGGCTCGCCGCGGCTTTGGCCGCAGCCAGCCTGGCTGGTTGCAGCAAGGCCGTCGTATTGAACCCGGCGGGTGATATCGCTGCCCAGCAGGGCAACCTGGTGGTGACTGCCACGGTGCTGATGCTGATCGTCATCGTGCCGGTGATCCTGCTGACGCTGCTGTTCGCCTGGAAGTACCGCCAGGGCAACACCGACGCCGAGTACGACCCCGACTGGCACCACTCCACCTCGCTGGAGCTGGTGATCTGGAGCGTGCCGCTGATGATCATCATTGCCCTGGGCGCGCTGACCTGGATCGCTACCCACAAGCTGGACCCCTACCGCCCCCTGGACCGCATCGACGCCCAGCGCGCGCTGGCCGCCGACGTCAAACCGCTGGAAGTGCAGGTGGTGGCCATGGACTGGAAGTGGCTGTTCTTCTACCCCGAGCAGGGCATTGCCACGGTGAACGAGGTGGCCGCGCCTGTGGACCGCCCGATCCTGTTCAAGCTCACCGCCACGTCGACCATGAACGCGTTCTACGTGCCCGACCTGGCCGGCATGATCTACGCCATGCCTGGCATGCAGACCGAGCTGAACGCCATCATCAACAAGCCCGGCGTGTTCCATGGCCTTGCCTCGCACTACAGCGGCCCCGGCTTCTCCGGCATGACCTTCAAGTTCCACGGCCTGAGCGATGCCGAGTTCGCCCAGTGGGTGGACAAGGCCAAGACCGAAGGCAAGCCCCTGGACAAGACCACCTACCTGCAACTGGCCAAGCCCAGCCAGCGCGACCCCGTGCAGCGCTTTTCCACCGTGGAAGACGGCCTGTACGGCAAGGTGCTCAACCGCTGCGTGGAAGACGGGCAGATGTGCATGCACGACATGATGGCCATCGACGCGCTCGGCGGCGAAGCCTTCGTCAAAGCCAACGGTCTGACGCTGCCGCAGGACGTATGCACCGCCGGCAACGCGCCACAGATCCTGGCCGCGCTGCAGCCCGCAGCCGCCCTCCCCGAGGCCACCACCCAACAGTGAATTTGACGGACCCGACGCGGGCGCCAAGCCGGCGCCGGGCCCATTAGCCAAGAGATTCGATATGTTGTCTGAACAAACTACCCCAGCCCACTGGCTGTTGGGCCGCATCACCTGGGACTCGATCCCGATGGCGCACGAGCCCATCGTGCTGTGGACCTTCATCGCGGTGGTCCTGGGTGGCATCGTGATGCTGGCCGGCCTCACCAAGTTCCGTCTGTGGGGCCCGCTGTGGCGCGACTGGATCTGCTCCATCGACCACAAGAAGATCGGCATCATGTACATGATCCTGGGCCTGGTCATGTTCCTGCGCGGCTTCGCCGACGCGGTGATGATGCGCTTGCAGCAGGCCATGGCCGTGGGCGAGAGCATGGGCTACCTGCCGCCGCACCACTACGACCAGATCTTCACGGCCCACGGCGTGATCATGATCTTCTTCGTGGCCATGCCCTTCGTCACGGGCCTGATGAACTACCTCGTGCCGCTGCAGATCGGCGCGCGCGACGTGTCGTTCCCCTTCCTGAACAACTTCAGCTTCTGGATGACCACCGGCGGCGCCGTGCTGGTGATGATCTCGCTGTTCCTGGGCGAGTTCTCCACCTCCGGCTGGCTGGCGCTGTCCAACCTCGGGGCGCAGGACCCTGGCGTGGGTCTCGACTATTACATCTGGGGCCTGCAGATTGCGGGGGTGGGCACCACCTTGTCGGGCATCAACCTGATCGTCACCATCATCAAGATGCGCGCGCCGGGCATGAATCTGATGAAGATGCCCGTGTTCACCTGGACCGCGCTGTGCACCAACGCGCTGATCGTCGCCTCGTTCCCCGTGCTGACGGCAGCGCTGGTGCTGATGTCGCTGGACCGCTACATCGGCACCAACTTCTTCACGAACGACCTGGGGGGCAACTCCATGCTGTACGTGAACCTGATCTGGATCTGGGGCCACCCCGAGGTCTACATCCTGGTGCTGCCGGCCTTCGGCGTGTTCTCCGAGGTCGTCGCCACGTTCTCGCGCAAGCGCCTGTTCGGCTACACCTCCATGGTGTACGCCACGGTGTGTATCACCATCCTGTCGTACCTGGTGTGGCTGCACCACTTCTTCACCATGGGCTCGGGCGCCACGGTGAACACCTTCTTCGGCATCACGACGATGATCATCTCGATCCCGACGGGCGCCAAGATCTTCAACTGGCTGTTCACCATGTACAAGGGCCGCATCCGCTTCAGCGTGCCCATGCTGTGGACGGTGGGCTTCATGTGCACCTTCGCCATCGGCGGCATGACTGGCGTGCTGCTGGCCGTTCCCCCGGCCGACTTCGTGCTGCACAACAGCCTGTTCCTGGTCGCGCACTTCCACAACGTGATCATCGGCGGCGTGGTGTTCGCCGTGTTCGCTGCCATCAACTTCTGGTTCCCCAAGGCCTTCGGTTTCCGCCTGATCGAGTCCTGGGGCAAGGCATCGTTCTGGTTCTGGCTGACTGGCTTCTGGGTCACGTTCACGCCGCTGTACATCCTGGGCCTGATGGGCATCACGCGCCGCGTCAACCATGTGGAAGACGCTTCGCTGCACATCTGGTTCATCATCTCCGCGGTGGGCGTATGCCTGATCGCGGCGGGCATCGCCTGCTTCTTCATCCAATTGTTCGTGAGCTACCTCAAGCGCGACCAGCTGCGCGACGTGACCGGCGACCCCTGGGACGGCCGCACGCTGGAATGGGCCACCTCCTCGCCCCCGCCGCAGTACAACTTCGCCTTCACGCCCGTGGCGCACGAGATCGACGCCTGGTGGGACATGAAGAAGCACGGCTACAAGCGCCCGCTGACCGGCTTCCAGCCCGTCCACATGCCCGCCAACACTGGCGCCGGCGTGGTGATCGCCGCGCTGTCCACCGTGTTCGGTTTCGCCATGATCTGGCACATGTGGCCGCTGGCGATCGCCTCGTTCGCCGCGACCGTGCTGGCCTCGATCATCCACACCTTCAACTACAAGCGTGACTACTACATTCCGGCAGCCGAAGTGGCCGCCACGGAAGACGCACGCACCAAGCAGCTTGCCGCAGCCCATGTCTAATACGCACACCCTCCAAGCGGGCGGCACCGCCGCCCTGGCACCGCGCGAGTATCACCTCGCGCATGAGCCCCACCCCGAGAACGGCACGTCCCTGGGCTTCTGGCTCTACCTGATGAGCGACTGTCTCATCTTCGCAGCGCTGTTCGCCACGTACGGCGTGCTGGGCCGCAGCTACGCCGCGGGCCCCACGGGCGCGCAGCTGTTCGACTTGTCTCTGGTAGCCATCAACACGGCCTTCCTGCTGACGTCGTCCATCACCTTCGGCTTTGCCATGCTGCAAAAGCAGGCGGGCAACGCACGCGGCACGCTGGCTTGGCTGGCCGTCACCGGCCTGCTGGGCCTGGCCTTCCTGGGCGTGGAGCTGTACGAGTTCGCACACCTGATCCACCAGGGCGCGACACCCCAGCGCAGCGCGTTCCTGTCGGCCTTCTTCACGCTGGTGGGCACGCACGGACTGCACGTGACCTTCGGCCTGATCTGGCTGGTGACATTGATGATTCAGATCAGCAAGCACGGCCTGATCCATGAAAACAAGCGCCGCCTGAACTGCCTGTCCATGTTCTGGCACTTCCTGGACGTGGTCTGGATCGGCGTCTTCACCTTTGTGTACCTGATGGGGGTGCTGTAAATGAGCGCACACGAAATTCACGCCGGCCACGACGACCATGGCCACGACCATGACGACCTGCACGTCACCAAGGGGGACTACGTCAAGGGCTTCATCCTCGCAGTGATCCTCACCGTGATCCCGTTCTGGCTGGTCATGGCCGACGTGATCCAGAACCGCACCACCGCCGTGCTGGTGCTGGGCGTCTTCGCCATGGTCCAGGTAGTGGTGCACATGGTGTACTTCCTGCACATGAACGGCAAGATCCAGGGCGGCTGGACGATGCTGTCCACCATCTTCACCATCGTGTTCCTGGCAGTGACCATCATCGGCACGTTGTGGGTCATGTTCCACATGAACGCCAACATGATGCCCGCGCACGCCAACCCCATGGCCGCACAGCACCAGGGCAGCGAGGCACACCAACCGAAGGCGCCTTGACCGATCCGACCATGCACGCCCCGGAGCCGCAGCGCACCCGCGCGCACTCCAACCTGACGATGGCGGTGCTCGCTCTGGCGGGCATCGCCTTGTTCGTTGTGTTCTGTGCCCTCGGCTGGTGGCAGGTGGAGAGGCGCACCTGGAAGCTGGCCCTGATGGAACGCGTAGAGCAGCGTCTGCATGCCGCGCCCGTGCCGCTGCCCGCGCGCGCGCAGTGGCCTGGCGTGGATGCGGCTGGCTTTGAATACCAGCCTGTGCAGGCTGAGGGTCACTGGCTGGCCAGCAAAACCGTACTGACCCAGGCCACCACGGCGCTCGGCGCGGGTTTCTGGGTCATGACCCCGCTGCAGCTGGACGGCGGCGGCCAGGTGCTCGTCAACCGCGGCTTCATCCCCCAGGCGCAGCGCGCCCAGTGGGCCGCTGGCGGCCCCGGCATGCAGGAAGGCGAAGCCGTACAGCTGCAGGGCCTGTTGCGCATGAGCGAGCCCGGAGGCGGCTTCCTGCGCCGCAACGACCCCGGGGCGCAGCGCTGGCATTCGCGCGACGTGGCGGCCATCGCCCAGGCGCAGGGCCTGGACGCCGCGGCCCCGTTTTTCATCGACGCGGGCATTCCCGACGCGAACGCCCCAGCGCCGATGGATGCCGAGACTTCCACCACCGCCGGTCCCTGGCCCCGCCCGGGACTGACGGTGGTTCGCTTCCACAACAGCCACCTGGTGTATGCCATCACCTGGTTCGGGCTGGCCGTCATGGTGGCGGCAGCGGCTGCGTATGTGGCACGCTACGAGCTTCGCCTGCGTGCCACCTCGCGCTCCCGATGACCGCATCCGCAAACTCCACCCCCTCCTCCTCCCCGCCCGCCCTGAAGGCGCGCTCGGCCGATGCCGCGGCCGGGCTGAAAAACCTGCACCAGCTCATCCAGTTGCGCTGGATCGCCGTGGTGGGCCAGGTGTTCACCATCGAGGTGGCGCACTACGTGCTGCAGCTTCCCCTGCCCCTGCGCGAGATGCTCATGGTCGTGGGCTGCCTGGTGCTCTACAACGCGGTGAGCTTCGTGCGCTGGCGCACCGGCCGCGGCGTGCGCAATGTGGAGCTGTTCCTGGCGCTGCTGGTGGACGTGGCCGTGCTCACCGTGCAGCTGTATCTGAGCGGGGGCATCCGCAACCCATTCGTCTTTCTGTACCTGCTGCAGGTGGCGCTGGGCGCGGCGCTGCTGCGCAGCGCCTACATCTGGACCATGGTGCTCGTCACCGCAGCCTGCTTTGCGCTGCTGGCGCATTACAGCGTGCCATTGCAACTGGCGCCCGACTTCGCGCGCGGGCTGGGCAGCCCCTACGTGCTGGGCCTGCTGGTGTGCTTCATGCTCAACGCGGCGCTGGTGGTGATCTTCATCAGCCGTATCGGCCAGAACCTGCGCCAGCGGGACGCGCGTCTGGCCGCCATACGCCAACGCGCCGCCGAGGAAGAGCACGTGGTGCGCATGGGGCTGCTGGCTTCAGGCGCTGCCCATGAGCTGGGCACGCCGCTGGCCACCATGGCGGTGATCTTGGGGGACTGGAAGCGTGATCCTGCATTGGCCGCCAACACCGCGCTGCAGGAAGACGTGGCCGAGATGCAGGCGCAGGTGCAGCGCTGCAAGACCATCGTCAGCGGCATCCTGATGTCCGCCGGCGAGACGCGCGGCGAGGCATCGGCGCAGACCACCGTGTGCCAGTTCCTGGACTCACTCGCCAGCGAGTGGCAGGCCACGCGCTCGGTTGACGAATTCACTTATGACAACCGCTTCGGCCAGGACACCCCTATGGTGTCCGATGTCACGCTGCAGCAAATGGTTTTCAATGTGTTGGACAATGCCCGCGACGCATCGCCCCACCGGGTCGGCCTGGTGGCCGAGCGTGATCAAGACCTGCTGCGCATTACCGTCACAGACAATGGCCCCGGCTTCGCGCCGGCCATGCTGTCGCAGTTCGGCAAGCCCTACCAGTCCAGCAAGGGCCGCCCCGGCGGCGGGCTGGGCCTGTTCCTGGCAATGAACGTGGCGCGCACCCTGGGGGGCACCGTGCAGGCACGCAACCTTCCGGGCGGCGGCGCCCAGGTCACGATCACGCTGCCGCTGGCCGCGATTGCGTTGCAGGAGACACCCACGCACCATGGACGCTGAACGCTTGCTGCTCATCGTGGAAGACGACGAGGCCTTCGCGCGCACGCTGGGCCGTTCGTTCGAGCGGCGCGGCTACCGCGTGCTGCACGCCGACAGCCTGGCACAGGCCGAAGCACTGCTGGCCGGGCACACACCCGACTATGCCGTCGTGGACCTCAAGCTCAAGGGCGAGGCCACAGGCCTGGCCTGCGTTCGGGCATTGCACGCGGCCAACCCGGACATGCTCATCGTCGTGCTCACGGGCTACGCCAGCATTGCCACCGCCGTCGAGGCCGTAAAGCTGGGTGCCTGCCACTACCTGGCCAAGCCATCGAACACCGACGATATCGAGGCCGCCTTCGGCCTTACCGAAGGCAATGCCGACGTCGAACTGACCAACCGCGCCAGCTCCATCAAGACGCTGGAATGGGAGCGCATCCACGAAGTGCTGGCCGAGACCGGCTTCAACATCTCCGAGGCCGCGCGCCGCCTGGGCATGCACCGCCGTACACTCACGCGCAAGCTGGACAAGCGGCGGGTTTAGCGCATTGAGCGCGCATGGGCTGTCATCGGCCAGAGCCTGCCTTTACGAAGGGCAGCTGATGGGGAGGCTGTCGCCGTATACATTCAGGATCCTCTAACCGCGTTGTTTGAGATGGAAGACCTGCCCATGATCCTCGTCGGCCAATATGACAGCCCCGTCACGCGCCGCGTCGCCATCGCGCTGCATCACTACGGCATCCCCTTCACCCGCGATACGCGATCCATCTTTGGCGATGCGGCAGCAATCGGGAGGATCAGCCCGCTGACCCGCATCCCGGCCCTCGTCCTCGACGATGGCGAAGTGCTGATCGACAGCGCATCCATCCTGGATCATCTCGATGAGCAGGCAGGCGACGCGGCGCTGATCCCCCGCTCCGGCACCCAACGCCGGCGCGTTCTCCAGATGACGGCACTGGCGCAAGGCACCCTCGAAAAGGTCGCGGCTGTGGTGTACGAGAGGCACTTTCACCCCCCCGAACACCGCAGCGCCGTCTGGCTGGATCGCTGCCTTGGCCAGGCACGCGCTGGTCTCGACGAACTGACCAAACGCCTTGCCACACCGTATGCCTGCGGGGCGGCACTCACCCATGCCGATGTGATGATCACCACGCTGATCTGGTACATGCAGGACCGGATGGATGAAGTGCTGTCACCGTCCGCCCACGCCGCGCTGATCTCACTGGCCGAACACTGTGAAGCGCTGCCCGCCTTCCGCGCCGCCGCCCCGAGCGATTTCGAGGCGATGCCACGAAGCTAGGGCCTGTTGGCATGGAATGTGAACAGGCCCTCGTCTTGGATATACCTGTTCATGGCATCCAAGGGAAGGCCGCACGCGGCGTTGAGCCACGGTTCGTGGCGTCGGATTCGCGTCCGGCACAAGCTGCTGGGGGCCAAACTCCGCCACCGGCGAGCAGTCCGCTCTCGCCCCAGCCTCTCAACCCTACGTCACACACCCCTCCTAATCCTCCCAACTGCCACCCACCGACAACGCAAAGCAACCGCCCCAAAGACCCCAACCCGGTCATTACCCACGCGCCCCACCCTCACCCCGCACATCAGCGAAAATTGCAGGCTATGACCCTCAAAGCCCCCGAACTGCTGCTGCCCGCCGGCTCGCTCGACAAGATGCGTGCGGCGTACGACTTCGGCGCCGACGCCATCTACGCCGGCCAGCCGCGCTACAGCCTGCGTGCGCGCAACAACGAGTTCCGCCTGGAGCAGATCGCCCAGGGCATCCAGGAGGCGCACGCGCGGGGCAAGAAGTTTTTCGTCACCAGCAACCTGATCGCGCACAACGACAAGGTGCGCACCTACCTGCGCGACATCGAGCCTGTCATCGAGTGCAAGCCCGACGCCTTCATCATGGCCGACCCCGGCCTGATCATGATGGTGAAGGAAAAGTGGCCCGAGACCGAGATCCACCTCTCGGTGCAGGCCAATACCACCAACTACGCCACGGTGAAGTTCTGGCAGAAAGCCGGCGTGTCGCGCATCATCCTCTCGCGCGAACTGAGCCTGGACGAGATCGAGAAGATCCGCCAGGAATGCCCTGACATGGAGATCGAGGTCTTCGTGCACGGCGCGCTGTGCATTGCCTACTCGGGCCGCTGCCTGCTCAGCGGCTACTTCAACCGGCGCGACCCCAACCAGGGCACCTGCACCAACGCCTGCCGCTGGGAATACAAGACCCACGACGCGGCGGTGGACCCCAACACCGGCGAAGCGCTGGCCACGTCCATGGAGCAGGGTTTCAACTTCGAACAGGCGCGCGAGGAAGCCGACAGCCAGTTCACCAGCACCTGCGGTAGCGGCCAGCGCCACCCCAAGGCCGACCAGGTCTACCTGATCGAGGAGATCGGCCGCCCCGGCGAGCTCATGCCCATCATGGAAGATGAGCACGGCACCTACATCATGAACTCCAAGGACCTGCGCGCCGTGGAGCATGTGGAGCGCCTAGTGAAGATCGGCGTGGATTCGCTCAAGATCGAGGGCCGCACCAAGAGCCTGTACTACGTGGCGCGTACCGCCCAGGTGTACCGCCGCGCGATCGACGACGCGGTGGCGGGCCGCCCGTTCAACCCGCACCTGATCACCGAGCTGGAAGGCCTGGCCAACCGCGGCTACACCGGCGGCCTGCTGGAGCGCCGCCCGGCCAACGACTACCAGAACTACGAGACCGGCAACAGCGTGCTGCAGCGCGCCCACTTTGTCGGCCAGGTGCGCGGCTACGCCGACGGCATGGCCGAGGTCGAGACCATGAACCGCTTCGCCGTGGGCGACACGCTGGAGGTGATCCACCCCAGCGGCAACCGCACGGTGCAGCTCACGCAGATGTTCAACCTGGACGGCGAAAGCGTGCAGGTGGCGCCGGGCAATCCGCTGCGTGTGCGCATTCCGATCGACGGCCCGGTGGAAGGCGCGCTCATCGCGCGATTGCTGCAACCTTCCTGAAACCATAGCTGGCAGCGCCCGTCCACAGGGCGTTTCAGGTAGATTTGATACTGAAACGCCCAGCCATCAAGCGTGAGCAGCTCCTCTTTTTGCAAAGGCCCCGGCGGGGCCTTTGCCCATTTCTTGCCCCGCCCCATACCAAGAACCCATGAATCCTGAAGACATCGTCGTCCTGCCCGAACTCAAGGCCTACATCGACCCGCTCACGCCCGAAGAGCACGACGCGCTGGAGCGCAGCATCCTCGCAGAGGGCTGCCGCGACGCGCTGGTGCTGTGGGGCAACATCCTCGTGGACGGCCACAACCGCTTCGGCATCTGCCACAAGCACGGCCTGCCCTTCCAGACGGTGCAGAACACCCGCTTTCAGAACATGGAGGACGTGCACCTGTGGATGATCGACCAGCACCTGGGGCGGCGCAGCGTATCGGAGTTCCAGCGCGGCGTGCTGGCACTGCGCAAGCGCGAGATCATTGCCGAGCGCCGCGCCGCAGCCGCTGCCGCCGTGGTGGCTGCCAAGGCCGAGGCCGCCCAGGCACCCGAGCAGGCCCCCTGGGAGGGTGACACCGACCCGGTCGTCGCCCAGGCGCTGGCCAGCGTGCCCAAGGTGCCCGAAGACGCGCTGGACACGCGCGAGGCCCTGGCCCGCGCCGCCCGCCTGACGGCCGCCCAGGTCAAGGCCATCGAGACCATCCACCAGAACGCAGCGCCGGAAGTGGTGGCCGCCGTCAAGTCGGGCGAACTGTCCTTGAACGCCGCAGCCGTGGTGGCCACCCTGCCGGTGGACGAGCAAAAGAGCGCCGCGGCCGGCGGTGCGCAGGAACTCAAGCAGGCCGCCAAGCGCGTGCGCGACGGCAAGAAGAAACCAAAGGCCGATGCCACTGCAACGGAGGCCGACGGCACCGCCGGGCCGGAATCGACGGCCGCCCCCGACACCGCAAAGCTGCAGCAGCGCGTGGCGGAACTCGAGGCCGAAAACGAGCGCCTGCGCCAACAGGTCAAGGCCCTGCAAGACCTGCTGGCCGAGCAGGGCTGAGCGCCCGTCAGGAGACCGCCGCGCGCACGCCCTGCACCGCCACGCGTGCGCGGCGCAGCGCCATCCACTGCAGTTCCGCCAGGGCCAGCACAGCCACCGCCTGCACGGCCACATAGGCCTGGCCCCAGCCGCCGGTCACCCACGTCGTGCCCCACAGCACCACTGCGCTGGCCAGCACCCACAGGAAATTGCCCGCCACCAGCAGCGCCAGCGCGCCGCCGGCTGCCTCGCGCCGCAGGGCCAGCGACCCGGCCAGCAGCACGAAAGGCAGCAGCAGCCAGCCGCTGGCCAACAGCAACCGGGGCGACATGCCCAGCCATTCAGCCAGCGGCGCTGCCGCCGCCAGGTGCAGCGCCGCCATGCCGGCGCCTGCGGCGGCATCGGCCCAGAGCACGCGGCGCAGGCCGCCGGGGGACGTGAAAGCATCGATGAAGGCCATGGTGTGATCTCCTGAGGGGTTGAACATGGCCTGCATCGTCGGCACGCGGCGGCTGCGCGTCCATGACCTGACAGGTCATGCCCACGCCGCGCAGCCGGCCCTACCATGCAGGCCATGCACCACGCTCCCGCCCTATCGACACCCGCACCTTTTGGAGAACGCCTGCGCCACTGGCGCCAGCGCCGGCGCTTGAGCCAACTGGACCTGGCACACGCAGCCGAGGTGTCTACGCGCCACCTGAGCTGCGTGGAAACGGGCCGCGCCAGCCCCAGCCGCGACATGGTGCTGCGCCTGGCCCATCGCCTGGACGTGCCCCTGCGCGAGCGCAACGCGCTGCTGGTGGCCGCGGGCTATGCCCCGATGTATCGCGAACGCCCGCTCGATGCGCCCGAGATGGCCGATGCGCGCGCGGCGGTGCAGCGCATCCTGGACTGCCACGAACCCTGGCCGGCGCTGGCGATGGACCGGCACTGGAACCTGCTCATGGCCAACCGCATCGTACCCCTGCTGCTGTCCGGCGTGGACGCCGAGCTGCTGCAGCCGCCCGTGAACGTGCTGCGCCTCAGCCTGCACCCGGGGGGCCTGGCACCGCGCATCGCCAACCTGGAGCAATGGCGCGCGCACCTGCTGGAGCGGTTGCGCCAGCAGATCCACGAGAGCAG
The DNA here is from genome assembly GCF_056730635.1 of Diaphorobacter sp. B2A2W2. Classification (NCBI taxonomy): domain Bacteria; kingdom Pseudomonadati; phylum Pseudomonadota; class Betaproteobacteria; order Burkholderiales; family Comamonadaceae; genus Diaphorobacter; species Diaphorobacter sp. B2A2W2. Next base: position 219,543 of record NZ_JBWZOR010000005.1, read on the forward strand.
CGACCCGGTGCTGGCCGCCCTGCTGCAGGAACTGCAGGCCTACCCTTTGCCGCCTGCCAGCCCGCCGCTGCCGGGCGAGCACCTGGGCGTGCTCATGCCGTTCGAGTTCCGCACGCCGGCCGGCACGCTCCAGCTGGTGAGCACCACCACGGTGTTCGGCTCGCCCGTCGACGTGACGCTGCAGGAGCTGGCGCTGGAAACGTTCTTCCCCGCCGACGACGCCAGCGCCGCCGCACTGCGCGCGCTGGCCGCGGCCTGAACGGCACCGTCTCCCGGGTCGTGACCACGGTCTCGGCGTGCGACATCCCCCGACGCGCGGCACGCGCGGCGCGAGTATTTAAGTGAAATTGGCCGCTAGCGCAGCACCAACAAGCGCCAGCAGCTATTAATTAATGAGCAAAAGAAAACCCCCGCCAGGCATGCGCCCTGCGGGGGTTGACGGGAGGGGCCGCGCCGCGGCCCGGGCCTCAGCCGGCGATCAGGCCGTCACGCCCTTGGCGACCTCTGCATATTCCTCAATCTGGTCGAAGTTCATGTAGCGGTACACGCTGGCCTTGTCGGCATCGATCACGCCCATTTCCTGGAGGTATTCCTCCTTCGTGGGCAGCTTGCCCAGGCGCGAGGCGATGGCGGCCAGCTCGGCCGAGCCCAGGAACACGTTGGTGTTCTTGCCCAGGCGGTTAGGGAAGTTGCGGGTGGAGGTGGAAATCACCGTCGCACCTTCACGCACCTGCGCCTGGTTGCCCATGCACAGCGAGCAGCCGGGCATTTCGGTGCGCGCGCCGGCCGTGCCGAAGGCAGCGTAGTGGCCTTCCTTGATCAGCTCGTTCTGGTCCATCTTGGTAGGCGGAGCCACCCACAGCTTGACCGGAATGTCGCGCTGGCCGCCCAGCAGCTTGGCCGCTGCGCGGAAGTGGCCGATGTTGGTCATGCACGAGCCGATGAAGGCCTCGTCAATCTTGGTGCCGGCCACTTCGGACAGGAACTTGGCATCGTCCGGATCGTTCGGGCAGCAGACGATGGGTTCCTTGATGTCGGCCAGGTCGATCTCGATCACGGCGGCGTATTCGGCGTCCTTGTCGGCTTCGAGCAGGTCGGGCTTGGCGAGCCAGGCTTCCACCTTCTCGATGCGGCGCTGCAGCGTCTTCGCGTCCTGGTAACCGTCGGCGATCATGTTCTTCATCAGCACGATGTTGGAGCGCAGGTACTCCTTGATCGGCTCGGGGTTGAGCTTGATCGTGCAGCCGGCGGCGGAACGCTCGGCTGAGGCGTCGGACAGCTCGAAGGCTTGCTCCACCTTCAGGTCCGGCAGGCCCTCGATTTCGAGGATCTTGCCCGAGAAGATGTTCTTCTTGCCGGCCTTGGCCACGGTCAGCAGGCCCGCCTTGATGGCGTACAGCGGGATCGCGTGCACCAGGTCGCGCAGCGTCACGCCGGGCTGCATCTCACCCTTGAAGCGCACCAGCACCGACTCGGGCATGTCCAGCGGCATCACGCCGGTGGCAGCGCCGAAAGCCACGAGGCCCGAGCCTGCGGGGAAGGAAATGCCGATGGGGAAGCGGGTGTGCGAGTCACCGCCGGTGCCCACGGTGTCAGGCAGCAGCAGGCGGTTGAGCCAGCTGTGGATCACGCCGTCGCCGGGGCGCAGAGCCACGCCGCCGCGGTTGCTGATGAAGGCCGGCAGTTCGCGGTGCGTCTTCACGTCCACGGGCTTGGGGTAGGCAGCGGTGTGGCAGAAGGACTGCATCACCAGATCGGCCGAGAAGCCCAGGCAGGCCAGGTCCTTCAGTTCGTCACGCGTCATGGGGCCAGTGGTGTCCTGGCTGCCCACGGTGGTCATCTTGGGCTCACAGTACGTGCCCGGGCGGATGCCCTGGCCTTCGGGCAGGCCGCAGGCGCGGCCGACCATCTTCTGGGCCAGTGTGAAACCGGCATTGGACGCCGCCGGTGCCTGGGGCAGGCGGAACGCGGTCGAAGCGGGCAGGCCCAGGAACTCACGCGCCTTGGCGGTGAGCGAGCGGCCGATGATCAGGTTGATGCGGCCGCCGGCCTGCACCTCGTCCAGCAGCACGTCGGACTTGAGCGCGAACTCGGCCACGGTCTCGCCGTTCTTCACGATCTTGCCGTCGTAGGGCAGCACATCGATCACGTCGCCCATCTCCAGCTTGGAAACGTCCACTTCGATCGGCAGAGCGCCCGAGTCTTCCTGCGTGTTGAAGAAGATGGGAGCGATCTTGCCGCCCAGCGTCACGCCACCAAAGCGCTTGTTGGGCACGAAGGGAATGTCCACGCCCGTGCCCCAGATGATGGAGTTGGTGGCGGACTTGCGCGACGAGCCGGTACCCACCACGTCACCCACGTAGGCGACCAGATGGCCCTTCTTCTTCAGGTCCTCGATGAACTGCATCGGGCCGCGCTTGCCGTCTTCCTCGGGCTTGAAGGCTGCGTCGGGGCGCGTGTTCTTCAGCATCGCCAGGTAGTGCAGCGGGATGTCGGGGCGGCTCCAGGCGTCAGGCGCGGGCGACAGGTCGTCGGTGTTGGTCTCGCCGGGCACCTTGAACACGGTGACGGTGATCTTTTGCTCGACCTTGGGGCGGCTGGTGAACCACTCGGCATTGGCCCAGCTCTGCATGACCTCCTGGGCCTTGGCGTTGCCGGCCTTGGCCTTGGCGGCCACGTCGTTGAAGAAGTCGAACATCAGCAGCGTCTTCTTCAGCGCTTCGGCAGCCACGGAAGCGACTTCGGCGTCGTCCAGCAGCTCGATCAGCGGGTGCACGTTGTAGCCACCCACCATGGTGCCCAGCAGCTCGGTGGCCTTGGCCTTGGAAATCAGGCCGACCGTGATGTCGCCATGGGCGACGGCCGCGAGGAAGGACGCCTTGACCTTGGCAGCGTCGTCCACCCCCGGCGGCACGCGGTGGGTCAGCAGGTCCACCAGGAAAGCCTCCTCGCCAGCGGGCGGGTTCTTGATCAGCTCGATCAGTTCGGCCGTCTGCTTGGCATCGAGCGGCAGCGGCGGGATGCCCAATGCAGCGCGCTCGGCCACATGGTCGCGGTAGGCTTTCAACATGTCTTCTTTCTCCGGGATAGTCTAGGTTTTCAAAGTGGGGCGACAACCGGCCGGCCACAGTAGCGCACACGGCAGGCGTGCACTGCGTGGCCCCGCCGGCAGGCGGCTTTAGGTTTACTTGGCGGCCGGGTTGTCCAGCAGGCTTTGCGGCGGGTTCTTCTTGATGGCCTCGGCCACCACCACCTGCTGCGGGCTCATGCATTCGTCAGCCATGCGCTGGCCCAGCTTCTGGTTCATGAGCATGGATTTGTTGGCGATCTGCACCCACACGGCGCCCGCGCGCTGGTCTTCCAGGCGCACCGCGCCGGTGGTGGTGGCCACCGGGGCCATGTGGTACTTGAAGCCCTTGCCTTCCACATGGAAGCGGCCGGGCGACTGCGTATCGGCCTCGATGCTCACGAACGCGCCCAGTTCGCACGCCATGCGGCCCGTGTACACGCGCTCGGCGATCTGCAGTTCTTCGGGAGTGAGCGCCGCCTCGGCCGCGGCCAGGCCCGACGCCACCTGCACGGCACCGCTGTGCAGGCGCGTGCGGCTGCTGGTGGGCGACGCCTTGGCGACGGTGTCGCTCTTCTTCTCGGCCTTGGGCTTGGTCGCCTTGGCGGAGGTACTCTTCGCCGCAGGCTTGGCGCTGCTCTTCTTGGCCTCGGCGGGGGCGGCGGGCTTGGTCGCCGTCTGCGCCATGGTGAGGGCGGGCGCCAACAGTATCAATGCGGAAGCGATGAGGGTCTTCATGGTGACTCCTGCGGGGAAAGAATGAATGGAAGGCAGATGGGGCGACAAGAATACCCGTATCAGGTGAACGTGGTCTCAGCCTTGGCAAACCAGCCCTGCGCCTCGGCGGGCAGCATGCGGCCGGTCTGGTGTGCACGCTCGAGCACCTGCCAGAAATAGCGGTAGCTTGCGCGGTCGTGCAGTACGCCCTCCTCGCTGATGGGAGCCCAGTCAGCCTGGATGGCGGCAGAGATGATGCGGCTGGCCCGCGCGATTTCCGCACCTTCCGGTGCGAAAGCCGCCAGGATGGGCCGGATCTGCGCGGGGTGGATGCTCCACATGCGCGTGTAGCCGAACTGGCGCGCGGCCCTGCCGGCCGCGGCCTGCATGGCGTCGGGATCGCTGAATTCGGTGACCACGCAGTGCGACGGCACCTTGCCATTGGCATGGCAGGCGGCGGAGATCTCCAGCTTGGCACGCACGACGAGCGGATGCTCGAACTGCCCGGTGGACGTCATGCCCGAGGCGGGAATCGCACCGCCATGGGCGGAAACGAAGTCCATCAGGCCGAAGCTCAGGCTCTGGATGCGCGGGTGCGCGGCGATCTCGAAGGCCCGGTGCACGGCAGCGGGGGACTCGATAAGGGCGTGCAGCGGCAGATGGCTGGCGCCTGCGGCCTCCAGCGCTCGCTCTGCCGCGAGCACGTCGTCCACGGTTTCCACCTTGGGCAGCATGATGTGGCACAGGCGCTGCCCCGCCTCACCGGCGATGATGGCCATGTCCTGCGCGAAGGCGGGGTGGTCAACCGTGTGCACACGTGCCGCCACACGCGCGCCGGCCCCGGCTTCGCGCGCCAGGCGTGCCACCAGCATGGCGTGCTCGCGCTCTTGCCCCACGGGCGCGCCGTCCTCGCAGTCGAGCGTCACGTCAAACACGCAATGGCCAAACTCGGCAAGCAGCTCCTGCTGCAGTTGCAGGCTCTTGCGCATGCGCACTTCCACGCCGCTGTAGTGGTCGCACACGGGAATCGCATGGGCGCCCGCCTGAGCGCCCAGCAGGACTTCAGCGGGATGGGCAGCGGACGAGGTCATGGGGCACGCTGGGCAACAATGAACAAACGGGGAAACGCGAACAGCCGATGGCCGTCCGCGCGCTCGGTATAGGCCTCGCCAATGCGCTGCGTGTAGGCTTGCAGATACGCATCCCGCAACACGGCGGGGAGCGGATCAAGGAAGGGTTTCAGGCCTGTGGACTCCAGCCACTCGACGATGGCCTGGACCGAAGGCATGACATGGCGGTACGCGGTGTGCCAGATATCGACCCGGCAGGCCATGGGCGCGAGAAGGTCGTAATAAGCCTCCACCGACAACAGCGCCGCACGCTGGTCCGCGGCATGCGCCAGCTGATCACGCCACGCAGACTGGCTCGCCAACTCCCGCATGAGCTGGTGCGACGGCTGGTCCAGGTTATCGGGCATCTGCACCGCCAGGACACCGCCGGGTGTCAGGCAGCGCATCAACCGGGCGAACAGCCCGGCATGCCCTGCCACCCACTGCAGGGAGGCGTTGGCAAAAATCAAATCGGGCGCCACGGTGGGCGCCCAGTCGGCAATATCGGCCTGCATGAAGGGCACACCGGGCAGACGCTTGCGCGCACTGGCCAGCATCGCTTCGGAGTTGTCCAGGCCGATGAGTTGCGACTGCGGGAACCGCTCCAGCAGCAATTGCGTGGAATTGCCATTCCCGCAGCCCAAGTCCACGATGTGGCGGGGTGCGGGATGGGAGACCCGCGCCAGCAACTCGACAGCCGGGCGTGTGCGCTCGCTCTCGAAGCGCTGGTAGAGCGCGGGATCCCAGTCGTGCATGGAGATGCGCGATTACAGCAGGTGCTTGACGCCGTCCTGCTCGCCTTGCAGCTCGGCCAGGGTCTTGTCGATGCACTCTTGCGAGAAGGCGTCGATGGCCAGGCCTTCGACGATCTTGTACTCGCCATTCTCGGTGGTGACGGGGAAGCCGAACACGATACCGGCGGGAATGCCGTATTCGCCGTTGGAGGGCACACCCATCGTCACCCACTCGCCCTTGGAACCCAGGGCCCAGTCGCGCATGTGGTCAATGGCGGCGTTCGCGGCAGACGCAGCCGAGGACAGGCCACGAGCGGCGATGATGGCTGCGCCGCGCTTGCCGACGGTGGGCAGGAACACATCCTTGTTCCAGGCCTGGTCGTTGATGGCGTCCTTCACGGACTTGCCGTCCACCGTCGCGAAACGGTAGTCGGCGTACATCGTGGGTGAATGGTTGCCCCACACCGTCAGCTTCTTGATGTCGCCCACCTTGAAGCCACCCTTGGCCGCCAGTTGGGAAGCTGCACGGTTGTGGTCCAGGCGCAGCATGGCCGTGAAGTTCTTGGCCGGCAGGTCGGGGGCCGACTTCATGGCGATGTAGGCGTTGGTATTGGCGGGGTTGCCCACCACCAGCACCTTCACGTTGCGCGAGGCCACGGCGTTCAGGGCCTTGCCCTGGGCCGTGAAGATCTGGGCATTGGCAGCCAGCAGGTCGGCACGCTCCATGCCGGGGCCGCGCGGACGGGCGCCGACCAGCAGGGCGTAGTCGGTGTCCTTGAAGGCGGTCATGGGGTCCGAGTGGGCTTCGATGCCAGCCAACAGCGGGAACGCGCAGTCTTCCAATTCCATGATCACGCCCTTGAGCGCGTTCTGTGCCTTCTCGTCGGGAATTTCCAGCAGTTGCAGGATGACGGGCTGGTCCTTGCCCAGCATTTCGCCGGAAGCGATGCGGAACAGCAGCGCGTAACCGATTTGGCCTGCAGCGCCGGTCACGGCGACACGAACGGGTTTCTTGCTCATGCGAAAACTCCAGAAAGAGGTGTGAGGGAGGTGGTGTTGGTGCAAGGTCGCACCAGCGCCAGTCATCAGCAGCCCGTGCCCCGCAGAACAGCCCAGGAGTTTACCGCCGATTACTGCGCAGGGTCAATTTGTCTTATGTCTTATATAAGATATGATCACCCTCAATTCAGCGGCATGCTCCGCCCCCCGGCACAGCCCACCATGTCCTCCTCGCCCCCTCCGACCACAGAAGGTACACCCCCAGGCGCGGGTGCGGGGGCATCGACTCCCGCATTCAGCCCCCTGTACCAGCAGATCAAGGGGCTCATCCTGCACAGCCTGCAGCATGGTGAATGGAAGCCCGGTGAAGCCATCCCCAGCGAAATGGAACTGGCTGCGCGCTTTCGCGTGAGCCAGGGCACGGTGCGCAAGGCCATCGACGAGCTGGCAGCCGAAAACCTCGTGATGCGCCGCCAGGGCAAAGGCACCTTCGTGGCCACCCACGCAGAGCGGCAGGTGCAGTACCGCTTCCTGAAACTGCTGCCTGACACGGGAGACGCCCGCGTGGAAGGCCCGGCGCAGCGCACCATCCTGGAGTGCCGGCGCATGCGCGCCAGTGCGGAGATCGCACGCACGCTGGCGCTGCGGACCGGAGATGTGGTGGTGCAGGTCAAGCGCATCCTGTCGTTTGTGGGCGTACCCACCATCCTGGAGGACATCTGGCTGCCAGGGCAGGCCTTCAAGGGCCTGACCGCGGAGCAGATGGCCCACTACCAGGGGCCCACCTATGCCATGTTCGAGCTGGATTTTGGCGTGCGCATGGTGCGCGCCGAAGAAAAGATCCGCGCTGTGTTTCCCGATGAAACGCAGGCTCAATGGCTGAACATCCCCGTCGCCACACCACTGCTCAGCGTGGAGCGCCTCGCTTACACCTATAACGATGTTCCCATGGAGTTACGGCGCGGGCTGTACCGGACTGACACACATCACTATCACAATGAACTGAGCTGATCCACTGCCCGACCACGAATGCAACCAGGGAAAATACGCAGTCTCCGCAAGCTTCCCGTAATGCATTGCAATAGAATTTTGGGTTGTTTGCATCCGCGCAATTACAACGCAGTTACATCCACGAAAGCACACACGCCATGACAGAACTTGCCAAGCAACGGCCTGAATACCGCAACATCCACGCGTTTCGCGACCTGCCCAGCTACCGGTGGCCGCTGGCCGCGCTGGTTTCTGGCATGCACCGCATCAGCGGCATGATCATGTTCCTGCTGCTGCCTCTGGTGATCTGGATGTTCGATACCTCGGTGTCGTCGGAAATCTCCTTCGGCAAGTTCACCTCTGCCTTCTCGTCGGGCCTGGGCTTCGCGCCTGGCTGGCTCATCAAGCTGCTGACCCTGGGCCTGATCTGGGGCTATCTGCACCACTTCATCGCCGGCCTGCGCCACCTGCTGATGGACATGAACCATGCCGCCGTCACGAAGGAATTTGGCAAGAGCTCTGCTGCCGTCACGCTGGTCGCAAGCTTCGGCCTGACCGCGATTCTGGGCGCCAAGCTCTTCGGCCTGTACTGATCGGCGCACCTGCGCAGATCACTTTCTCACATAAAAAAGGAATTTCCATGTCCGTGAATTACGGCTCCAAGCGCACCGTCGTGGGTGCCCACTATGGCGTGCGCGACTGGCTGGTGCAGCGCGCCACCGCCGTCTTGATGGCTTTGTTCACCCTGGTGCTGCTGGCCTGCGTCATCTTCAGCAAGGGCCCCATCGGCTACGACCTGTGGGCCGGCATCTTCTCCAGCCAGTGGATGAAGGTTCTGACCCTGTCCGTCATCGTGGCGCTGGCCTGGCACGCCTGGGTGGGCGTGCGCAACGTGTGGATGGACTACATCAAGCCGGCAGGCCTGCGTCTGACGCTGCAAGTCTTCACCATCGTCTGGCTGGTGGCCTGCACCGGCTGGGGTATCCAGGTTCTGTGGCGTCTCTGATTCCCGCGACTGAAAGAAAACAATGAGCTACACCAAAGCCAACATCACCAAGCGCAAGTTCGACGTGGTCATCGTCGGTGCCGGCGGCTCGGGCATGCGCGCCTCGCTGGAACTGTCCCGCGCAGGCCTGAACGTGGCCTGCCTGTCCAAGGTCTTCCCCACCCGCTCGCACACCGTGGCAGCGCAAGGCGGCGTGTCCGCATCGCTGGGCAACATGAGCGAAGACAACTGGCACTACCATTTCTACGACACCATCAAGGGCGGCGACTGGCTGTCCGACCAGGACGCCGTCGAGTTCATGTGCCGCGAAGCACCCAAGGTGGTGATCGAGCTCGAGCATTTCGGCATGCCGTTCGACCGCAACCCCGACGGCACCATCTACCAGCGCCCCTTCGGCGGCCACACGGCCAACTACGGTGAGAAGCCCGTGCAGCGCGCCTGCGCCGCGGCCGACCGTACCGGCCACGCCATGCTGCACACGCTGTACCAGAAGAACGTCGAATCCAAGACCAACTTCTTCGTGGAATGGATGGCGCTGGACCTGATCCGCGACGCTGAGGGCGACGTGGTCGGCGTAACCGCGCTGGAACTGGAAACCGGCGACCTGTACGAACTGCACGCCAAGGCCGTGCTGCTGGCCACAGGCGGCGCTGGCCGCATCTTTGCGGCATCGACCAACGCCTTCATCAACACCGGCGACGGCCTGGGCATGGCCGCACGCGCGGGCATCCCGCTGCAGGACCTGGAGTTCTGGCAGTTCCACCCCACCGGCGTGGCCGGCGCGGGCGTGCTGCTGACCGAAGGCTGCCGCGGCGAAGGCGCCATCCTGCTGAACAGCAATGGCGAGCGTTTCATGGAGCGTTACGCGCCCACCTTGAAGGACCTGGCACCGCGCGACTTCGTGTCCCGCTCGATGGATCAGGAGATCAAGGAAGGCCGTGGCTGCGGTCCCAACAAGGACTACATCCTGATGAAGCTCGACCACCTGGGCGCTGACACCATCCGCAAGCGCCTGCCGTCGGTGGAAGAGATCGGCCACAACTTCGCCAACGTGGACATCACCAAGGAACCGATCCCCGTCGTGCCCACCATCCACTACCAGATGGGCGGCATTCCGACCAACATCCACGGCCAGGTCGTCACCTGGGACGGCGAGAAGAACAACGTGGTCAATGGCCTGTACGCCGTCGGCGAATGCGCCGCGGTGTCGGTGCACGGCGCCAACCGCCTGGGCACGAACTCGCTGCTCGACCTGTTGGTGTTCGGCAAGTCGGCCGGCAAGCACATCGTGCAATTCGTTGGGGGCTACGGCGAGCACAAGGCCGTGCCGGCCGACGGCAGCGACCGCACCCTGGCGCGCCTGAACCAGTTGGAAGAATCCAAGGACGGCGTCTACGCCCAGGATCTGGCCAACGACATCCGCCAGACCATGCAGCAGCACGCCGGCGTGTTCCGCACGCAAAAGGGCATGGACGAAGGCGTGGTCAAGATCAACGCCATCCGCGAGCGCGTGGGCACCGTGACCCTGAAGGACAAGTCCAAGGTCTGGAACACCGCACGCATGGAAGCGCTGGAAGTGGACAACCTGATCGAGGTCGCCCAGGCCACGATGACCTCGGCCGCGGCCCGCCAGGAGTGCCGTGGCGCACACACCGTGGACGACTACGAGCACCCTGCCGACCATCCCGACTTCCCGTTGGGCCGCAATGACAAGGAGTGGCTCAAGCACACGCTGTGGCACAGCGCCAGCAACAGCCTGAGCTACAAGCCCGTGAACATGAAGCCCCTGACGGTGGACAGCATTCCTCCGAAGGTCCGCACGTTCTAAGACAGCCGCCGCCCACGAGAGAAATAACCCATGAAACGCACTTTCAAGATCTACCGCTACGACCCGGACAAGGACGCCAAGCCCTACATGCAGACCGTGGAGGTCGAGCTCGACGGTCACGAACGCATGCTGCTGGATGCATTGCTCAAGCTCAAGGCACAGGATCCCACGCTGTCGTTCCGCCGCTCCTGCCGCGAAGGCGTGTGCGGCTCCGACGCCATGAACATCAACGGCAAGAACGGCCTGGCCTGCCTGACGAACATGAAGACCCTCTCGGGCGACATCGTCTTGAAGCCCCTGCCCGGCCTGCCGGTGATCCGCGACCTGATCGTGGACATGACGCAGTTTTTCAAGCAGTACCACTCGATCAAGCCCTACCTGCAAAGCGACATCTACGCGTCACCCACCAAGGAGCGCCTGCAGTCGCCCGAAGAGCGTGAAGAGCTCAACGGCCTGTACGAGTGCATTCTGTGCGCCAGCTGCTCCACGAGCTGCCCCTCGTTCTGGTGGAACCCCGACAAGTTCGTGGGTCCCGCCGGCCTGCTGCAGGCCTACCGCTTCATCGCGGACAGCCGCGACACGGCCACGGGCGAGCGCCTGGACAACCTGGAAGACCCCTACCGCCTGTTCCGCTGCCATACCATCATGAACTGCGTGGACGTGTGCCCCAAGCACCTGAACCCCACGCGCGCGATTGGCAAGATCAAGGAATTGATGGCACGCCGTGCCATCTGAGAACCATGGCTGACGAAGCGCTGCTGGACGAACGCGAAGTGGCCATCCTGCGGTGGCGCTGCCGCCGCGGGCTGGTGGAGAACGACCTGTTTCTCGAGCGGTTCTTCACAACCCACGGCTCCTGCCTGACGATCCGTCAGGCGCGAGGACTCACGCTACTGATGGACTTGTCGGACAACGACCTGCTGGACCTGCTGCTGCGGCGCAAGGAACCCACGGGCGAAGTCGCTAAGGACGAAGTCAAGGAAGTGCTGGAGCAGTTGCGCAACCGCGCTTAAGCCCCAGCCCCGTGCAAGGCAAACAACAGAAGGAAACTGGAAATGAAACTGGCAGACAACAAAGCGACGCTATCGTTCAGCAACGGCAGCCCGAGCGTGGAACTCCCCGTGTACCAAGGCAGCATCGGCCCGGACGTGGTCGACATCCGCAAGCTGTACGCGCAAACGGGCATGTTCACCTATGACCCCGGTTTCCTTTCCACGGCATCCTGCCAGTCGTCCATCACCTACATCGACGGCGACAAGGGCGAGCTGCTGTACCGCGGCTACCCCATCGAGCAGCTCGCCACCCAGTGCGACTACCTCGAAACCTGCTACCTGCTGCTGAATGGCGAGCTGCCCAACGCCGCGCAGAAGGCCACGTTCAACGACCGCGTGACCAAGCACACGATGGTCAACGAGCAGATGCAGTTCTTCCTGCGCGGTTTCCGCCGCGACGCACACCCCATGGCCGTGCTGACCGGTCTGGTGGGCGCGCTGTCGGCCTTCTACCACGACAGCACGGACATCAATAACCCCGAGCACCGCGAGATCTCCGCCATTCGCCTGATCGCCAAGATGCCCACGCTGGTGGCCATGGCGTACAAGTACGGCAAGGGCGAGCCCTACATGTACCCCCGCAACGACCTCTCGTACGCAGGCAACTTCCTGCGCATGATGTTCGGCACGCCCTGCGAGGACTACAAGGTCAACCCCGTGATCGAACGCGCGATGGACCGCATCTTCATCCTGCACGCCGACCACGAGCAGAACGCCTCCACCTCCACGGTGCGCCTGTGCGGCTCCTCGGGCACCAACCCGTTCGCCGCCATCGCTGCCGGCGTGGCATGCCTGTGGGGCCCTGCCCACGGCGGCGCCAACGAAGCCTGCCTGAACATGCTGGAAGAAATCCAGGCCATGGGCGGCGTGTCCAAGGTGGGCGAGTTCATGGAGAAGGTCAAGGACAAGTCCTCCGGCGTGAAGCTGATGGGCTTTGGCCACCGCGTGTACAAGAACTACGACCCCCGCGCCAAGCTCATGCAGGAAACCTGCAACGAAGTGCTGGCCGAGCTGGGCCTCGAAAAGGACCCGCTGTTCGCCCTGGCCAAGCAGCTGGAGAAGATCGCCCTGGAGGACGACTACTTCGTGCAGCGCAAGCTCTACCCGAACGTGGACTTCTACTCCGGCATCGTGCAGCGCGCGATCGGCATCCCGGTCAACCTGTTCACCGGCATCTTCGCGCTGGCCCGTACGGTGGGCTGGATCGCCCAGCTCAACGAGATGATCGGCGACCCCGAGTACAAGATCGGCCGCCCCCGCCAGCTGTTCGTGGGCGCCGAGCGCCGCGACGTTCCGGCCCTCAACAAGCGCTGATCAAGCAGCGCCGCCTGCCGCGAAGGCAGGCGTGCCCCGCCCCCAGCCCGCACGCACCTGTTGCCTGCGGGCTTTTTTGCGTCCGTGCCTTTTTGCTGCGCACAACGGGAAGCGTGCTGCAGCCGCGGTCAACCGCTGCGCCGCCAATGCCCGCGCGACACTCCGATCAGGCGCATCCACCTATACCCCCTCCCAGTAATAGGCATTTATTGCCCTCCAGCGCTTTATCCTAAAGCGCCATCGATTTATACTTCCCCCTAGTACAAGGCACATAGCAACACGTCCCGGCACAACGCCCGCCCATCCAACCGCCATGCCCCATACCGCCGAAGACAAGCAACGCGCCATCACGCGCCTGCGCCGCATCCGCGGCCAGGCCGAGGCGCTGGAGCGCGCCGTGCAGGCGGGCAGCGACTGCGCACCCATCCTGCAGCAGCTGGCCGCCCTGCGCGGCGCCGTGCATGGGCTGATGGCCGACATGCTGGACAGCCATGTGCGCGAAACCCTGGCGCAAGAGCCCGCCCCCTCGCCCCAGGCCGTGGACGAGACGCTGGCCCTGCTGCGCTCGTACCTGAAGTAACGTCCCCCCACCCTTTCACCACAAGGAGCCCTCCCATGAAATCCCGCGCCGCCGTCGCCTTCAAAGCTGGTGAACCTCTGCAGATCGTCGAACTCGACGTGGCCCCGCCCAGCAAGGGCGAAGTACTGGTCAAGATCACCCACACCGGCGTATGCCACACCGATGCCTTCACGCTCAGCGGCGACGACCCCGAGGGCATTTTCCCCGCCGTGCTGGGCCATGAGGGCGCGGGCGTCGTGGTGGAGGTGGGCGAAGGCGTCACCAGCGTCAAGCCGGGCGACCATGTGATTCCGCTGTACACCGCCGAATGCGGCGAATGCCTGTTCTGCAAGAGCGGCAAGACCAACCTGTGCGTGGCCGTGCGCGCCACGCAGGGCAAGGGCGTGATGCCCGACGGCACCACGCGCTTCAGCTACAACGGCCAGCCCGTGTACCACTACATGGGCTGCTCCACGTTCAGCGAATACACCGTGGTGGCCGAGGTGTCGCTGGCCAAGGTTCACCCCGATGCCAACCCCGAGCAGGTCTGCCTGCTGGGCTGCGGCGTGACCACCGGGCTGGGCGCGGTCAAGAACACCGCCAAGGTGCAGCCGGGCGACAGCGTGGCCGTGTTCGGCCTTGGCGGCATCGGCCTGGCGGTGATCCAGGGCGCCCACCTGGCCGGCGCGGGCCGCATCATCGCCATCGACACCAACCCGGGCAAGTTCGACCTGGCACGCACCTTCGGAGCCACCGACTGCGTGAAACCCAAGGACTTCGACAAGCCCATCCAGCAGGTGATCGTGGAGATGACTGGCTGGGGTGTGGACCACAGCTTCGAGTGCATTGGCAACGTCAACGTGATGCGTGCGGCGCTGGAATGCGCACACCGCGGCTGGGGTCAGAGCGTGATCATCGGCGTGGCCGGTGCGGGACAAGAGATCTCGACTCGCCCGTTCCAGCTCGTCACGGGCCGCAAGTGGCTGGGTACGGCCTTCGGCGGCGTCAAGGGCCGCAGCGAACTGCCCGGCATGGTGGAGGACGCCATGGCCGGCAAGATCCAGCTCGCCCCGTTCGTCACCCACACCATGGGCCTCACGGACATCAACCAGGCGTTCGACCTGATGCACGAGGGCAAGTCGATCCGCTCGGTGGTGAACTACGCTGCATAAAAACAGGAGCGCTTGGCGCTTGATGCACAAGGGGTTCCAGTACTTTTATTACTGAATCCCTCCCATACCAAGCGCCAACAGCTACTTAAAAAGGAGCAACACGCCCATGTCCGACACCCTGGAACAACTCTCGGCCCACGCCTGCTTTGGCGGCGAGCAACGCTTTTACCGCCATGCTTCGCACGCAGTGGGTCTGCCGATGCGCTTCGCCGTCTACCTGCCGCCCCGTGCGCTGGCGGGCCAGAGTGCAGATGGAAAGGTCCCCGCGCTGCTCTACCTCGCGGGCCTGACCTGCACCGAGGAGACCTTCCCCATCAAGGCCGGCGCCCAGCGCCTGGCGGCAGAGCTGGGCCTGGCCCTCATCACCCCCGACACCAGCCCGCGCGGCGCGGGCGTGGCGGGCGAGGCCGACGCCTGGGACTTCGGCGTGGGCGCGGGCTTCTATTTGGACGCCACGCAAGCCCCCTGGTCCACGCACTGGCGCATGGAAAGCTACCTGCTGGAGGAACTGCTGCCGCTTGTCACCAACGCCCTGCCCATCGACGGTGCCCGGCTGGGCCTGTTTGGCCACAGCATGGGCGGCCATGGCGCGCTGACGCTGGCACTGCGCCACCCGGGGCGGTTCAAGAGCCTGTCGGCCTTCGCACCCATCTGCGCCCCCACGCGCTGCCCCTGGGGCGAGAAGGCGCTCACCGGCTACCTGGGCCCGGACCGCACCTCCTGGGGAGAGCACGACGCCACCGTGCTCATGGAGAACCAGCCCCTCGCGCCCTACCCCGGCGGCATCCTCATCGACCAGGGGCTGGACGACAAATTCCTGGCCGATCAACTGCACCCGCACCTGTTCGAGGCGGCCTGCAGCGCCATCGGCCAGCCGCTCACGCTGCGCCGCCACGCAGGCTATGACCACGGCTACTACTTCATCCAGAGCTTCATCGACGACCACCTGCGCCACCACGCGCAGCAGTTGGGCGCCTGAGGCAGTGTGAACGAACCGCCCGGCTCTCTCGTTCAGCCCAACCTGTCCGCGCGCCGTTGCGGATGCCCGCTACAGCCCGCACGAGGGGTGCGCCTTGCGCCGCGACTGGCCGCGATTGGCCGCGTTTCTGCCGCCCTTTCGCGGTTGCCCAAGCCGCCCGAGGTCATGCACCGTCTGACACCCGACGCCCGCCAAACCGCTCACACCGGGCGGGGCGCACCCACCGCGTAGGCGCGCAGGTCACGCCCGCCGATGCCCAGCGCCGGCCACAGAGCGCGCCACTGCGCAATGTGGGCACTGGCGAAGTGGCGGTCCAGGTCGTCCTGGCTGCGCCACAGCTCATGCACGTGGATCAGCCCGGCGTCCAGCACATCCTGCGCATACGCATATTCGATGCAGCCCGGTTCGGCCCGTGAAGCCTGCACCATCGCCCGCATGGCCGGCAGCGCGGCGGCCAGCCCGTCCGCCGGCAGGCGAATGGTTCCTACGATCAACAGCATTCAGCACTCCCTCCCCACAGCAAAGCGCCCATGCTAGCCGCGGCGCGCACCGCGCTCAGAACAGCACGCCCTGCCCGCGCGCCAGCGCCGGGCGGTACTGCGACAGGTCCAGTTCCGTGCGCTGGCGGTTCAGGCCCAGGCGCGCACAGGTCTTCTCGAAGCGCTGGCGCAACAGGTCGGCCCACAGGCCCGAGCCCTTCATGCGCGTGGCGTGGCTGCTGTCGTAGCTCTTGCCCGCGATACGCGCGGTTGCGTCGATGCCGTGCAGATCCTGAATGCGCGCCAGGACGCGTTCGGCACGCTGCGGGTAGTGCAGTTGCAGCCACTCGCGCATCAGGGCATTGAGTTCCCACGGCAGGCGGATCACCGTGTAGAAGGCCGAGGTGGCGCCCGCATCGCGCGCAGCGGCCAGCACCTGCTCCATGTCCTCGGTGATGAAAGGAATCTGCGGCGCCACGCTCACGCCGACGGGCACGCCGGCTTCGGCCAGCGCGCGGATGGTGCGCAGCCGCCGATGCGGCGCGGCTGCGCGCGGCTCCAGCACGCGGGCCAGGCGCGCATCCAGCGTGGTGATGGTCACGTAGGCCGCCGCCAGCCGGCTGTGCGCCAGCGGAGCCAGCAGGTCCAGGTCACGTTCCACGCCGCTGCTCTTGGTGATCAGCGAGAACGGGTGTCGTGCATCGCGCATCACCTCGATCAGCGCACGCGTGAGGCGCAGCTCACGCTCCACCGGCTGGTAGCAGTCGGTGGCGGAGCCGATGTTGACCACCGAAGGCCGATGGCTGGCGCGCGCCAACTCGCCCCGCAGCACCGCGGCGATATTGCGCTTGACGATGATGCGAGTCTCGAAGTCCAGCCCCGGCGACAGGTTGAGGTAGCTGTGCGTGGGCCGTGCGTAGCAGTACACACAGCCATGCTCGCAGCCGCGGTAAGGGTTCACCGATTGCTCGAAGAAAATGTCGGGCGAATCGTTGCCGCACAGCGCGCTGCGCGCGTCTTCCCAGATCACCTGGGTCAGCGGCGCGGCGGGCGCGGCACTTTCGTCGCCCGTCACACCCTCCTCCGGCCCGCCCCAGCCGTCGTCGAACGCCTCGCGCGCATCGCGCATAAAGCGGTGGGCCATACGCGTGGCCGTACCCCGCCCCTTGAGCGGCTGCGCGGGCGCCCATACGACAGGAGCCAGTGAGGGCGGGGGATCGTCTTCGGAATGCATTGAATAACTGTATAAATAAACAGTTATTCTGACAATATCCAAAGGCCTACGCCATTTGCCGGAGGGCTGCAAGCGCAGCGCAATTCGCACTGCGCGCGTGTGAGATCGCTTGGCAAACGCGGCACCAGGCCGCACAATTCACCACTTCCGCACCCAATTTAGTGCTTTTTTTGAGAACATGCCTTGGCCCGGACAACCCCGTTGCCCGGGCTTTTGTCCGTTTGAGCGCGGCTGCCCGGCAGACGCGCTTTCACTATCGTTTACAAGGGAATCACACCATGCAGCGCAAGCCCCACATCATCCTGTCGTCCCTGGACCTGGAGCGCATCGAAGCCCTGCTGGAAAAACAAACCGCCCCCTTTCCTGGCCGCGAGGCACTGGAGGCCGAACTGGACCGCGCCGACGTGTTCGATCCCAAGGACATGCCCCCCAACGTGGTGACCATGAATTCCACCGTGCGCTTCACGCTGCTGGAAACCGGCAAGACGAACACGCTGACGCTGGTCTACCCGAAGGAGATGGACGGCTCGGGCGACAAGGTGTCGGTGTTCGCACCCGTCGGCATCGCACTGCTGGGCCTGGGCGTGGGCGACGAATTCCAGATGCCCAGCCCCACCGGCCAGGTCACCGTGCGCGTGGACGCCATTGATTTCCAACCCGAGAACGCGGGTGAACTGCATCGCTGAGCGCGATCGCACCACCCAAGACCAAGGCAGCCATAACTAGCTGCCTTTTTTTCGTCAGCGCAGGCCTGCCATGAGCGCGGTGGTCAGCAAGCCGGTTCCCACGAGCCCGGCCTGCCAGCGCAGCGCAGATTGCCATGTGGGAACGTGGCGCTCCACACGCTCGTACAGCAGGTGGCCCGCGGCGATCGACAGCACGAAAGCGATGCCCATGCCCGCCATCGCGGCGGCTACTGACTGCGGCCAGAAGTAGCTTTCCACCGCGTTGACGAGCACGCACACCGCAAAGTGCACGAGGAATACCGAATACGAGATCTGCCCCAGCCGGCTGAGCGGTGCCCAGCCTTGCCAGCGCTGCATGGCCAGGCTGCGCATGGCCACCACCAGCAGCAGCGCAGTCACGCCGGCCAGCGCAATGCGGGGGCGCCACTCCAGTGCCAACGCAGCCACCACCAGCGCCGCGATCAGCAGCGCCCAGCTCCAGGCTCCCAGCGCGCGGGGCGACTGCACGGCCCAGTAGGCCAGCATGCCAAGGCCATAGGCACCGAAGAAATACACCGCCCAGACGTCCCAATCGGCGTCGCGGTTGAAGTACAGCAGCGAGGCGGCGACGCCCGTCGCCACGAGTGCCTGCGCGCCGCTCAGGGCCCAGGGCCAGTAGCGGGACATGCCGCGCGCACGCAGCGCCACCGCCGCGCGTGATACCCCAGTCAGGACCAGCGTGGTGAGGGCGAACAGCTGAAAGTCGATGGCCACGTACCACACGCCGGCCGACAGCGACTCCTCGTTCAGCACGCTTTGCAGCAGCAGCGCATGCGCGAGCAACTGGCCCAGGTCCGGCACGTCGGATACCGAGGCGTGGTCGAACCACGGTTGCACGGTCGCCTGCACGACGATGGCGATCACCAGCGCCACCGCGTAGGGCACCACCAGGCGCACGAAACGCCGTGCGATGCGCTGGGCAGGGTCGGTAAAGCGCGCCTGCCCCTGCGGCGCCAGACTGGCCGCTGCCAGGAATCCCCCCAGCACCAGGAACACCTGCACCGCCATGCGCGCGTATTCGTAGAGCCAGTCGATCAACCCCGGCACCGCTTGGCGCGCCACGTCGGACATGGGCCCGTAGAACGCCAGGTGGTGCCAGACGATGGCGGCGCAGGCCAGGCCTTTGGTGCAGTCGATCAACGCACTGCGGGAGGCATGAGACGGGGTGTGCTGGGACATTCAAAACAGGAACCCCGTGCCGGCAGCAGGCCTGCGACGGGGGTTCACGGTAATCGGGCAAGCCCGAGATTTTGCGCCTTTTGCGCTGATGCTGCTGACCGCTACACAGCGGACGCGCATCAACAAAAACGGCGCCCCTGGGGCGCCGTTGGGCCAACGGGGCTACGTTGCAGCCCCGCGCGGGCATCAGCCCAGGGCCAGGCGCTCGCGCGCTTGCTGGTATTCGCGGCGCAGGCGCGCGACGAGTTCAGCCGTCGAAGTGACCTCGGTGATGCTGCCGATGCCCTGGCCGCAGCCCCAGATGTCCTTCCAAGCCTTCTTGGCGTCGCCACCGAAGTTCATCTTGCTCGGATCGGACTCCGGTAGGTTGTCGGGGTCCAGGCCTGCCGCGCGGATTGACGGCGCCAGGTAGTTGCCGTGCACACCCGTGAACAGATTGCTGTAGACGATGTCGTCGGAGTTGCCCTCGACGATGGCCTGCTTGTACGCATCGATGGCGCGCGCCTCGTGCGTGGCGATGAAGGCCGAGCCGATGTAGGCGAAGTCCGCGCCCATGGCCTGCGCGGCCAGGATGGCGCCGCCCGAGGCGATGGAGCCCGACAGCGCGAGCGGACCGTCAAACCATTGGCGGATTTCCTGGATCAGCGCAAACGGGCTCTTCACCCCTGCGTGCCCCCCCGCGCCCGCCGCCACGGCGATGAGGCCGTCGGCCCCCTTCTCGATGGCCTTGTGCGCGAACTTGTTGTTGATGATGTCGTGCAGCACGATGCCGCCCCAGCTGTGCACGGCCTGGTTCACGTCCTCGCGCGCGCCCAGGCTGGTGATGACGATCGGCACCTTGTACTTGGCGCAGACCTGCATGTCGTGCTCCAGCCGGTCGTTGCTCTTGTGCACGATCTGGTTGATGGCGAACGGAGCGGAGGGCGACTCGGGATGCGCCTTGTCCCACGCCGCCAGCGTTTCGGTGATCTCGGCGAGCCAGTCGTCGAGTTGCTCCGCCGGCCGTGCGTTGAGCGCAGGCATGGAGCCCACGATGCCGGCCTTGCACTGCTCGATCACGAGTTGAGGGTTGCTGATGATGAACAGCGGCGAGCCGATGACGGGCAGCGAGGGTTTCTGCAACGCTGGGGGCAGTTTGGACATTCGGACGGTCTCCATAATAAAAATGGGCTGTAGCGCTTTACCCGCAAGCGCTAGCAGCTATCAAAACAGAAGCAATTTTCAAAATGCTTCCAGCGGCAGAGCCGTGACGCTGGCCGCACCGTGCACGATTGCGTCGCGCTGGCCCGGCGCCTTGGTCAGCAGGTGGTCGGCATAGAAGCGCGCCGTGGCGATCTTGGCCTGCATGAAGGCCACGTCCTGTCCCTTGGCGGACAGCTCCTGCGCCACCAGCAACGCGCGCGCCAGTTGCCAGCCCGCCACCAGATTGCCGGCCAGCATCAGGTAGGGCACGCTGCCCGCATACACGTCGTTGGGGTGGGCCTTGGCGCCACCAGCGATGAAATCCACCACCTCCAGGAATGCCTGGCGTGCGGCAGCCAGGCGCTGGGCCACCGCTTGAGCGTCGGCCGTGCCGCTGGCGCGCAGCTCGCCCTCGGTGGCCTCGATCTGCGCGGCGATCGCCTTGGCCGTCTGGCCGCCGTCGCGCGCCGTCTTGCGGCCCACCAGGTCGTTGGCCTGGATGGCGGTCGTGCCTTCGTAGATGGTGAGGATCTTCGCGTCGCGGTAGTACTGCGCAGCGCCCGTTTCCTCGATGAAGCCCATGCCGCCGTGTACCTGCACGCCCAGGCTGGCCACTTCCAGGCTCATTTCGGTGCTGTAGCCCTTGACCAGTGGCACCATGAATTCATAGAACACCGCGTTCTGCTTGCGCACCTCGGCATCGGGATGGTGGTGCGCGGCGTCGTAGGCCGCAGCAGCCGTGGTGGCCATGGCGCGGCAACCCTCGGTGTACGCGCGCATGGTCATCAGCATGCGGCGCACGTCGGGGTGGTGGATGATGGCGGCGCTGCCGGCCACGCTGCCGTCGACCGGGCGGCTTTGCACACGGTCGCGCGCGTACTGCACGGCCTTCTGGTAGGCGCGCTCGGCCACCGCGATGCCCTGCACGCCAACGGCGTAGCGCGCGGCGTTCATCATGATGAACATGTATTCCAGGCCCCGGTTTTCCTCTCCCACGAGGTAGCCGATGGCGCCGCCGTTATCACCGTACTGCAGCACGGCCGTGGGCGACGCCTTGATGCCCATCTTGTGTTCGATGGACACGCAATGCACGTCGTTGCGCGCGCCCAGGCTGCCATCCTGGTTCACCAGGAACTTGGGCACCACGAACAGGCTGATGCCCTTCACGCCCTCGGGCGCACCCGCCACGCGCGCCAGCACCAGGTGCACGATGTTCTCCGCCATGTCGTGCTCACCATAGGTGATGAAGATCTTGGTGCCGAAGACCTTGTACGTACCGTCGGGCTGGGGATCGGCCTTGGTGCGCACCAGCGCCAGATCGGAGCCTGCCTGCGGCTCGGTCAGGTTCATGGTGCCGGTCCACTCGCCCGTAACCAGCTTTTCCAGGTAGGTGGCCTTGAGTTCGTCGCTGCCGGCCGTGAGCAGCGCCTCGATGGCACCATCGGTCAGCAGCGGGCACAGCGCAAAGCTCAGGTTGGCGCTGTTGAGCATTTCCACGCAGGCCGCGCCGATGGTCTTGGGCAGGCCCTGGCCGCC
Organism: Diaphorobacter sp. B2A2W2; assembly: GCF_056730635.1. Lineage (NCBI taxonomy): Bacteria > Pseudomonadati > Pseudomonadota > Betaproteobacteria > Burkholderiales > Comamonadaceae > Diaphorobacter > Diaphorobacter sp. B2A2W2. Next base: position 241,404 of record NZ_JBWZOR010000005.1, read on the forward strand.
GAAGTCGGCAGGGTGCTGCAAGCCCTGCCAGCCGCCCTCGGCGAACTGGCTGAAGGCCTCCTTGAAGCCCGGCGTGGTGGTCACGGCACCATCCTTGAACCAGGAGGGTTTCTCGTCGCCAACCACATTGAGCGGAGCCACCACGCCCTCGTTGAACTTCGCGCACTCTTCCAGCACGGCAGCGGCCGTGTCCAGACCAGCGTCCTCGAAACCGGGAATCTGCGCGACCTGGTCGATGCGTGCCAAGTGCTCGATGGCGAACAGCATGTCCTTGACGGGGGCGGTGTAACTCATGGGTGTCTCCAACTCAAAACGGTACGAATGTGATCAAAAAAAAGGCATCGCAAGCGATGCCTTTTTGCCGGCGCAGCGGCTTACAGGGCCTTCACCAGTTCCGGCACA
>NZ_JBWZOR010000006.1:0-204471 GCF_056730635.1 Diaphorobacter sp. B2A2W2
TCCCCTTCGCTACAAATGACAATTCACAGTTGTGATGACTGTGCATTGCAGCGTGGAAGAAGTATACGTCGGGTTTTCCCTCAAAAAGCACTCCATGACACTTTTTTGTCGAAGTCGCTCTAACCAACCTTCGCAAGAGGGCGCTTCATAATTCTTCCATGGCATTGATTACTCTGATGAACGCCCAGCTGGCGTTCGGGCATGTAGCGCTGTTGGACCATGCCACGTTCGCGCTGGAATCCGATGAGCGCGTGGGACTGATTGGGCGCAATGGTGCAGGGAAGTCGTCACTTCTGAAAATTCTGGGCGGCTTGGCCCATGCAGATGACGGCACCCTGAGTGTCCAGCAGGGCCTGCGCATTACCTATGTGGCCCAAGAGCCTGATCTACAGCCTGAGGACACCGTCTTCCAATCCGCCGCCCGCGGGTTGGGCGAAGCTATCGCGCTGCGGGAACAATACCTGGGGGGCGCCACAGGCCTTGATTTGGATGCATTGCAATCTCAGATCGAGGCTTATGACGCCTGGAACTGGGAGCAACGGGTAGAGGAAACTTTGCACCGCCTGCACCTTGCCCCGGAGGCCATCGTGGGCACCCTCTCGGGAGGGACACGCAAACGAGTCGCGCTGGCGCAAGCCCTGGTGGCTCGCCCGGACGTGCTGCTGCTGGACGAGCCCACCAACCACCTAGACCTCGACTCTATAGAGTGGCTTGAAGAACTGCTACTCGACTTCAAGGGTGGCATCGTCACGATCACCCACGACCGTGCGTTCCTCGACCGGATCGCCACGCGCATCGTGGAGCTCGACCGAGGACAGTTGCGCTCCTATCCCGGCAACTTTGCGCAGTACGTGGCGCAAAAGGAAGAGCAGTTGGCGCAAGAGGCCGTCATTAATGCACGGGCGGACAAGCTGCTGGCGCAGGAGGAGGTCTGGATCCGCAAGGGCGTGGAGGCGCGCCGCACGCGCAGCCAGAGCCGCATCAGCCGACTGGAGACCCTGCGCGCCAATCGCGCCGCGCGCCGTGACGCGGTTGGCAGCGTCAAGATGGACATCGCCTCGGGCAGCCAGAACAGCTACCAGGGGAAGATCATCGCCGAGCTGGCGCACGTAACCAAAACCTTTGGCGACAAAACCATCGTGCGGGACTTCAGCGCCACCATCCTGCGGGGCGACAAGGTGGGTTTGATCGGTCCCAACGGTGCGGGGAAAACCACCCTGCTCAAGCTCATCCTGGGTGAACTGGAGCCTGACAGCGGTACGGTACGCCGCGGCGCCAACCTGCAGGTCGCGTATTTTGACCAGATGCGCCACAGTATCGACATGGATGCCACGCTGGAGGACTTCATCAGTCCTGGCAGCGAGTGGATCGAGATCGGCACGCAGCGCAAGCATGTGAAGAGCTACCTCGGCGATTTCCTGTTCTCCCCCGCCCGGGCGCACTCCCCCGTGCGCTCGTTGTCCGGCGGCGAGCGCAACCGCCTGCTGCTGGCACGGCTGTTTGCGCGGCCCGCCAACGTGCTGGTGCTGGACGAGCCCACCAACGATCTGGACATTGACACCCTCGAGCTGCTGGAGGAGCTGCTGCAGGATTACGACGGCACGGTGTTCGTAGTGAGCCACGACCGCACCTTCTTGGACAACGTGGTCACCAGCACCCTTGCGTTCGAGGGGAATGGCGTGTGGCGTGAGTACGAGGGCGGCGTGCAGGACTGGCTGGCCCAGTCGAACCGCAGCCGTTCACTCGCGGGCGGACCGGCGGTTCCTGAGAAAAATACAAGCAAAAACGAGCAAAAACGCCCGTCAGATAAGCGCGAGCAGCTACAAAAAAAGAAGCTTAGCTACAAGGAGCAGCGTGAACTGGAGCAGCTACCTGCCCAGATCGACGCGCTGGAGGCCGAGCAAAAGGCGATCCGCGAAGAATTGGCGGACGGCAGCCTGTACAGCCGGGACGGCGCGCGGGCGACGGCGCTGCATACGCGTGACGGAGAGATCGAAGATCTGTTGATGCAGGCGCTGGAGCGCTGGTCCGCGCTCTCGTCCTGACGAAGCCGCGGTCAGATGCGGTGATGCAACCGGTCGGTGGAACCGCGCAGGCGCGCAATCAGCGCCTGTGCGATCTGCGACAGCGGCAGCACCTCGTCGGCAGCGCCATGGGCGATAGCCTCGCGCGGCATGCCGAAGACGATGCAACTGGCTTCGTCCTGCACGTAGTTGTAGCTGCCTGCGTCGCGCATCTCACGCATGGCAGCAGCGCCATCGCCGCCCATGCCGGTGAGCATGATGCCGTAGGCATTGCGCCCCACCACGGCGGCTGCCGACTTGAACAGCACCTCCACCGAAGGCTTGTGCCGGTTGACCGGCGGGCTGTCATCCACCACCGCTACATAGTTGGCGCCGCTGCGTGCCAGGTAGAACTGCCGCCCCCCCGGCGCAATATAGGCATGGCCGGGCAGAATCCGCTCGCCGTTCACCGCCTCTTTGACCGTGATCTGGCACAGGCTGTTGAGCCTCGCTGCAAAACTGGTGGTGAACCCTGGCGGCATGTGCTGGGTGATCACGATGGCCGGAGAGTCCGCCGGCATATGGATCAGGACCTCGCGGATGGCCTCGGTGCCGCCGGTCGACGCGCCAATGCAGATCACCTTTTCGGTAGAGACGCGCCCCAGCAGCGCCGACGCCGCGGGAGCGGGAGCCGGCGCGGTAGCGGCACCTGCATCGGGGTGGACAATGGCGGCGGCGCTGCGCGCGGGGGCGCGCCGCACATGGGCCACGGCCGCAACGCGGATCTTGTCCACGATCTGAGCCGCCAATTCGTTCAGTCCGCTGGACAGCCCCACGCGTGGCTTGGCGACGAAATCCACGGCCCCCAGTTCGAGCGCCCGCATGGTCACTTCGGCGCCGCGCTCGGTCAGGGTCGAGATCATCACCACGGGCATCGGCCGCAGGCGCATCAAGCGCCCGAGGAAGTCGATACCGTCCATGCGCGGCATCTCCACATCGAGCGTGATCACGTCGGGATTTTTCTCACGGATCATCTCGCGCGCGATCAGCGGGTCGTTGGCCGTGCCGATGCACTCCATGTCGCTCTGGCGGTTGATGATCTCCGACAGCAGGCTGCGCACCAATGCCGAATCGTCCACCACGATCACCCTGATCTTGCCGCTCATGCCTTTCAAATCCTTGCTGTATTGTTAGTGCCGCCGATCAGAACAGATCCACGGAGCCTCCGCTGGTGGCGCGCGCCACGGTAGCCGCGTTGCCCCGCACCACTTCCTGCTCCAGCGTTTCGGGATGGGCATGCGCCAGGCGCTTGACCATCACCTTGCCCGTCACCGGAAAGAACACCACTTTGCGCGGATAGATGTCGAGCACGTCCTCCGACACCACCGGAATGCGCTCTGTGGCCAGATAGTCTTGCACAAAGCGGGTGTTGCGCTCGCCCACGTTGAGCGTGGTGAAGTTGTGCATCACCTGGGCACCGCCGAAGATCTTGGCCTGCAGCGTCTCGCGGCGAGCGCCCAGCTTCATCATCTCATTGATGAGCAGTTCCATGGCGTAGGAACCATACCGGCCCGACGCATCGGCGCTGTCCCCCTCGGGCAGCATGAAGTGGTTCATGCCTCCCACGCGCATGCGGCTGTCCCACAGACAGGCGGCAATGCACGATCCCAGCACCGTCATGATGGCCAGGCTGTCGTGCGATACAAAAAACTCGCCTGGCAAGACCTTCACCGCGTTGTGCTGGAAATGGTGATCGAAAAAGAAGAACGATGCCTCACCCGGCCTGCGCGGACAGGCCTTGAGCTCCTGGAGCGACATGGCAGGCGCGGCGCCTGCGGAGGCATTCGCAGGCAAAGGCGTGATGCGGGGCGTGCGCCGGCGCTCCAGCCCCCCGCCCGGCAAGGCAGAGGGCCGTGGATCAGCTCCGGGTGTGATGCTCATGGATTCGCCAGCGCCTCGCGGTAGGTCAAAAATGCCCGCATCAGATGCGTTCGTACACCGTCTTGCCTCGCAAGGCAAAAAGGTCGCGCGAATCGCTGAAGTTCTCGGCATGCCCCACGAACAGCATGCCGCCGGGCTTGAGCACACGGTGGATGCGCTCCAGCACCCGTCGCTGGGTGGGGCCGTCAAAATAAATCATCACGTTGCGGCAAAAGACTACGTCGAAGGGCTCGCGGAACGGCCAGTCGTCGCGGATCAGGTTCACGCTCAGGAACTCGATGGGTTTTCGCAACTCGGGACGCACACGTGCCAGCCCGGCGTTGCCGCCCTTGCCGCGCAGAAAGAAGCGCTGCAGACGCTCTTGGCTCAAGCCCTTCAGACCGTCGAGGCGATAGACCCCGCGGGCGGCCGTGGCCAGCACCCGCGAATCGATGTCGCTGGCCGTCAGCTTGAAAGACGCGTTGTTGCCCAGGGTTTCCAGGACGGTCATGGCGATCGAGTAAGGTTCTTCGCCGGTCGAAGCCGCATTGCACCAGATGTTCCATGGCCCGGCAGAGCGCATGCGCAGCAGCGACGCCAGGATCTCGAAATGGTGTTGCTCGCGAAAGAACGCCGTGAGGTTGGTGGTCAGGGCGTTCACGAACTCCTGCCACTCCGGCCCGTCGTGGCCTTCCAGCCAGCTCAGGTACTCATGAAAGCTGTCGTACCCGGTATCGCGCAAGCGGCGCGACAGGCGGCTGTACACCATGGCGTGCTTGCCATCATGCAGGCTGATGCCGGCGCGCTGGTAGATCAGGGACTGCACCCGCGCGAAGTCCTGATGGGTCCAGGCGAACTCGCGCCCTTCGCCACTCTCGGCCACGGGAGCAGCAGCCCCCGCAGCGGGGCGGGCCGGACGCCGCGGCGCGGGGGTGGGGCTGGCGGTCAGGCTCATGGCGCGCTCGTCAACGTGTGTATAGCGGGAAGGCTGCGGCTCGCCGCATCAGTCCCCGGCCATGGCAAGGCCCATGTCCATGCCGGCCATGAGTTTTTCGATGTCCAGCAGGATGAGCATGCGGTCGCCCACCGAGCCAAGCCCGCGGATGCACTGCGCGTCGATGGAGCTCTCGATGTCCGGGGCCGTGCGTACCTGCTCGGGCGCCAGCTCCATCACGTCGCTCACGGAATCCACCACGATGCCCACCACCCGCTCGCGCAGGTTCAGGATGATGACGACCGTGAAGCTGTTGTACTCGGCCTGCGCACAGTTGAAGCGCAGCCGCATGTCCACGATCGGCACGATGGTGCCTCGCAGGTTGGTCACCCCTTTGATGAAAGCCGGCGCATGGGCGATGCGCGTGGGGTTTTCATAGCCGCGGATTTCCTGCACCTTGAGGATGTCGATGCCGTATTCCTCCTGGCCCAGGCGGAACGTCAGGTATTCCCTCGCGCCCGCAGCCGTGGTCTCTGCGCCCTTGTCCACCAGACTCATGCCCTCACTCCTCGTCGTTCAGCGTTTCGCAATTCAGTGGCGCGCACGGCGCACCAGGGCAGCCGTGTCCAGAATCAAGGCCACGGTGCCATCCCCCAGAATGGTGGCGCCCGACACGTTGGGCACCTTGCGGTAGTTGGTCTCCAGGTTCTTCACCACCACCTGATGCTGCCCCAGCAGTTCGTCAACCAGCACGGCCACGCGGCTGCCATCGGCCTCCACCACCACCATGATGCTGCTGGTGGAATTCGCGTCGGGGCGCGGCACCTGGAAGATCTTCTCCAGCGCCACCACGGGCATGTATTCGTCGCGCACCTTCACCAGTTGGGAGCCCTGGGCCACGGTGTTCACTTCGCCACCGTTGACCTGGAACGACTCCACCACCGACGACAGCGGCAGGATGTACACCTCGTCGCTCACGCCCACCGACATGCCGTCCATGATGGCCAGCGTCAGCGGCAAGCGCACGGACACACGCATGCCGTAGCCTTCAGCGGAATCAATCTCCACCGAACCGCCCAGCGCGGTGATGTTGCGCTTGACGACGTCCATGCCCACGCCGCGGCCCGAGACATCGGTCACCACATCTGCCGTGGAGAACCCGGGCGCGAAGATCAGGTTCCAGACCTCGCTGTCGGGCATGGCGTCGGAAACATCCAGCCCACGCTCGCGCGCCTTCTTGAGGATCTTCTCGCGCGACATGCCCTTGCCGTCGTCGCGCACCTCGATCACGATGGAGCCCCCCTGGTGCGATGCCGACAGCGTGATGGTGCCGTGTTCTGGCTTGCCCGCAGCCAGGCGGTCGGCGGGCATCTCGATGCCGTGGTCGCAGCTGTTGCGCACCAGGTGGGTCAGCGGGTCGGTGATCTTCTCGACCAGGCTCTTGTCCAGTTCGGTCGCCTCGCCGTGGGTGACGAAATCCACCTTCTTGCCCAGCTTGCCCGCCAAGTCACGCAGCATGCGCGGGAATCGGTTGAACACGATCGACATGGGAATCATGCGGATCGACATCACGGATTCCTGCAGGTCGCGCGTGTTGCGGTCCAGGTCGGCCAGGCCTGCCAGCAGTTGCTGGTAGACGCCGGCGTCCAGGCCACGGCTGTTCTGCGCCAGCATGGCCTGGGTGATGACCAGTTCGCCCACCAGGTTGATGAGCTGATCCACCTTGCTCACCGCCACGCGGATGGTGGACGATTCCATGGAGGCCTGCGCGCCGCCCTTGGCCTCGGCGGAGGCGGCACGCGCGGCGGGCCGCTCAGCGGCACTGGCCGGTGCGGCGGCAGGAGCGGCCTCGACAGGCACGCCCGGCGCGCCGGCAAAGAAGCCGTACGGCTCGGCCAGTGCCGCAGCGGATGGCTCCAACGGCTCATGCGCCTCTTGCGCGGCAGGCGCTGCGGAGGTCGCCGCGTCGTGGATGGCCACCTGCTCCTTCGCCACATGGAATGCGAACAGGTCCAGCAGATCCTCGTCCGTGGACGTGGTCTGCACTGCGAACCGGCGCATGCCGGGGCGGTCTTCCGGCAGATCGTTGATGCTGCCCAAGCCCGGGATGTCGCGGAACAGGTCCTTGATCGCATCGGCCAATGTCACCTGGGCCAATGGACCGATGTAGATCTCCAGCGAGCGAGCGCCGCCGGGGACCGCCGCAGCGGGCACCACCGGCGCAACCGCGGGCGTGGGCGCAGGTGCCGCAGCAACCACAGGCGCTGGAGCGGGTACCGCTGCGGCGGGCGCTGCCGCTGGCACGGCGCCGGCTGCCAGTTCGCTGATGCGGCGCACGAGGTCATGCGTGGAAACCGCCTCACCCTGCCCGCCCGCCTGATGGCGTGCCAGCAGGCTGCGCGAGGCGTCCGCCGACTCCAGCAGCACGTCCACCATCTGCGGGATCAGCTGCAGTTCGTGGCGACGCAGCCGGTCCAGCAGCGATTCCATTTGGTGCGTGAGTTCCGCCACATCCGAAAAACCGAAGGTGGCCGAGCCGCCCTTGATGGAATGCGCGCAGCGGAAGATGCCGTTCAGCTCTTCGTCGTTGGCGGCATCCACGTCCAGGTCCAGCAGCATCTGCTCCATCTGGTCCAGGTTCTCGCCGGCCTCTTCGAAGAAGATCTGATAGAACTGGCTGAGGTCAAAGTCCGCGCCTGCGCCCTCTTGGTAGGTATCCGCCATGGTCCCGAGTTCCTGTGTGCTACGTCGTAGGTGTTGGTGTGGCCGGCGCGATCAGCGGATGACCTTTTGGATCACTTCGATGAGGCGCGTGGGGTCGAACGGCTTGACCAGCCAGCCGGTGGCGCCCGCGCTGCGGCCGGCCTGCTTCATCTGGTCGCTGGATTCCGTCGTGAGGATGAGGATGGGAATGCTCTTGAAACGCGGATGCTCGCGCAGCTTGCGCGTGAGACCGATGCCGTCCAGGCGCGGCATGTTCTGGTCGGCCAGCACCAGATGGATGTCGTGGGTCTCGGCCTTTTCCAGCGCGTCCTGGCCATCCACCGCTTCCACCACGTGGTACCCCGCTCCGGTGAGCGTGAAGGAAACCATTTTCCGCATGGACGGAGAATCATCGACCGCAAGAATGGACTGCATGTAAAGCTCCAACGACTTTTGATTTGAATAAGGTTAATGGGTTGGGAGATACGGGAACCGCGCCTGGATCAGAACAGCTCGATCGAGCCGGCCTCCATCTCGCTTTGCGTGACAGGGTTGGGCCGATCGGGCACCACGCCCTCCAGCGGCGCGGCGTCCTCCCCCTCTTCTTGTCCCATGGTCTCGGCCGCCAGGCGAAAGGCGCATCCCTGCAACACCTTGGTAGTGTGGATGATGAGTTGGGTCGCCATGTCGTGAAACTGCAACTCCGTCACTGCACTGCGCAAGGCGGTGCGCAAATCGGCCAACTCTGCCGACGCGCCGATGAGCTCATCCGTCAGCGAGGCGTTGGCCTCGCCGAAACGCGCGAGGAGGTTCTCGGTGGCGTGGTTGAGCAGCCCTTCCAGCCGGTGCAGGTCGTGCATGGCCATCAGCAGGGAATCCTGCAACTCGGCCGCCACCATGACGGGCACCTGCACGGCAGGCCCATCTGGCGTATTTAGCGTAGATTGCATCGTTTCTCCATTGCTGCTGGCGCACAGCCGGCGGCACCATCGTCCGGGGCCCATTCCTGTCGCCTGTACTGCAGCATTACGGCATCCGTTGTACCGCGCCACAGGCTGAAATGACCGTTTCGGGCCCAATTTGTTCCAATATGTATCCTATGATACCCACTCCCACCGATCTTGAGCCCCCGAAAAGACCCGTGCGAGTGCTGCATCTCGAGGACTCAACCGCCGACCACGCGCTGGTGCGGCTGACGCTGCGGCGCGCCGGGCTGTCCCATGAGATCCACCAGGTGGACTCCCTGGAGGCCTTCACCGGGTGGCTGGAGCGGGAATCGTTCGACGTGATCCTGGCGGACTACCGCCTGCCCGGCTTCACGGCGCTGGATGCCTGGCGCATCGTGGACCAATGCCCGGGGCACCCGCCCTTCGTGCTGCTGTCCGGCGCGATCGGCGAGGCCGCCGCGGTGGACGCCATGCGGCTGGGCTTTGCCGATTACCTGCTCAAGGACGACATGGCGCGCCTGCCGCATGTGCTGGCGCGTGCGATGGAGGTCGCGCAGGCCCGCCGCGCGCGCGAGGAGGCCGCGGCCGAGTTGGCCGAGTCCCGGCAGCAGTTGGCCGACCTGGCCGAGCACCTGCAGACCTCCATCGAGGAAGAACGCGCCGCCATCGCGCGCGAGATCCATGACGACATCGGCGGCGCGCTGGCCGCGGTGAAATTCGACCTGGCCTGGATCGGCCGCCACGCCGGTGAGGACGGCCTGCGCGAACACGCCGGCACCGCCACCGAGATGCTGCAGCACGCCATCGACGCGGCCCAGCGCCTCATGATGAACCTGCGACCGCCCGTGCTGGACCAGGGCCTCGTGGCCGCCGTGCGCTGGCTGGCCGAGACCTTCGAGCGCCGCACGCGCATCCCCGTGCGCGTCACCGCCAGCCGCGAGGCGCTGGACGTGCCGCCCGCGCTGCAACTGGTGGCCTACCGCACCGCGCAAGAGGCGCTGACCAACGTGCAAAAGCATGCGCAGGCCGGCCACGTGCGCATCGATCTGTCGGACCACGAGGACGTGCTGACGCTGGAGGTGACCGACGACGGCCGCGGCATGGCGCCCGAGATGCGCAAGAAGCCCCGCTCTTTCGGCCTGCAGGGCCTGCAGGAGCGCGCGCGGCGCGCGGGCGGCTGGATGGACATCAGCAGCCGGCCGGGCCATGGCACGTCGGTGATCATGACCGTGCCGCTAACATCGCCCGCAGGCAAAGCAGGAGATGTGCAGTGATCCAGGTGGTGCTATGCGATGACCATGCCGTGCTGCGGCGCGGCATACGCGACACGCTGACCGAGTCGCCCGATATCCACGTGACCGGCGAGGCCGGCAGCTATCCCGAGTTGCGCGAGGTGCTGCGCACGGCCGCCTGCGACGTGCTGCTGCTGGACCTGAACCTGCCCGGGCGCAGCGGCCTGGAGGTGATGGCCAGCCTGAAAGAGACGCACCCGGACATCAAGGTGCTGATCGTCTCGATGTATCCCGAGGACCAGTACGCGCTGCGCTGCCTGAAGGCCGGGGCGCACGGCTACGCCAACAAGGCGGGCGACCCGGTGCAGCTCATCGCCGCGGTGCAGACCATCGTGCAGGGGCGCAAGTACCTCACGCCCGAGGTGGCGCAGTTGCTGGCCGACAGCCTGGCGCAGCCCACGCCCGAGCTGCCGCATGAATCGCTGTCGGAGCGCGAGCTGCAGACGCTGGTGAAGATCGCCTCGGGCAAGCGCCTGTCGGACATCGCCGAGGAGCTGATGCTCAGCCCCAAGACCGTGAGCGTGTACCGCGCGCGGGTGCTGGAAAAGCTCAAGCTGGCCAACAACGCGGAGCTGACGGTGTATGCGATCCGCAATCGGTTGGTATGAAAGCAATAGCTGCCACCGCTTAATGCACAGGCATTTCAATATGCTTTGATATTGAGAATGGCTTGCAGCAAGCGCTGGCAGCTCTCTTTTTTGACCGGCTAACGCGGCGCGGCGAACAGGTCGATGGACTGCTGCAGCAGCGCCAGCATGGGCTGCTCCAGCATCGGCAGCGTGGCCGTGATGCCCAGCATGCCCACGGTGAGCGTGACCGGGAAGCCCACGGCATAGATGTTCATCTGCGGCGCCACGCGCGAGATGATGCCCAGGGTCAGGTTCACAAACAGCAGCAGCGCAATCATGGGCAGCGCGATCCACAAGGCGCTGGAGAACAGCGACGCGCCCAGCTCGTGCAGCCGCATCTGCCCGATGGCCTGCAGAAAGTTACCGCCCACGGGGAAGCTGTCGAAACTCTTGACCACGGCCATCAACACCATCAGGTGGCCGTTGATCACCACGAACAGCAACATGGAGATGTTGCCGAAGAAGCGCGCCACCGCGCTCACCTGCGCATTGCTCGCGGGGTCGAAGAAGGAAGCGAAGTTCAGGCCCATCTGCAGGCCGATGATTTCGCCGGCCAGCTCCACGGCCGCGAACACCAGACGCACCGCAAAGCCCATCGCCAGGCCAATCCCCACCTGCTGCACCACCGCGCCCGCAGCCTCGCGGCTGTTCAGGCTGATGACCGGCTGCTCGGGCAGCACTGCCTGCGCGCACACCGCCACCAAAAAGGCCAGCCCGATGCGCGTACGCACCGGGATCACGCGCATCGAGAACACCGGCGCCGACGTGAACAGCGCCAGCACGCGCAGGAACGGCCACAGCACCGGCGACAGCCAGGCCATGATCTGCGCCTCGGTGAACGTGATCAAGATGCCTACCCGACGACGGACGGAATGGCCTCGATCGTGCGGCGCAGGAAGTCCACCAGCGTGGTCAGCATCCACGGCCCGGCGATCGCGAACACCACCACGGCCGCGATCAGCTTGGGCACGAAGGCCAGCGTGGCCTCGTGAATCTGCGTCACGGCCTGGAAGATGCTCACCAGCAGGCCCACGGCCATCACCACCCCCAGCACCGGCATGGCGATCATCAGCAGCAGGGTGAGCGCATCGCGGCCCATGGTGAGCACGAACTGGGAGGTCATGCGAAATCCTTCACGTCGCGAAGCTCGCGGCCAGCGAGCCGATAAGCAGGTTCCAGCCATCGGCCAGCACGAACAGCATGAGCTTGAACGGCAGCGCCACCAGCACCGGCGACAGCATCATCATGCCCAGCGACATGAGCACGCTGGAGACCACCATGTCGATGATCAGGAACGGAATGAAGATCATGAAGCCGATCTGGAAGGCCGACTTCAGCTCGCTGGTCACGAAGGCCGGCACCAGCACGCGCAGCGGCGCGGTCTCGGCCGTCACGCCCTCGTCCAGCTTGGCCAGGCGTGCGAACAGCGCGAAGTCGGACTGGCGCGTCTGCTTGAGCATGAAGCCGCGCATGGGCGCCTCGGCCTTCTGGATGGCCTGCTCGAAGGTGATGGCGTTGGCGGTGTAGGGCACGTAGGCCTCCTGGTACACCTTGTCCAACGTGGGCCCCATGACGAACAGCGTGAGGAACAGCGACAGGCCGATGATGACCTGGTTGGGCGGCGCGGACTGCGTGCCGATGGCCTGGCGCAGCAGCGACAGCACGATCACGATGCGCGTGAAGCCCGTCATCATGAGCAGCACGGCCGGCAGGAACGACAGCGCCGTGAAGAACAGCAGCGTCTGGATGGGCACTGAGTAGCTCGTGCCGCCCGGCCCCGAGCCGATCACCAGCGGCAGCGCACCCGCGGGCTGCTGCTGCGCCCAGGCGGCGCCCGCCAGCAGCAGGCCAGCCGCACCGGCCGCGATGCCGCGCACGGCCTTATGCATGGCCGTCTCCGCCCGCATGCGCCGGTTGTACGGTCTGCGCGCGCGCGGCCGCCATCTCGGCGGCAAACGAAGGCACTGGGGCCGACCCCGGCGCTGCAACCGCCGGCAGTACATGCAGGCAGTTGATCTGCTGCGCGGTCACGCCCAGCACCAGCAGCGTGCGCTGCTGCGGCGGGCCGACCTCCACGGTCACCACGCGCTGCTGCGGCCCCACGGCCACCGCCGAAAGCACACGCGAGGCGCCTCCCGCATGGGCCTGCAAGCCGGCTTGGCGCTGCTGCAGCCGGCGAATCAGCCATGGCAAGGCCGCCAACGCGCCGACGAACAGCACCACCAGCAGCAGCGTCTGCGTCATACCCACGCTATCCACGGCTGACGCGGCGCAGCCGCTCCGAAGGCGTGACCACGTCGGTCAGGCGGATACCGAACTTATCGTTCACCACCACCACTTCACCCTGGGCGATGAGGTAGCCGTTGACCAGCACGTCCATGGGCTCGCCGGCCAGCGCGTCCAGCTCCACCACCGAGCCCTGGGCCAGCTGCAGGATGTATTTGATCGGCACCTTGGTGCGGCCCAGTTCCACCGACAGCTGCACCGGAATGTCCAGCACCATGTTGATGTCGTGCACCTGCGGCTCGCCGCCGGCGGCATAGGGGCGCGCGGGCTCGCCCGACAACGGGCCTCCCTGCTCGGCATCGATGGTCTGCCCGTCGACGCGCTTTTGCTCTTCCAGTGCCTCGGCCCAGCCGGCAAACGGGTCGTCCGCAGCGGACCCGCCAGAGTTGTCGTTGTGGTCGGATTCAGTTGACATTCTTTTCTCCCATCCAGTGCGCTTCGGCACCGCGCAGGCATTCCTCGATGCGGATCGCGTACTTGGAGTTGTGCGTGCCGTACTGGCACTCGAAAACGGGCACCCCCTCGATGGAGGCGCGGATGCGCGGCTCGCGCTCCAGTTCGATGAAGTCGCCCGGCTTCATGGCCAGCAGTTGCTCCACCGTGGCGTCGGCGCGCGCCAGCTCGGCCACCAGCGTGACCTCGGCGGCCTGGATCTCGCGCGTGAGCACGCGCACCCAACGCCGGTCCACCTCGATCGCGTCACCCTGCACCGACGAGTACAGCACGTCGCGGATGGGCTCCAGCGTGGCATACGGCATGCAGATGTGGATCGCGCCGGCCAGGTCGCCGATCTCCAGTTGGAAGGCGGTGGACACCACGATCTCGCTGGGTGTGGCGATGTTGGCGAACTGCGGCTGCATCTCCGAGCGCTGGTAGGCCAGCTCCAGGGGGTAGATGCCTTGCCAGGCCTTCTTGTATTCCGCGCAGATCACGTCCACCAGGCGGTTGATCACGCGCTGCTCGGTGGCCGAGAAGTCACGCCCTTCGATGCGGGTCTGGAACTTGCCCACGCCGCCGTACAGCGTGTCGATGATGCCGAACACGAGCGACGGTTCGCATACGACCAGGCCGCTGCCGCGCAGCGGACGAATGGCGACGATGTTGAAGTTGGTCGGCACCACTAGCTCGCGCAGGAAGGCGCTGTAGCGCTGCACCGACACGGTGCCCACGGAGATCTCAGGGCTGCGGCGGATGAAATTGAACAGGCCGATGCGGAAGTTGCGCGCAAACCGCTCGTTGACGATTTCCATCGTCGGCATGCGGCCGCGCACGATGCGCTCCTGGCTGGAGATGTCGTAGTTGCGGACGGCGCCGGCCTCGATCTCCTCCTTGACGGTCTTCTGGCTCTCGCCTGTCACGCCCTCCAGCAGGGCATCGACTTCTTCCTGGGACAGAAAGGACTCACTCATGGCTGCAACCTTTCCTCACTGGATGATGAAGCTGGAGAACAGCACCTGCCGCACCGGATTGGTGTCGGCGCGGGGACGGGGTTCTTCTTCTTCGACATCCTCGTCCAAGGGATCGCGGCTGACCGAGCGCTTGCGCGGCTTGGGCACGCTGTAGCCCAGCGGGCGCGACACCTCGCGGCGGATGTCCACCGCCAGCTTCTCCTTGCCCTCGCGCGTCAGCAACTCGTCGGTCGTACGCTGCGACAGCAGCAGCAATACGCCGCTGCGGATGGTGGGCATGTAGGCCTTCACCTGGTCCGCCGTCTTGCCGTCGGCCAGCTCCAGCGTGATGCCCACCTGGGCAAAGCGGTCGCCACCGGGGTCGGCCAGGTTGACCACCATGTTGTCCATGGGTAGGAAGGTGGGAGGTGTCTTGGGCGTGCCCGCCTGGGCGACCGCCCGGCCGCCGCCCTCCTCGTCCTCGGCCGCGTGGCGCTGGGACAGCATCATCCAGGCTGCGGCGCCGCCCGCCACCAGCACCAGGGCGAGAACGGCCAGGATGATGATCAGTTTCTTGCTTTTGGCCGGGGCAGCAGTGTTGTCGGACACGTTGGGGCTTTCTTGCGCAACAAGGGCAGGGGAAGTGGGCCGCGGGCGGCGGGCCGAAAGGCCCTTCCCCGCAGTGATGGCCGATTATTGAACGCCCCGGCGCCCCGCGAAAGCCTGAATAAGCGCCCAAAACCCGGGTTTTCAGCCGCATGCGCCTCGATGCGCACCACTGCCGCTGGGGCGGCACAGGGGCCACCCCGGCGGTGCGTCAGACGAAAATATCCACCGAGCGCTCGGCCACGCCCCGTCCGCCACCGGCCTGCCCCGCAGGCGTGGCGGCCTGCACGGCGGCCTGGCGCGCGCCCGGGCGGCCCTCGTCCCGTCGGCCCTGCCGGTCGGCGGCACCGCCACCCGCCGTGTCCACCGTCACGCCGGCGAGCTGCAGCCCCTCGCGCTGCAGCATCTCCCGCAGCTGGGCCGTGCTGCCGTCCAGCCACTGGCGCGCATCGGCTTGGTCGCTGCGGAAGGTCACATGCGCCTCGTCGCCCGTGAGCGCCACCCTCACCTCCACGGGCCGGCCATCCTGGTCCAGCGTCAGTTCGGCATTCTGGGTTTTCTGGTGCACCCAGTAGGCCACCTGCTCGGCCAACTGATCCGCCAGGGCGTCCTCCGCCCCGGCCATGCCCGCCAGCGTGGCGTCGGCCGACTCCAGCCCGGCCCCCTCGGCAGGTGACCTGAAAGGCTCCGCGCCCGAAGTGCCTGCGGCAGCGTCCGCACCCCGCAGTCCCGCGGTGGTGACCGCCCCGCCAGCGCCCGCCGCTGCGGAGCCGGGTGCGGCGCCCGAGATGCCCGCGGGGGCTGCCTGCGCAGCCATCCATTCGCCGGGCTGGGCCTGCAACGGCGTGCCAGCGACCGGCACGCCGTCGCGCCGCTGCGCGGTCGCATCCACGGCCTGGGACACCTGCGCCGCAAGGTGCGACACCGTGTCCGCTGCCTGCTGCAGGCCAGAGCGCGCCGCATGGACACCGGCGCGCAAGGCATCCCCTGCGGCCCCGGCGGCGTCCTGTGCCGCAGCCTGCAGTGCCATGCCTTGCGCGCGCCAGGCTGTGCCGCGGCCCGCGGCGGCGCCGGGCCCCGCCATGGAGGCCCCGCCCTGCAGAGCCGCCCGCTCCGCCGCGCCATCCAGCAGGGCGGTCTGCCCCACCAGCGTATCCTGCCCCGCGCGCACCAGGCCCAGGCCCAGGCGGCCGGCCAGGGCATCCGCCTCGGCTGCGATCGACTCACCCGTCCGCTGCGCGAGCGCGGCTCCCGGCTGCAGGCCGGCCGCCCAGGCCGCCAGCGCGCCCGCGTCCGGCAGCGCCTCAGGCGACTGCAATGCCTCGCCAGCCACCGCCAGCGTGTCCAGCACCGTGGCCGCGCCCTCGCCGCCCAGAGCCGCCAGCAGCAGGGCAAAGCCGTCGCCCTGCGCTGCCGCCTGGTCGTCAGCGGCGGCGCCTGCCTTGGCGGAGGTGCCCCGGGCGCCGCGCGCCTCGTGCGCAGCCGTGGAAGGCGAGGAGGAAATACGGGTCTGTTCCATGGTCAATACTCCTGATCCTGCGGGGAGCGTGCCCCCCGCCCGGCGCGCAACGCGGCGCGCTCATCGGTTTGTTTCTGCTCACGGCGCTGCTGCTGTAAGGCCACCTCGGCGCGCCGCCGCTCCAGCACCTTGCGCAGGCTGGCCAGGCGCAGTTCGGCCTCCAGCAGCGCCTGCCGGGCCTTGTCCACACGCACGTCCTGCCCGCTCACCACGCCCGTCTGCAGGCCGATGGCATGGTCCAGCCGGCCCATGAATTGGTAGTGGTGGTACATCACCTCGGGTTGCATGGCGCTGTCGGCCTTCATGCCCCAGCGGCCTTGCGTTTCCGCGGCGTAGCCCGTGAGCTGCTCCAGCTGGGCCTGTGCGGCGTGGCGCGCGTCCTGCACGTTCTTGAGCGCCTGGCGCGCGGCGTCGCGCCGGCGTTCGGCCAGCTCCACCGCCACCTCGAAGGCCTTCAGCGACGACATGCGGCGTGCCCTTCCATCGCCCTAGCCTCACGCGCCTTCCAGCGCCTGGCCCATGGCGGCGATGCTGTCGTCCATGGGAGCGGCCTCGAACATGCTCTGCTGCAAAAAGGCTGTCATGCCCGGCTGCAGGCGGATCGCCTCGTCCAGCTGCGGGTCGGATCCGCTCATGTATGCGCCGACCTGGATCAAATCACGGCTCTTCTGATAGCGCGAGTACACCGCGCGGAAGCCGCGCGCCAACTCGAAGTGCGCGCGCGGCACGACGTTGTGCATCACGCGCGAGGCAGATTGCTCGATGTCGATGGCCGGGTAGTGCCCGCTTTCGGCCAGCGCGCGCGACAGCACGATGTGCCCGTCCAGGATCGCGCGGGCTGCGTCGGCGATCGGGTCCTGCTGGTCGTCGCCCTCGGACAGTACGGTGTAGAAGGCGGTGATGGAGCCCACGCCGTTCAGTCCGTTGCCGCTGCGCTCCACCAACGCCGGCAGCTTGGCGAAGCAGCTGGGCGGGTAGCCCTTGGTGGCCGGGGGCTCACCGATCGCCAGGGCAATCTCGCGCTGCGCCATGGCGTAGCGCGTGAGCGAGTCCATGAGCAGCAGCACATGCTGGCCCTTGTCGCGGAAGTGCTCGGCAATCGCCGTGGCATAGGCCGCGCCCTGCATGCGCAGGAGCGGCGGTGCATCGGCCGGTGCGGCCACCACCACGGCGCGGCCGCGGTCCTGCACGCCCAGGATGTCTTCGACGAATTCCTTGACCTCGCGCCCGCGCTCACCGATCAGGCCGACCACGATCACGTCGGCCTGGGTGTAACGGGCCATCATGCCCAGCAGGACGCTCTTGCCCACGCCCGAGCCGGCGAACAGGCCCAGCCGCTGGCCACGGCCCACGGTGAGCAGGGCATTGATGGCGCGCACGCCGGTGTCCAGCGGCTCGCGCACCGGGTCGCGCTCCATGGCATTGATGGGGCTGCGGTCCATGGGCTGGGCCGTCACCTGCGCCAGCGGTCCCGCATGGTCCAGGGGGTTGCCCTGCGAATCCACCACACGGCCCAGCAGGCCGTCACCCATGGGAAGGAGCAGTGCGCCCACGCCCGCGCCGGCTTCCTCCACCGGCGCCGCGCCCAGGTGCAACGCCGGCACGTAGGCGGGAGCCGGCATCACGCTGGCGCCGCTGGACAGGCCATGGATGTCTCCCGCGGGCATCAGGTAGGCCGTGTCGCCCGCGAACCCCACCACCTCGGCCAGCACTGGCTCCTGGCCGTTCATCTGCACCTGGCACTGCGACCCCACGGGCACGCGGATGCCGGTGGCTTCGAGTACCAGGCCGGTCAGGCGGGTGAGCGTGCCGCGCGTCTCCAGCGGCTGCTCCGGCGCCAGGCGCGCGCGCGCCTGTGCCATGAAATCATCCCAGGCGCGGGCCGGCTCAATCGCCATGGTCCACGTCCTTCCAGGCCGCGGTCAGGCCCAGCGCGGCAATGGCACGGCGCCAGCGCTTGTCCAGCGACCCGTCCACCACCATGCCGCCCGACTCCACCTGGCAGTCGCCAGGCTCCACGGCGGTGTCGGCCAGCCACTGGATGCGGCCGGCGGGAAACTCCTCGCGCAGTGGCTGCTCCAGCGCGGCCCAGTCGCCCGGGTTCAGGCGCACGGTGGCGGGCCGCGCCTCGCTGACCAGCATGCCCAGCGCCTCGCGCACCACGGGCAGTACCGCCTGGGAATTGCCCGCGACCTCCTGGCGCACCACCTGGCGCGCGATGTCGCAGGCCAGTTGCAATACCTCCTGCGCCATGCCCTGCTGCATGCCGGTGAAGCTTTCTTCCAGCGCCTGGGCGAGCCGGGCCAGCCGCTCGGCGCCTTCGCGCCCCTGGCCGGCCACGTAGTCGTCCATGCGCTGCTGCCACTGCAGCCGCGTCTGCTCCTGGCCTTCGGCCAGGCCCTGGGCATAGCCCTCTTCGCGCGCCTGCTGCACCAGGGCCTGGTGCTGCGCCTCGTCGATGCCAGGCTCCACGGGCGCCGCCTCGGGCTCCAGCACCGGCGGCTCGGGCGCCAGCGGCTGGCTGCCCGGGGGAAACTCCACGTCACCGAACTCCCAACGGGTGACGTCGCCCACCTCTTCGCGCGGGATGAAGCGGGTGTAATAACGCAGGGACCGGGTCATTGATCAGTCCTACACAAAGGCGTCGTCGCCGCCGCTGGCCAGCGCGATCTGGCCCTCGTCGGCCAGGCGCCGCACCGTCTTGAGGATTTCCTTTTGCTGCGCCTCCACCTCGGACAGGCGCATCGGGCCGCGCGACTCCAGGTCTTCGCGCAGCGCCTCTGCGGCGCGCGAGGACATGTTGGACAGAATCTTGTCGCGTACCTCGGGCTGCGCGCCCTTGAGCGCAACCACCAGGGTCTCGGAAGCCACTTCGCGCAGCACGGTCTGGATGGCGCGGTTGTCGAGCTTGACGATGTCGTCGAACACGAACATCTTGTCCATGATCTTCTGGGCCAGGTCCATGTCATAGCCGCGAATGGACTCCAGCACCGCCGCATCCATGCCCGAGCCCAGCAGGTTGATGATCTCGGCCGCCGCCTTGATGCCGCCCAGCGAGCTCTTGCGCACCTTGTCGCCGCCGGCCAGCACCTTGAACAGGACCTCGTTCAGGTCCTTCAAGGCCGTGGGCTGTATGCCCTCCAGCGTGGCGATGCGCAGCATCACTTCGCTGCGCTGGCGCTCGGTCAGGTGCATCAGGATGGCCGAGGATTGCTCCGCGTCCAGGTGCACCAGGATGGCCGCGACGATCTGCGGATGCTCGTTGCGCAGCAGTTCGGCCACCGACAGCGGATCCATCCACTTCAGGCTTTCGATGCCCGACACGTCGCCGCCCTGCAGGATGCGGTCGATCAGCAACGCGGCCTTGTCGTCGCCCAGGGCGCGCTTGAGCACGGCACGCACGTAGTTGCTGGTGTCGGACACCAGCAGGCTTTGCGCGGCCGCATCGCTGGTGAAACGGTTGAGCACCTCGTCCACCTTCTCGCGGGAGACGGTGCGCATGCGCGCGATGGTCTCGCCCAGCTTCTGCACTTCCTTGGGCGACAGGTGCTTGAAGACCTCGGCGGCCTCTTCCTCGCCCAGGGACATCAGCATGATGGCGGCGTCGTTCAGGCCTTGCTCGTCCATGACAGTCTCGTGATTCGGTGCGGGCCGGCGGCGTCAGTCGCCATTGACCCAGGTTTTGAGAATGCTGGCCACCGCGACGGGGTTGTCGCGGGCCAGTTGGCGCGCCTCTTCCAGGCGCAGTTGCTCCGCCGTGGGCTGCAGCTCTTCGGGTTGCGCGGGCGCCGGCAAGCCGGGGCGCTGCAATTCTTCGGAGGCGATGGCACTCAGCTGCGCCCCCGCCGGCTGCTGCGCCGCCATCTGCACGGCGCGGGCGCGGGCCTTGAGCGCCGGGCGCAGCAGCCCCAGCAGCAGGATGGCCGCGGCCAGAGAGATGCCCAGCGGCCAGCCCAGCGTCTTGGCCAACTCGATCGTTTCGGGCTGCTTCCACAGCGGCAGTTCGCCCGGGGGGACCTCCTCCACCAGGAAGGGGGCATTCATGAGGTTGACGGAATCGCCGCGCTCCTTGTTGAAGCCGATCGTCTCGCGCACCAGCGCCGTCATCTGCTCCAGCTGTTCAGGCGTCAGCGCCTTGTTCACCGCGGGCTTGCCCGGCCCTTCGCTCACGGGCTGGTAGTTCACCACCACGGCCGCGTTCACACGCTTGATGGCGCCGGCACCGCCGCGCGTCACCTGGGTGGTCTTGTCCACCTCATAGTTGGTGATGGACTCGCGCTTGGCCTGGCCCGCAGCGCCGCTGCCCGGCGCGCCGCCGGCCGCCGTGGGCGCGGGGTTGGCACCGTTGATGGGAGCCGCAGAGGCCTGCGGCGGCTGGTTGGTCACCGCGCCAGGCACGCCCGTGGGTGGCTGCGCGCCGGGCGTGCCGCCGCTTTCCACCACCTGCTGGCTGCGTACCGCGCTGGCATCGGGCGCCAGGTTGGGCTTGTGCTGCTCGACGGTGGACTCGGTCTGGTTGAAGTCCACTTCGGCGGTCACCTGGGCCTTCACGTTGTTCTTGCCCACGACGGGCTCCAGCAGGTCCAGGATGCGGCGCGCGTACTGCTGCTCGATCTGCTGCACATAGGCCAGTTGCTGCGCGTCCACGCCGGCGCCGGCCATGTCGGGCGTCTGCGACAGCAGCTTGCCGGTATCGTCCAGCACACTCACGGCTGAGGGAGCGAGTTCCGGCACGCTGGAGGCCACCAGGTGCACGATGCCTGCGAGCTGTGCGCGGTCCAGGAAGCGCCCAGGGTACAGGCTGAGCAACACCGAGGCCGAGGGCTTTTGCTGCTCGCGGAAGAAACCGTTTTGCTGTGGCAGCGCCAGGTGCACGCGTGCGCTCTGCACCGAGGCCAGCGCCTGGATCGAGCGCGTGAGCTCCCCCTCCAGCCCGCGCTGGAAGTTCAGGCGCTCCTGGAACTGGGTGACACCGAAGCGGTTGGTCTCCATCAGCTCGAACCCGGTCACCGATCCCTTGGGCAGGCCCTGCGTGGCCAGGCGCAGGCGCACGTCGTGCACGCGCTCGGCCGGCACGAGGATGGCACCGCCCCCTTCGGTGTACTTGTAAGGCACATTCATCTGCGACAGCTGCGCCACGATGGCGCCGCCGTCCTTGTCGTTCAGGCCGGAGAACAGCACCCGGTAGTCGGGCTGGCGGCTGTAGAAGAATGCGGCCAGCAGCGCCGCGACCAGCAGCGCTGCCACCACCCCCAGGCGCAGGCGTGCGGGACGGTCGAGCGAGGCCAGCCGCTGCGGCCAGCCAGGGCTGGCGACGGGAGGCGGAGCGACGGGAACTTCGGCAACTGCAGACATCGGGTTTTCCACAAAAAGACGGGCGCCAGGCGAGGCTCTGGCGTGCGGCGATTATGGAATCCGCCCCGTCCGCCGTTCAGCCGATAAAGCGCGGCTTTGGCCATCATTTCCCGCCTCTGCGCGCCCCACGGCGCCCTACGATTGCGCCATTCCTGACATTTCCCGATCCAACCATGGACCTGCGCATCAACAGCACCCAGTTTCCCCTCACCGGCACCCAGGTGGCGCGCCGCGTCACCGCGCCGCAGGAAGGCGTGCAGGAGGCCGGCTTTTCCTCGGCGTTCAAGAACGCGCTGCAGTCCGTGAGCGCCGCGCAGGACCAGGCCAGCGGCCTGCAGCGCGAAGTGCAACTGGAAAACCCCAACGTCAGCATCGAGGAAACCATGGTCGCCATGCAGAAAGCACAGATCGGCTTCCAGGCCACGCTGCATGTGCGCAACCGCATGGTGCAGGCCTACACCGACATCATGAACATGCAGGTGTAAGGTGCGCATCGACGCGACTTTAGCTCATGATTTGATAGCTGCTAGCGCTTACCAGATAAGCGCTAGAGGCATATTTCGCATATAAAAAAGCCGGCCACCTTGCGGTGCCGGCTTTTTGCATTGCCCCTGCAGCCCCCGCGCGGCGCCACCACGCCGCAGCCAGGGAAGGAAGCACAACGTCAGTGCATCATCTGCGGCTGCCCGTCGAACAGGTGCTCGAACTGCGCCAGCCAGGGCTCGGCCAGGCAGCGGATCTGGGCATCGTTGCGCAGGATGCGCTGCATGATGCGGGCCTTTTCCTTGCGGTGCTCAGGCGCCAGTTCCTGCTGCTGCGACTGGTAGCGCAACTGCTCGATGAGCACCGCGCAGGTGCCCTCGTAGCGCACCACGCCGTCCCAGTCCTTGAGCTTGGCCGCCTCCAGCATCTTGGCGCTGCTGTCCTCGATGGCCTTGTAGTAGTCAATCAGCATGTCGGGCATTCTTCAGGCCTCCGCCAGCGCGGGCTGCGCCACGTCGTTGGCCGCCTCGGTACTCTTCTTCATCTCTTTCCAGGCCAGCGCGATCGGCTCGATCAGGCGGGCCACCTCCTGCAGCTTTGCGTCGTCATTGCCGGCGTTCGCCTCAATGAGCCGGCGCAGCGCGTAGTCGTACACCGCCTCCAGGTTCGCCGCCACCTCGCCGCCCGACTCGCGGTCCAGCGCGGTCATCAGGCCCTCTTCCAGGATGCGCACGGCCTTGGAGATGCTGTTGCACTTGGTCAGCACGTCGCTGCGCGCCAGCGCGCCACGGGCGGTGGCCACGGCACTCAGCACGCCATCCAGCAGCAGGCTGACCAACTGGTGCTGGTCGATCGTGTGCATGCTGGTTTCGACATTGATCCGCTGGTAGGCGGACGCTGCGCGGGGGTTGAGGGCACTGAACATGGCGGTAATCCTTGAGCTGGCTGCTATTCAATTTATCGGCATTGCGCCGTCAAACTGAAGCGCTTTCAGCCCGAGGACTTGTTCCAGGTGGTGACCTGCTGGGCGATGTAAGCGTTCAGCGCATTGAGCGACGCCATCTTCGTGTCCAGCGCCGTGTAGCGTTGCGTCAGGCTCTTTTCCAGGCGGTCGGCGCGGTCGGTGATGCGCTCGATCTCCTTGGCGTTGAGTTTGAGTGCGCTCTCGTACAGCTTGGTCTTGGAGGCAAAGAACCCGTCCGTGTCGAGCAGCTGGGACGTCATGGCCTTGAACTTGCCGGCAAAGCCGTCTTCCACGCGCCCGCCCTCGGGCCCGCGGAAGAATTCCTTCACGGCGTCGGGGTCTTCCATCGCCTTGTTGAATTTCGTGGCGTTGAGCTCCAGAGAGCCGTCCGGCGAAACGTTCCCCAGCCCCAGCCCACCCGCGGACACCACACCGACGGCCGACAGGTTGCGCAACGCACCCGAGCTGTTGACGGACTGCAACGCCATGCGCAGCGTGTTCTGCAGGGCCAGCACGGTGGAGTCCCCCTGGAGCAGGCCGGCGGTCTGCGTCTCCTTGTCGTACTTGGTGCTTTCGTTGAGCGCGCTGTTGACAGCGTTGTACGCGGCAACGAAGGCCTCGATGTTCTTCTTGACCGCCGAAGTGTCCTTCTCCACGGTCAACGTCACGGCCTCCGTGGTGACCTTGTTGGCCGTGAAGGTCACGCCCGCCACGGTATCGGCGAACGCATTGGTCGCGGAACTGACGGCGATGCCGTTCACCGTGGCGTTGGCATTGCGTGCGTATTCCGTGGTCATTCCGGTGGACAGGCGCGACAGGCCGGCGCCGTCGGCCAGGTTGCCGTCCGCGTCGGACACGCTCAGTTGGAACCCGGCCGCCTCGCCGGTGGTCTTGCTGCGCAGCAGCAGCCGTTCGCCCGACGCGTCGTTCAACACCGTGGCGGTCACCCCGGCCTTGGACCCGTTGATCTTGCTGGCCACGTCGGCCAGCGTGTCGGTGGCGCTGATCTCGAGGTTGACCGCCTCGCCGCTACCCGCGGTGAATGCCTTGGGATCGCCCGCCCAGGTTCCCGTGGCCAGCGTCAGCGTGCCCGCACCCACCGGCTGCTTGGTGGGCTGCAACGCGGCCGACATGGACGACTGGGCCATCGCCAGGTTCTGCACCTGCACGCTGAAGGACGTGACCGCTGCGCCGCCCACCGCGCTGACGGATACCGCGTCGGCATTGGAGGAAGTGGCCTTGACGCCATTCCACCCGGTGACGCTGGTGAGTTTGCTGGCCGCGTCCGCCAGCGTGGACACCAGCGACTTGAATTGGCCGAAGGTAGACACCTTGGCACTGGTGAGCGCCGCCTGCTGTTGCAGGCCGTTGGTCTTCGTGATGGGCAGCTTGACGGCATCTACCGACGCCTTGATCAGCCCATTGACGTCCACATTGCCGCCCAGGCCGATACCGATCGAGGAAAAACTTGCCATGACCATCTCCGTATGCATGCAAACCGGCATGCGTGCCGGTAACGCCAGAAATTATCAAGCCGAAGGGCCCTGTGCGTCTCGTTGAATAGGACGGAAGAATCCTGCCAATCCCGCACGTCACGCTCGCCATGCCACCCCACAAGCGGGAAAGCGCGGCCGTGAGAATCTCACTGCCGCGCTCGGGGAGAGATGCGGGAACGAATCCCGCGTCTCACCTGAAGGCTGCCGTATCAGCGCAGCAGGGCCAGCACGCCCTGGGGCAGCTGGTTGGCCTGGGCCACCATGGCGGTGCCGGCCTGCTGCAGGATCTGGGTGCGCGACAGGTTGGCCGTTTCAGCTGCGAAGTCAGCGTCCTGGATGCGGCCGCGCGAGGCGGACATATTTTCGGAAGAAGTCTGCAGGTTGTTCACGGCGGTCTCGAAGCGGGACTGCAGGGCACCGAAGCTGGCGCGCTGGCCGTTCACGGCAGCCAGGGCCGAGTCGATGATCTTCAGGGCCTTGGTGGAGCCTTCCACGGTGGACACGTCGATGGTGTTCACTGCCTTCAGGGACGACGCGGCTGTGGTGGACGCCAGTGCAGACGTACCGGTGATCGAGTAGCCCTTGTCGGACGAGAACTCCAGCGTGCCGCGGGAAACCACGGCACCGCCAGCCGCAGCGGCAGCCGTCGCCGCACCGAAAGTCGGCGTAGTGGTGGCTTCTGCGTTCTGTGCAGCCAGCGTGACACCAACCGTCGCGCTGTTGTTCGTCAGGTTGATATCGGCGCCGGCCTCGTTGGTGAGGATGATGCCATCCGCCGCGGCATTGAGCTTGGCGGTGACGCCGGTCTGCGAGGACACGTCGTTGAACGCCTTGACTGCCTCGGCCAAGCCGGCAGCCGTATTGCCCGACACGTTGAACGTGACGTTAGCAGCGGTGGAGTTATCACCCTTCACTGCCAGGGACACGGCACCCGTGGCGGCAAACTTCAGTTCCGACACGTTGCGTGCAGATGCGGTCACGCCAGTGGCGTCAGACAGTGCATTGATGGCTGCAGCAGCGGTAGCGGCAGTGTCCGAGGCCCCAAGGGTAGCCGTCTTGGTCTGCAGGCCGGCGATCACCACCGTGCCGGTCAAAGCGGTGGCCGTCGCTGCGGCGTCCACCAGCTTGCTGTTGTTGATCTGTGCACCGTAGGTGGTGGTGCGGAAGTTGCCCGTGGTGGCAGTGATGGTCTGGTTGGCATTCGCGCCCACCTGGAAGGTGGCGGAGCCAAACGAGCCGTCCAGCAGTTTCTGGCCGTTGAACTCGGTGGTCACGGAGATGCGGTCCAGTTCGGACAGCAGTTGGCCCACTTCAGCCTGAATGGCCTTGCGGTCGGAGGCGCTGTTGGTGGCGTTGGCCGACTGCACGGACAGTTCGCGCACACGCTGCAGGATGTCGCCGGACGCCTTCAGTGCGCCTTCAGCCGTCTGGGCCAGCGAGATGCCGTCGTTGGCGTTGCGCACGGCCTGGTTCAGGCCGCGGATCTGGCTGGTGAAGCGCTCGGATATGGCCAGGCCGGCGGCGTCGTCCTTGGCGCTGTTGATGCGCAGGCCCGACGACAGGCGCTGGATGGAGGTGTTGAGGGAGGCCTGGCTCATGCCCAGGTTGCGCTGGGCGGTCAACGAGGCGACGTTGGTATTGATGGTCGATGCCATTGCAAATCTCCTGAAAGAACTGACTGAATAAGGCGTTACCGCCATCTGGGCCCAGAACCGTCTGGCCTCAGGGTTCACAGGGCCCCCTTGGGCGCCTTGTTGAACGGCGGGTCGTCACTTCTTGTTTCAAACGGCCCGTTGAATGTGTTTTCGGGCTGTGGCTGGAAAACTTTAGGGACAAACGCACGGACTGGACGGTTTTTGCGCCGCTTATCGCGGCAACGCCCCCACGCCGGCTCTCCACAATCTGCCCATCGTTCCCGCACAGTCCGCCGGAGGGGCCACGCTTAAGCCGGCAGAAATCATCGTTTCCAGCCACGCAGGAGTTCCGCCATGGCAGCTACCATCAATACCAACGTCGCCTCGTTGACCGCCCAGCGCAATCTGGGGGTCAGCCAGGGTTCGCTCAATACCTCCATCCAGCGCCTGTCGTCGGGCCTGCGCATCAACAGCGCCAAGGACGACGCCGCCGGCCTGGCCATCTCCGAACGCTTCACCAGCCAGATCCGCGGCCTGAACCAGGCGGCACGCAATGCCAACGACGGTATCTCACTGGCGCAGGTGGCCGAAAGCGCCCTGGCGGGAGCGGGCAACATCCTGCAGCGAGTGCGTGAACTGTCCGTGCAGTCGGCCAACGCCACCAACAGCGCCTCCGACCGCAAGGCCCTGCAGGCCGAAGTGGGCCAGCTGCTGTCCGAGCTGGACCGCCTGGCCGTGACCACCGAGTTCAACGGCCAGAAACTGCTGGACGGCTCGTTCGGCTCCGCCACCTTCCAGGTGGGCGCGAATGCCAACCAGACCATCACCGCCACCACGGGCAACTTCCGTACTGCCACCTACGGAGCGCAGTTGAAGCAGTCCGCGCCAGTGGTGGTCACCGCCACCAACACCCCCACGCCGCTGACCGGCACGTTCGACGTGGCGGGGCTTCAGACCAAGACGATCAACCTCACCGCTACGGACACCCTGGCGACGGCTGCAGCCAAGATCAATGCGGCGTCGGAGGCCACCGGGGTGACGGCCTCCGCACGCAACCAGGTCGAGCTGACGACCTTTGTGGCCGGTGGTTCCTATTCCCTCGCGGTGGTGGGCGATAACGCCACTGCGGCAAACGTCACCTTCAGCGTCAGCACCGCGGGCGCCACCGCGGCGGGCCTGGCCGAGGGCATCAAGGCCTTCAATGACGTGTCCTCCCAGACGGGCATCACCGCCAAGCTGAATGCGGACGGGGACGGCATCATCCTGATCAACGAGTCGGGGGCCGACATCCAGATCCAGAACAATTCCGCGGCCGGCAACACGCTTGCTGTGGGCGCCTACGATGCCGTGACGTCTGCCAGCTCGGGAACCCCGACTTTCGTGGCCGGCGTGGCCGCCGCGCCGGCGGGAGGGTACGCGACGGCCCGCGGTTACCTGGAAATGAACTCCGACAAGGGCTTTTCCATCGGGAACCTGACCGGCACGCCTCCCGTCACGGCAACGCCTTCCACGCTGAACTCCGTCAATACCATTGACGTGTCCACCGTGGACGGCTCCACCAAGGCGCTGAAGATCATCGATTCCGCCCTGGCGGCAGTGAACGGCCAGCGCGCCAGCTTCGGCGCCTTGCAGGCCCGCTTCGAGACGACGATCGCGAACCTGAACACCTCTTCGGAGAACATGTCCGCCTCGCGCGGCCGCATCCAGGACGCCGACTTCGCGGCCGAAACGGCCAACCTGTCGCGCACCCAGATCCTGCAGCAGGCCGGCACCGCCATGGTGGCCCAGGCCAACCAAATCCCGCAGGGCGTGCTGGCCTTGCTGAAATAAGGCGGTCCGTTACTGCTTCCAAAATAAGAGCTGTCAGCGCCCTGACCGTGGGCACTACAGCTCTTTTTCATAGGAACCACCGACCGTTGACAAGGGAACCCGGTCAAGCCGGCTTCATTTTTCTCGCGACAATCCGATACAAAAGTCATTCCCTTATGCAAGGCTGCGGGGCTCCCATGCCCGCTTTGCCCGTTTAGAACCCCAGCATGCTCGTCATCCTCGGCTACATCATCACCTTCGGCTGCGTCTTCGGCGTGTTCGTCGCCCATGGCGGCAACGTTCAGGTGCTGCTGACGGCCCTGCCCTTTGAAATGATCACCATCGGCGGGGCCGCGCTGGGCTCATTCATCGTGACCAACCAGCCCAAGGTGCTCAAGGCCACCATGGCCACCCTGCCCCAGGTGTTCAAAGGCAACAAGTACACCAAGGCGCGCTACATGGAGCTGATGGCCATGCTCTACGAGATCCTGCAGAAGGCCCGCAAGGAAGGGCTGATGTCGATCGAGCAGGACGTGGAGTCGCCCAAGGAATCAGAGCTGTTCAAGAAATTCCCCACCGTGGGCAGCGACCCGCACGTGATCGAATTCACCACCGACTACCTGCGCATGATGGTCTCGGGCAACCTGAACGCCCACGAGATCGAGGCGCTGATGGACAGCGAGATCGAGACCCACCACGCCGAGGCGCACGCCCCCGTGGCGGCGCTCACGCGACTGGCCGGCGCCCTGCCGGCCTTCGGTATCGTGGCCGCGGTGCTCGGGGTGGTGAACACCATGGGCTCGGTGGGCCAGCCGCCCGCCGTGCTGGGGGGCATGATTGCCTCGGCGCTGGTCGGCACCTTCCTGGGCATTCTGCTGGCCTACGGCGCGGTGGAGCCGCTGGCCGGGCTGCTGGAGCAAAAGGCCGCCGACGCCGCCAAGGAATACGAGTGCATCAAGTCCACCCTGCTGGCCAGCATGCAGGGCTACAACCCCGCCACCTCCATCGAGTTCGGCCGCAAGGTGCTGTTCTCCGGGGACCGCCCGGGCTTCGTCGAGCTGGAAGCCCACGTCAAGGGCAAAAAGTGACGCGCCACGCCTGAACCGCCTTTGCCATGGCCGAAAAGAAGCTCCAGCCCATCATCATCAAGCGCGCCAAGAAGCGCCCCCATGCGCCGCACGGCGGTGCATGGAAGATCGCCTACGCCGACTTTGTGACGGCCATGATGGCCTTCTTCCTGCTGATGTGGCTGCTGGGCTCCACCGCCAAGGGCGAGCTGCAGGGCATTGCGGCCTACTTTTCGTCGCCGCTCAAGGTGGCGATGCAGGGCGGAGACGGGGCGGGCAACAGCTCCAGCGTGATCCCGGGCGGCGGCAACGACCTGTCCAAGGTGCACGGGCAGGTGCGCCGCTCCAATTCCGACAGCTCCACCAACATGCGCTCCAGCGTGGAGGCCTCGCGCGCCGAGCGTGCCCGGCAGGACGCACAGCGCATCAAGGCGCTGCAGACCAAGATCGAGGCAATGATCACCGAGAACCCTCGCCTGAACGAATACCGCTCGCAGATCCGGCTGGACCTGACGCCCGACGGCCTGCAGATCCAGATCGTCGACGATCAGAACCGCCCGATGTTCGACAGTGGCAGCGCTCTGGTCAAACCCTACATGCGCGACATCCTGCACCAGATTGGTGCAGCCTTGGGCGGGGTAGAAAACCGCATCAGCCTGTCCGGCCACACGGATGCCGTGCCTTATGGCAATGGCGACCGCGGCTACAGCAACTGGGAGCTGTCGGCCGACCGCGCCAACGCCTCGCGACGCGAACTGGTGGCCGCAGGCATGCCCGACGCCAAGCTGGGCCGCGTGGTGGGGATGGCTGCCAGCGATCTACTGGAGCCCGAGAACCCCCGCGCCGCCGTGAACCGGCGTATCACCATCACCGTACTCACCCATGAAGCCGAAGAGCGGCTCATGGGTAAAAAGAACATGGTATTTCCGTTACCGTCGCCCGTGGCAGAAAAGCAGGACAATCCAGCTTCCTCATCGCCGAATCAGTAACAACTTGTCACGTTGCTGATGACTTACGACAATAGCCCCATATTCACCGAAAGGGTCCTTTGTGTCCTCCGCCCTTCGCTTTCTGATCGTTGACGACTTTTCCACCATGCGGCGCATCGTCCGCAACCTGCTCAAGGAAAGCGGTTTCGCTGATGCCGACGAGGCCGAAGACGGCGTGGCGGCACTGAACAAGCTGCGCAACGGCAAGTTCGACTTCGTGGTCACCGACATCAACATGCCGAACATGAACGGCTTCCAGTTGCTGGGCGAGATCAAGAAGGACGACAAGCTCAAGCACCTGCCCGTGCTGATGGTGACGGCCGAGGCGCGCAAGGAAGATATCGTCGCCGCCGCCCAGGGCGGCGCCGCCGGCTACATCGTCAAGCCCTTCACCAAGGCCACGCTGGAAGAGAAGGTCAACCTGATCCTCAAGAAAATGGGGCTGTGAGCATGACGGCGGCAGAAAACGGCGCGCCAGCCGACGGGACAGACGACGTCCACCACAAGATAGGCCTGCTCACGCGGCAGCTGCATTCCGCCCTGAACGAGCTCGGCTACGCGGACCAGTTGCGCGGCACCATGGGTGAGCTGCCCGATGCGCAAAGCCGCCTGTCCTACATCGCCCGCTTGACGGGCGAGGCGGCCGAGAAGGTGCTGGGCCGGGTGGAGCAGGCCAAGTCGCTGCACGACCACGTGGCCTCGGAAACGCGCCGCGTGGTCACCTCGCTGGTGGCCGACCCCGTGGCCGCGGTGGCCAAGGGCGAGATCTACAACTTCCTGACCGATGTGGAGCGCGCCACGCAGGAGGCTGACAGCCACCTGACCGAGATCATGATGGCGCAGGACTTCCACGATCTCACCGGCCAGGTGATCGCGCGCGTGGTGAACCTGGCGGCGACGATCGAGCAGCAGCTGGTGCAGTTGCTGATCCAGACCGCGCCGCCGCAGGCGCAAACACCCATCGCGCCCGAGCCGCGGCGCGACCAACTGCAGGGGCCCGTGGTCAATCCCGAGTCCGCACCCGACGTGGTGACCAGCCAGTCGCAGGTGGACGACCTGCTGGCCAGTCTGGGGTTCTGACGCGGCCGGGCCCAGGCAGGAGCCCGGCGCATGACATAAACATCAGCAAAATCAGGCTCTAACGCCCACTGGGCAAGCGCAAACAGCTATTATTTTAATAGCTTACCAATCGTCGGCGCAACCGCCGCCACCGCCGCGAATAACGCCGGCGCAACCCCTTTATTCGGGCTTTAGCTTTCGCCCCGGCTCCCGACAATGGCGTGACCCAGCAGTCACGCCGCCATGAGCTCGAGCCAAGACAAAAACCTCCCAGCAACCGAGCGCAAGCTCCAGAAAGCGCGCAGCGACGGCCAGGCCGCGCGCTCGCGGGACCTGTCGCACCTGGCCATCCTGGGCATGGGCGCGCTGGCGCTGCTGGTGCTCGCGCCCTGGTTCGTGGAATACCTGCAGCGCGCGATGCGCCAGCAGCTCGCATTCAACGCGGCCACTGTGCAGGCGCCCGGCCACATGCTGGAGCGCCTGCAGACCATGGCGGGCGTGGGCCTGCTGGCCAGCGCCAGCTTCGCCGCGCTCACCGGCGGCGCGGCGCTGCTGAGCGCCGTGGGTGCCGGCGGCTGGGTGTTCAGCTTCAAGCCCATCACGCCGCAGTTCAACCGGCTCAACCCGCTGACCGGCTTCACCAACCTGTTTTCCAAGCAGCAACTCGCCAACGTGAGCAAGATGGTGCTCATGACCGGCATCCTGTCGTTCGTGGCCTGGAACTTCATGGGCCAGAGCATCGAGAAGATGGCCGCGCTGGTGCTGCAGCCTTCGCCCATGTCGCTGCGCCACGTGGGCGACTGGATCGTCTCGGGCACCAGCCTGCTGCTGCTGGTGGTGTTCCTGTTCGCCGTGGTGGACGTGCCGCTGCAGGCGTTCTTCTTCAAGTCGCGCCTGAAGATGTCGCACGAGGAAGTCAAGCAGGAGCACAAGGAATCCGACGGCAATCCGCAGCTCAAGGGCCGGCAGCGCCAGCGCGCGCGCGAGATCGCCGACGGCGCCAGCATCACCGCCGTGCCCAAGGCCGACTTCGTGGTCATGAACCCCACGCACTACGCCGTGGCCCTGAAGTACGACGACGCCACCATGGGCGCACCCCAGGTCGTCTCCAAGGGCACCGACCTGCTGGCCTTCAAGATCCGCGAAGTGGCCCAGGCGCATGGCGTGCCCGTGCTGCAGTCCCCCATGCTGGCGCGCGCGCTGTATGCGCACGCCGAGCTGGAGCAACCGATTCCCGCACAGCTATACACCGCCGTGGCCCAGGTGCTGGCCTACGTGTACCGCCTGAAGGCCGCGCTGCGCGGCGATGGCCGCATGCCCGAGGCCCAGCCCGATCCCTACGTGCCGCCCGAGCTCGACCCCCACAGCGCCCACCACACCCGGCGCCCCGCACCCGCCACAGGTAACGCAAGATGACGTCCCCCTCGATCCATTCCGTCCGGCAATGGGCCGGCAACCACGGCCCGGCACTGCAGGGGCTGTCGGCCCCGCTGCTGGTAGTGGCCATCCTGGCGCTGATGGTGCTGCCCGTGCCGCCCTGGATGCTGGACACCTTCTTCACCCTCAACATCGCCGTGGCGCTGATGGTGATGATGGTGGCCGCGTACATGATCAAGCCGCTGGACTTCGCGGCCTTCCCTTCGGTGCTGCTGCTCACCACGCTGATGCGCC
Source organism: Diaphorobacter sp. B2A2W2 (assembly GCF_056730635.1). Classification (NCBI taxonomy): domain Bacteria; kingdom Pseudomonadati; phylum Pseudomonadota; class Betaproteobacteria; order Burkholderiales; family Comamonadaceae; genus Diaphorobacter; species Diaphorobacter sp. B2A2W2. Next base: position 32,755 of record NZ_JBWZOR010000006.1, read on the forward strand.
TGTCGCTGAACGTGGCGTCCACCCGCGTGGTGCTGCTGGAAGGCCACACCGGCCCGGGCGCGGCCGGCGCGGTGATCGAGGCCTTCGGCCACTTCCTGATCGGCGGCAACTTCGCCGTGGGCCTGATCGTGTTCGCGATCTTGGTGGTGATCAACTTCGTGGTGGTGACCAAGGGCGCGGAGCGCATCGCCGAGGTGTCGGCCCGCTTCACGCTGGACGCCATGCCCGGCAAGCAGATGGCCGTGGACGCCGACCTGAACGCCGGCCTGATCGACGAGAAGGAAGCCAAGCGCCGCCGCGCCGAGGTGCAGGAAGAGGCCAACTTCTTCGGCTCCATGGACGGCGCGAGCAAGTTCGTGCGCGGCGATGCCGTCGCCGGCATCCTGATCCTGATCATCAACATCGTGGGCGGCTTCGCCATCGGCATGCTGCAGCATGGCCTGTCGGCCAACGATGCCGCCAACAGCTACATCCTGCTGGCCGTGGGCGATGCGCTGGTGGCCCAGATCCCCGGCCTGCTGATTTCCGTCGCGGCCGCGATGGTGATCTCGCGCGTGGGCAAGGACTCCGACATGGGTCAGCAGATCGTGCAGCAGTTGCTCATGTCGCCACGCGTGCTGGGCGTGACCGCGGGCGTGCTGATCCTGCTGGGCCTCATCCCCGGCATGCCGCACACCGTGTTCCTGGTCATGGGCAGCCTCCTCGGCTACGGCGCCTGGATGCTGCTGCAGCGCCAGCGCCGCCCCGCCCCGGTGGAAGAAGCCCCCGCGCCCGTGAGCGACGGCGAGGCCAGCTGGGACGACCTGCAGCCCGTGGACCTGCTGGGCCTGGAGCTGGGCTACCGCCTGATCGCCTTGGTGGACAAGAGCCGCCAGGGCGACCTGCTCACGCGCATCAAGGGCGTGCGCCGCAAGTTTGCGCAGGAGGTGGGCTTCCTGCCGCCGGCCGTGCATGTGCGCGACAACCTGGAGCTCAAGCCCAGCGCCTACCGCATCACGCTGCGCGGTGTGGTGGTGGGCGAAGGCGAGGCATTCCCCGGCATGTACCTGGCCATCAACCCCGGCGGCATCTCCACGCCGCTGATCGGCACTCCCACCACCGACCCCGCCTTCGGCCTGCCCGCGCACTGGATCGACGCCGCGCAGAAGGAAGCGGCACAAATGGCAGGCTTTACCGTGGTTGATTCGGAAACCGTGATGGCGACCCATTTGTCACACTTGATGCAAGTGCACGCCGCCAAGCTCCTGAGCCGCACCGAGACGCAGCAGCTCGTGGAGCATGTGACCCGGCTGGCACCCAAACTCATCGAAGAAGTCGTGCCCAAGATGGTGTCCATCACAACATTCCAGAAAGTGCTGCAGCTGTTGCTGGAGGAGTCCGTGCACATCCGCGACATCCGCACCATCATCGAGACGCTGGCGGAACACGCCGGTAGCACGCAAGACCCGATGGAACTGGCGCGCCGCGTGCGCATCGCCCTGTCCCCCGCCATCGTGCAGCAGATCTACGGCCCCACGCGCGAGCTCAGCGTCATCGCCATCGAGCCCGGGCTGGAGCGCCTTTTGATGCAGGCCCTGGGCAATGCCAGCGGCCCGGCGCTGGACCCCGGCGTGGCCGACCTGCTCACCCACAAGGCCGCCGAAGTCGCCCTGCAGCAGGAAGAGCTGGGCATGCCCGCCTGCCTGCTGGTGCCCGACCAGATCCGCAACGCCATCGCCCGCCTGGTGCGGCGCGTGGCTCCCCGCTTGCAGGTGCTCGCCCACAGCGAGATTCCTGAGACCCACACCATCCGCATCGGCCCGATCCTCAAAGGTGCATCCGCATGAACATCAAACGCTTTACCGCTCCCACCGCACGGGAGGCCCTGGCCAAGGCGCGCATGGCCTTCGGTGAAGGCACGCTGATCCTGTCCAACCGCCCCACGGCGGGCGGCGTCGAGGTGGTGGCCACGGCCGAGGACGCGCTGTCGTCCCTGCACGGCGGCGCCGAGCCGGCACCCAACCGTCTGCAGGAGCGCGCCGACGACCTGGCCGCGAGCCAGCCGGTGCGCATGTCCCAGACGCAGCCCCATGCAGCCCCTGTCCCGCAGCCCGCACGCCAGCCGGCGCCCGCAGCACGCAGCACCGTGGCGCACGACACCGAGCAACTGGCCATGAGCACGCTGTCGTTCCAGGACTATGTGCGCGAGCGCATGCTGCGCCGTCGCCACGAGGCCTTGCACGGCACGAGCGCCCCCGCGCCGCTGAACGAGCGCGCAGCGCTGGAGCGCGGCCTGCCCGAGCCACGCTTCGAACCCCGCGCCGAGCGCCTGCCAGAGCCACCCGCGCCACAGCCCGTGAATGCCCCGGTGGCACGCCACAACCCATTGCGGCCCATGCATGCCGCCCTGGGCGCAGAGCAGCTCACGCCGCGCCGCGCCGAGGCGCCCGCCACAGCCGCGCCCACGCTGGCGGCCGGCCTGGGACAGCAGAACCTCATGAAGGAACTGCAGTCCATGAAGGAGCTGATCGAGGACCGCTTCAACACCCTGGCCTGGCTGGGCCAGGCCCGCCAGAACCCGATCCAGTCCACCCTGATGCTCAAGCTCATCCGTGCGGGCTATTCGCCCGCCCTCTCGCGCGCGGTGCTGGAACACCTGCCCGAGCATCTGGGCGCCCAGGAGGCCGTGCGCTGGCTCATGGAAGTGCTGGAGCGCAACCTGCGCACCGACGCGCAGACGCTGCCGCTGTACGAGGAAGGCGGCATCTTCGCCATGGTGGGCGCCACCGGCGTGGGCAAGACCACCACCACCGCCAAGCTGGCCGCCTTGTGCGCGCGCATCCACGGCCCCGCCAGCGTGGGCCTGATCACGCTGGACACCTACCGCGTGGGCGCGCACGAGCAGTTGCGCTCCTACGGCCGCATGCTGGGCGTGGTGGCGCACCTGGCGCACGACCGCGCGGCGCTGCAGGACCTGCTGGGCCTGCTGTCGTCCAAGAAGATGGTGCTCATCGACACCACGGGCGTGGCCCCGCGCGACCCGCGCAAGCGCGACCTGCTGGACGTGCTGGCGCTGCCCGGTGTCAAGCGCCTGCTGGTGCTCAACGCCAGCAGCCACGGCGATACACTGGACGACGTGCTCACCGGCTTCAAGACCACCGGCTCGCAGCAGGCCATCCTGTCCAAGGTGGACGAGGCCGTGAAGCTGGGCCCGGCCATCGATGCGCTGATCCGCCACCAGATGGTGCTGCGCGGCGTGACCAACGGCCAGCGCGTGCCCGAGGACTGGGAAGCGGCCGACGCCCGCAAGCTCGTGAGCGCCTCCATGCGCACGAGCGTGAAGTCGGCCTTCGACCCCAAGGCCGCCGAGTTGAACTTCTTCTTCTCGCACGCCACGGAAACGGCCGATGAGCGAGGGATGGCCGATGTTGCTTGATACCGCTTTGCACCAGGCCGCCGGGCTGCACAGCTACACGCCGCAGCAGGACCTGCGCCTGCTGGCCGTGCTGAGCCAGCCGGGCAGCGGCCCGTGGCTGGAGATGCTGTGGCAGCTGTGCTCCAGCCTGCAGCGCCTGGGCTACCCCGTCGTGGTGCTGGACGGCACGGCGCTGGAGAGCCCGCACATGCCCGGCCTGGACCAGCTGCTGCACCCGGCTCCCTGGAACGGCGCGCAGACGCTGGCCTCCGCTACCGGCGCGTCGCTGGCCGTGGTGCCCGCGGCCCGCGGGCTGGCCCGCCTGGCGCAGCAGTCCGAACACCATGGCGCCACCGTGCTGCAGCGCCTGCAGCCCTTGTTTCGCGCCTACGCGCTGGTGGTGCTGCATGCTCCGCCCGAGCAACTGGCGCCGCTGCTGCGCGGCAGCGCCAGCGTACCGCTGATCATGACCGGCCCCGGCGCGCAAGGCATGGTGCGCAGCTACCGCCAGCTCAAGCACATGGCGCTGCACGCCGGCGTGCGCTGCACGGTGGCGTCCATCCTCGCGCCGCAGGAGCCTGTGCAGCACCGCCAGACCGCCGAGGCGCTGGACACGCTGCAGCGCAGCGCGCGCACCCACCTGGGCCTGCAGGTCCACACCACCACCGTGGCCGCGGCGCGCGCGCAGGACATCCAGCGGCTGGCCTTGCAACTGCTGGAAAACGCATGCACTATTGACGCTGCCATGCCCCTGCTGCCCCCGCACAGCCTGTGCGCCTCCCTCTCGCCCCTGGACCGGAGCCACTGACCCGATGTACACCGCGAAAGGCCAGCTCGACCGGGACGCGCTGTTCCACCAGCACGTGCCCCTGGTGCGGCGCATCGCCCACCACATGATCGCCAAGCTCCCGCCCAACGTGGAGCTGGACGACCTGATCCAGGTCGGCATGATCGGTCTGAACGACGCGCTCTCGCGCTACGAAGTCGCGCAGGGCGTGCAGTTCGAGACCTTTGCCAGCCAGCGCATCCGCGGCGCCATGCTCGACGAGCTGCGCGAGGGCGACTGGATGAGCCGCAGCTCGCGCAAGAGCCAGAAGGACATCGAGCATGCCCTGCACCGCGTGGAGCAGCGCCTGGGCCGCAGCCCCATCGAGTCCGAGATCGCCGCCGAACTGGGCATGAGCCTGGAGGACTACCAGACTCTGCTGAGCAAGGTGCGCGGCACGCAGCTGGTGTACCTGGAAGACTTTCACCACGATGACGAGGACGAGGGCTTCCTGGACCGCCACGTGGCCGACGAGGGCGCCGATCCCATGGCCGTGCTACGCGACCAGCGCCTGCGCGCCTCGCTGGTCGAGGCCATCAAGGCCCTGCCCGAGCGCGAGCAGTACATCATGGGCATGTACTACGAGCACGACATGAACCTGAAGGAAATCGCCGCCGTCCTGGGCGTGACCGAATCGCGCGTGTGCCAGCTGCACAGCCAGGCGATTGCGCGGTTGCGGACGAAGATGCGGGGGCACTGATTCTTTGGATGAAATAGCTGTTTTGCGCTTGCTGGACAAGCGCGGGCAGCTATTTTTTTTGAGCTTGTGCTGCGGCTTTTCATGGCGCTGGCCGGGATATGCGCCCGGCGGCGCACCTACCTTTCTTTGCTTTGTCAAAGAAAAGTGCCTCGCCCGCCGGGGCGGGTCCCGGTCACAGCATCAAACCCCAAGAACCCGTCAAAAAAGATAGCTGCCAGCGCTTATCCCATAAGCCTCAGCCAGCAATTCGGGCTAAAAGTCACCCCGGTGCCCGGTAAATCCGCGCCCCCGCGGCGCCGGACGAGGGCCCGTAAGTCACCCCCTCCACCGGCGGCAGCAGCGACGCCGCCTGCCGCTCAGTCAGCGCCATCACCCGGGCCAGTTGGTCGCGCACCAGCGTCAATTGCCGGCCGATGGCCTGCACCCTTTGCGTGGCGGCGGGCTCCAGCGCGCCCGCCACAGGCGCCAGGGCCTGGGCCAGCGCCATGGCAGCGCCGCGCAGCTGCACCGCAGTGTCTTCAAAAGTCTGGGGGTTGGAAGCAAGAAGCGCAGCCTGCATGTCCTGCAGCTGCGCTTCGATGAAGGTGAGGGTGTCGTCGAGTGACATGGGGTGCAAGTCTAGAGCCTGTCACCCCGGCGGGCCAGCCGGCCCAGGAGGGCGGGTCAGCCCCGCGAGTGGGACAGGGTTTCGTAGGCGTTGGACAGCAGCTTGTCGGCCACGGCTTCGGCGTCCACGCGGAAGGTGCCTTTTTCGATGGCGGCCTTGATCGCTTTGACCTTGGCGGTGTCGAAGTCGGCCGTGGACTTGGTGGCGTCCACCCCGCGGGCGGCGGCCGACAGCGTGACGGGCACGCCTGCGGCGGCGCGCGTCGCGCCCTGGGCCGCTTCTTCAGCGGCCGGCGCAGGTGCGGCGGCCTTGGCCTGCTGCTTGTTGGCAGCGGCCTTTGACAGCGCAGTCGCAGTATCCGGGTTGTGTCCAATCTTCATCGCACTCTCCACCACCCCTGTGAGATGTGGGGCCAGTAGCCATGTTTTCGGCCGGCAGGGAGCAGACTTTAGCGCTTTGTGGTGCCTCGCGGCTCACAAAGTGGCCTCTATTGTCCCATCCTCAAGCACAGTACCCCCAATAATGCGCCCATTGGCCATTCGAACGCGCACATTCTGTCCTTGAGCGCCCGCGCTCATGGCCTGGCCCGAGGAGGTGACCGCATAACCCGGCCCCTGCACCACCACGCGCACCGCAGAGCCGGCCTTGAACAGGTCGGGGGCGCGCACCATGTTCTGGCGCAGCGCCTGGCCGGCGGACAGCGGACGGGTGGCGGTCTGCCCCACCCAGTCCTTGGGATTGGCCACGATGGCCGCGGGTTCTGCGGCCCAGTCCACCTCGGCCTCGATGGCATCTTGCTCGCTCAGCACTGCGCCGGTGCCCACATTGCCGGCCAGCACCCAAGCGGGGCCGAAAGCCTTGACCGTGATGGGCAGGAACACGTTCCAGCGGGTGGGGCCGTCCACGCAGCGCAGGCCCAGGCGGGTGCGCCCCCACAGGCGGGCACCAGCGGGCAGATAGGGTTCCACGCGCGCGCAGGGCGCCAGGCGCAGGCGCGAATCCAGCGTGCCCACACTGACTTCCATGCGCAGCGGCAGCCCCCCGGCCTGCGCCTGGGCCAGCGCATCGTCCAGCCAGTGCTGGGTGATCGAGCCCAGCTCGGCGGTCTGATCGCCTCCCTGCTGGGCATGGGCGGGCAGCGCCAGGGCAGAGCCCAGCGCCAGCGCGCCGCCCATCAGGAAGCGAAGGCAGGCAAGGCGGGATGAGCGCAGGATAGGAAGCGGCATGACGGGACTCCAACGGGTCTGACGGCGGTCCGGCACAACGGGCCCCGGACGCCTTTTCACACCTGCCACTGTAGGCTGGCCACCGCATGCGCCAAGCGCGGAACAGCGGGCCAATCCCAGCGCTCTTCGCGCTTTAGAAAAACGGGGCGATTTCCATAATCGACGCACGCCACAAGCCCCCCGGGGCCATGGCGGCCGAACCCCTTTTTTTACACGCCGAGGCCCACATGCTCGACAAGATGACCAACCGCCTGGACTTTCACGGAAGCGCCTTGCTGCTGCGCTCGGAGCGCCAGCGTGCCATCGCGAGCAACATCGCCAACGCGGACACGCCCGGCTACGTGGCGCGCGACTTCAAGTTTGCCGATGCCATGCGTGCCGTGAACGAAGCCCAGAACCCCAGCCCCCTGCGCAGCCAGAGCGTGAGCGACCCGCGCCACATCCCGCTGCCGGCAGCCGCCAGTGGCAGCTCGGACAGCACGCTGGGCTATGCCCTGCAGACCCAGCCGAGCCTGGACAACAACACCGTGGACATGGACCGCGAGCGCGCCGCGTTCGTGGACAACGCCGTGCGCTACGAGGCCACGCTGCGCTTCATCAACGGCCAGTCCAAGACCATGCTCAGCGCCATCCAGGGCCAGTAATCCCGAAAGAGAGCACCCGCCATGTCCATGTTCTCCATCTTCAACGTCTCGGGCAGCGCCATCAGTGCGCAGTCGCAGCGGCTGAACGTCGTGGCCAGCAACCTGGCCAACGTGGACGCCGTGGCCGGCCCCGACGGCCAGGCGTACAAGGCGCGCCAGGTGGTCTTCCAGACCGCGCCCATGGGGCCCGAGAGCGCCGCGGGCGTGCGCGTGTCGTCCATCCAGGAGAGCGACCAGCCCGGCCGCCGCGTGCACGACCCGGCCAACCCCATGGCCGACGCCGAAGGCTACGTGACCCACTCCAACGTGAACGCCGTGGAGGAGATGGTCAACATGATCTCGGCCTCGCGCTCGTACCAGAACAACGTGGAGGTCATGAACACGGCCAAGACGCTGCTGCTCAAGACCCTGCAGATGGGCCAGTAAACCGCCCCCGAAAGCACGCCATGATCCTCAACCCCATCGGCACCACCGCCACGACCAACACCGGCGCTTCGGCCAACGCGACCAACGACCCCGCGGCCATGCAAGACCGCTTCCTCAAGCTGCTGGTCGCGCAGTTGAACAACCAGGACCCGATGAACCCCCTGGACAACGCGCAGATGACCACGCAGATGGCGCAGATCAACACCGTCACCGGCATACAGACGCTCAACCTCACCATGCAAACCATGGCCGAGGAGTTCTCGACCATGCAGCAGATCCAGGGCATCTCGCTCATCGGCCGCTCGGTGCTGACCGAGGGCGACCGCCTGAGCGTCAGCGACGGCAAGGGCAAGGGCTACTTCAACCTGGACAACACCGCCACCGACGTGCAGGTGGACATCGTCACGCCCGGCGGCGTGGTGGTGGACACCGTGGACCTCGGCGCACAGGACAAGGGCCGCCGCTCTTTCGAGTGGGACGCCGCCGGCTACAGCGGCAACGCCGCCGACCTGCGGTTCCGCGTGCGGGCCACGTCGGGCGAGACCGCGGTCACCGCGACAGGGCTGTCCGAGGCGCAGGTGGTCGCCACGGGCTCCAACGCCGGTGCGCTGACGCTCACGCTGGACAACGGCGACATCGTCAACTACTTCCGCATTCACAGCGTGCTCTGAGAGCCGCGCTTTCCTCCAGGAGAACACCATGGGTTTCCAGCAAGGCCTCTCGGGCCTGAACGCGTCGGCCAAGAACCTCGATGTGATCGGCCACAACATCGCCAACGCCAACACCACGGGCTTCAAGGCCTCGCGCACCGAATTCGCGGCCATGATCGCCTCGGCCATCGGCGCGTCCAGCGGCACCAACTCCGGCATCGGCGTGGAGGTGTCGGCCATTGCGCAGCAGTTCAACCAGGGCAACCTCACCGTCACGGGCAACAGCCTGGACGTGGCCATCAACGGCAACGGCTTTTTCACGCTGCAGATGCCGGATGGCTCGCGTGCCTACACGCGCGCCGGCAACTTCAAGCTGGACAACGTGGGCAACGTGGTCACCAATGACGGCGCCCAGGTCATGGGCTACCCCATCGACCCCGTGACCGGCCTGCGCACCTCCAGCACGGCCGTGCCGCTGACCTTCCCCACCACGGCGCCCATCCCGGCCCGGCAGACCACGGCCATCAAGACGGCCTTCAACCTGGATGCCCGCACGCCCAACGCCAAGGGCGACCCGGGCGCCACCCCGCCCGTGGCGGCTACGCCGCGCACGACCTACGGCACCTCGCTCAACGTGTACGACAGCCAGGGCGTGGCCACGCCGCTGTCCTTCTACTTCGAGAAGAACGGCGCGAACACCTGGGACATCTACAACCAGCTGGACGACCTGACCACCACGCCGCCGACGGTCCCCGCCATCACCGGCCGCCTGATCGCCGACAAGAACGGTGCCGTCGCCGCCACGCTGGAACCCGTGGCCACCTCGGTCGCCAATGCGGACCCGGCGTTGACGGAAAAGGACGATTTCCCCACGTCCTTCACCTACCGTTTCTACGGCCCGGACGACCAGGGCGTGTATGCCATCCGCGAGACCACGCTGAGCTTCACCAACCCCGAAGACGCCTGGGACTTCACCTATTCGGACGCGCCCACCAACAGCCTCGTGGCCTCCGCCCGCCTGAAGGACAACCTGGTGGACTACGCGGGCGGCACGTCGCCCGCGGGCGGCACCTTCGGGGTGGCCGACCTGACCGATGCGCCCGCGGCCGCCAAGCAGTCGTTCGAGCTGGCGCTCATGGTCAACCCCAGCCCGGCCAACCCCAACAGCCCCACGGCGCCGGGCAGCAACCCCGCGCCAGGCTCCTACCCTGTCACGCTGGACTTGAACAATGTCACCCAGTTCGGCACCAAGTTCGCCGTCTCCGAGCTCTCGCAGGACGGCTACACCTCGGGCGAGCTCACGGGCATCAATGTCGAGAACAACGGCATGATCATGACCCGCTACTCCAACGGCGTGACGCGTGCCGAGGGCCAGATCGCGCTGGCGAGCTTTCGCAACACGCAGGGCCTGGCGGCCGTGGGCGGCAACAACTGGGTGGAGACCTACGAATCGGGCCAGCCCGTGCTGGGTGCGCCCACGGATGGCAACTTCGGCGCGCTGCGCGCCGGCGCCCTGGAAGACTCCAACGTGGACCTGACGGCCGAGCTGGTCAACATGATGACCGCCCAGCGCGCCTACCAGGCCAACGCCCAGACCATCAAGACGCAGGACCAGGTGATGTCCACCCTCGTCAACCTGCGCTGATAACCCACTGACGCCGAGGCCACGCCATGGACCGCATCATCTACACCTCCATGACCGGCGCGAATGCCGCCGCGCACCGGCAGGCGGTGCTGGCCAACAACCTGGCCAACGCCTCCACCACCGGCTTTCGCGCCGAGATGTCCAACTTCCGCTCGGTGCCGCTGCAAGGCGGCGGCTCCACCACGCGCGTGTTCGCGCTGGAGGCCACCTCGGGCCATGTGGACACCCCCGGCCCCGCGCAGACCACAGGCCGTCCGCTGGACGCCATGGCCGTGGGCAATGCCTGGTTCGCCGTGCAGGGGCTGGACGGCGTGGAAACCTACACGCGCGCCGGGTCCTTTCAGGTCACTGCCGCCGGACAGCTGGTCACCAGCACCGGCATGGCCGTGCTCTCGGACGGCGGCGCACCCATCGACGTGCCCCCTAATGCCGAAGTGACGCTGGGCGCCGACGGCACCATCACCGCCCGCCTGGCGGGCGAAGTACCCCAGCCCGTGGCCCGCCTGAAACTGGCCACGCCCGCGGCGGACAACCCGCTCAAGCGCGGCGACGACGGGCTGTTCCGCACGGCCGGCGGCGACCCGCTGCCCGCCGACCCCAACGCGCGCCTGCGCTCGGGCGTGCTGGAGGGCTCCAACGTGAACCCGGTGGAATGCATGGTCGGCATGATCGCCGCCGCCCGCCAGTTCGAACAACAAATGCGCCTGCTGCAGACCGCCGAGAGCGACGACAAGAGCGCAGGCCAGCTGCTGAGCCTCAACGGCTAACCCTGAAGGACTACCGCCATGATGAATTCGCTGTGGATCGCCAAGACCGGCATGACCGCCCAGCAGACCCAGCTGGATGTGATCTCGCACAACCTCGCCAACGTGTCCACCACGGGCTTCAAGCGCAACAACGCGGTGTTCGAGGACCTGATCTACCAAAACCTGCGCCAGGTCGGCAGCCAGACCACCGAGGAGAACCAGTTGCCCACGGGCCTGCACCTGGGCCTGGGCGTGAACGTGGTCGCCACCAGCCGCAACTTCACGCAGGGCAGCCTGCAGCAGTCGGGCAACAGCCTGGACGTGGCCATCGACGGCAACGGCTTCTTTGAGGTCCAGCTGCCCGACGGCACCACCGGCTACACGCGCGACGGCGCGTTCAAGCTCGACTCGCAGGGCCGCGTGGTCACCTCCAGCGGTCTGCCCGTGGCGCCCGGCATCACCGTGCCGGCGGACGCCAAGAGCATCAGCATCAGCGAGCGCGGCATGGTAAGCGTGACCGTGGCGGGCAACCCCAACCCCCAGCAGATCGGCCAGCTGGGCATGTCCAGCTTCATCAACTCCGCAGGCCTGGAGCCTGTGGGCCAGAACCTGTACCGCGAGTCCGCCGCCTCCGGCGCGCCGCAGCAGGCCGAGCCGGGCACCAACGGCCTGGGCATCATCAAGCAGGGCTTCCTGGAGAACTCCAACGTCAACGTGGTGGAGGAACTGGTCACCATGATCCAGACCCAGCGCGCCTACGAGATGAATTCCAAGGCTATCCAGACGTCCGACCAGATGCTGGCCAAGCTGTCGCAGCTGTGAGCCGCACGACAAGGAACCCTGCCATGACCACCTCCCTCCTGCGCCTTCTGGCAGCGGCCACCGCTGCCGCGCTGGCCGCCGGCTGCGCCAGCATCAACCCGCCCCCGCCGGTGGACGTGCTGCCCACCACGCCGCCCCCGATCGCCGCCCTGCCGCGCCCCGCCGGCCCGGCCTCGGGAAGCCTGTTCCATGCCGCCAGCTACCGGCCTGCTTTCGAGGATCAACGCGCGCGCCTGGTGGGCGACATGGTCACCATCGAGATCCTGGAGAGCATCGACGCCAAGCAGGACACCAAGTCCAACGTCAACCGCAACGGCGACACCAAGGGCAGCATCACGGCGCTGCCGCTGCTGGCCCCCTCCACGGTGGGCAAGCTGGCCGCGCGATCGGGCCTGGGCGCGGGCTACGAGAACACCTTCAACGGCAGCGGCAACACCGCCAGCAAGAACGAGTTCAAGAGCAACATCACCACCCTCGTCACCGAAGTGCTGCCCAACGGCCACCTGGTCATCACCGGCGAGAAGCAGGTGGGCGTGAACCGCAGCGTGGATGTGCTGCGCTTCTCGGGCATCGTCGATCCCCGCCACCTGCGCCGCGGCCAGCCGGGCCATCCGGGCAGCGTGATCGACTCGCGCTACGTGGCCAATGTGCGCGTGATCTCGCGCGGCCTGGGCGAGCAGGCCGAGGCCCAGGCCATGGGCTGGCTGGCGCGCGCGTTCAACACCATCAGCCCGTTCTAAATGACGCTGCAACGCTTGTGGGCAGGTGCCCTGCGCGCGGCCGCGCTGGTGGCGGCACTGGCCTGCGCTCCGGCGGGCGCACAGGACTTCCGCGACCCGGTGGACCAGCCCTTCACCGTGTGGCCCAACATCCCGGTGATCCGCGCCTCCGACCTCGGCGACTACGGCCAGGACCGCCAGATCATTGCCGACCTGCATGCCGACAAGGCCGACCCCGCCAAGGTGGCCGCCGCGCTGCAAGCGGTGGACGGCCTGCAGGCCCACCACGAGCGCGCGGCCCTGGCCGAGCTGGGGCGCAGCCTCAACGTACAGCTGATCGCCGAGCTGGACCGACAAGCACGGCGCATCAACACGCGCAACCCCAAACTGCGCTTCGACTTCGCCAACATCACCCCCGAGCAGCTGCAGCGCCCCTCCGCACGGGACGACCTTCCCAGCCGCGTGGGCCGCATCACACTGGCCGCCTACATCACCTACACGCGGCTGGACGGCGCGCTGGTGCAGGCCACGGCCACGCTGGTCAAGCTGCGCAGCGGTGCGTCGCAGAGCTTCACCGCCACGGCGCCCGCGCCGCTATTGGCCGAGGCGCTGGCGCGCGACCTGTTCGACTACTTCCAGGGCACGCGCTTCACGGCCCACCAGAACCCGCTGGGCAGCGCGCAGTGGCTCACGGCCGCGCCGGGCCATGCAGACCGGCTGGTGTCGCGCGACGCGGCCTTGCGCTACTGCCAGTCGCAGAACGCCGCCCTGCCCACGGCGGCAGAACTGGAAACCGCCGAGGCCGCGGGCTTCTACGGCGGCGGCGTGGCCCTGCAGCCGGCTGGCGTGTACCACGTGCAGGCGGGCCTGTACGACACGGCGCTTGCGCACGACGGCGCGGGCCGCGCGCGGCCCAACCACCTGGCCAGCGTGCCCAACGGCTACTACTACTGCATCCGCCATGCCGCAGCGCCCACCAGGGCCGCGCGCACGCGCAAGTAAACTGTTATTTTTATAGCTACTAGCGCTTGATGGTAAAGCGCTGGAGGCCAATTTTGCTATCAGCGCTGCGCCACCGGCAAGCCACGCCGCACCCGCCGCCCCAGCGCCGATAAACGCCCCAAAAGCCCCCGCTTTTCCGCGCATTGCTCGAAGGCCCGGCTGCCCACAATCGGGGGCATGAAAGCCTTGCCCAACTCCCGCATCGTCCATTGCCTGGTGGCCCTGGCCACCGCCCTGGGCCTGGCCGCGCCCGCGCAGGCCGTGCGCCTGAAGGAAATCGCGGCCGTGCAGGGCGTGCGCAGCAACCAGTTGTCCGGCTACGGCCTGGTGGTGGGCCTGGACGGCACGGGCGACCAGTCCACGCAGATGCCGTTCACCGCGCAGGCCATGTCCAACTACCTGCAGCAGGCGGGCATCAGCCTGCCGCCGGGCACCACGGCGCCGCAGCTCAAGAACGTGGCCACGGTGGTGATCACGGCGCAACTGCCCGCCTTCGCCCAGCCGGGGCAGATGATCGACGTGGCGGTGTCCTCCATCGGCAACGCCAAGTCGCTCAAGGGCGGCACGCTGATCGCCACGCCGCTGCGCGGCGCGGACGGCGAGATCTACGCCCTGGCGCAGGGCAACGTGGTGGTGGGCGGGGCGGGCGCATCGGCCGGCGGCAGCAAGGTGCAGATCAACCACCTGAGCGCCGGACGCATCCCCGACGGCGCCCAGGTCGAGCGCGCCGTGCCCACGCCGCTGCACGACAGCGACACCATCACCCTGGGCCTGAATGCCTCGGACTTCCAGGCCGCGCGCAAGGTGGCGCTGGCCATCAACGCACGCTCGGGCCCGGACACCGCCGTGGCGCTGGACGGGCGCACCGTGCAGGTGCGCGCGCCGCAGGACCCCGGCGCGCGGGTGAATTTCATCGCCGAGCTGGAGGAGCTGCAACTGCCCGACTCCACGCCCGCGGCCAAGGTGGTCATCAACGCGCGCACCGGCTCCATCGTGCTCAACCAGGCGGTGACGCTGGGCCCCTGCGCCATCGCGCACGGCAACCTGTCCATCACCATCAGCACGACGCCAGTCATCAGCCAGCCCAGCCCGCTGTCGCGCGGCGTGACCGTGGTGGCGCAAAAGAGCGACATCGCCATCCAGCAGGACGGCGGCAAGGTGATGCAGGTGCCCGCCTCGCCGCAGCTGGCCGACGTGGTGCGCGCGCTCAACACGCTGGGCGCCACACCGCAGGACCTGCTGGCCATCCTGCAGGCCATCAAGGCCGCAGGCGCTCTCAACGCCGAGCTGGAGGTGATCTGATGCCGCTCCTGCGTGCCCTTCCCCGCGGCGACGCCGCTTCCATTCAAGGCCCATGCCGCGTGCGGCGCGACGGGAGGCGGACATGAGCCTTTCGCTCCCCAATGCAGGCGCAACGTCCGTACGCCAGGCACTGGCCGTGGACGGCCGCGCACTCAACAGCCTCAAGGCGCAAGCCAGCCAGGGCGACGCCCAGGCCACCAAGGACGCCACGCTGGAGGCGGCCAAGCAGCTCGAATCCCTGTTCATGCGCGAGCTCATCAAGAGCATGCGCGAGGCCACCATGAAGTCCGGCCTGCTGGAGGGCGCCGAGGGCAACCTGGCCAGCGACCTGTTCGACCAGCAGCTGTCGGTGCAGATGGCGGGTCAGCCCGGTGGGCTGGCCGAGGCCATCCAGCGCCAGCTCTCGCGCCAGTTGGGCGGCGACGGCCAGACCACGCTGGTGCCGGGCTCCACGCTGAGCATGGACGTCGCGCTGCGCAAGGCCGCGCCTGCCGACAATCCGCGTGCCGCGTCGCCCAAGGGCCGTGACGACTTCGTGCAGCACCACCGCGCCGCGGCCGAGCGCGTGGCGCGCAGCAGCGGCATTCCCGCCAGCTTCATGCTGGGCCAGGCCGGGCACGAGACGGGCTGGGGCAAGGGCGAGATCCGCCACAAGGACGGCAGCAACTCCTTCAACCTGTTCGGCATCAAGGCCGGCAAGGGCTGGACCGGCAAGGTGGCCGAGGTGACCACCACCGAATACATCAACGGCGCGCCGCGCAAGGTGGTCGCCAAGTTCCGCGCCTACGACTCGTTCGAGGAGTCGTTCCGCGACTACGCACGCCTGATCAACGACAACCCGCGCTACGAGAAGGCGCGCGAGAAGACCCATTCCGCCGTCGCCTACGCCACGGAGCTGCAGAAGGCCGGCTACGCCACCGATCCGCAATACGCCGCCAAGCTCAGCCGCGCCATCCAGAGCACGCTGGGCGTGGCGCGCACCCCCAGCGCGCCCGTGCTGGCCCAGGCATCCGGCACGCAGGCCTGAATCCATAAGAACCAACGCACTGAACCATGAGTCTTCTGAACGTCGGCGCCCGCGCCCTCCTCGCCAACCAGGTCGCCTTGCAGACCACCGGGCACAACATCGCCAACGTCAGCACGGCCGGATATTC
Organism: Diaphorobacter sp. B2A2W2; assembly: GCF_056730635.1. Lineage (NCBI taxonomy): Bacteria > Pseudomonadati > Pseudomonadota > Betaproteobacteria > Burkholderiales > Comamonadaceae > Diaphorobacter > Diaphorobacter sp. B2A2W2. Next base: position 48,618 of record NZ_JBWZOR010000006.1, read on the forward strand.
GCGCCAGAACGTGGCGATGGAGACCGTGCAGGGCCAGTTCACCGGCTCAGGCTACATCGGCAACGGCGTGCAGGTGGCCACCATCCTGCGCAACCACAGCGAGCTGCTGACGCGCCAGGCCGCGGCCGCCCAGGCGGTACAGGCGGGCGACACGGTGCGCGCCGAGCGCCTGGGGCAGCTGCAGGACGTATTCCAGGGGGGCACCAGCGGCCTGGGCGCCGCCATCACCGACATGCTGAACTCGCTGGCCGACGTGGTGTCCTCGCCGACCGACATCACGGCGCGCACCGTCACGCTCACGCGCATGAACGAGATGGCCGCGCGCATGCGCAGCAGTGCGGAGCAGCTGCACGAGATCGCCTATTCGGTCAATGAACAGTTGCAGAACGACGCCACGCGCATCAATTCGCTGGCCAAGAGCATCGCCGACGTGAACGAGCAGATCGCCCGCGTCAAGGGCAACGGCCAGAGCCCCAACGACCTGCTGGACAAGCGCGACCAGCTGATTCGCGAACTCAACCAGTTCATCCAGACCACGCAGATCCCGGCCGACGATGGCACGGTGGGCGTGTTCATCGGCGGCAGCCAGGCGCTGGTGCTGGGCGACAAGGCCAGCGAGGTGCTGGTGGCGGAATCCCAGCAGTTCCCGGGGAGCCAGCTCACGCAGCTGTTCTTCAAGCCCGCGGGCGGCGCGCCCGTGGAGTTGAACGAGGGCATGCTGGGCGGCGGCGAAGTGGCCGGCCTTCTGCGCTTTGCCAACCAGGACCTGGCCGAGGGCCGCAACCTGCTGGGGCGCATGGCGCTGGCCATCGGCACCACCTTGAACCACCAGCAGACGCTGGGCCTGACGCTGGAGGGCCAGCCCGGCAAGCCGCTGTTCTCCACACCCGCATCGGTCGTAGGCCACACCAGCGGCACCGCGGTGGGCAGCATCGACCTGAGCGACAGCACGCAGTTCTCGCCCACCGAGTTCGCCGCGTCGGACTACGAAGTGCGCTTCACGGGCCCGGCCCCCGCAGGCCAGATCATTCGCCTGTCCGACGGCAAGACCACGGCCGTCGCCGACCTGACCGACCCGGCGGGCACGATGGTGGACGGACTGACCTTCAAGTTCACCACCGCGGGCGCCGTGAACGAACGCGTGCTGTTCAAGCCCTTCGCCAGCGCGGCGGCCAACATCCAGTCGCTGGTGTATTCCCCGCGCGACCTGGCCGCCGCCAACCCCATCAATGCGGCCATGGGAACCTCCAACGCGGGGACGCTGCAACTGGCGGAACTCAAGGCCACGGGCCAGCCCAATCCCCCGGGCCTGGTGCTGCCGCCCAACGGCGACACAGCCACGCCGCCCACCTTTCCCGGTGGCATCCAGCTGGCCTTCACCGCCGGCCCGCCCGCGACATACGACGTGTACAACCGGGGAACCACGCCCCCCACGGCGGTTGCCACGGGCCAGACGTTCACACCGGGCGTCCCCATCCAGATCAATGGCTGGTCCATCACCCTGCAGGGCACGCCCAAGGATGGCGACACGGTCAACGTGGGCAATGCCCTGGACCCGCAGTACGGCGACATCTACACCCGCAACGCGGGCAACGCCAGCGCCCTCATGGCGCTGCGCGACGTGAAAATGTTCGACGAGTCCTCGCTGGCCGACGGCTATGCGGGCCTCATGGCCCAGGTGGGCACGCGCACGCAAAGCGCGCAGTACGCGGCCAAGCTTTCGGGCTCCATCGCCAGCAACCTGGAAGCCAGCCGCACGGCCGTCTCCGGCGTGAACCTGGACGAGGAGGCCGCGCGGCTCATCCAGTACCAGCAGGCCTACCAGGCCTCCGCCAAGATGCTGCAGATCGCGCAGAACATTTTCGACAACCTGATCCAGACCATGGGCCGCTGAAAGGAATCGCCATGAGCAGCTCTTTCTATCGCGTCAGCACCGCCAACATGTACGACGCCACGCTGCGCAACCTCAGCGCACGGCAGAAAACCCTGGTGGACCTGCAGGAGAACCTCACCGCGGGCAAGCGCGTGGTGCGTCCCAGCGACGACCCCGTGGCCGCCGCCCAGGCCGAGCGCGCGCTCACGCGCATCAGCCGCATCCAGACCGAGCAGCGCGCGCTGGACGTGCAGCGCAACGCCATCGCGCAGGCAGAATCCACCCTGGGCGACGCCGTGGGCCTGGTGCAGGAGATTCGCCAGCTGGTCGTGGCCGCTGGCGGCGGCGCGCTTAAGCCCGAGGACCGCAAGACCTACGCCAACCAGATCCAGAGCCTGCGCGAGCAGCTCACGCAGGTGATCAACCGCAAGGACACCAACGGCGTTCCCCTGCTGGGCGCGCTGGGCAGTGCGCTGGAGCCCTTCACCGGCCCGCTGCTGAGCAACCCCGACTACCTGTTCGCCGGACTGCCGGGGCAGGCAGCCAGCAGTGGCGCGGCGATCCCCACCACCGTGGACGGGCATGCCGCGCTGATGTTCGACCCGGTGCGCGACGGCGTGTACACCGCCACCGTCACGCGCGGCGCGGGCAGTTCCCTGGTAACGAGCGCCATCACGACCTCCAACCGCGAGGCACTGGACGGGGCGCAGTATGCGCTGGCCGTGAACACCGTCACGGTGGACCCGGTAGCGGGCACCACCGTCGTCGACTACACGTTGACCAAGACCGCCAAGGACGGCACGGTGACCACCTCGAACGTGACCACCGCGCCCGTCAAGACCGGCCAGCCCATTCCCATCACCATCAACGAGGGCCCGGACACGGTCATGTCGTTCAGCCTGACGGGCACGCCCGCGGCGGGCGACAGCGTTGCCCTGCAGCCCAGCTCCAGCCTGATGGGCACCATCGACAGCGCGATCCGCGGGATCACCGACGCCACCGACAGCGTGGCCGCGTCCCAGGCCGTCGGCCAGGCCCTGGCCAACATCGACGCCGGCATGGAACGCCTGCACAACATGCGCGGCTATGCGGGCGAGCTGCTCAACCGCGCCGACCGCATCACCGGCGACCAGGACAAGCGCTCGATCCAGCTCGAAGCCGACCGCTCGCGCGCGGAGGACCTCGACATGGTGCAGGGTATCTCGGACTTCCAGAACGCCAGCGTGGGCTACGAGGCCGCGCTCAAGTCCTACGCGCAGGTGCAGCGCCTGTCGCTCTTCAATTTCATCAGCTGACGCCGCGCACGCAGGGTTTCGCCACGTGCGCGCCCGCGCGACTGGCGTGACAATGGCCGGCATCCCGCTCTGACCACACTTCTACCCCATGGTCCAATCCGTTCTTGGCAGCCTGGTGCTGGGCTACCGGCCCCTCTGGAATGCCGCGCGCCGGCTGGCCGGCATCCAGCTGTACGTTCACAGCGAGGGCGCCACCCTGGTGGATGCGCCGCACCTGCTGCGCACCATCCAGGAACTGTGGACCTCCAGCTCGCCGCCGCTGCTGCTGTCCGCTCGCTCGCAGCAGCTGCTGGTGGACCTGCTGGAGCATGCCCCTCGCGGCGCGCCCTGGATCGAAGTGCCCCAGGCCTGGCTGGACGTGCCCGCGATCCGCGAGCGCGCGCGCCAGGCCCACGCCCGCGGCCTGCGCCTGGTGTGGCGCGGCGAGCTGGACCACCTGCCCGACGCCGACACCGCGCGGCTGTTCGACAACAGCCTGCTGCACCTGTCCAGCAGCGATGCCGTGCAGGCCCTGCAGGCCGCCGCTGCGGGGCGCAGCGATGCCAGCCCCCGTGCCGCCGGCCAGCGCAGTCCGCTGATCGCCGGGCAGGTGTATGACAACGTGGCCAGCCGCGCGCTGCTCACGCACTGCCTGGACGAGGGCGGCGCGCTGGCCGTGGCCGGCTGGCCCGTGGAGGACGTGCTCTACAGCCTGCGCCATCGCCAGCCCCAGCCCGCGCACGAGGTGGTGCTCAAGCTCATGAAGGCCATCGACGACGAGCAGTCCATCGACCGCTTCGAGCAGATCCTGGGCGAGGATCCGCTGCTGGCCTACCGCTTCATGGTCTACACCAACTCCGCTGCGCTCGGCCTGTCCACCGGCGTGGATTCGCTGCGCCGCGGTCTGGTGATGATGGGCTACGGCTCGCTGGGGCGCTGGCTGGCCGACCAGTTGCCGCACGCTGCCACCGAACCCGATCTGCGCCCCATCCGCGCCAGCATGGTGCTGCGCGCGCGCCTGACCGAGCACCTGCTGGACGCTGGCGTGGGCAAAGACCTGCGCCGCGAGGTGTACCTGAGCGGCCTGTTCTCGCAGCTGGACGAGGTGCTGCGCGAGCCTCTGGGCACCATCCTGCGCCGCGTACCGCTGTCCGAGCGGGTGTACGACGCGGCCGTGCTGCGCACCGGCCCCTACGCCCCCAGCCTGGAGATGGCCTGCGCGCTGGAGAGCGACGACGCGGGCACCATCCGGCAGCTGTGCGAGACGCATGAGCTGGAGCTGGAATACGTCAACCGCGCGCTGCTGCGCGTGCTGTCCGAGCTGGTGGTGGAGCGCCCGCACGCGCACTGATGGCGACTCACGGCCCGTGGTGTTTTTGGGCCGTAGCGCACAATCCAGGCGCGCAGACCACTATCAAATCATGAGCAAATCCGGCCCTTCAAGCACCGACGCCTCCCGCGCCCACGCAGCCACCAGCCGCGGCGCCTTCTCCTCCAGCCTGGGCGTGCTCGCCGCCACGCTGGGTTCCGCCGTCGGGCTGGGCAACATCTGGAAGTTCCCCTCGCTCACCGGGGCCAACGGCGGCGCGGGCTTTCTGCTGATCTACCTGCTCTCGACGCTGTTCATCGGCCTGCCGCTCATGGTGGCCGAGATCGCCATCGGCCGCCAGGCGCGCGCCAATCCCATCTCTGCGCTGCGCCAGTTGCAGCCCCGCGGCGCGCCGTGGTGGCTGATCGGCGTGGCAGGCATGGCGGCGGCGTTCCTGATCATGGCGTTCTATTCCGAGGTCGTCGCCTGGGTGTTTGCCTACGTGGCCAAGGCCCTGTCGGGCAACCTGCTGTCCAGCGACCCGGTGCAGACGCAGGCCAGCTTCGACGCCCTGGTGCGGGACCCGGTGCAGGCGCTGCTGTGGCAGTGGGTGGTGCTGGCCTTCATCGGCGGCATCCTGCTGCTGGGCGTCACCCGCGGCATCGAGGCGGCCACCAAACGGCTGATGCCGCTGCTGTTCCTGCTGCTGGTGCTGCTGGGCGGCTACAGCCTGACGCTGCCCGGCGCCAGCCAGGCGCTGTCGTTCCTGTTCGCGCCCGAGTGGCACAAGATCACGCCCGCGGTGGTGCTGACCGCCATGGGCCTGGCGTTCTTCAAGCTGTCCATCGGCATGGGCACGATGATGACCTACGGCAGCTACTTCACCGCCGAGCAGAACATCCCGGCCACCGCCACGCGCGTGATGCTGGCCGACCTGTCGGTGTCGCTGCTGGCGGGCATGGCGATCTTCCCCGCGGTGTTCAGCTTCGGCTTCCAGCCGTCGGCGGGGCCGTCCCTGGTGTTCATCACGATCCCCGCGGTGTTCGCGCAGATGCCGGGTGGCTCGGTGCTGCTGGCGGCGTTCTTCCTCCTCACCGCCATCGCCGCGACCGGCGCCATGCTCTCCCTGATGGAGGTGCCGGTCGTCATCCTGCACGAGCGCTGGGGCCTGAGCCGGCCCCGGGCCACGCTGCTCACGCTGCTGATCCTGGGGCTGCTGGGCGCGGGCTGCGCCCTAAGCCAGAGCACGCTGGCCGCTTTCCAGCCGGGCGGGCGCACCCTGTTCGACTGGGCGGACTACCTCTCGTCCAACCTGCTGCTGCCCGCGGGGGGCATCGCCATCGCGCTCTTCGTCGGCTGGGCCTGGGGCGAGCGCGCATTCGCGGCGCAACTCTCCAACCACGGGCAGTTGGGCAACCAGGGGCTGGCCCGCGTCGTGAGCCTGCTGCTGCGCTGGGTCACGCCGGTGCTGATCCTGCTGGTCATGCTCGCGGGGCTGGGGGTGTTCTCCGGCGCGTGACGGCGCGGCACCTCGGCGTTTTGAGCAAAAACACCGCGCAACCCTTTCCTGGCAAGCGCAAGCAGCTAGTTTTTTCATAGCACACGCCATCCATGGCGCCGGCATGGCCTTTGCGCCGTGCGTGGCGCAGGACGCATGATGGCCGGCTCTTCCATAGCCGCCAGCCCACAGGAGAACTCCATGCACGACGCCCCGCCCGCCACCCCCCTGTGCCGCCTGCTGGGCTGCCGCCTGCCGCTGGTGCTCGCGGGCATGGGCGGCGTGTCGCGCAGCGAACTGGTGGCTGCGGTGACCGAGGCCGGCGGGTTCGGCTTCCTGGGCATGGTGCGCGAGCCGCTGGCGCTGATCGAGCGCGAGGTGGCGCAGGTGCGCCGGCGCACGGCCTTGCCCTTCGGCGTGAACCTGATCCCCGCGGCCACGCCCGCGCCCCTGCTGCGCGCGCAGGTGGACCTGCTGATCGCGCTGCAGGTGCCCGTGGTCAGCCTGTTCTGGGACGTGGATGACGGCGTGATCGCGCGGCTGCGCGCAGCGGGCATCACCGTGGTGCACCAGATCGGCTCCGCCGCCGAGGCGCTGCAGGCGCAGGAGGCCGGCGCGCAGGCGCTCATCGCGCAGGGCGTGGAGGCCGGCGGCCATGTGCGCGGACGCCAGCCGCTGGCCGAGCTGTTGTCCGAGGTACTGGCGATGGCCAGCGTCCCCGTGGCCGCCGCGGGCGGCCTGGCCGATGGGCAGGGCGTGGCGCGTGTACTGGCCCAGGGCGCGCAGGCCGCGGTGCTGGGGACCGCCTTGATGGCCACGCACGAGTCCTTCGCCCACGACGCGCACAAGCAGCGGCTGGTGGCCGCGCAGGCCGGCGACACCGTGCTGACCGAGGACTTCCACATCAACTGGCCGCCCCACGCCGCGGTGCGTGTGCTGGCCAACAGCGTCACGCGGCGCGAGCGCGGCGACCCGTTCGCCGCCACAAGCGACATCCCACGCACGGTGATCGGCGACGAGGAAGGCCGGCCCATCTACCTGTTCAGCACCGACTCGCCGCTGCGCTCCATGACCGGCGACTTCGAGGCCATGGCGCTGTACGCCGGCCAGGGTGTGGGGCGCATCACGGCCATCGAACCCGCGGGCGAGCGGCTGCGCCGCATCGCCGCCGAGGCCGCCGCACACCTGCGGCTGCTGAACGACACGCCCGTGGCCGTGGCGTCCCCCGTGTGCTACGCGGGGGATGCGGAGCGCGAGCGCCACGCCCCACTCATCGCGCGGCTGGACGAGCTGCTGGAAGCCGAGCGCGCCGGCGCGCGCGTGGCGCTGCGCAGCCGCACCGAAACCGAGGACGAAGCGCTGCGCGCGCTGATCGACGCCATCCACCGCGACGAAGTGAAGTGGTGCGGCATGCTGATGCGCGCCATCCGCACGCTGGAGGGCACGCCCGGCAGCCGCACGGGCGACTTTTACGACAAGGCCATGGCCGTGCCCGATCTGCGCGAGCGCCTGGCCTTCCTCAACCGCGGCCAGGGCTGGGTGGCCAAGAAGCTGCGCGAACTGCTGCCGCTGGTGGACGATGCGGGCATCCGCGCCGGGCTGCAGGAGATGCTGCAGGCACACGTGGACAACCTGGACAAGGTGAACACCGCCTTGGGGCTCACGCCGCCGCGGCGTTGACGCCAACGCTACGCAAAAGAGAGCTGCTTGCGCTTGCCCATCAAGCGCTTCAGCCCGATTGGACCACTCTCTTCCACGTGCGCCAGAACGCCGGGTCCTGCGTGGTGCAGAAGTTGATGCGCATCAGCGTGCAGGGGCGGCGCGTGGCGTGGAACAGCGCGCCCGGCGCGATGAGGTAGCCCTCGTCCAGCATGCGCTGGGCCAGCATGTCGGTGTCCACGCCGGTTTCCACCCAGCCAAACATGCCCGCGGGCTCGGCGGCAAAGCTGCAGCCCGCCTCCAGCGCCAGTTGCACGCTGCGCGCGCGGGCCTGCGCCAGGCGCAGCCGCATGCGGTCGGCATGGCGGCGCAGCTGGCCCTGCTCGATGCACAGCGCGAGGGCCTTTTCCAGCAGCGAGGGCGTGGTCAGCGTGGACAGCAGCTTGGTGTCCAGCAGCCGCTCCACCAGGTCGGGCGGCGCGGCCAGGTAGCCCACGCGCCAGTTGGGCGCCAGGATCTTGGCGAAGCCGCTCACGTAGATGGTGCGGCGCAGCCCGTCCAGCGCCGTGAGGCGCGTGGCGTGGTCGGCGGCGATGTGGCCATAGGTGTCGTCCTCGACCACGTGGAAGTTGTGCTGCTGCGCCAGCTGCAGCACCTGGTGCGCGCTGCCCGGCGACAGGCTGTAGCCCGTGGGGTTGTGCAGCACGCTCACGCTCACGAAGAGCTTGGGCGCATGCAGCTCGCAGTAGCGCGCCATGACGGCGAGGTCCGGCCCCTCGGGGCCGCGCGGCACGGGCAGCACGCGCATGCCCAGCGCGTCCAGGCGCGCGAACTCCACCGACCAGCCGGGCTCCTCCACCATCACCGGGTCGCCCGCCTTGAGCAGCGTGCGGCTCACGATGTCCAGCGCCTGCGTGGCGCCCACGGTGGTCATGATCTGATCGGGCTGGGCGTGGATGTTGATGTCGGCCATGCGCCGCGCCAGCGCCTCGCGCAGCGCGGGCTCGCCCATGGGCTCGCCGTAGCTCAGCGAGCCGTCGCGCAGCGCGCTGCTGCCGGTGATCTTGCGCACCGCGGCGCCCATGAAGCGCGCCTCGTCCAGCCAGCCGATGGGCAGCACGCCCGCACCGGGCTGGGGCTTGCTCGACGCCTGGTGGAACATGCCGCGGATCAGCGCCGTCGCGTTGATGTGCGAGCCCGACAGGCGCATGCCGACACCGGTCAGCGGCGACACATTTTTTGCTCCTTTTGTAGGAGCTGTCAGCGCTTGCCCCTCGGGCATCGGAGCCTGTTTTTGCACAAAATCGCGCACGAAGAAGCCACGCTGGCGCCGAGCCTCCACCAGCCCCTGGGCCAGCAGCTTGTCGTAGGCTGCCACCACGGTGTAGGGGCTCACGCCCTGCTGGCGCGCGCATTCGCGCACCGAAGGCAGGCGGGCACCTGCGGGCAGCAGCCGCGCGCGGATGCGCTCGGCAAAGCGCTCGGCGAGCTGTTCGGTCAGGGTGCGGTCGGGGGTGCGGGTCAGCATGGAGGCGTTTCCTGAGCCGGCACTGTGCCAATGCAATTGCCGATACAGTGCATGAAATTGTGGGGTTTGACTGTATTGGTACTGTAATGGACTTTGCCCCTACAGTGCATCGCATAACTTCATTCCCAACGATGGACCCCACCCATGCCCCTGGTTGAATTCACCGCCCTGCTGGTGCTGGCCACCGCCATGAGCTTTACCCCCGGGCCCAACACCACCCTGTCCACCGCGCTGGCCGCCAACCGCGGCCTGCCCGCCGCCATGCGCTTCGTGGTGGCGGTGCCCGTGGGCTGGAGCCTGCTGCTGGTGCTGTGCGCTGCCGGGCTGGGCGCGGTGGTGGTGGCGGTGCCGGCGCTGCGCTGGGCCATCAAGGCCCTGGGCATCGGCTACCTGCTGTGGCTCGCGTTCAAGCTGTCGAACACGGGCCGTCTGTCCGAGGCCGATGCGGCACGCCTGTCGGTGGGCTTCTGGCAGGGCGTGGCGCTGCAGTTCGTGAACATCAAGGCCTGGCTGCTGGCGCTGACCATCGTGGCCGGCTGGGTCATCGGGCGCGACGACAGCCTGCAGCGCATGGCCGTGGTGCTGCCGGCGATGGCCTTCTTCGCACTGACCAGCAACTTCACCTACGCCGCCACGGGTGCGCTGCTGCGCCACTGGCTGGCCCACGGGCAGCGCCTGCTGTGGTTCAACCGCGCCATGGCGGTGGTGCTGCTGGCCACGGCGCTGTGGATGGTGGCGGCATGAGCACGCGCCCTCCGTCGGCCCCAGCCGTGGCTCCACCGGGCGAGCCGTTGTCCGCCGAGACACGCGGCCTGCTGCTGGGCTTGCTGGGCGTGGCGATCTTCGCGCTCACACTGCCCATGACGCGCCTGGCCGTCGGCACGCCCGAGGCACCGCTGATGTCCGGCCTGTTCCTGGCCATGGGCCGCGCGGCGGTGGCCGGGCTGCTGTCGGCCGCGCTGCTGCTGTGGCAGCGCGCCCCATTGCCGCAGCGCGGCGACTGGTGGCCGCTGGCCGTGACGGCGCTGGGCGTGGTGTTCGGCTTTCCGCTGCTCACCTCCATCGCCATGCGCTACGTGGGCGCCGTGCACGCGGCCGTGATCATCGGCCTGCTGCCGCTGGCGACCGCCACCGTGGGCGCGCTGCTGCACCGCCAGCGACCGTCTGCCGCGTTCTGGGCCTGCGCGCTGCTGGGCTCGGCGCTGGTGGTGGTGTTCGCGGTGCTGCGCTCGGGCCGGCAGGGCCTGTCGCTGCATCCAGCCGATCTGCTGCTGATGGCCGCCGTGGCCTGCGCCGCCGTGGGCTACGCCTGGGGCGGGCGGCTGGCGCAGCACATGCGCGCCGATGCGGTGATCTGCTGGGCCCTGGTGCTGTCGCTGCCCGTATCGCTGCCGCTGGCCTGGCTGGCATGGCCGCAGGCGGCGGTGCCTGCCGCGGCCTGGGCTGGCTTTGCCTACGTGGCGGTGTTTTCGATGTGGCTGGGCTTCTTCGCCTGGTACCGCGGCCTGGCCCTGGGCGGCACGGTGCGGGTGAGCCAGGTGCAACTGGCCCAGCCGTTCATGAGCATGCTGTTTGCCGTGCCGCTGCTGGGCGAGTCGCTGGACGCGGTGAGCGTGGCGTTTGGCCTGGCGGTGCTGGCCACCGTGGCCCTGGGGCGGCGCATGCCGGTGCGCCGGTGAACCGCCGCCCCGTGAAAACCCTGGACCCGGCGCCGCGCCCCTCGGGCGGTGCGCCGTTGCCGTATGCTGCGCGCGCTGCCCCACCCGCAGGGCCGCACACCGCCGCACAACGGCATTTCTGAGTGGATAGACGGCGCGCAGCAGCGCGCCATTGGAGATAAACGAATGACGAACTGGACCCTGGCCGCACGCGCCGAAAAGATGAACCCCTCGGTGATCCGGGAAATCCTGAAGGTGACCGAGAAGCCCGGCATCATCAGCCTGGCCGGCGGGCTGCCCTCGCCCAAGACCTTCCCGATCGAGTCCTTCGCCGCCGCGGCCGCGTCCGTGCTGGCCACCGACGGCGCATCGGCGCTGCAGTACGCGGCCAGTGAGGGCTATACCCCGCTGCGCGAGGCCATTGCCGCATTCCTGCCCTGGGACGTGCACCCCGACCAAGTGCTGATCACCACCGGATCGCAGCAGGCGCTGGACCTGATCGGCAAGGTGCTCATCGACGCGGGCAGCCGCGTGCTGGTGGAAACGCCCACCTACCTGGGCGCGCTGCAGGCCTTCGCGCCCATGGAACCCCAGGTGGTGTCGGTGGCCAGCGACAGCGAGGGCGTGCTGATCGACGACCTGGCGGCCAAGGCCGGCAGCGGCGCGGACAAGGCGCGCTTCCTGTACGTGCTGCCCAACTTCCAGAACCCCACGGGCCGCACCATGAGCGAAGCCCGCCGCGAGGCCCTGGTGGCCCAGGCCGCCGCGCTGAACCTGCCGCTGGTGGAAGACAACCCCTATGGCGACCTGTGGTTCGACCAGGCGCCCCCCCAACCCCTGACGGCGCGCAACCCCGAGGGCTGCATCTACATGGGTTCGTTCTCCAAGGTGCTGGCCCCCGGCCTGCGCCTGGGCTACGTCGTCGCGCCGCGCCAGATGTACCCCAAGCTGCTGCAGGCCAAGCAGGCGGCCGACCTGCACACGCCCAGCTTCAACCAGCGCCTGGTGTCCGAGGTCATCAAGAACGGCTTCCTGGACCGCCACGTGCCCACCATCCGCCAGCTCTACAAGGAGCAGTGCCAGGCCATGGTGGCCGCGCTGGAGCAGGAGATGCAGGGCCTGGGCGTGACCTGGAACCGCCCCGACGGCGGCATGTTCCTGTGGCTGCGCCTGCCCGAAGGCATGAGCGCGCTGCAACTGCTGCCGCGCGCGGTGGAGCGCAACGTGGCCTTCGTGCCCGGCGCGGCCTTCTACGCCGACCAGCCGGACGACCGCACGCTGCGCCTGTCCTTCGTGACGGCCTCGCAGGGCCAGATCCGCACCGCGATTGCCGCGCTGGCCGCCGCCATCCGCGAAGCGGCCTGACGCCCTTCAAACCCTGACCTTCCCGCGCGGGATGGTGCCTGCCGCCCTGCGCACGCGCAGGTGCCGCCGCCGCATGCCCGCCCCATCCTCTATCACCACCACCGGAGCCGTTCCATGCGCCTGCGCCCGTTCCAGCAAGTCGATGTCTTCACCGCCACGCCCTACCTCGGCAACCCGCTGGCCGTGGTGCTGGACGGCGAGGGCCTGTCCACCGAGGAGATGCAGCGGTTCACCAACTGGACCAACCTGTCCGAGGCCACCTTCGTGCTGCCGCCCACGCCTGAAGGGCATGCGGCCGGCGCGGACTACCGCGTGCGCATCTTCTGCCCTGGGCGCGAGCTGCCCTTTGCCGGCCACCCCACGCTGGGCACCTGCCACGCCTGGCTGCAGGCCGGCGGCCAGCCGCGCGCCACGGGGCGCATCGTGCAGGAATGCGGCGTGGGGCTGGTCACACTGCGGCGCGACGGCGAGCAGCTTGCCTTTGCCGCGCCGCCGCTCGTCAAGAGCGGCCCGCTGGCCGAAGACGACGTGCAGCTCATCGCACGCGGCCTGGGCGTGGCACGGGACGACATCGTGGCGCATGCCTGGTGCGACAACGGCCCCAACTGGCGCGGCGTGATGCTGCGCTCGGCCGAGCAGGTACTCGGGCTCAGGCCCGACGGCGCGGTACTGGCCGGGCTGGACGTGGGCGTGGTGGGGCCGCGCGGCAAGGTCGGCGTGGTGGGTGCCAGCGATGCCGAGGGCATTGCGTTCGAGGTGCGCGCCTTCTTCCCGGGCAACAACGGTCTGGCGGAAGACCCCGTCACCGGCAGCCTGAACGCGGCGCTGGCGCAATGGCTCATCGGCGCGGGCCTGGCGCCCAGCCGCTATGTGGCCAGCCAGGGTACGGCGCTGGGCCGCGCCGGGCGCGTGCATGTGCAGCAGGACGGCCCGCAAATCTGGGTGGGCGGCCACTCCGTCACCTGCGTGCGCGGCGAGGTGCGGCTGTGACGCGCGCCGCAGCACCGCTGCCCACGCTGGCCGACATCGAAGCCGCGGCACGCACCGTCTACCAGGAGCTCCAGCCCACGCCGCAGTACCGCTGGGGCCTGCTGGGCGAGCGCCTCGGCACGGAGTGCTGGCTCAAGCACGAGAACCACAACCCGGTGGGCGCGTTCAAGATCCGCGGCGGCCTGACGTACTTCGACCAGCTGGCGCAGCGGGGTGAGCTGCCGCACGAGGTCATCAGCGCCACGCGCGGCAACCACGGCCAGAGCATCGGCTGGGCCGCGCGACGCCATGGCGTGGCCTGCACCATCGTCGTGCCGCACGGCAATTCGGTGGAGAAGAACACGGCCATGCGCGCACTGGGCGTGAACCTGGTGGAACACGGCGACGACTTCCAGGCCGCCCGCGAGCACGCTCTGCAACTGGCCGCCGAACGCGGCGCCCACATGGTGCCCAGCTACCACCCCGACCTGGTGCGCGGCGTGGCTACCTACTGGTGGGAATTCCTGCGCGCCGTGCCGCACATGGATGTGGCCTATGTGCCCATCGGCCTGGGTTCCGGCGCCTGCGCTGCCGTGGCGGCCAAGCGGGCATTGGGACATGGAGTGCGCCTGGTGGGCGTGGTGAGCTGCCACGCCACCACCTATGCCGACTCATTCGCCGCGGGCCATGTGGTGGCGTCGCCCGTCAGCACGCAGATCGCCGACGGCCTGGCGGTGCGCATGGCCGACCCGGACGCATTGGCCGTGCTGCTGCCTGAACTGGACCGGGTGGTGCAGGTCAACGATGACGCAGTGGCCGCCGCCATGCGCGCGCTGTTCACGGACACCCACAACGTGGCCGAGGGCGCGGGCGCGGCGGCACTGGCTGCCGCGCTGCAGCAGCGGGAAGCTCTGCGCGGCCAGTGCGTGGGCCTGCCGCTCACGGGCGGGAATGTGGATGCGGCGTTGTTCGCCCGGGTACTGATGGGGCAGTGACTGCGGGTTTCGTCCTGCAAAACACGCCGCACGAGGCCGGCCAGAGAACGCCAGGGTTTTCCCGGCGGGTGATTTCAACCAACAAAACTTTCATCGCGGTGTTTGACGCAGCCCTGCCTGCGCCAACACCATTGCTTCCAAGCCGCACCCATCCGCGGCGCTGGAGACACCAATATGCGATGGAGACAACGCCCCGCCGGCTCCAACTGGGGTGACTTCGGGCCCGACGACCAGTTGGGCCGCACCAACCTGATAGGCCCGGAACAGGTGCGCAAGGGCGTGCAGGAAGTGCGCGAGGGCATCAGCCTGTGCCTGTCGCTGCCGCTGGACTACCCCGGCGGCAACGTGCTGAACGCGCGCCGCCTGCCGCCCCAACTGCGCCCCACGCGGCGCGAAGGCATTCCGTACGTCAACTTTCCGCTGGGCCATGTGTACCCCGGCGCCACCGACGTGGTCAGCGACGACCAGGTGCTGCTGTCGTTGCAGTACTCCACGCAATGGGACTCGCTGGCGCATGTGGGCGCGCTGTTCGACCCCGACGGCGATGGCCAGCCGCGCACGGTGTACTACAACGGCTACCGCGGCCACGAGCACATCCTGGGTCCGCAGGACCATGGCATCCCCGCGCGCGACGGCGACGGCGCGGCGGCACGTTACCAGCCCGTGTGCTGCGCCGGCCGCGCGCCGGACGAGAGCGTGGCCCGCGCGCTGGGCGTGGAGCACCTGGCCGTGAAGGGCATGCAGGGGCGCGGGGTGCTGGTGGACCTGGAGCGCGCCTACGGCACCGACTTCCGCGACATCGGCTACGACGAACTCATGCGTGCCATGGAGCGCAGCGGCGCCAGCGTGGAGCCCGGCGACATGCTGCTGCTGCGCACCGGCTTTGCCGAGCTGGTGCTGTCCATGCAGCGCCAGCCCGACGCGCACCGCCTGCACCACAGCTGCGCCGCGCTGGACGGCGGCGACGAAAAGCTGCTGCAGTGGATCACCGACAGCGGCATCGCCGCGCTGATTGCCGACAACTACGCCGTGGAGCGCCACCCGCCACGCCGCGTTCCCGAGGACGGTGCGCCCTACCCCGTGCTGCCGCTGCACGAGCACTGCCTGTTCAAGCTGGGCCTGCCGCTGGGCGAGCTGTGGTACCTGAAAGAACTGGCCGACCACCTGCACGCCCTCGGGCGCACCCGCTTCCTGCTCACCGCGCCACCGCTGCGCCTGCCGGGCGCCGTGGGCTCGCCCGTGACCCCCATTGCCACCCTGTGATTCCCCAAACACACACCAACCAAGGAGACAACCATGAACCGCCCCGTCCACCTCACTCCGCGTCCCCTGACCCGCGCCTGCCGCGCGCTGTGCACGGGACTTGCCCTGCTGGCCGCCACGGCCACCGTCACCGCCCAGGGCATGGCAATTTCTGACGACGTGGTGCGCCTGGGCATCCTCACCGACCTGAACGGTCCGTTCGCCGACATCACCGGCCCAGGCAGCGCCGCCGCCATCCAGATGGCCATCGACGACTTCGGCGGCAAGGTAGCGGGCAAGAAGATCGAACTGGTGGTGGCCGATCACCAGAACAAGGCCGACATCGCCTCCAGCAAGGCGCGCGAGTGGTTCGATACCGGCAAGGTGGACGCCATCATGGACGTGGCCGTCTCCGCGCCGGCGCTGGCGGTGCTGGAGGTGGCCAAGCAAAAGCAGAAGGTCGTCATCTTCAACGGCCCCGGCCTGGACCGCCTCACGGGCGACCTGTGCATGCCCAGCACCGTGCACTACGTGTACGACACCTACGCCCTGGCCAACGTGACGGCCAGCGCCATCACCGCACGCGGCGGAAAGGACTGGTTCTTCATCACCGCCGACTACGCCTTCGGCCACAGCCTGCAGGAGCAGGCCAGCGCCGTCGTCACGGCCCAGGGCGGCAAGGTGCTGGGCGCGGCCCGCCACCCGATCGCTGCGACCGACTTCGCCTCGTTCCTGATCAGCGCGCAGAACAGCAAGGCCCAGGTCGTCGGCCTGGCCAACGCGGGGGGCGATACGGTGAACACCATCAAGGCCGCGCGCGAGTTCGGCCTGACCACGGGCAAGAACAAACAGACCCTGGCCGGCCTGCTCATGTACATCAACGACATCCACGCCATCGGCCTGCGCACCGCCGGCGGCCTGATGCTGACCGAGGGCTTCTACTGGGACATGAATGACGAGACGCGCGCCTGGTCCAAGCGCTACTTCGAGAAGATGAAGAAGATGCCCAACATGAGCCAGGCGGGCGCCTATTCCTCGACCATGCATTACCTGAAGGCCGTGCAGGCCGCCAAGACCGACGACACGGCCCAGGTCATGGCCAAGATGAAGGCCACGCCTATCAACGACTTCTTCGCCAAGAACGGCCGCATCCGCGAGGACGGCCGCATGGTGCATGACATGTACCTGTTCGAGGTCAAGTCGCAGGCCGAGTCCAAGTACCCGTGGGACTACTACAAGCTCGTGGCCACGGTGCCCGGCGACAAGGCCTTCCTGCCACTGTCGCAGTCCAAGTGCCCCCTGGTGAAGAAATGACGAACACCGTACTCGTCGTGGGCGCCACCGGCGTTGTGGGCCAGGCCTGCCTGCGCCACTTCGCCGCCCTGCCCGGCTGGCGCGCCGTGGGCGTGGCGCGCCGCGCCATCGCCCTGCCCGCGGGCGCCACCGCGCTGCAGCTGGACCTGCAGGACGCAGCGGCCTGCCAGGCTGCGCTGGGCGCGCGGGACGACATCACCCATGTGGTCTATGCCGCCGTGTACGAGCAGCCCGGGGGCCTCGTGGGCGGCTGGCGCGACCAGGAGCAGATGCGCATCAACCTGCAAATGCTGCGCAACGTGGTCGAGCCGCTGGACCGCCCGGGCGGTGCGCTGCGCCATGTGACCATCATGCAGGGCGGCAAGGCCTACGGCGTGCACATCCACCCGCAGATCGCCGTGCCCGCACGCGAACGCTGGCCGCGCGACCCCCACGAGAACTTCTACTGGCTGCAGGAGGACTTCCTGCGCGAGCGCCAGGCCAAGGGCCCGTGGCACTTCACCATCATGCGCCCGCGCATCGTGTTCGGCGACGCGGCGGGCAGCAACATGAACCCCATCCCGGCCATCGGCGTCTATGCCTGGCTGCGCCATGAACAGGGCCTGCCGCTGGCCTACCCCGGCGGCCCGGCGCGCGTGAACCAAGCCATCGACGCCGACCTGATCGCCCAGGCCTGCGCCTGGGCTGCCAAGTCGCCCAACGCACGCAACGAAACCTTCAACCTGGAAAACGGCGACGTGTTCGTCTGGCAGAACGTTTGGCCCACCATCGCCGACGCGCTGGGCATGCCCGTGGGCGAGCCCGAGCCCCAGTCGCTGGCCACCGCGCTGGCCGACCAGCAGCCCGCGTGGGAGCGCCTGGTGGACAAGTACCAGTTGGCGGCGCCGCGCGATCTGACCGCCTTCATCGGCCAGGGCGCAGCGTATGCCGACTTCCAGATGAACCAGGGCAGGGCCGCCCCGCTGCCACCGGTGATCATGAGTTCGGTGAAGATCCGCCAGGCGGGCTTTCATGCGTGCATGGACACCGAGGATATGTTCCGCAAATGGTTCGGCCAGTTGCAGCAGCGCCGCCTGCTGCCCACGGCGGCGCAGGCGCGGGCGGCGCTTGCCGCCTAGCGCGCCGCCGGTCGCAGCCGCGACAAGCGCGCGGCTGCGGCCTCGCCACAATTCCAGACCATGGGAACCCTCTACCTCGTGCGCCACGGCCAGGCCTCGTTTGGCGCGGACGACTATGACCAGCTCAGCCCGCGCGGCCATGAGCAGGCGGTGCGCCTGGGCGCGTACTGGCGCGAGCGCGGGCTGCAGTTCGATGCGGTGCTGTGCGGCACGCTACGGCGCCATGCGCAGACGCTGCAAGGCATTCAGCAAGGGCTGGAGGGCACGCCCGAGCCCCTGCTGATGCCGGGACTCAACGAATACGACAGCCATGCGCTGATCCACTGCGTGCATCCCATGCCGTTGCCGCGTCCCGACACGCCCGAGTTGTACAAGCAGCACTTTCGCCTGCTGTGCGATGCCATGGCGCAGTGGATGGCGGGCACCATCAGCCCGGCGGGCATGCCCTGCTGGGACGATTTCTCTGGCGGGGTGCGCGCCGCGCTGGACCATGTGCGGCGCCAGCACACGGGGCACAACGTGCTGCTGGTCTCCAGCGGCGGGCCCATCGCCGCCGCCGTGGGCGAGGTGCTCTGCACCCCGCCCGAGGTCACGATCGCGCTGAACATGCGCATCTGCAACAGCGCGGTCACGGAGTTCAGCATCAGCCCCAAACGCCTGATGCTGCAGACCTTCAACACGCTGCCGCACCTGGACACGCCCGAACACCGCGACTGGGCAACGCACGCCTGAGAACGTTTGCTATTGAAAAGTGAGCTGTTAGCGCTTGATGGAAAAGCGCTAGAGCCGATTTTTGCTTAAATTTTTGCCACCGTCTCGGGCGGCAGCGCATGCAGCTCGCCCAGCAACTGGGCCAGCCCCCTTGCGGCAGCCTGCACCATGGCCTGTCCCTGGGTGGCAGTGGCAGCCGCGGCATTGCCAACGGCGCCCGCGGGGTTGTAGTCCTCGATGGCCCAGCCCATCTTGGCGCTCTTGCCGTTGCCCAGCAGCCCGTAGCGCGCCGCGCGGTCCTGCGAGGTCGAGTGGAAGTGCTGCGCATGCTCCATGCGCACGGTGGCGGGCGACAGGTGCAGCATCATGGACGTCTCGATCTCGCCGCCGTGGATGCCGAAGCGGTGCTCCTGCGCAGCAACACGTGCGTTGGTGGCCTCGTCCACCAGGTTGAACCAGCTGCTGCCGTACACCAGCAACCCGTGGCGCTGGCGCAGCTCGCGCGCCACGATGTCCATGGCCGCCACGTTGCCCCCGTGGCCGTTGAGCAGCAGGAGCTTCCTCACCCCCGCGCGCGCGATGCAGGCGCCCAGCTCGGTCCACAGGGCGATCAGCGTGGCGGGCGACAGCGTGAGCGTGCCGGGGTAAGACAGGTGCTCGGTGGACAGGCCCACGTTCTGCGGCGGCAGCAGCAGCACGGGCAGATCGGCGGGCAGCAAGGGCAGCGCAGCGTCGATCACACCGGCCAGCAGCGTGGCATCGACCGACAGCGGCAGGTGCGGCCCATGCTGCTCGACGGCGGCCACGGGCAGCACCGCCACGGTCTGCGCGGCCAGGCCCGAGGCCTGCGCCTGGGCAAAGTCGCGGGCGGACAGATCGGCCCAAAAGCGGGAGGGATATCGCATGCGGGCCATCTTAGAGCCTGTCCGCGCACTCCTGGGCGGACGCTCTACCATTGCCCACCATGACCCACGACCTTTTCCGCGCCGACAGCTACCTGCGCGAATGCAGCGCCACCGTCACCGCTCTCACGCCCGAAGGTGGCGTGGTGCTGGACCGCACCGTGTTCTACCCGCTGGGCGGCGGCCAGGCGGGCGATGCCGGCGTGTTGCTGCGCCCCGATGGCACGGCACTGGCCATCGCCGACACGCGCAAGGGCAAGGACGCCGAGGGGCGGCCCACCGCGGACATCGTGCATGTGCCCGCACCAGGCCAGGCGCTCGGCCTGGCGGTGGGCGATGCGGTCACGGCGCGCATCGACTGGGAGCGCCGCCACCGGCTGATGCGCTTTCACACCACCACGCACCTGCTGTGCCACATCGTCGCGCAGCCGGTGAACGGCTGCTCGATTACGCCCGACTACGCGCGCCTGGACTTCCACATGGACGGCGCGCTGGACAAGGACGCGCTCACCGCCGCCATCGCGCGCCTGGTGGCGCAAGACCATGCGGTGACCATCGGCGCGATCAGCGACGCGGCACTGGACGCCAACCCGCAGCTCGTCAAGAGCATGAGCGTGCAGCCCCCGCGCGGCACCGGCACGGTGCGCACGGTGCGCGTGGGCGGCGCCCGCGATGGCGACGCCGCGCAGATCGACCTGCAGCCCTGCGGCGGCACGCATGTGGCGCGCACCGGCGAGATCGGCGCCGTGGTGGTCACCAAGATCGAGAAAAAGGGCGCCATGTCGCGCCGCGTGGTGCTGGGCTTGGGCGCCTGAACGCCAGCCCCCAAGGAACCAAACCCCGTCCCCGCCGCTCCCACCCTGCGCCATGTCCTGCCTTCGCCGCTTGCAGCGCTCCCTGCACACTCTTTTTTTCATAGCTGCTTGCGCTTTATCCACGGGCGCCATCGGCCAAATTCAACTCAAGACAACCGCCGCCGCGGGCAGCAGCAGCGTCGTCACGCCGCATGTGCGCGCCGAGCTGGTGGCCCAGGCACCCGACGGCGTGGGCCCGGGCAAGCCGCTGTGGCTGGGCCTGTCGATCACGCACCAGCCCGAGTGGCACACCTACTGGAAGAACCCGGGCGACTCCGGCCTGCCCACGCAACTGGACTGGCAGCTGCCAGCGGGCATCGACGCGGGCGAGGTCGCCTGGCCCGTGCCCAAGAAGATTCCGCTGGGCAACCTGGCCAACTACGGCTACGAGGGCACGGTGCTGTTGCCCGTGCCCATGACTGTCTCCCCAGCATTCAACCCCGGCCCGCTGGCCAAGGAAGCGACCTTCCAGCTCAAGGCCTCGTGGCTGGTGTGCCGCCAGGAATGCATCCCCGAGGAGGGCAGCTTCACGCTGCAATTGCCCTTGCGCGGTACGACGGCGTTGCATGCCGCCGCGTTCGATGCCGCCGCCGCGGCCCACCCGCGCGATCTGCCGGCTCTAGGCGGCAGCAGCGCACAGGTCGAGGGCGACGCCGTGCTGCTGCGCGTGGCCGGCCTACCCCCGGCGCTGCAGGGCCAGACGCTGGAGGTGTTCCCCGAGACCACGGGCGTGGTGGAGACCGCCGCCACGCCCACGCAGCAGTGGGACGGCGCGGTGTGGACCGCGCGCCTGCCGCTGTCGCCCCAGCGCAGCGACGGGCCCGTGCCGATGCCGGTGGTGCTGGCCCATGGCGGCCAGGGCTGGCGTGCCGAGCTGCCCGTGCCGGGCGGCTGGCCCGCCGTGGCGGCACTGAAGGGCATGTCGCCCGCGCTGGAGGCCGCGCTGAAAGCCAACGCCGCCAATGCCGCCGCGCCCACGGCGCCCGCCGCTGCGACACCCGCGCCGCTGGGCACCTGGCTGGCCGCTCTGGCCGGCGCGCTGCTGGGCGGGCTGATCCTGAACCTCATGCCCTGCGTGTTCCCGGTGCTGGCGATCAAGGTGGTGGGCTTTGCGCGCCATGCGCAGAACCAGCGCGCCCACCGTATCGGCGGGCTGGCCTACACCGCGGGCGTGGTGCTGTCGTTCCTGCTGCTGGGCGCGCTGATGCTGGGCCTGCGCACCGCGGGCGAAGCCGTGGGCTGGGGCTTTCAGCTGCAGTCACCGGCGGTGGTGGCGTCGCTGGCCGCGCTGTTCACGCTGATCGGATTGAACCTGGCGGGCGTCTTCGAGTTCGGGCGCATGCTGCCCTCGTCGCTGGCGGGCCTGCAGGCGCGCCACCCCGTGCTGGATGCCTTCCTGACCGGCGTGCTCGCCGTGGCCGTGGCCTCGCCGTGCACGGCGCCGTTCATGGGCGCGTCGCTGGGCCTCACGGCCACGCTGCCCGCGGGGCAGGCACTGTCCATCTTCGCGGCGCTGGGCCTGGGCCTGGCCCTGCCGTACCTGCTGGCCAGCTGGCTGCCCGCGTTTGCCCGCCTGCTGCCGCGGCCGGGCGCGTGGATGGACACGCTGCGCCGCCTGCTGGCGTTCCCGATGTTCGCCACCGTGGTGTGGCTGGTGTGGGTGCTGGGCCAGCAAAGCGGCATCAACGGTGCGGCGGCGCTGCTGGCGCTGCTGGTGGCGCTCAGCATGGCCGTGTGGGCGCTCACGCTGCGCGGGGCCACGCGGGCTGTTCTCGCTCCTCTTTCAATAGCTGCTTGCGCTTGGCTGGTATGGCTTTGGGGCCCAAAGATCATTGAACTGGACAGTGCACCCATTGCCGCAGCCTCCGCCCCCAGCGGCGTGGCCGGCGTGACCTCCTGGCAGTCCTGGCGCCCTGGCTTGGCCGACGAGCTGGTGGCCCAGGGCCGCCCGGTGTTCGTGGACTACACGGCCGCCTGGTGCGTAACCTGCCAGTACAACAAGAACACCACGCTGGCCAGCGCTGCGGTGCTGCAGGACTTTGCAACGAAGAACGTGGCCCTGCTGCGCGCCGACTGGACGCGGCGCGACCCCGCCATCACCGCCGCGCTGGCACAGCTCGGCCGCAGCGGCGTGCCGGTCTATGTGCTGCATGCGCCGGGCAAGGCGCCGGTGGTGTTCTCCGAGATCCTGGGCGAGTCGGAACTGCGCGCCGCCGTGTCCGCGCTCTGATCACCGCCGCGCGCCGCGTGGCCGTGGCGATTGCGGCGGGTCGATCTCGCGCACCAGGCGCAGGCCCACCAGGGTGTAGCGCGTCTGGGGCGTGTTCCAGTTGCGGAACCCACAGCGCGCGTACAGCGGCCATGTGTGCCAGGAACCGCCGCGGCGCACGCGCACCTGGCCGGTGGCCGGGCCCTGCGGATCGTCCCGCGGGGAGTGCGCATAGCCCTCCTCGGCATACCAGTCCGACACCCATTCCCACACGTTGCCCAGCATGTCGTGCACGCCGAAGGCGTTGGGCGCGTAGCGGCCCACGGGCGCGGTGAACGCATGCCCGTCGTGCCCCGGCGCGGCCTGGGGCCGCCAGCGCGGCCAGTAGGGCGCGGCATCCTCGTCGAACACGTTCGCGTGGCGCGCCAGAGCGGCCGGGTCGTCGCCATGCGGGTAGCGCGTGCGCGTGCCCGCGCGGCAGGCGTATTCCCACTCGGCTTCGGTGGGCAGGCGGTAGCGGTGGCCCTCGGTGGCGCTGAGCCACGCGGCCAGCGCATGCGCGTCGTGCCAGGTGATGTTGACCACCGGGTGGTCGTCGCCCTGGGCGAAGCCGGGGTTGCGCCAGGAATAGCGCGGGTCGCGCCCCTCGAATGCGTCGCCGCGCGCGCTGGCGGCGGGGTCGTAGGCCGGGTTGTAGCCGTAGCCGCCCGTGCCGTCGGCCTCGGACTCGGGCACGTAGCCGGAGGCCTGCACGAAGCGGCGGAACTGCCCCACCGTCACCTCCGTCTGCCCCAGGTAGAAGGCGCGCGTGATGCGCACGGTATGGGCGGGCGCCTCGTCGGCCAACTGCTCAAACCGCCAGCGCTCCAGCGTCGGGTAGGCACGGGCCAGCGCGTCGACGGGCTCGCTGCTGCCCATGCGGAAGCTGCCCGGCGCGATGCGCACGAAGGGCATGCCCAGCGCATTCACCCAGAGGGTCGGCGCGGCCGGCTGCGCCTGCGCCGCGCTGGCGGCCAGGACAAGCGCCAAACAGACGCCTTGCAAAGCGGCAGAGGTGGCACGGACCATCGCAAACTCCTGGGCATGCGAAAAAAGCCAGTGTAGGACCGGGGCATTGCGCGGGCACGCTGGGCGCGGCTTCCTATACTGCCCGCGGGTGTCCACCGCATGGGGCGGCAGGGCAGGATTGTTGCAGCGCAGGTCGGGCCGCCTGTGCACCACGGGCCGCAGCATGCGGCTCCGCCTGTCCATGACCGACCGCCTTACCCCGCGGCGCGCTGCGCCGCGCCAGCCCGCCCTGCTTCCCCTGGCCGACCGCTGCACCGCCCTGCTCTCGCGCCTGTCGCATGCCGATGCCGCAGGCGGCATCGTGCTGCTGATCGCGGCCGCCGCCGCGCTGGCCTGGGCCAATTCACCCTGGGCCGCCAGCTACCACGCACTGTGGCACGTGCCGCTGTCGGTCGCCGTGGGCGGCTGGCAGCTCACGCAGTCGCTGCATTTCTGGGTGAACGATGCGCTGATGACGGTGTTCTTCCTCGTGGTGGGGCTGGAGATCCGGCGCGAACTGCACGACGGCGCCCTGGCCCGGCCGCGCGATGCGCTGCTGCCCGTGCTGGCCGCGCTGGGCGGCGTGGCCGTGCCGGCGCTGCTGTACCTGGCGCTGGTGCCGCCCGCGTTGCGCAGCGGCTGGGCCGTGCCGACCGCCACCGACATCGCCTTCGCGGTGGGCGTGCTGGCCCTGCTGGGGCGCGGCCTGCCGCCGGTGCTGCGGGTGTTCCTTCTCACGCTGGCCATCATCGACGACCTGGTGGCCGTGCTCATCATCGCGCTGTTCTACTCGGGCGGGCTGCAGTGGCCGATGTTCGGCATCGCCGCGCTGGGCCTGGTGGGCGTGCTGCTGCAGCAGCAGCTGGGTGTGCGCCGCGCCTGGGCCTATGTGCCGGCCGGCGCGGTGCTGTGGTGGGGCATCTGGCAAACGGGCGCCCACCCCACGCTGGCCGGCGTGGTGCTGGGCCTGGTGACGCCGGTGCACGCACTGGCCGGGCGCGAGCCCGCGCCCCCGGTGCAGCGCGTGCAGGCCAGCCTGCACCCGTGGGTGACCTTTGGCGTGATGCCGCTGTTTGCGCTGGCCAATGCGGGCGTGGCTCTAGGTGGCGCGCAGCTGGCGGCGCCGGGCGCCGGCCTGCTCATGGCCGCGGTGGCCCTGGCGCTGGTGGCCGGCAAGCCGCTGGGCGTGCTGCTGGCCTGCTGGCTGGCGGTGCGCCTGCGCCTGTGCGCCCTGCCCGCGGGCATGGGCTGGGGCGGGCTGCTGCTGACCGGGCTGCTGGCGGGCATCGGCTTCACCATGGCGATCTTCATCGCCACCCTGGCGTTCGACAGCGCCGCGCTGCTGGACGCCGCCAAGCGCGGCGTGCTGCTGGCCTCGGGCCTGGCGGCGTTGCTGGGACTGGCGTGGGGGTGGTGGCTCCAGCGCCGCGCCACGACCGCCTGAGGGGTGGCGCGGATACCCGAGGGCCCACGGCTGTGCATACTCTGCCGCCATGCTCCGCACACCCGACACCATCAGCACTTTGCGTGACGTGCTCACGCAGTGCCACACCATCGCCGTGGTGGGCCTGTCGCCGCAATGGCACCGGCCCAGCCACTTTGCCGCCAAGTACATGCAGGCGCACGGCTACCGCGTGATTCCTGTGAACCCGCTGGTCGCGCGCGAAGGCGGTCAGATCCTGGGCGAGACCGCCTACGCCAGCGTGACCGAGGCCTCCGCCGCGCTGGCCGCGCAGGGCGCGCGCATCGATATGGTGGATTGCTTTCGCAAGAGCGAGGACATCCCGCCGCTGGCGGCTGAAGCCATCGCGGTGGGCGCGCAATGCCTGTGGCTGCAGCTGGGCGTGTTCAACGAGGCCGCCGGCGCGCAGGCCGAGGCCGCGGGCCTGCGCGTGATCCAGAACCGCTGCGTGAAGATCGAGCACGCACGCCTGTTCGGCGGCCTGGGCTGGATGGGCGTGAACACCCAGGTGATCTCGTCCAAGCGCCTGCGCAAGCTCCCATATTGATAGCTGCTAGCGCTTGATGGATAAGCGCTAGAGGCCTATTTTACCCATAACACCATGACCGCATCCACCCCACCCGGCTCTGGAGCCGACCGTGCCTTCGGCTTCGGCACGCGCGCCATCCACGCCGGCGCCCAGCCCGACCCCGTGACCGGCGCGCGCGCCACGCCCATCCACCAGACCACGAGCTTCGTCTTCGACGACGCCGAACACGCCAGCAGCCTGTTCAACCTGCAGACCTTCGGCAACGTCTACAGCCGCATCAGCAACCCCACGGTCGCCGTGTTCGAGGAGCGCATGGCCAGCCTGGAGGGCGGCCGCGCGGCCCTCGCCTGCGCCAGCGGCATGGCTGCGCAGATGGCGGCGCTGCTGGCCATCCTGAAGGCCGGCGACCACATCGTGGCCGCCAGCACGCTCTATGGCGGCACGGTGGGGCAGCTGGGCGTGGGTTTCAGCCGCCTGGGCATCGAGACGACCTTCGTCGACCCGTCCGACCCCGAGAACTTCACCCGCGCCATGCGCCCGAACACGCGCGCCGTGTACGGCGAGACCATCGGCAACCCGCTGGTCAACGTGCTCGACATCGCGGCGATTGCGGAGGTGGCCCACGCCCACGGCGTGCCGCTGGTCATCGACAACACCGTGGCCAGCCCCTACCTGTGCAACCCGCTGGCCCTGGGTGCCGACATCGTGGTGCACAGTGCCACCAAGTACATCGGCGGCCACGGCACCACCATGGGTGGCGTGGTGGTGGAGGGCGGCACATTCCCCTGGGACAACGGCCACTTCCCCGAGATGGTGGAGCCCAGCCGCGCCTACCACGGCGTGAAGTTCTACGAGACCTTTGGCGACTTCGGCTACACCATGAAGGCGCGCATGGAGGTCAACCGCACCTTCGGCGGCGTACTCTCGCCCCTCAACGCCTGGCTGCTGCTGCAGGGCGCCGAGACGCTGCACCTGCGCATGCGCGAGCATTGCCGCAACGCGCTGGCCGTCGCGCGGTTCCTGCAGCAGCACCCGCAGGTGGCCTGGGTCAACTACCCGGGCCTGCCGGACTCGCCGTACTACGCGCTGGCGCAAAAACAGTTCCGCGCGGTGGATGGCAGCCCCGGCGCCTCGGGCATCCTGACCTTCGGCGTGAAGGGCGGCGCCGCGGCGGGCGAGCGGTTCATCGACGCCTGCGAGTTCTTGAGCCACCTGGCCAACATCGGCGACGCGAAGACGCTGGTGATCCATCCCGCCTCCACCACGCACCGCCAGCTCAACGAGGAAGAGCTGGCCCGCGCCGGCGTGCGCGCGGACATGGTGCGCCTGAGCGTGGGCATCGAGGAGCTGGACGACATCCTCTGGGACATCGACCAGGCCCTGGCACGCACGCGCTGAACCGGACCACCCACGGCCAGGGTCACGCCCGACCGGGGGCGCGCAGGGCAGGTCAGCGCTTGCCCGGCAGTGGGGGCGCGGGGCGCGCCGCGCTCCCCCCCGAGCCGCGCAGCGACAGCACGATGGAGCCGGCAATCAGCGTCGCCGTGACCAGCAGCGCGTAGCCGATGGGAATCTTCACCAGGTCGATCAGCAGCATCTTGGTGCCGATGAACACCAGCACCAGCGCCAGGCCATAGGCCAGCAGGTGGAACCGGTTGGCCAGGTCGGCCAGCAGGAAGTACAGCGCGCGCAGGCCCAGGATGGCGAACACGTTGGCCGTGAGCACGATGAACGGGTCGCTGGTGATGGCGAAGATGGCGGGGATGCTGTCCACCGCGAAGATGATGTCGGTGGTGCCGATCAGCACCAGCACCACGAACAGCGGGGTGTAGTGCTTGACGCCGTCGATCATGGTGGAGAGCTTCTCTCCGTCGAACCGGTCGGTGATGCGCATGCGCTGGCGCAGCAGCTTGAGCACCGGGTTGGTCGCGATGTCGGGCTCCTGCCCCGCGGCCAACCACATCTTGATGCCGGTGACCACGAGGAACGCGCCAAACACGTACAGCAGCCAGTGGAACGTGGCCAGCAGCCACGCACCCGCCAGGATCAGCAGCGTGCGCAGCACGATGGCGCCGATGATGCCGATGATGAGGGCGCGCTTTTGGTATTGCGGCGGCACGGCAAAGTAGCTGAACAGCATCAGGAACACGAAGATGTTGTCCACCGACAGGCTCTTTTCGACGAGGTAGCCGGTGATGAACTGCATCGACACCGTGTTGGCCACGTCGCGGCCCTGGCTGCCGTCCAGGTACCACCACAGCAGTCCCACGAACACGAATGCCAGCGCAAACCACAGCAGGCTCCAGCGCGCGGCCTCGCCCATCGTCACCCGGTGCGCGCCCTGGCGCTCCATCACCAGCAGGTCCACGGCGATCGCCACGACCACAAAGGCGGCGAAGCCCGCCCACATCCACCAAGTGCCTATCGTTTCCATGCGTCCTTCTCCAATGGGGTTGTACTGACGGGCCCACCGCCCGAGGGGTGCAATGTAGGAGGCGCGTGGATTCCAAAAAACCTGCCTTATCGGTACTATTACTTCGGTTTTTACGAAGTAACTCCATGAGCCAGAGCTTCAACTACCGCCACCTGTACTACTTCTGGGTCGTCGCCAAGGAGGGCGGCATGGCACGGGCCGCCGAGCGGCTGGACATGGCGGTGCAGACCATCAGCGCACAGGTGCGCGAGCTGGAGAAGTCCCTGGGGGTGAGCCTGCTGCGCGCCGAGGGCCGCAACCTCATGCTGACCGAGGCCGGCGTGGCCGCGCTGCACGAGGCCGACCACATCTTCGCGCTGGGCGAGCAGCTGCCCCAGCGCGTGCGCGAGGCCGCCTCGGGCCCCACACTGCGCCTGAACCTGGGCATCTCCGACGGCATTGTCAAACTGGCGGTGCACCGGCTGCTCACCCCCGTGCTGGACGAGCCCCACCTGCGCCTGCTGTGCCACGAGGGGGAATTCCAGCCCCTGCTGGGCGAGTTGGCGCTGCACAAGCTGCACGCGGTACTGGCCGACCGCCCCGCCCCGCCCAACCCGGCGCTGCGCACCACCAGCCAGTTGCTGGGCACCAGCGCCATTGGCTGGTATGCCCCGCCGCTGTGGGCGCAGGCCGCGCGCCACGCATTCCCGCGCAGCCTGGCGGTCGTCCCCGTGCTGCTGCCCACCGAGCACGCCGCGCTGCGCGCGCGCATCGACCACTGGCTGGAACGCGAGCGCATCCGCCCGCGCATTGCAGGGGAATTCGAGGACAGCGCCCTGCTCAGCACCTTCGCTGCCACCGGCATGGGCGTGATGCCCGCGCCCGAGACCCTGGGCGCGCACCTGGAGCAGACCCATGGCCTCGTGCCCGTGGGCACCACCCCTGAGGTGCATGAGCAGTTCCACCTGATCTACAGCGCCCGCAAGGTGATGCACCCGCTGCTGACCCGGCTGCTGGAGGCCGGAGCCGATGGGACGCTGTGGAACCCGGACCCCACCCGTTCCCCCGTCTGAGGAGACGGCGCATCGTCCTGCAGCGCCCCTTTTCTTGATCTGAGGCAAGCCCGCGGGGCTTGCCCAAGGCCTGCGGGAGCCGGCCTGCGACAATCGCGCGCATGAGCTTCGCCCCCCTCCAGAACGACACCTTCCTGCGGGCCTGCCGTCGTCAGGCCACCGACTACACGCCCCTGTGGCTGATGCGCCAGGCGGGCCGCTACCTGCCCGAATACAAGGCCACGCGCGCCAAGGCCGGCAGCTTCATGGGCCTGGCCACGAACGTGGAGTACGCCACCGAGGTGACGCTGCAGCCGCTGGAGCGCTT
Source organism: Diaphorobacter sp. B2A2W2 (assembly GCF_056730635.1). NCBI lineage: Bacteria > Pseudomonadati > Pseudomonadota > Betaproteobacteria > Burkholderiales > Comamonadaceae > Diaphorobacter > Diaphorobacter sp. B2A2W2. The sequence continues at coordinate 77,927 of NZ_JBWZOR010000006.1, forward strand.
CCCGCTGGACGCGGCCATCCTGTTCAGCGACATCCTCACCGTGCCCGACGCCATGGGCCTGGGCCTGTCGTTCGCCGAGGGCGAAGGCCCGCGCTTTGCCAAGGCGGTGCGCGACGAGGCCGACGTGGCCGCGCTGGCCGTGCCCGACCTGGACAAGCTGCGCTATGTGTTCGACGCCGTCACCAGCATCCGCCGCGCGCTGAACGGCCGTGTGCCGCTGATCGGCTTCTCGGGCAGCCCCTGGACGCTGGCCTGCTACATGGTCGAGGGCAAGGGCAGCGACGACTACCGCCTCGTCAAGACGCTGATGTACAGCCGCCCGGACCTGATGCACCGCATCCTGGCGGTGAATGCGGACGCCGTGGCCGCGTACCTGAATGCCCAGATCGACGCCGGCGCCCAGGCCGTGATGGTCTTCGACAGCTGGGGCGGCGTGCTGGCCGACGGGTGCTTCCAGGACTTCAGCCTGGAATACACCCGGCGCGTGCTGGCGCAGCTCAAGCGCACCGGCGTGGACGGGCAGGATGTGCCGCGCATCGTCTTCACCAAGGGCGGCGGCATCTGGCTCGACGACATGAAGGACATCGACTGCGAGGTGCTCGGCCTGGACTGGACGGCCCACCTGGGCAAGGCGCGCGCCATCGTCGGCGGGCAGGTGGGCGGCCCCGGCAAGGCGCTGCAGGGCAACATCGACCCGAACGTGCTGTTTGCCCCGCCCGAGGCCGTGGCCGCGCAGGTGCGGGGCGTGCTCGACAGCTTCGGCACACCCCACACCGACAAGACCACCACCGGCCCCACGCACATCTTCAACCTGGGCCACGGCATCAGCCAGTTCACCCCGCCCGAACACGTGGCCGCGCTGGTGGAAGCCGTGCATGGCTATTCACGCAGCCTGCGGCAGCGGTGAATGCCTACTTACCAGGGCTGCTGCGCCGGCATGACTTATTCACACTGCGGCAGCCGCATCCGGCGTGCCGCGCGGCCCGCAGTGAGCAGCGCAACAACCGGCAACAAATCACTCAGAACCTCGTAAGTGGTTGATTCATATGAAAGTCCTGCGCCTGCCGATTTTGTGGGCACCCTAAGCAAACCACGGCCAGACAAGGGCTTTCGGGCGGCCCACCCGGGATATCAACAAAGTTATCCACAGAAAATCTGAACTTCCTGTGTTTCCCTCGTAAAATCAAGCACTTGCCGCACGAAGTGAAGGAAAAGTCCCACAGTGGCTGCGGCGCCTACCACATCCGGGGGATGCTCTTCCCTATTGACAGCGCCAGTTGTTCACATGCTGGCAACTGCGGCCCCCTGCGCAGAGCGTCGCCCGACAACCGCTACGGCACTTTTTGCGGCGCAGCAAAGAACGTTGATTCATAAGCTTTTTTGCATCGCGCCGTCTACAAATCCGCTAGCGCGCAGTCCAGCAGGGGCGCGCCCCGCAGCCTGTTGCACGCTGCTTTTCAACAAAGTTATCCACAGCATCTCTCGTAGCAGTGGGCAAGCTTGTGGAATCATGCGGGGCCGCGCCCCGGCGCCGCCCGCCTTTTCACCCACCGCCCATGCCTGACCCTTCCCCGCCCCCGACCACGCCGCATGACAGCGCCGCCTGCCTGCTCTGCGTGGCCGTGAGCACGCCGGCGCACAGTGGCGTGGGCGAACCGCTGAGCTATGCCAGCCCGCGCCCGCTGCCTCCGGGGACACTGGTGCGCGTGCCGCTGGGCGCGCGCGAGGTGCTGGGCGTGGTCTGGGACGCGCCCGCCGAGCCAGCGGTGCTACCGCCGGGCATGGTGCCGCGCACGGTGGCGGGCGTGCTCGAAGGCGTGGCGCCGCTGGACGCCGCCTGGCGCCGTCTGGTGACCTTCGCCGCGCGCTACTACCAACGCGCGGTGGGCGAGGTGGCGCTGGCCGCCCTGCCCCCACAGCTGCGCGACCTCACGCCCGAGCAGTTGGCGCGGCGCCTGCGCCGCCCCGCACCGCCGGCGCACCCGTCCGAAGCAGTTACAAAAACAATAGCACTTACCGCAGAACAGGCAAGCGCTACAGCCCAAATCGATGCAGAGAGCGGGCCCTTCCTGCTGTTCGGCAGCACGGGCAGCGGCAAGACCGAGGTGTACCTGCACTGCGTGCAGCGCGCCCTGGCCGGCCATCCCGCCGCACAGGCACTGGTGATGGTGCCCGAGATCAACCTCACCCCGCAGCTGGAGGCGCGCTTTCGCGAGCGCTTCGCGCCCCTGTACGGCGAGGCGGTCGTGGTCAGCATGCACAGCGGGATGACGCCGGCACAGCGCCTGAAGAGCTGGCTCGCCGCGCATACGGGCGCTGCGCGCATCGTGCTCGGCACGCGCATGGCGGTGTTTGCCAGCCTGCCGGGGCTGGCGCTGGTCGTGGTGGACGAGGAGCATGACGCCAGCTACAAGCAGCAGGAGGGCGCGCGCTACTCCGCGCGCGACCTGGCGCTGTGGCGCGGACGCGAGCAGGGCGCCAAGGTGATCCTGGGCAGCGCCACCCCGTCGCTGGAGAGCTGGCATGCCAGCACCCCGGCCAGCGAGGGGGGCCCGGGCCGTTACCTGCGCCTGCACATGCCCAGCCGTATCGGCTCCGCAGAAGGCGCCGGCGCAGGCGAGCTGCCGCGCGTGCGCCTGGTGGACATGGGACAACAGCCGCGCAGTTCGGGGGCGGGTGGCGTGTTCTCGCCCCCGCTGCTGGCCGCCATCACCGAACGGGTGCAACGCGGGGAGCAATGCCTGGTGCTGCTCAACCGCCGGGGCTTTGCACCCGTGCTGCACTGCCATGACTGCAGCTGGAAGAGCGACTGCCCGCACTGCAGCGCCCACCAGGTGTTCCACAAGAGCGACCGCACGCTGCGCTGCCACCACTGTGGCTTTACGCAACGCGTGCCGCGCGCCTGCCCCAGCTGCGGCAACCCGGACATCCTGCCCCTGGGCCGGGGCACCGAGCAGTTGGAAGAGCAACTGGCCGCCCTGCTGCGCAACGTGATCACCCCGGACCGCCGCGCCGCGCGCGTGGCACGCATCGACGCCGACACCACCCGCGCCAAGGGGGCGCTGGAGGAGCAACTGGCCCAGGTGCACAGCGGCGAGGTGGACGTGCTGGTCGGCACGCAGATGGTGGCCAAGGGGCATGACTTTCGGCGCATCACCCTGGTGGCGGCCGTGCAGCCCGACGGAGCGCTCTTCAGCAGCGACTTCCGCGCGCCCGAGCGCATGTTCGCCCTGCTGATGCAGGCCGCGGGCCGCGCGGGGCGCGATGCGCGCTATGTGGCCGCGCAGGGCAGCCCGCCCGAGATGTGGATCCAGACCTGGCACCCCGACCACGCCGTCTATGCCGCGCTGCGCCGCCACGACTACCCGGCCTTCGCCGCGCGCCAGCTGGCCGAGCGCCAGGAAGCCGGCATGCCGCCCTTCGCCTATCAGGCGCTGGTGCGCGCGGACGCCCGCACGCAGGAGGCGGCCCAGGCCTTCCTGCAGGCCGCCAGCGACGCCGCGCGCGCCGCCGGGCTGCCGGGGCTGGACCAGGTCTTCTTGTTCCCGCCGGTGCCGCTCGCCATCCAGCGCGTGGCCAATGTGGAGCGCGCGCAGATGCTGCTGGAAAGTCCCCAGCGCGGCGCGCTGCAGCGCTTTCTGGCCGCATGGCAGCCGCTGCTGCATGCCGAGCGCCCGCGCCACCGCGGCCTGGTGCGCTGGCTGGTGGACGTGGACCCGCAGGCGATCTGAAGGAAATCCCGCGTAGTGCAACTACGGCAAAGGTGCTGCCAGCACTTTTCAACCAGCGCTTACAGCTATCCTCCTAACAGCATTTTTTGCGCCATGCAGGCGCGCATGACTCGCGGTATCGCCCCGCGCTACCGGGAGTAGCCGCTGGCAGGCTGGGCTGGGAAACCGCTCGCCATACTCGCCCGCGCTGCCCACACTGCGCAGCACCGCCCACCGGCATACTCGGGACAACTCACCGAATGAACCGCTACCAAGACATTCTGCCTCCGCTTTGGAGCACCGTCGCACTGACCGTGGCCACGCTGGTCACCAACTGGGTCTGGGCAGCCTGGTTCGCAGAAACCGACGGCACGGGCCTGATGGCACTGATGATCGCCAGCCTGTTTTTCTGGCCGGTGATGCTGATCCTGATCTACCTTGCGCTGGCGCACACCCTCCGATTTTGCGAAGACTACGGTTTCCTGCGCATGGCGGTCGTTGTGGGCGTTGCCGTAGGGGGTACGGCCATCTTCGGCGTGCCCGGCCCCTGGAACCTGCTGATCTGCGCGGTCACGGCCGTCACGGTGGGGATTCAGATCAGGCGCGCGGCGCAGGACGACGCCGACCTGGAGGACTTGTGAATGGCTTTCAAGGAGAAGCCGCCGCGCGGTCTACTCGAGAGCTTTTCAGACCCGCTCTGGCAACGGCTGGGCCTAGTTGTGGTGGGCCCGCAGTGGATCGTGAAGGGCCGGCATCGAGGATTCGACTGGATGGCCATCGAGCTGCTACATCGCCCCACGGGCTTTCGGCAAACGATCATGACCACCACCGTCTTCGTGGTACGGCTGCCGCGCAAGTCCAAGGACTGGTATTTGCCAGCCGACCGCATCACCCCTGACAAGCAGGTGTGCGTGGACGACGCCTGCGTCTATGCCGCAGCGCTGGGCGAACAGCCCCGCGTGCGCACGTGGCGCCAGTGGCTGGACCTGGCCGTGGACGCTGCCGAAGAGGTGATCCGCACTGAAGGCGCGCGCCGTAAGGAGAACCCGCAGCAGAAAGCGGAACGCGCCGATGCCCCGAGTTGGAACGTGGTGGACGGCAACCTGGCCTCTATCTGGTTGGTGGCGATGGCGTTTTTCAGCTTTCTCAACGTGATGGGGCTTTGGCAGGCGTACGGCGACTGGCAAGGCCAAGGAGCCATCCTCCTGTGCCACGGGTCGAAGCCCTTCGGCACGTACCTGCAGGGCTGGAAGGCCGCCGTTTACGCCGTATCGCTCGTCGCGCCCCTGCCCATCGTGGCCAAAGCGCTGCATACCGTGACCACGCGGATGTACCGGCAGGCGTTCCGGCTCCAGCTTTGTGTCGAAGGCCTGGTCTGGGCAGGGGCGATGGTCGGGATGCACTACGTGCGGGACGTCCTCGTCCAATCGGTGCGCCAGGCCTGCTGAGAAGATTTCTCGATTTTTTGCCACTCAACGCTTATGCCGTAAGCGCTTATAGCTATCAAAACAGAAGTAAACAGGTCAAGTCAAAAGCGCAACGGCCGCCGAAAAGCTGACGAACGCCAGCGCCGTACTCACCAGGATGATGCGCGCCACGCGCCCGCCGTGGGCCCCGAAGCGCTCCACCAGCAGCGCCACGTTGCTCGCGCTGGGCAGCGCGGCCAGCAGCACCATCACCGTGAGCGTGAACGGCGACAGGTCCACCCCCAGCGCCATCGCCGCACGTCCCACGCACCACACCAGCAGCGGGTGCACGACGAGCTTGGCCAGCGCGATCGGCACGTACTGGCCCGGCGGCACGTATTCCTGCTGGTTCATCTGCGAGCGCGCCAGCACCGCGCCAATGGTGAACAGCGCCACCGGCGATGCCGCGCCCGCCAGCATGGCCAGGGTCTGATCCACGGGGCCCGGCGGCTGCCACTGCAGGACCGACGCCACGCCGCCCAGCACGATGGACCAGGGCATGGGGTTGGTGGCCATGCCGCGCAGCGCGTTGCGCAGCGCCACGGCCACGCCGTGCGCACCCGCGCCATCCAGGCGCGACAGCGCGATGCACGCCGAACTGGTGATCACCAGGTCCACCGCCAGCACCACGATCACGGTGCCGGCACTGGCCTCGCCCAGCAACGCCACCAGCAGCGGAACGCCCATGAAGCCGGTGTTGGGAAAGGCAGCCACCAGCGCGCCGAAGGCCGCATCGTTCCACCCCCGGCGCCGCAGCGTGAGGGCCACCGTGCCGCCCACCATGAGCAGCGCACACAGCAGGTACAGCCCGGCGACGGCCGGGTCCAGCAGCTGTGCGATGGGCGTGCTGGCGCCGAAGCGGTACAGCATGCATGGCAGCGCGAAATACAGCACGAAGCTGTTCAGCCCCCCGATGGCGGACACCGGCAGCGCCCCGGCCCGCGTGGCCAGGTAACCGCACAGCACGAGGGCGAAGAAGGGGAAGGTGATCAGCAGGACGGACAGCACGGGCGCGATTGTCGCAGCGCCGCCGCGCGCTGAAACGCCTTGTCACCGGGCGTGCCACCCCGGGCAATCACCCTGGTGCGCGCACGCCGCTATCATGCACACCCGCTGTTCTCCCTCTCACCCGCCGCCCGCCGCAGCCCGTGGCGCAGGCGCGCCCCCGTTCCTCCCGCTGCATCCATGTCCGGTCTCAATCTTGCTCAGTTGCAGGCAGTGCACTACACCGAGGGCCCGTGCCTGGTGCTGGCGGGCGCGGGCTCGGGCAAGACGCGGGTGATCACGCACAAGATCGCGCGGCTGATCGAGACGGGCCTGGCGCCCCGGCGCATCGCCGCCATCACCTTCACCAACAAGGCCGCGGCCGAGATGCGCGAGCGCGCCGCCGGCCTGATCGGCCGCCAGGCCAAGGACGTGCTGGTGTGCACCTTCCACGCCCTGGGCGTGCGCATGGTGCGCGAGGACGGCCATGTGCTGGGCCTCAAGCCCTCGTTCAGCATCCTGGACCAGGACGACGTGACGGGCATCCTCAAGGACTGCGCGGGCGGCACCACCGACCTGGCCACCGCGCGCCAGTGGCAATGGACCATCAGCAACTGGAAGAACCAGGGCTGGGACGCGCGCAAGGCGCTGGCCATGGCCCAGGACGACCATGAGCGCAGCATCGCCCTGATCATGCAGCGCTACGAGGAGCGCCTGACGGCCTACCAGAGCGTGGATTTCGACGACCTGATCGGCATGCCCATGCGCCTCTTGCGCCACCACCCCGAGGTGCGCGAGAAGTGGCAGCGCCTCTTGGGCCACGTGCTGGTGGACGAGTACCAGGACACCAACGCCACGCAGTACGAGCTGCTGAAATACCTGGTGGGCGAACGCGCGCGCTTCACCGCCGTGGGCGACGACGACCAGAGCATCTACGGCTGGCGCGGCGCCACGCTGGACAACCTGAAGAAGCTGCCGCAGGACTTCCCGCAGCTCAACGTCATCAAGCTGGAGCAGAACTACCGCTCGACCAGCGCCATCCTGCGCGCGGCCAACCACGTCATCCAGCCCAATCCCAAGCTGTTTCCCAAGACGCTGTTCAGCGAGCTGGGCGAGGGCGAGCCCGTGCGCGTGGTCGATTGCGACAACGAGGAGCATGAGGCCGAGCGCGCCGTGGCGCGCATCCAGGGCCTGCGGGCAGCCAGCAATCCACCGCCGGCGTGGAAGAACTTCGCCATCCTCTACCGCGCCAACCACCAGGCCAAACCGTTCGAGAAGGCCCTGCGCAAGGCCAACATCCCCTACAAGGTTTCGGGCGGCACCAGCTTCTTCGACCGCGCCGAGATCAAGGACCTGTGCGCGTGGTTCCGCCTGTGGATCAACAACGACGACGACCCGGCCTTTCTGCGCGCCGTCACCAGCCCGCGGCGCGGCGTGGGCCACACCACACTGGCGGCGCTGGGCGAGTTCGCCACGCAGCACAAGCAAAGCATGTTCGGCGCGCTATTCAACGCCATGCTGCCCGCCGTGATCCCCAAGCGGGGCCTGGAAGGCCTGCTGGAGTTCGGCCGCACCGTCAACGACCTGGAGCACCGCGCACGCCACACGCACGGCCACGAAGCCGCGCGTGCCTTCCTGGCCGACTGGCTCAAGGACATGGGCTACGAGCAGCACCTGTACGACAGCGAGGACAGCGAAAAGGTGGCCGCCGCGCGCTGGAGCAACGTGCTGGAGTTCTGCGACTGGATGGCGCAGCGCGCGGGCGGCCAGATCGACGACACCGCGGGCGCGACGGTGCAGGCCGCGACCAAGAGCCTGCTGGAGGTGGCGCAGACCATCGCCCTGCTGTCCACCATCTCCGAGCGCGAACAGGAGCAGGACATGGTGGTGCTGTCCACGCTGCATGCCAGCAAGGGGCTGGAGTGGCCGCACGTGATCCTGGCCGGCGTAACCGAAGGCATGCTGCCCTTCAAGCTGGACGATGACGATGGCCGCCAGCAGAAGGTGAGTGACGACATCCTGCAGCGCCTGCAGGAGGAGCGCCGCCTGATGTACGTGGGCATCACCCGCGCCCAGCGCACGCTGGCCGTGAGCTGGACCAAGAAACGCAAGAAGGGGCGCGAGATGGTGGCCTGCCAGCCCAGCCGCTTCATTGCCGAGATGAAACTGGACGCCGCCACGGCGCGCGAGAACCCACGCGACAAGTTGCGCCAGTTGCGTGAAGAATTCGCGCGCAAGGCCCAGGCCTCCCCCAGTCCCGCCACGCCCTGAACACATGCTGAAAACTATATTTTTGATAGCTACTAGCGCTTTACTGGTAAGCGCTTGTGCCCAAAAACCCTCTCAACCTCCCCGCCCGACCTGCCCCACGGCCGCGCAGATGGAGCAGCCCGAACTGGTGGGCCGCTGGCAGGCGCGGCTGGACGGCATGGCCGAGCCCGTGCTGCTGGAACTGGGCCCCCACCCCGAATGGGACGGCACGGTGAAGGGACGCATCCAGTGGCCGGGCTTCACCTCGGTGGTGGTGGGCGACGTGCACCAGGGCCGGCTCACCATGGAAGAGTCGCGCGACGGCACGCGGGTCAGCGGCAACTGGAGCGGCGACGTCGTCGAGGGCAGCTGCGCGCGCGAGATCCGCGGCGAATGGACCGACGAGGCCGACCGGCCCTACACCTTCACCCTGCGCAAGCAGGCCCCTTCCCGGCCCTGACCTGCATGCCAGCCGTCACCGACCACGCGCATCATCCGACCATGACACAGCCTTCACACCCCCTGTCCCGCCTGGGCCTGGCCACCGCGCTGCTGGGCACGGCCCTGCCGCTGGTCAGCTGGGCCGAAACCGCCGCAGCCCCCGCCGTCAACCGGGTGGCCGGCTGGCGCCAGTGCGCCGCCCTCACCGGTGACAGCCAGGCACGCCTGGCCTGCTTTGACCAGTGGGCCGGCGAGCAGAGCTGGCAGGCGCCGCCCGCTTCGGCCAGCGCCCAGCCCGCCGCCGCCACGCAGGCGCCGCCCCCGCCGGTGGACGCCACGCTGCCGGCCACGCGCATCATCGACGTGGCGCAGGTGGACGGCTGCCGCGACGGCCAGTACAGCACCCTGTCGCGCTTCTGGGAGCTGGAGACGGGCAGCGACTGCGGGGCGTTCCGCTTTCGCGGCTACCGGCCCATGAGCGTGTCCGTCGTGGGCGCCACCAGCGTCAACCGCCTGCCCACCTCGGGCAGCCCGGACAACAACGCCACCAGCGAGGTGGACTACCGCAAGACCGAGATGCGCGTGCAGCTGTCGGTGCGTACCAAGCTCGCGCAGGGCCTGCTCACGCGCGGCCACCCCACGCTGCGCGACTCGCTGTGGGCGGGCTACACGCAGCAGTCGTACTGGCAGCTGTTCTCGCCGGGCATCTCGCGGCCGTTCCGCAACACGGACCACGAGCCCGAGATCATGTACGTGTACCCCACCGACGCCAAGCTGCCCTTCGGCTGGCGCTGGCGCTACAGCGGCATCGGCCTGGTGCACCAGTCCAACGGCCAGAGCCTGCCGCTGTCGCGCAGCTGGAACCGCGTGTACCTGATGACCGGCATGGAGCTGGACAACCGCTGGACCGTCACCGGCCGCCTGTGGAAGCGCCTGCACGAGAGCGCGGACAGCGACGACAACCCCGGCATCAGCAACTACGTGGGCCGGGCCGAGCTGGGCCTGACCTGGAACGTGGACAAGGACAACACCCTGGCGCTGACCGCACGGCATTCGCTGGGGGCGACCGGGCGCGGCTCGGCACGGCTGGAATGGCTGCAAACCCTCGGAACCAGCCTGGTGGGCAACCGCACCAACCTGCGCCTGCACACCCAGCTGTTCACGGGCTACGGCGACAGCCTGATCGACTACAACCGCAAGCGCACCGTGTTCAGCGTAGGCCTGAGCCTGGTGGATTTCTGAACCCCACAGCGCGAATGGATGGGCGGGCGCGCCGCTCGCGCCTGCCGGCCCGATCACAACCGGTTACCCTTTGACCGGGCCGACAGGTTGAAGGCGCCGCGGTGCGCCGACACAATCGGGCGCACCCCGGCGCCGCCGGGGGCGGGCCCGCGCCCTGCGCAATAAGCGCCTGCTTTCGCGCGGTATTCGCCCCATCACCGGCCAGCGCCGTCCGCACAATGCAGCCCGGAGGACGACGACCATGGACCTGCAATACCAGCTGAAGGCCGGCAGCTACTACCTGTACGACATGCGCGAAACGCCCAGCGCAGTCACGGGCGAGCGTCGCTTCAAGCTCAAGACCGACACCGTGGCCATTGCCTTCGACCTGCACACCGGCGAGGTGCACCAGCACGGCAGCCCGGCACGCATCCAGTCCTGGGCCACGCACACGCGCCGGCGCCTGCGCGCCGCTGGCGCGGCGGACGTGGCCAACGACATCGTGGTCGTCTCCGGCCCGCTGCCCGTGGACGAGCTCAACAAATGCCTGTGGATCAGCGGCTACTGCCGGCGCATGTTCACGCGCCTGGCCAGCCTGCCGCACGGCAAGCTGCAGCGCGCGGCGCAGCAATGGAAAAAAGCGGCCTGAACGCCCTGTCCATCTGCGCCAGCAGCTCTTGATTCAATAGCACAACGGGTCCCGCGGGACCCGTTGTTTCTGGTGTCAATCCTGCGCACCTAGGTCGTCGTCCTGGTCGTCATCCTCGGGCAGTTCCTCCGGCTCCGCATGCTTGACCACGGTGACGGGCACGGGACTTTGCTGTACCAGCGCCTGCGACACCGAGCCCAGCAGCGTGCCGCGCAGCCCGCCCAGGCCGCGCGCGCCGATGATGAGCGCGTCGCAGCCGCAGCGCTCCACCATGTCCACCAGCGTGGCCGCCACGGGGCCCAGACCGATCTCGGTCTCATACGGCACGCCCGCGGCCTCCACCATCGCCACGGCCGACGCCATCAGGTGCTGGCCGGCCTCCACGCTCGCGGCGGCCACGGCGTCCGCGCCCTGCGTGGCCAGCTCGATCAGCGAGGCCTCTTCCTGCACATGGCCCAGTACCAGCGTGGCCTGCAGGCCGCCGCGGCGCACCAGGGCCACGCCATGGCGCACGGCGTCGAGCGCGAGTTCGGAGCCATCAACGGCGATCAGGATTCGGAACATGGGGGCACCTCCTTGCAATGCTGTGTCGATAGGGTCAGTGTAGGCCGCGCGGGGCGCTACGGGCACCAATCCCCGCCGGTGCAGTCTGGGACAATCGCGCCCATGCTCAAGTTTGAAATCCTGGCCACCGACACCTCCAGCCACGCGCGCCGCGGCACGCTCACGCTCAACCACGGCGTGGTGCAGACCCCCATCTTCATGCCCGTGGGCACCTACGGCACCGTCAAGGGCGTGATGCCGCGCAGCCTGCGCGAGATGGGCGCGCAGATCATCCTGGGCAACACTTTCCACCTGTGGATGCGGCCCGGCCTGGACGTGATGCAGAGCTTTGGCGGTCTGCACGGCTTCGAGCAGTGGGACAAGCCCATCCTCACGGACTCGGGCGGGTTCCAGGTCTGGAGCCTGGGCAGCATGCGCAAGATCACCGAAGAAGGCGTGCATTTCGCGTCACCCGTGAACGGCGACAAGCTGTTCATGTCCCCCGAGGTGAGCATGCAGATCCAGACCACGCTCAACAGCGACATCGTGATGCAGCTGGACGAGTGCACGCCCTACGAGACCAACGGCCACAAGACCACCGAGGCCGAGGCGCGCAAGAGCATGGAGATGAGCCGCCGCTGGGCGGTGCGTTCCAAGAATGAATTCGAGCGCCTGGGCAACCCCAACGCGCTGTTCGGCATCGTGCAGGGCGGCATGTACAAGAACCTGCGCCAGGAATCGCTCGAAGCCCTGGTGGAGATGGACTTCCCCGGCTACGCCGTGGGCGGCGTGAGCGTGGGCGAGCCCAAGGACGAGATGCTGGACATCATGGCGCACACCCCCCACCGCCTGCCCGCGCACAAGCCCCGCTACCTGATGGGTGTGGGCACGCCCGAGGATCTGGTGGAGGGCGTGGCCCAGGGCGTGGACATGTTCGACTGCGTGATGCCCACGCGCAATGCGCGCAACGGCACGCTGTTCACGCGCTATGGCGACCTGAAAATCCGCAACGCCCGCCACAAGACCGACCACCAGCCGCTGGACCCGAGCTGTACCTGCCACGCCTGCGCGGGCACCGAGGGCGTAAGCTGGAACGACGGGGGCCGCGGCGGCTTCTCGCGCGCCTACCTGCACCACCTGGACCGCTGCGGCGAGATGCTGGGGCCCATGCTCACCACCATCCACAACCTGCACTACTACCTGAACCTGATGCGCGAGGTGCGCGAAGCGCTGGATGCCGGCCAGTTCGGCGCATTCCGCGCGCGCTTCAAGGCCGAGCGCGCACGCGGCGTATAGCGCCGCGTAGGCGGCGGCTGACGGCGAGGGCCTGCGCATTCCGCGCGCGGCGCCGCGCCATCCTTCCTATGCTGGCGCGATGGACACCCGACCGTCGACGGCCGCACCGCTGCACATCGGCACCGCGGGGTGGAACGTGCCGCAGGGCAGCCGACACCGGTTCCCGGCCGAAGGCTCGCACCTGGAGCGCTACGCCGCCCGGCTGCCCGCCGTGGAGATCAATTCATCGTTCTACCGCCCCCACCAGCGCAGCACTTACGAGCGCTGGGCCGCGTCCACGCCGCCAACGTTCCGCTTCAGCGTCAAGCTGCCACGCAGCATCACGCACACGGCGCGCCTGAAGGGCACGGACGCGCTGCTGGAGGCTTTCCTGGCGCAGGCGCAGGGACTGGAGGAGCGCCTGGGCTGTCTGCTGGTGCAATTGCCGCCCAGCCTGCGGCTCGACCGGCCCGTCGCCGAGGCGTTCCTGCGCGGCCTGCGCGAACGGCATCCGCACGGCAGCGTTGCCGTGGAGCCGCGCCACGCCAGCTGGTTCACACCGGAGGGCGACGCGCTGCTGCGCGCCTGGCAGGCCGGCCGCGTGCTCGCCGACCCGGTGCTGCATGCGGGCGGCGAGGTGCCCGGTGGCTGGCCCGGCCTGGTCTACTGCCGGCTGCACGGCGCACCGCGCGTGTACTACTCGGCCTATGACGCGGCGCTGGTCGACGCGCTAGCGGCACGGCTGCGGGTCGCCGCCCTGGCGGCGCGCAGCGTCTGGTGCATCTTCGACAACACGGCCAGCGGCGCGGCAGCTGCCAACGCGTTGGACCTGCACCAGGCCTGCGCCGCCTAGTGATTCCCTGCCGCGCCGGGCATCGCACCCTGGGGTGGCGTACCGGCGGGGGCCGCGCCGGCGGGCGGCATGCCCGAGGGGACCGCACCGGCAGGGGCCACACCGGGCGAGGCCATCCCGGACGGCGCCGCACCGGCCCCGCAGGCATGGCAGAAACGGGCGAAGGCGCTCTTGCGCGTGCCGCAGGCACCGCAGCGGTCGAACAGGCCGATGCCGCAGTGCGGGCAGAAGTCGGTCACCCCGTCCTTCAGGTCCACCAGCCGTTCGCACCCCGGGCACACGCCCTTGGCCAGGCGCGCCAGGGCCACGTCGTAGCCCAGCTCCTTGCGGCGCTCCTGCTCGGGCAGGGCCTCGGCCTGTTTCTGGCGCTCCAGGTAGCGGTTGAGCGCAAGGATGGCGTAGCGCCCCACCAGCGCCGTGACCACGATGCCCACCACGTAGCGCACGTAGCCGCCATAGCTGGGCAGGTAGGGCACCAGCTCCACGAAGAACGCGAACACCGCGAAGAAGATGAAGCCCCACACGAACGGCCACCAGGTGCTCTTGCGCTTTTTGGCGAACAGCCAGCCTGCCGCCACCAGCAGCGGCAGCGTGAGCGCCAGGCGGTAGAGGAACACGCGCAACTCCACCTTGCGCCGCTCGGCGGCCATCTTCTCGTAACCGCCCTGCTCGAGGCGCCCCAGGCGCTGCTGCGCGGCCTGCGCGGTCTGGCGCGCGTCCAGCAGGGCTTGGTCCTGCGCCTGCACGGCCTGCTGGGCCCGGCGCTCCTGGCCCTTGAGGGCGTCCAGCGCCTGGGTGCGCGCGATCACCTCGGGGTCGTGCTCGGCGCGCTGGGTGGCGCGGCGTGCGGCCAGCCAGTTGCTGAAGGTCTCGCGCTCGGCCTGCGTCTCGCTGCGCGCCTTGGCGTGCTGCAGCCGGGCCTGCTCCAGCGCGGTCTGGGCCTCCTGCTCGGCCTGGCGCGCTTCCTTCACCTGGGCGCGCAGCGCCTGGGCGGCGTTGCGGTCCAGGAAGTCGTCCAGCTGCAGGGGCGCCTCCACCTTGGGCAGGTCGCCCACGATGGTGCCGCCCAGCCCGATCAGAAAGCTGGCGAACACCAGCGCCACCAGCCACAGGCCGCGGCGAAACCATTTCTCCGACAGTCGCAATGCCTTGCTCATGTGTGATCCCTCACGATGTTTGCTATTGGAATAGTAGCTGCTCGCGCTTGATGGATAAGCGCAGGAGCCCATTTTTGCTTAAAACTTCTCCGGACCCAGCACCTGCACCTGCGGGGCACCCGCCAGCCGCGCATGCTGCAGCCATGCGAGGGCGGAGTCCACCGTCACGGTCTCGATGCGGTCGGCGTAGCGCTGCGCGGGCGGATGGTCGTCGAAGGCGACGTTGGCCGCCGTCATGCGCCCGCCCAGCCGCGTGAGCGGCCCGATGCGCAGCACCGTGGGCTGGTAGCCCTGCAGCCGCAGCCAGGCCTGGGCCTGCGCGCGGGTCTGGGCGCGCTCGGGCTCCATGGCCAGGGCCAGGGTCTCCAGCGCCCACTGGTTGGACTGCTGGTAGATCGTGCCCCACGCATAGCTCACCATGCTGTAGACACGCTGGTGCAGCCGCGTGGCGCGCGTGCCGTCGGCCAGCACGGGCAGCAGCGCCTGCTGCACGGCGGGCGTGGGCACGGCCCACACGGCCTCATGGCGCCACAGGTCGTCCAGGAAGAACTCGCCCAGCCCCTGGCGGTACACGGCGGCCACGGCGGTGCCGCAATCGTTGAGCTTGTGCACCACGCGCCACGGGCCCTCGGGCGTCTTGTAGGCCCAGCCCAGGTGCGAGTAGCGCAGGCCGTAGCGGGACAAGTCCTGCCCCGCGCGCGCCAGCACCACCACGCGGGCGCCGCTGGCGTCCAGCGCCTGGGCCGTCTGCTGCGCCAGCTGCATGCCCTGTGCGATGGTCTGCGCCGTGGGTTTGTGCGGCTCGCAGGAGCGGCCCGCATGTGCCGCCATGGCCGCCAGTGCCAGGGCGGCGGCCGCGATCCAGTGCAGGGTGCGCATGGTCAGAGCCTTTCGTTGTGCAGCAGCGCGCGGCCCAGCGCGTTGGGCACGAAGGCCAGCACCTCGCCCGCGGCCGACAGGATCACGCCCGTGCCGATCACGCTGCAGGTGAGCACCGTGCCCACGGCACCACTGGCGGCACCGGCGGCGCGGCCCGACACCTCCACGCTGGCCTGGGCGCCGTCCGATGCACGCTCCAGCAGGTACACCGTGCCCGTGGCCGAGGCCTGCACGGCCTTCACCGTGAGCACCGCGCCGCCCACCGACAGCGCCGCCGGCAGGGCCACTACGGCGCCCGCCGCCGCGGACGCCCCGCCCGCGGCCACGACCACGGAGGCCACCGGCATCAGCGACAGCGCTGCAGAGGCCTCGCTGTGCGCCCGCGCCGGCAGCGCCGCGCCGCACAGCAGGCCCAGCGCCAGCAGCGCGGGGGCGAAGGTCTTGCGAAAAAGGGTTGGCATGTGGGTCTCCTGCGCGGCGGGCATCATTCAGCGGCCTCGGTGCGGGCCTGCAGGCGGCTGCGCAGGCGGGCGTCGGCCAGATCCGCCTCGTGGCGGTCGCGCAGCATCTTGGCCAGCGTGAACGCGCAGGTGATGAGGTACAGCCAGCTCACGCCCAAAAAGGCCTTGTAGGTGGCGCTGATCGCCATGCCCCACAGCCCCCAGCCGGTGAGCCCCATGGCCACCGCAAAGCCGCCCCAGACGACGAGCTTCCACAGCGGGGTGTCGCCACCACCCTGGCCAGCGCCGCGGCGCGCGCCCTGGTTGTCGCGCACGAACTTGGCCAGCATGAAGGCCGCCGACAGGCAGAACACGTAGCCCATGAACATGAAGGCCACCTCCAGCCGCTCGCCCGGCAACCAGGCCAGGCCGGTGGCGCACAGAAACACGGCGATGCCGAACGAGGCCCACACCTGAAACTGCCAGGCCCGCGTGTCGCGCTGGAGGGTGGGGGTAGAGGAATGCATGGTGGTCGGTGCCCGCAGGCGTTGGTTGAACACGGGGCGGATACTGCGGCGCGCGGCGCCAAAGCAGCCGATATTCCGACGCAGTAACCTATCCAGCGGCGAAAAGTATCGCCATGCGATACCACATTCAGATCGCCAGCGGCAGCTCGGTGGTGGACAGCACGTTGCGCAGCACCATGAACGAGCGCACCTACCGCACGCCCGGCAGGTACAGCAGCTGCTCGGCATGCAGGCGGTTGAAGCTCTCGCTGTCGCGCGTGCGGATCAGCATGAAGTAGTCGAACTCGCCCGTGACCACGTGGCATTCCATGCAGCCCGAGATCTTGGCCGCCGCCTTCTCGAAGGCCGAGAACGACTCGGGCGTGGAGCGGTCCAGCACCACGCCGATCATCACCAGCATGCCCGCACCCACCGCCTGCGGGTTCAGCCGCGCCACCACGCCATCGATGAAGCCCAGCCGCTTGAGCCGCTCCACGCGGCGCAGGCAGGCCGGCGGGCTCAGGTGCACCTTGGCCGCCAGGGCCACGTTGGACAGCGACGCGTCGCGCTGCAGCAGGCGCAGGATGGCGCGGTCGGTGCGGTCCACCTCAGCGCCCTCTACCGCGGCATTCATGTTGCGTTTTTTTATTGCGGCCATGGCTTGATTGGAGAAATGAAATACTGCTATTTGGCGTTGAGTACTCTTTTTGATTCTTGAGATCATCTTATTTCACAACCCTGTTAATGCGCGGTTTTCCTACGATGCAAGGCACCTTCCCCATCGACCGGAACACCGCCATGAACCTGCAGAAATTCCCCCGCCATCCCCTGACCTTCGGCCCCACGCCCATCCAGCCGCTCAAGCGCCTGTCGCAGCACCTGGGCGGCAAGGTGGATCTGTACGCCAAGCGCGAGGACTGCAACTCCGGCCTGGCCTTCGGCGGCAACAAGACGCGCAAGCTGGAGTACCTGATCCCCGAGGCGATTGCCGGCGGCTACGACACGCTGGTGTCCATCGGCGGCATCCAGTCCAACCAGACGCGCCAGGTGGCCGCCGTGGCCGCGCATTTGGGGCTCAAGTGCGTGCTGGTGCAGGAGAACTGGGTGAACTACAGCGACGCGGTGTACGACCGCGTCGGCAACATCGAGATGAGCCGCATCCTGGGCGCCGACGTGCGCCTGGACGCGGCGGGCTTCGACATCGGCATCCGCCCGAGCTGGGAGCAGGCCATGGCGGACGTGAAGCAGGCCGGCGGCAAGCCCTTTCCCATTCCTGCTGGCTGCTCCGAGCACCCTTATGGCGGCCTGGGCTTCGTCGGCTTTGCCGAAGAGGTGCGCCAGCAGGAAAAAGAGCTGGGCTTTCGGTTTGACTACATCGTCGTGTGCTCGGTCACGGGCAGCACGCAGGCGGGCATGGTGGTGGGCTTTGCCGCCGAAGGGCGCGCGCGCCGGGTGATCGGCATCGACGCATCGGCCACGCCCGAGAAGACCCACGCGCAGATCCTGCGCATCGCGCAGAGCACCGCCGATCTGGTGGAGCTGGGCCAGGACATCACTGCCGAGGATGTGGTGCTGGACACGCGCTACGGCGGCCCAGAATACGGCCTGCCCAATGAAGGCACGCTGGAGGCCATCCGCCTGTGTGCGCGCCAGGAGGGCATGCTCACGGACCCGGTGTACGAAGGCAAGTCCATGCACGGCATGATCGAGCGGGTGCGCAACGGCGAATTCCCGGCCGGATCGAAGGTGCTGTACGCGCATCTGGGCGGCGTGCCGGCCCTGAACGCGTACAGCTTTCTTTTTCGCAACGGCTGAAGCCGCAGCGGATGCGCAGGCCCTGGGGCGCCTGCTGGCTCAGGCGCTGATCTGAAGCAGCCCCGCCACCCGCTCACGCAGCAGGGCTGGCTGCACCTCGGCAGCCGGCAGCGGTGCGCCCACGTTCAGCCCCACGCGGTTGAACATGCCGCGGCGGAACGGCCGCACCATGGCGCCGCCCTGCTCGATGCGGCTGAAGAACGAGCCCCACAGGTTGGTCAGCGCCATGGGCACCACCGGCGCCTGCACGCCGTCGGCCTGCGCGCGTTCGATGATCTTCATGATGCCGCCCTTGAACGCCTGCAGTTGCCCGTCGCGCGTGATGCCGCCCTCGGGGAAGATGGCGAGCAGGTCGCCGTCCTTCAGCACCTGGGCCGCGCGCTCGAACGCGGCTTCGTAGGTGGCGGCATCGTCCTTTTGCGGCGCGACGGGAATGGCCTTGGCCAGGCGGAACAGCGCACCCAGCACCGGGATGCGGAAGATGCGGTGGTCCATGATGAAGTAGATGGGGCGCGGGCTGGCCGCCATCAGCAGCACGGCATCGACGAAGCTCACATGGTTGCAGGCCAGGATGGCCGCGCCCTCCGTGGGAATGTGCTCGTCGCCGCGCACCTTGAAACGGTAGATGCAGCGCGACAGCACCCAGGCCACGAAGCGCAGCAGGTACTCGGGCACCAGCAGGAAGATGTAGAACGCCACCACCGCATTGGCGATGCCGGTGAACAGGAAGATCTGCGGCACCGTGAAGCCCGCCGACAGCAGCGCCCCCGCGAGCACGGCACTGGCGATCATGAACAGCGCGTTGAGGATGTTGTTGGCGGCGATGATGCGCGCGCGGTGCGTGGGCTGGCTGCGCATCTGGATCAACGCGTACATGGGCACGCTGTACAGGCCCGCGAACAGCGACAGCAGCAGCAGGTCGGCCATCACGCGCCAGTGCGCGGGCTGCGCCGCGAAGGCCGCCAGGGTGAGCACCTCCGACGGCGGCAGGGCCCGCGAGGCGAAGTACAGGTCGATGGCGAACACGCTCATGCCGATGGCGCCCAGCGGCACCAGGCCGATCTCCACATGCCGGCGCGAGAGCACCTCGCACAGCAGCGAGCCGATGCCGATGCCCACCGAGAACACCACCAGCAGCAGCGACGCCACCTGTTCGTTGCCATGCAGCACGTCCTTGGCGAAGCTGGGGAACTGCGACAGGAACACCGCGCCGAAGAACCACATCCACGAGATGCCCAGCAGCGAGCGGAACACCACGGTGTTGCCGTGCGCCAGCTTCAGGTTGCGCCACGTCTCGCTCACCGGGTTCCAGTTCACCGTCAGGCCCGGGTCGGTGGCCGGTGCTGGTGGAATGAACTGCGCCACCAAGCGGCCCAGCAAAGCCAGCGCCAGACAGGCCAACGCCACCGTGGTGTGGCCGATGCCCGGCAGCGCCACCAGCAGACCGCCCGCCACGTTACCCAGCAGGATGGCGACGAAGGTGCCCATCTCCACCATGCCGTTGCCGCCCGTCAGCTCGCGCTCGTTCAAGGCCTGCGGCAGGTAGGCGAACTTCACGGGGCCGAACAGCGTGGAATGCAGCCCCATCAGGAACACGCAGCCCAGCAGGATGGCCGCGCTGCCGGCCACGAAACCCGCGCCCGCCACCAGCATGATGGCGATCTCCAGGTTCTTCACGAAGCGGATGATGCGCGTCTTCTCGTACTTGTCCGTGAGCTGCCCTGCCGTGGCGGAAAACAGCAGGAACGGCAGGATGAACAGCGCGCCGATCACCAGTCCCGCCAGCGCCGGCGGCATCCACGACACGCTGAGCTGGTAGGTCACCATCACCGTGAAGGCGAACTTGAACAGGTTGTCATTGGCCGCGCCGGCGAATTGCGTCCAGAAGAACGGCGCGAAGCGGCGCTGGCGCAGCAGCGCGAACTGGTTGGGGTGCGCCGCCGCCTCGGCAGGCTGGGCGGTGGGCGACAAGGTCACGGGGTGCTGCGCGCTCATATGCGGTGTGCTGGGGTGTGAAGGTGCCGCGCATTGTGCGCACAAAGCCCGCGCAGGCCAGACGCTTGTGGGCCTTTGTGGCTTGGATCACACTTAAGGTATCGCCATTCGATACTTTTTACGTTCCACGCCCCATGAGCACCACCGCCGACCTCGTCATCGCCCTGAAGAAGGAACTCAAGTCCGCCCAGATGACCTATGCCAGCCTGGCACAGGCGCTGGGCATGGCCGAGTCCAGCGTCAAGCGCATGCTGGCCAAGGGCGACATGCCGCTGTCGCGCATCGACGCCATCTGCCGCGTGCTGCGGCTGGACTTTGCCGACCTGGCGCGGCGCGTGGCCGACAGCCAGCCGCTGCTGAGCGAGCTGACGCAGGAGCAGGAAAAGGCTGTGGTGGCCGACAAGAAGCTGCTGCTGATGGCGATCTGCGTGCTGAGCCAGTGGACCCTGGAGCAGATCACCACCACCTACCGGCTGAGCGAGGCCGAGGGCATCCAGTACCTGGCGCAGCTCGACCGCATCGGCATCATCGAACTGCGACCGCTCAACCGCTACCGCCTGAAGCTTGCCAAGACCTTCCGCTGGCGCCCGCACGGGCCGGTGATGCACTACTTCCGCGACCATGCACTGCTGGACTACTTCAACGGCGGCTTCGACGCGCCGGGCGAGGGCGTGCTGCTGGTGCACGGCTCCATCGCACGCAGCCTGGCGCCGGCCTTCACCGAGCGGCTGCAACGCGTGGCCCAGGATTTCGCGCAGCAGCACCTGGCCGACCAGCGCCTGCCCGAGCGTGAGCGCGAGGGCTACACCCTGCTGCTGGCCATGCGCAGCTGGGAGTTCGAGGCCTTTGCCCAGATGCGCCGCACCGCAAGGCCGTGATGCTCCTATATTAATAGCTTATGGCGCTTGATGGACGGGTGCCAGCGCCTTAAAACACCCAAAACCCGACGCAGTCGGCCTGCCATTGACTTCCCCCTTCGCGGTGCCCACACTGGACCATCCGTCACCCCCGGTGGCGGCTGCCGCTCCTGGAGGTTGCCATGCACCCATCCGCCCCCCTCCGCACCTGCCTGTATGACGAAGCCGCATTGCAAACGGTGCTGCAGGCCATGGCCCGGCAGATCGCCGCCCGGCTGCCGCCGCGGGAGCCCCTGGCCGTGATCGGCATCCTGCGGCGCGGCGCGCCTCTCGCCCATCGCCTGACCGACCTGCTGGTGCAACGCCACGGCCTGGCGCCGCCACTGCGGCTGGACCTGTCGGTCAAGCGCTATGCCGACGACCTCACGCTGCTGTACCCGGAAACCCGGCTCGACGAACCCGCCGAAGCGGCGGCGCCCGATCTGGCGAATCACCACCTGCTCGTGGTGGACGACGTGCTGTACGGCGGGCATTCGCTGCTGCGCGTATTGCAGTACCTTGCCCGCCAGCAGCCTCGCCAGATCCATGTCGCGGTGCTCGTGGACCGCTGCGTGGCCCGTCTGCCGGTGCATGCCGATGTGGTGGGGCTGCGGCTGCAGGTCGCCCCCGACAGCATCATCGACTGCCATGTGCCGCCCTATGAGCCTGAGTTCTGCATCGACCTTGTGCAGCCGGCGCCCGCGCCATGAGGCACGCATCAGAGCCCCAGGTCTTTCGGGACCGGCTGGACGCCGCCCACCAGCTGGCGCAGCGGCTGCAGTCCTATCGCGGCCAGCGCCCCCTGGTGCTGGCGATTCCCCGCGGCGCGGCGCCCATGGCACGCGCCCTGGCGCAGGCGCTGCAGGGGGACTTCGACGTGGTGCTGGTGCGCAAACTGCGTGCGCCCTACCAGCCTGAGCTGGCGATTGGCTCCGTGGATGAAAGCGGCTGGGTGTATTTGGCTCCGCATGCCGCCGGCACGGGTGCGGGGGCCGACTACCTTGCCGCCGAGAAGGACCGGCAGCTTGAGGTCATTCGCCACCGGCGCGCCCAGTACACGCCGGTGCGCCCGCCGCTGGATCCCGCGGGGCGCACCGTGATCGTGGTGGACGATGGACTCGCTACCGGCGCCACGATGGTCGCCGCGCTGCACAGCCTGCGCCAGCGCCACCCGGCGCGACTGGTGTGCGCGGTGTCGGTGGCATCGCCGCAGGCGCTGGCGCTGGTGCGCCCGCTGGCGGACGAGGTGCTGTGCCTGCAGGCACCGCGCCACTTCCAGGCCGTGGGCCAGTTCTACCAGCACTTTGCGCAGGTGGAGGACGACGACGTGGTCGCCCTGCTCAAAAGTCGGGCGTGAGTCCGGTGTGCTTGGTCATGCCGCGGGACGCGACAGATCGAAGCCGCCGGGGCACCCCGGCACGGCGTACTGGTTCAGCTCCCTCAGCCCCCCAAGCCCTGCGGCGAAGGCAAGTGCATGGCAAACCAGTCTGCGGCCTGCTGGGCCACCACGTCCAGGGTGCCTGGTTCCTCAAAGAGATGGGTCGCCCCCCGGACCACGCTCAGGTGGTGCATGCAGCGCAGATGCGAGGCGGCTTGCCGGTTCAGCGCCAGCACTTCGGTATCGCGACTGCCCACCAACAGCAAGGTGGGGCAGGCCACACCCGCCAGGGCCTCGCCGGAGGCCAGATCGGGCCGCCCACCGCGTGACACCACGGCGCGCAGGTCCGCCCCCTGCCGTGCCGCCGCCTCCAGCGCCGCAGCGGCGCCAGTGCTGGCACCGAAATACCCCAGGGGCAGCCCGTGGGTGAGCGGCTGGCCGCTGGCCCAGCGCGTGGCCGCGTCCAGGCGCCGGGCCAACAGCGCGATGTCAAAGCGTGCGAGGTAGTCGCTATCCTCCTCCAGGGTGAGCAGATCCAGCAGCAAGGTGCCGATGCCCCGCGCGTGCAATGCCCGGGCCACATGGACATTGCGCGGACTGAAGCGGCTGCTGCCGCTGCCATGGGCGAACAACACGAGTCCGATGGGCGCGGCGGGCAGCACCAGCACGCCCTCGATCTCCGCGCTCCCGGCCGGGATGCGCACGGAATGCTCCCGCAGCGACACCATGCCCGTCTCCTACTCCGCAGTCCACGCGGCCTCATCACCCGCCACGCGCAACACCGCCGCGCCCTGGAAGGCCCCACGGCGCAACTGTTCCAGCGCCTCGTTGGCCTGCTCCAGCGGGAACACACGGACCTCGGTGCGCGGCGGTGCCTGGCGGATGGCCTCGAAAAACGCCTGCCCGTCGGCGCGCGTCAGATGGGCCACGGAGCGGATGCTGCGCTCGCCCCACAGCCAGGCATAAGGGAAGCCGGGGATATCGCTCATGTGGATGCCCGCGCACACCACGCAGCCCCCTTTGTCCAGATGCCGCAGTGCCAGCGGTACCAGCGCGCCGGCGGGTGCAAAGATCAATGCCGCGTCGAGTGGCTCGGGGGGCGGCGCATCGCTGCCGCCCGCCCAGCATGCACCAGACTCAGGGCAAACGCCTGGCTGGCGCCATCGCCAGGGCGGGTGAAGGCATAGACCGCCCGGCCCTGCCCGCACGCCAGCTGGGTGATGAGGTGTGCGGCCGCACCAAAGCCATAGATGCCCAGCCGCCCTGCATCGCCGGCCATGCGCAGCGCGCGGTAGCCGATGAGGCCGGCACACAGCAACGGTGCGAGATGCTCGGGCGCGGGGGCCTCGGGCAGGGGCAGGCAGTAGCGCGCATCGGCCAGCGTGTACTCGGCATAGCCTCCCGGCAGTTGGTAGCCCGTGAAACACGCCTGCACGCACAGGTTCTCGCGCCCACTGGTGCAGAACCGGCAGTGCCCGCAGGTCCACCCCAGCCAAGGAACGCCTACCCGCTGTCCCTGCCGCCAGCCCCGCACGCCCGGCCCCAGGCCGGCGACACGGGCCACGATCTCATGCCCCGGCACAAGGGGCCACACCGCGTCCGGCAGCTCGCCGTCACGCAGATGGAGGTCCGTGCGGCACACGCCGCAGGCTTGCACTGCCAGCAGCAACTGGCCTGCCTGCGGAACGGGGCACGGCAACTCCGCCAGCCGCAGCGGCTGGCCGGGTCCGTCCAGCACCATGGCGCGCATGGTCGGTCCTCACACCGGGGCCGTGTCAGCTGCCGCGTTCCGCCTGCAAATGCCGCGCCAGCTCCTGCAAGCTCTGGTGCGTCAGGTCCTTTGCATGGCTGGCCACCAGCCGCTGGTGGGTGACACCATCCAGCTGTTCCATCAGCTCGCCCAGGAAGGGGTTGGACGCGAACACGGCCACGCGGCTGCGCTCGGCCGTGCCCACGGCCTCGCGCCGCGCGTGGGCCACCTCGCGCGCGAAGGTGCGCCGCTCCTGCGCGGCGGCCTCGCTGCGCGGCGCCAGACCGCTGCGTCCTGCGATCGAATGTCCGGGCGGCTCATGCCCCGCCGCACTGCCATGCAGGCGGGCGGCCGGATGCGTCAGGCATTGCCTTTCCGTCCAGTGCGTGGCTGCCGCAGGGTCAAGCTCCAGCAGGCGCGCCATCGAGCCATTGGCCACCAGGGCCCAGTTGGGCGTGTCCATGCAAAGCCCCCAGTTCTCCAAGCCGTGTGCGGTGTTTGATCTTGGGGGGCGGCCCCAGAGGGGTCAATCCCACGGTACATGCAACCAATCGTGGCGTGGCGGGCGGTGCGCCAAGCACCGCGGCGCCTCGCCGCGCACTGGTCGCGCCTCTCTCACTATTGAAAAAGGAGCTTGTGGCGCTTCTCAGACAAGGGCTGCAGCCTTTCCAGCACCTGAATCCTGCCCGCCGGAAGGCCGCCGTCACACCTGCTCACAAACCTTTGCCGGGGATGCAACAACGCGGCCGAAACGTTGACATGCGGGCCGCAGCATGGAGTCTCCCGCAGCGCCCCGCGCCGCATCCCACAACACAGGAGAACACCATGGTCCGCACCACCACCCTTGCCGCAGCCGGCAGCCTCGTCGCCCTGCTGTCATTGGCAGGCGCCGCGCATGCGGCCACCAACGCCACCGTCGTGATCCAGGCCGGCACGCCCCACTACTCGGCACCGCCCGCCTATGCGGTGCAATACCACGCGCCACCGCCTCCACGCTACGAGCGCGTGCCCCCGCCGCGCCGCGGCATGGTCTGGTCGCAGGGCCACTGGGAATGGCGCGGCCACCGCCATGTGTGGGTGCCCGGCCAGTGGATGCAGGTGCGCCACGGCCACCATTACCGCCAGCCGCGTTGGGTGCAGCGCGGTGACCAATGGCGCTTCGTGCGCGGCGGCTGGGACCGCGATGGCGACGGCGTGCCCAACCGCCACGACCGCCGGCCCGACAACCCCTACCGGAGATGAACGGCCGAGCGCCGGTCGTCCGCGCGCAGCATGGCCCGGGACGGCGACGGGCCGTCCATATGCATATAGCGCGTGCGCATGTGAATTTCTCCACAATGGGTGTGTTTCGGCTGCGCCTACACGATAGGGCGCCGCCTTGCACTGACCCATCACAAGGAAATTCGCCATGCCCCTCCTGCGCCACGCCACCGCCGCCCTGGCCACGCTGCTGACCGTCACATCCGCTCTCGCCCAGGCCACGGACTGGCCCAAGCAGCCCGTCACCCTGATCATGGGCTTTCCGGCCGGGTCGGGCGTGGACGTGGTGGCGCGCGCGGTGCAGGAGCCGCTGGGCCAGAAACTCGGCCAGCCCGTTGTGATCGACTACAAGTCCGGCGCGGCCGGCAACATCGCCAGTGAGTACGTGGCCCGCGCCAAGGCCGACGGTTACACCCTGGCCTTCGGTACGGCCGCCACGCACGGCAGCAATGCAGCGCTCTACAAGAACCTGCCGTTCGACGTGGAGGCCGACTTCGTGCCCGTCGCCCCGCTGATCGACGTGTCCAACGTGCTCACCATCAACCCCGCGGTGATCGACGCCAAGAACCTCAAGGAGTTCGTCGAGACCGTGCGCGCCAACCCGGGCAAGTACAACTTCGCATCCACCGGCAACGGCACGGGCACGCACATGGCCTTTGCCGAGCTGAATGCGCGCCTGGGCCTGAACATGGTGCACGTGCCCTACAAGGGCGGGCCCGAGGCCATCACCTCGGTGCTGCGCGGAGAGACCTGCTGCATCATGAACCAGGTGCAGACCGTGCTGCCGCACTACAAGACCGGCAAGGTGCGCCTGCTGGGGGTGACCACGGCCAAGCCCGTGGCGGCCGTGAAGGAGGTGCCGCCCATCGGCGCCAGCGGCCTGCCCGGCACCAAGGGCTTTGACAGCTCGATCTGGTTCGGCATCTTCGCCCCCAAGGGCACCGACCCGGCCGTGGTCCAGAAGCTGAACACCGCCTTGCGCGAGGTGCTGGAGCAGCCCGACGTGCGCCAGCGCTTCGAGTCGCAGGGCAACACGGTGCGCATCGAAACGCCCGAGCAGTTCCGCCAGACGGTCCACAAGGACCGCGCGAAGTGGGCGCAGGTGGTGAAGGACGCCAAAATCAGCATCGACTGATTTCGCCCTCCACGCTTTCTTCGACGTCCTCCATGTCTTTTTCGCTTCCCCTGGGGGTGGCCGGCCTGGCCGCCCTCGAAGACCGCCTGCGGCACGACCTGCTCACCCTCAACTGGCGTGCCCGCGCATGGCTGCCTCCACGCACCCATGAAGGGCAGCCCGTCACCGACGTGCTCATCATCGGCGCCGGCCAGGCAGGCCTGGCGGCCAGCATGGCGCTGGCGCAGCAGGGCATTGCCGCCGTGCTGCTGGACCGCGCGCCCGCCGACTACGAAGGCCCATGGGCCACCACGGCGCGCATGGACACGCTGCGCTCGCCCAAGGAGCTCACCGGCCCCGCGCTCGGCGTGCCCTCGCTCACCTTCCGCGCCTGGTTCGAGGCCCAGTGGGGCCGCGAGGCCTGGGCCGCGCTCGACAAGATCCCGCGCCTGCAGTGGATGGACTACCTGCGCTGGTACCGCCGCGTGACGCAGGCCGACGTGCGCAATGAACACACCGTCACCGCCGTGCACCCACGCGCCGACGGCCTGGTGGCGGTGGACGTGCAGACCCCCACCGGCCACGCCACCTGGCTGGCGCGCCGCGTGGTGCTGGCCACGGGCCGCGACGGCCTGGGCGGCCCGCAGGTCCCTGCCTTCATGCGGGGCGTGGCCCACGCCGCACAGGGTGGCCTGTGGGCGCATTCGTCCGACGTGCTGGACTACGCCACGCTCAAGGGCAAGCGCGTGGGCGTGATCGGCATGGGCTCGTCCGCCATGGACAGCGCCGGCACGGCGCTGGAATGCGGCGCCGCCAGCGTGGACCTGATCGCGCGTCGCGCGGTCATGCCCACGGTGAACAAGTCCAAGGGCTCGGGCGTGCCCGGCCTCACGCAAGGGCACCACGACCTGCCCGACGCATGGAAGTGGCGCATACGCCACTACATCAACGTGCAGCAGGTGCCGCCGCCGCACGGCAGCACGCTGCGCGTGTCGCGGCACGCCCATGCGTTCTTCCACTTCGGTTGCGCGGTGCAGGGCGTCACGCAGGTGGGCGACGCGCTGCACGTGGCGACGGCCCAGGGCACGTTCGCATTCGACTTCCTGGTTCTCGCCACGGGCTTCGTGATCGACTGGGCACAAAAGCCCGAGTTCGCGCCGTTTGCGCGCCATGTGCGCACCTGGGGCGAGCGCTACCAGCCGCCCGCCGGCGATGAAGATCGCGAACTGTCCGACTCGCCCGACCTCGGCCCGGCGTTCGAATTCCGCGAGAAAGCCGCCGGCGCCTGCCCCGGCCTGGACCGCATCCACTGCTTCTGCTACCCGGCGGCGCTGTCACACGGCACGGTGTCGGGCGACATCCCCGCCATCAGCGACGGTGCACGGCGCCTGGCCAGCGGCATCGCCGGCCTGCTGTACCGCGAGGACGTGGAGCACCACTTCGCCGCGCTGCAGGCCTATGCCGAGCCGGAACTGCTGGGCGACGAATGGACGCCCGCCGACACCTCCCAACGCATCCTGCCTTCGCCATGACCGACACCATCGACCAACTCGCCCGCCTGGGCCATGCCCCCCATGCCCAGGCCGCGCGCCAACAGCGCGCCAAGGCCATCACCGCCACCCAGGCCTGCGAAGACCTGCTGCTCGCGCCAGCACTGCCCGGGGGCCTGGCGCTGGCCGAGCGCCTGTCCGTGGCCCAGGCCGTGGCGGCCGCCAGCGGCGTGGCAACGCTGGCCGACTATTACGGCGCGCGCCTGGCCGGCCTGCCCGCCCCCGCGGCGGATGCCCGCTGGCAAGCCATCACGCATTTCACGCAGCTGCTGGCCACGCAGCCCGCTGCGGCCGACCGCGCGGCCCTGCTCGCCCTGCCCCAGGCGGGCCTCGCCACGCCGGACGTGGTGCTGCTCGCGCAACTCATCGGCTTCGTGGCCTACCAGGCGCGGTTGGTGGCCGGCGTGGCGGCGCTGGCCGCCCTCGGCCCCGCGGGCACCGCAGCCACGGCGGTCGCTCCCACCACGCCGGACGCGCCCTTCGTGCACCCTGCCAACCTACCCCCGCCCGGCGAGCCGCTGCGCCTGGCCGGCTACACCAGCGAGACGCTGGACTGGAAGGCCTGGCTGCCCGTGGTGGACCCCGCCACCGCCAGCGCCGAGCAGAACGCCGTGCTGGACGCAAGCCACCCCAAGGCACGCACGTCGGACTTCTACCTCGTGCTGGCGCACCAGCCCCGCGTGCTCGCCGAGCGCTCGGAGGCGTTCAACGCCATCATGTATGCGCCTGGCGGCCTGCCGCGCGCGGAGCGCGAGGTGGCCACCACCGTGGTCTCGCGCATCAACGGCTGCGTGTACTGCGCGTCGGTGCATGCGCAGCGCTTCGAGCAGCTGGCCAAGCGCAACGACGTGATCGCGCAGATCTTCACCGACCCCGACAGCGCCGGCACCAACGCCCGCGAACGCGCGCTGGCGCAGGCCAGCGCCGCGCTCACGCGCGCGCCCGGTGCATTCGGGCCGCAGCACCTCGCGCCGCTGCGCGCCGCGGGCCTGAGCGACCTGGAAATCCTGGACACGGTGCACGCCGCCGCGCTGTTCGCCTGGGCCAACCGCCTCATGCTCAACCTGGGCGAAGCGGTCTACCCCTGAGCATGCGCCCAGCGCCCCACCCTGAGAGCGTGTTCATGGTCTGAGGGTTAGCCCGCTGGGGCCATCGCGCCCGCGCAGCTACGATGGCCGGCGCAGGAGAGCAAACGGCCATGTGCCGTTTCACCGAAGGCGCAAACTCCCATACACGCTCAGGTTCCGTACTGCACACCCACACAGCCGTCTGGAGAGCCGCCACGCCCGCCGTGGCGCACCGAAGGAGCAAGTGCCGCGCACGGTCCCGCGCGGCATGAATCTCTCAGGTACCAAGGACAGGGGGAGCGGCAGCCAGGCCATGTCGCGCCCGCTGTTCGCTATTCATTCAATAGCTGCTCGCGCGCGCCCTGCCTGCGCAAACCTTGAAAAAGGCTTGTAAACCATGCGCGTGATCGTTCTCGGCGCCGGCGTCGTCGGCACCACCTCTGCGTACTTCCTCCAGCAACTCGGCCACGAGGTCACCGTCATCGACCGGCAGGCTGTGCCCGGTGCGGAAACCAGCTTCGCCAACGGCGGCCAGATCTCGGTCAGCCACGCCGAGCCCTGGGCCAACCCCGGCGCGCCGCTCAAGGTGCTGCAGTGGCTGGGCAAAGAGGATGCGCCGCTCTTGTTTCGCCTGCGCGCGGACATGCGCCAGTGGCTTTGGGGCCTGCAATTCCTGCGCGAATGCACGCCCGCGCGCACGCGCCACAACATCGAGCAGATCGTGAGCCTGGGCAGCTACAGCCGCAGCACGCTGCAGCAACTGCGCGCCGACACGGGCCTGCAGTACGACCAGCGCACGCAGGGCATCCTGCACTTCTACACCAGCACCCAGGAGTTCGACGCCGCGCTGGCGCCCGCCGAGCAGATGCGTGCGCTGGGCTGCCACCGCCGCGTGGTGGACGCAGACGAGGCCGTGCGCATCGAGCCAGCCCTGGCCCACGTCCGCCCGCAGCTGGCGGGCGCCACCTACACGGCGGAGGACGAGTCCGGCGACGCCCACCTGTTCACGCGCGCGCTGGCCAGCGTGGCCCAGGCCGCGGGCGTGCAATTCCGCCTGGGTTGCCACATCACCGCGCTGCACCCGGCGGGCGGCGCCATCGACCATGTGGAGATCACCAACGAGGCCGGCGGCTACGAGCGCGTGCGCGGCGACGCCTACGTGCTGGCGCTGGGCGCATTCACCCCGCTGCTGGCCCAGCCCCTGGGCCTGCGCCTGCCCATCTACCCGGCCAAGGGCTATTCGGTGACGCTGCCGGTGCGCGACGCGGCCGCCGCCTACCAGGTGAGCCTGACGGACGACGAGTACAAGCTGGTCTTCTCGCGCTACACCAGTGCCCAGGGCGACCGGCTGCGCATCGCGGGGACGGCCGAGCTCAACGGCTACGAGCGCGCACTGAACGCCGTGCGCTGCGAAGCCATCGTGCGGCGCGTGGAGCAGCTCTTTCCCGGGGCGGGCGATGCGAGCCAGGCGCAGTTCTGGAGTGGCCTGCGCCCCGCCACGCCGAGCAACGTGCCGCTGATCGGCAAGACGCGCTACGGCAACCTGTTCCTGAACACCGGCCACGGCACGCTGGGCTGGACGCACGCCTGCGGCTCGGGCAAGTCCATCGCGCGCATCGTGAGCGGGCTGGAGCCGGAGCTGGACTTCGCGTTCTGCGGCCTGCCGCGCCCTGCTGCGGCGCCCCGCCCCGCCGTCATCGGCGTTTGAGCAAGCGCCACGGTGCTATGCATTGCATAGCTGTTTGCGCTTGATGGACGGGCGCTAGAGGCCCAAAAGGCTTATAAAGCCCCGTCCGGTGCGACGAACACCGTCAGCACGCCCGTGTAGCCATAGAGCCGGTGCGCGGCGATTTCGCCGCCGGCGAAGAAGCCCGCCAGGGGCACGTCGCCCAGCGCATGGCGCACGATCTGCAGCTCGGCGCTGGGCCCACCGAAGTGCGGCCCGCCGCGGCCCGAGCAACTCACATACAGCGCACCGCAAATGCGTCGGCCGCCCGCCGGCTCGGCATGCGGCGCGCTGCCTGCGGCGGGCAGCGCCTGCGCCTCTTCGAGTTGGGGCGATAGCTCCTCACGGATCTCGGCGCAGATGCGCATCAGGTCGGCACGGGCCGCGCCGACGTTGCGCTGGCAGAAGGCCAGGCGCATGCCCACCTCGACATGGTCACCCAGCGCCACGCCGCTGCGCGTCGCGTCCAGCCCGACGATGTGGCGCACGCGCGTGTCGGCGCCGAAATGGCCCGTGCGCTGGCGCTGCGGTGCGTCCGCGTCCTCCAGCCCTGCCAGCGTGGCGCGCACGGCGCGCAGGGCGGCCTGGGCGTCGCCCTGCAGCGTCACGCCCAGCGTGTCCAGCAGCACGTCCAGCGCGGGCTCGCCGTCCAGCTCCAGCACCACGTTGTCCTGCGCGGCGGTGATGGCCGCCTGCGCGCCGATGGGCTGGCAGCCCTGCGTGACGCGCGAGACCAGTTCCACCTGCGCATCAAAGGCCACGCCCGACAGGCCGCCGTGCAGCACGCCGTCGCCCTCGCCCCCGGCGGGCAGCGCCAGCTGCACCTGCGCCCCGCGGCTGGCCACCACGCCGCCAAACAGGTAGCCGCTGCTGGTGCGGCCCGCCATCTCGGCCACCAGGTCCGCCAGTTCGGGGGTCTGGCCGTCCGCATGCACCAGCGCCGTGTGGGCCGCAAAGCCCACCCCGGCCGCATCGCCGTGCGCCAGCGGCGCCACGCCCGAGAACACACGGTAGTGCGCGCGCGGCAGGTCGCACAGCATCAGCGAGAGCGCGGGTTCATCGAAATATTCGACGTTGTTGCCCGCCACGCCCACGCCGACCGCGCCTGCCCAGTCGGTGACCGTCGGCAGTTCGCGCCGCAGCAGGTCCAGCAGGGCCGCGGCATCGTCCGCGTAGTGGTCGGTGATGTAGAGCAGCCCCAGCGTGGGTGCACTGGCGTACTGGGGCAGCGCCATCTGCGCCCGCAGTTGCGCCAGCACCAGCACCGCGGCCATGTGCCACTGCGGATGGGTGGCGTGTGCGTTGGGAAAGAGTCTCATGTGTCAGCCCTGCGGTGGGGTACAGGCGCCGCCGCGCAGCTCAGCCTGCCGGCCGCCGCGTGCGGGACGCGGCAGCCTTTTGGGTGGGCGATGGTGCGGGGGCACGCTTGGCGCCCGCGCTGGCCGCGGCAGTCCGTTTGGCGGCCGGACGTGCCTTGTCGTTAGCCTTGTCGTTGGCCTTGCCGCCCGGTTGGGTCGCCGGCCGGGCGGCCGCCTTTGCGGAAGGCTTCCCGGCGGCAGGGGCGGGCGTTGCCGCAGGCGCCGCACCGGCGGCCTGCGCCGCCGCGCGCATGCCGTGCATGCCCTGCGCGGCCATCTGCGCCGCCATGCTGGAAGCGGTCTTGAGTGCGCCGCTGGCCATCTCGCGCGTGGCATCGAAGGCCGCCTGGTGCGTGCCCGCATCCCGCAGGGCATGCGCAGCGATCTGCTGGAACTGGCTGGTCAGCGCACCCCACCATTGCATCGGGTCGGCCGCGCCCTTGGTCTGCTCGGGCGCGGCCTCATCGTCCGGTGGTGTTCGCGCGCTGCGCGCCGCCGAAGCGTCGTTGGCCGGGGACGGCGCCTCCGGTGCAGGTGCAGGTGCAGGTGCAGGTGCAGGTGCAGGTGCAGGTGCAGGTGCAGGTGTGGGTGGAGAAGTGAACGGGAACGCGGACGGTGGCTCGGCGGCTCGTGCGGCGGGCCGCTCCTTGTCCTGGCCTGCGGCGGCGCCGAAGCTCGCGGCCAGGTCGCCCATCGCCACGTTCATATCCTGCAGCGTGGCCAGCGTCATCTTCTGCACCTCCAGCGCCTGCACGGTGGCGGCCAGGGCGCGCGCGTTCTGCTCCAGCCAAAACTGCACGGCCTTGAGCTCCTGGATGCGCTTGTCCAGCTCGTCCACACTCACCGTGGGCGCCACCCAGCCCGACAGCCCCGGCATGGTGGGCATACCCGCCGCAGCGCCCTTGGCCAGGTTCTGCAGGAAATCAAATCCCGGGACGAAACGCCCGAAGCCGAAAGGGGTGCTATCGCTCATGGCCTGCTCCTGGTGCATCAGGGAATGGTTGCACAGCTTACCCGCATGCGCGCCACCCGTGCGGCACGTGCGTGCCCTGTACCGTCCACAGGCCCGCGATAGCGTGGTTTTCTCGCGCAAACCCGCATGAATAGGGCACCCCACGCGCGCAGACAGCGCCTAGAATCCGATCACCAGCCTGGCTGGCCTGCTTCTATACACCTTACAACGATCCGACATCATGGCAACTGCAAAGAAGACCACCGCTCCGGTGAAAAAGACCGCCGCCAAAAAGGCTGCGGCACCTGCCAAGAAGGCAGCCGCCCCCGCAGCTCCTGCTGCCATCAAGCCCGTGAAGGAAGCCTTCACCAAGACCGCGCTGATCGCCCACCTCGCCACGCAGGCGGGTGTCGAGCCCAAGGCCGCCAAGGCCGTGCTCGCCGCGCTGGAGACGGCCATCCTGGCTTCCGTGCACAAGAAGGGCTCCGGCGAGTTCACGCTACCCGGCCTGCTCAAGATCGGCCTGCAGCAAGTGCCCGCCAAGAAGAAGCGCTTCGGCAAGGACCCGTTCACCGGCGAAGAGCGCTGGTTCCCCGCCAAGCCCGCGTCGGTCAAGATCAAGACCCGCGCACTGAAGAAACTCAAGGACGCCACGCTCTGACACCGTGGCGCGGGTTTCGCAAAAAAAGCAGCCTCCGGGCTGCTTTTTTTATACCCGAGCGACCCAGGGCGCACGGCCGCGGCGCCTCACTCCGGCAGCGGCTGCAGGTACAGCTGCGCCAGGCGGCTGCGTGCAGCATCGTCCACGCCCAGTCGACGCTCCAGGTAACGCTGCACGCCGCCGTGGTCCTGGTCAACGGCTTGCAATGCGGCCTCCAGGAAGTCCTCCTGCACGCGCCAGATCACGTTCAGCACCTCCTGCGGCGCAGAGCTGACCAGCCCCGCGGGCCGACGGTACAGAGCGTTGGTCAACAGGTAGTCCTGCATCACCACCTCGCGCGACACGCCGAGCGCCAGCAGAATCAGGGCCGCGGCGAAACCGGTGCGGTCCTTGCCCGCAGTGCAGTGAAAGACCAGGGGAGAATCCTCTGCCAGCAACTGCTCGAACAAGCCCGCAAACTGCTGCGCGTTGTCGGAAACAAAAGCGCGGTAGGTGTCCTGCATCAGCCCTACCGCAACGGGTGCCGTAATCTGTTGACCCGCCACCGCCAGCTCCTTCGCGCGCTGCACGACGGTCGGCTCGATCGGCAGCGCGTGATAGCGCACCTGCGGCAGCGCATACGACTGGGCCGCGCTCTCCACCAGCCCGCGGAAGTCCACCGAGCGGGTCAGCCCCAGACCGGCCAGCACCTGCGCGTCCTGTGGTGTCAGGGCCGCCAGATGATCGGAGCGGAACAACCGGCGCCAGCGTACCGTGCGTCCATCCAGCCCCGCATAGCCTCCCAGATCACGGAAGTTGGACGCCCCCGTCAGCGAAAGCGTGCGTGAAAAGTCTTGCATCCGGTCACTGTAGTTCAAAGCCGTCACACGCTCATGACACATGGACGTACATGCAGCCAGAAGTGTCGCCCTGCGTAGAGCTGCCCGCAGCGCGGGATCTTTGGGGGAATGGACAGTGCGTGGCTGCTGTACGCCCCGTGCCCGTGCCTGCACGTATTGGCTTCCAAAGCAAGGACTACCGCTCCGTGAAAGAGACGGGGCCCCGAATCACGGAGAGGTCCTGTGCAGCGTTAGAGGATGAGGACACGCAACCACTGCGTCGTTCCATGCAGCGTGGCAGTGCAAAAACAAACGCCCAACCGAATGGTTGGGCGTTGTATGTGGTGGCTGGGACGCTCTCGAAAACCAGAGCCGACCCCGCAAAAGCAATGAGTTTGCCTATACGTGGTTCCTCATGTTACTGGAGAAGTTACTGTATGGCTACCATGGCCCTCTCTGACACCACCATTCGCAGCGTCAAACCCGGAGATCTGCGCTACGTCTGCGCGCGCCAGCGCATCACGTTGCAGATCCAAGTTCTGCTCGTGCGTGCTGACCCGCGCGTACCCAATGTGTGCCATATCGAGACTCCTTTGTTGGACGTTGATAGGTGAATGGCTTATTGCACATTTGGTATAGCGCGCGGAGGGCAAAAAACGATCGTGCGAAGAGTGTCCAGAAATCCTAGGTTTTTTGGACTGTCCGGGTCCATTGACACAAAGAAGACGATTCACGAGCAACGAATGACTGCCTTTGTCTAAATGCAGCGAGTACCCACTCACTGAATCACACCAGCTATTCGGTCGGAAGCTCTCTACATGCTACGGTGCAGATGCCGCTTGGCAGTTGGCGATACGCCCCGGTTGCCGCCGAGGCGCTTTCTTTTTTTGGGGCGTTTGACTGGTACCGCTCAGGGCATGGCACGGCAACGAGCGTAGCGCCCCTCGGCACTCATGCGCGCCCCCCAGACGGCGCTGGTTCATAGCTGCCATTTGCTACCAGTCGCTCAATATCCGAGCGCCGCCAAGCGACTGCGCGTGCGCCAAGTTTGACCGGCGCAGGGTAGCGTCCTGTCCGGACACCTTCATACCAACCAGAACGGCTCACAGGAAACACCTGAAGCACAGCTGGCAGACGCATAAGCACGTCAGTTGTTGTGGTCGTCATCACATCATCTCCACCCCCTTGGTGGCCCGGCGCGATGTGTCCTCTATCTAAGCTATCTGTCCTTGAACCGCAGCGGGGGATGTGCTGCGGGGATCCGGTGGCTCCCTGGAATGCCCAGGTGCTCCAGATGTATAGGCATAAAAAGGGAAAAACGAGCAACAGTAACTTTTTAGAGCAACAGACGTCCTTGCGGAGGTTCCTGTAAAAGTTACTGCACAATGGGACGGTTGTTCTTGGACTGTGATGGAACGCCTTGGACAAAAAAAATCCCTAAGTCTTTGATACTTAGGGATTTTTTGCAGATCATCGCCAGTTGCGCGTGGCGCCAAAGCAGTAATTTGGTGGTGTAGTCCCCTACTAGAGCGAACCTTCCTGCCGCACCGGCGAGGATACCGTAGGCGAGATTATATACGATGCGGAGGTCCGGGTGGACTTTGGCTGTCTCCGCGCATTTCCGACCATCGATAGCTTGCGCTGCCCCGGTCAGCGCCCGGGGTTCTTGACCTTCAGATGGCGGCATGAATAGCGCTGCTGGCCCCAGGACACGGCGAAGGTTTCGGAAACCTCGTACCAGTTACCGCCTGGATGGCCACCGCCGTGGTTCTCCCCCATGCAGGAGCATTCGCAATGAAAGCCCGACGCATTCCAGCACGCCGGAGCGCATTTTTGGTGCTCCCGGTACAACTGGATCACATAGACCTCTTGGTGTCGTCTCAGCGCAAGTTTGATCACGCTGTCGAACCACGCAGTCGGAATTTCCCAGGCCTTGAACTGCGCACACCAGTCGGGCTTCGAGCGTCGGCCATCCCGCAGCCACTCCATGTTCCCTTCGGCAAACGGAATGCGTGCCAAGACCGGGAGTGGCTTATTGCGCTTGAAGATGACCGGGATTTTTCCCTGACGCCAGAGATCCTTCAGTTGCGAGTCGCTCAGATCCTGTGACATGAGGGACTCGACTCCCTGGCTCAGCGCTGCTTGTTGGCTTGGGACAGAACCGAAGCCGCCAGTTCTTTCGTCTCTTTGGCGTATCGGTCGCTGGCCAAAACGCGTGCGGCCTTGTCCTCCATCTGGGCACCGGTCTGTTTGTCGCCGCTGCGCTGAGACAGTGCCGAGGCGGCCAGACTCTTGGCTACTTGCGACGAACTGCTGCTTTGCAGCGTTTCCGACGCCAGCCGACCAATTCGTGAGGACGTCTGCTTTGTGTTCTTGGACATCGCTGTTCCTTTCACATCAGGATTTGGAGACGGGCCGGAATGGCACCACCTTATTGCCTTGGGCTGGTTGGTCATCAACCTGCTTCTGGGTTGCTTTCAGCCGTGCAAACTCCACGACATTGGTTTTGCCCTGGAAGTAGCCTTCGGGCAATCCGGCGAGTGCTTCCACGTCGCCCGCAGCCAGTCCGATGTGTCTCGGGATGGCGTCCAAAGGCATGACCTTCTCTTCGACCAACAGATCGATGGTGCGACGAAGCAGACGTGGCTGCTCTGGGCGACGATCCTCGTCTCCGGGTTCTGATTTCGCACCCCACCGAGCAGAGCGACGCTTGAAAAGCATCAGAGCACCATCTTCATCCAGCATCTCAAGTGCCTTGAGCCGCATGATGATCGCCGCCGCCGACACGCCCCAACGGCGCTTCAACAGCAACAAGTCATCCAGAGTCGGTGGCACACGAACTTCGCTGGCGAACGTTTCGGCGGGCAGCAAAAATGCGCCTGCGAAACGGTGTGCCTGCTGCTCCATCAACTTGTGGCGTGCGCTATCAGTCGTGCGTTGAATGTGACGATGCAAAACAAGATGCCCGATTTCGTGGGCAAGGTCGAAGCGACTGCGGTAACCATTGTCCTTGTCGGCAGACAGGAGAATCAACGGTCGGCCCAATACCTCGCTCCAAGCCGACAGCCCTTCAATCTGGGCAACGCCGGTTTCTTCCCGAACGAGGATGACCCCAGCGCCTTCCACGGCCAGTGCCAAGTCTTGAATCGCCGAGCGGCCCAAACGCCACAGATCCCGGCATTCGCAGGCAGCCTTCTCGATGTCCTCGTTGGTGATCTGCTCCGGCTCGGTGTAATCACGAGAGGGCAAATTGACATCGGGGTAGTCAACGTACTCCATCAGGGCAGCCGCCACGTCTTGGGCCCACTCCAAGCGGGCCTCAAGCATGGCGCGTGCAGCGACGTGCGCTGACGCGTTGCTGCGAAAAAGCGGCAACGACAACTTCGCCCCGGGCGCACGCGTAAACCATTCCGGTGTGACGTTGACCACGCCAGCAAGGCGTTCAAGCGCATCACGCTCGGGCGCTTGCGTTCCTGCGCGCCACTTACTGATGGTCGCCGGAGACACATCGACCATTGAGGCCAGCTGGACTTGAGTCAGACGACGGGCCGCAAGAATTTGGCTGAGTCGATCTTTCTGAAATCCTTGTACACCACCCCTGCTCATGATCCTGTTCCGTCTTTGTCTTGTTGTTTGCCAATGTTCTTCTTCAGCTTCGGCACAGCCAAATCGTCCTGGCCTGCTGTCAGCTGCTGGTCGTAGCGCTTGATGAATGCGTCAATGGGTTCCCGGAAAAGCCAGCCTTGCATGTGGCGATCTGGAACCGCGATTTCGATGGAGACGGGTGTGTCCGGCTGGCTGTGCAGCGATCCTGCAAAGCAGGCCACGACGAACACAACCGCTTGGGATGGCTCCACGTAGCCTGAAAAGAGCCCGGGTTGAACCAGTGGCTCGATGGCTGCGTTTGCCAGCGACATCTGTTTTCGGGTTTCGCTACGCCGCCCGCTGTTCCAGACCCCATACTTGGTGTTGAACCGTGCCAAGGTAAAGATCCCAGACCGACCCGTGACGATCTGATTGCCGCGCAGCGGTGAAGGAGATGCGTCCGCAACGGCGAGTGCGCGATGGAACGACTCATTCATATGGAAGTGTCGCAACTGACCGACCACGCTGGGCAAGTGCCCGTCATCCATCCCGCGCGCTGCGGCATAGGCACGTTGCGCGCCGACCAGCTTGGCTTCTTCGAGGCCCATGACAAGCTCACGCGGGATATTCCTCACGAGCAGGTCATGGATCGTTTCTTGGTTCGGCTGGGCCATTGGCAACTCCGTCATCGGATTTCGTTCAAACGGATTCTATCATCAAATAATTTCGCTTAAAAGGTTTTCATGTAGGGTATGCTGCGATTGAGGCCATAACGCCCCCGATTTGTAGCGTGCCCAGCGGATCGTCTACCAGCGGTGATACCGGGAGAACGTGGGCTCAATGTTTCGTTTTGTCTCCCAGAAGTTGCATTCGACGAAATAACGAAACATACTCCACCCATGCTCTCCAGTACCCACAATCAGCGCGTCCTTGATCTGGCTAGCCAGAAGGGGCTACTGCGCGCCAGCGATCTGGACGCCATCAGTGCGCCTCGGGTCGTTCTGACGCGCCTGACCGCTGCGGGTCTACTAGAGAAGGTGGGGCGTGGCCTGTACCGTCTGCCGGATGCACAGGTTTCGGAATTCGAGAGCCTTGGTACCATCGCCACCAAGGTACCTCAAGCGGTGTTCTGCCTGCTTACGGCGCTGCAGTTTCACGAGCTGACCACGCAGCTGCCGCGTCAGATCTGGATCGCCATGCCTCGGGGCAGCCACCCGCCCCGTGTCGACTACCCACCCGTCAAGATGGTGCAGTTCACGGGTGATGCCTACTCGGCAGGGATTGAGGAAGTCGAACGCGACGGTGTCAGGCTCCGGGTGTACGGCGTGGCCAAGACCGTGGCGGACTGCTTCAAGCACCGCAACAAGATCGGGCTGGATGTGGCGCTGGAGGCGCTGAAGGACGCCCGGGCACGCAGCAAAGCCTCCGTCGACGACATCTGGCGTTTCGCCAAGATATGCCGCGTGGCCAATGTGATGCGTCCCTATCTGGAGAGTGTCGGATGAGTGCGGCCACCCCAAATGTCGCGGCATCCGTCCGTGCGCGTCTGCTCAATGTCGCCAAGGCGCAAGGCGTCGATTTCAATCAGGTGCTGGTGCGCTTTGCCTTGGAGCGCATCCTCTATCGGCTGACCCAGTCGCCGCACGCGGACCGTTTTCTGCTCAAAGGTGCGCTGCTGTTCACGCTCTGGTACGACATGCCACACCGGGCCACACGCGACGCCGATCTGTTGGGTTTCGGTGCCAGTGATCTGGAGTCAGTGGCCCAAGTATTCCGGGACATCGCAGCTGTACCGGTCGACGACGGCATCGTGTTCGACCCAGCCTCGGTCACAGTCGAGGAGATCCGCAAGGAAGCTGGCTACGGCGGCGTTCGCGTGATGATTGCAGGCGATCTGGCCAGAGCACGTTGCAAGACCCAAATCGATGTCGGCTTCGGCGACGCCGTCACCCCGGCGCCTGTTGATTCGGTCTACCCAGTGCTGCTGGAGGAAATGCCCGCACCACGGCTGCGGGCCTACCCAACGTACACCGTCATCGCGGAAAAGCTCCACGCCATCGCATTGCTGGGTATGACCAACAGCCGCCTGAAGGACTACTTCGATCTGTCGGTGCTGTTGGAACGAGAAACTCTGGACACTGATCTGCTGGCCCAAGCGATCAAGGCCACGTTCGAAAGACGGGGCATGGCGGTTCCTGACGCGCTGCCAGTCGGCCTGACGGACGAGTTTGCGCACGACGCTTCGCGCCAGGCGCTGTGGCTGGCATTTCTCAAGAAGAACGAACTTCCGCCAGAACCTTTGCCCGCCATCGTTGGCCGCTTGAGCGTGGCATTGGCACCCGCGCTGAACGTCATCGCTCGTTGAATATCCCTTCATAGGGCAGCCGCTTCGCGCCCTTCGCCACGGTCAGTGGCGGTCTCCATACGGACTTTGCATGGAGACCACGATGACTACTCGACTTTGCGCGCACTGCGGCCACCCCTTCGAACCCCGCCCACAGGTTCACGACCAAGCGTTCTGCTCCGCCCCTGAATGCCAGCGGGCTCGCAAGCGCGAATGGCAGCGGGCAAAACTCCAATCCGATCCTGACTACCGCATCAACCAGCAGGCGGCCCAGCGCGCGTGGTCACAACGCAATCACGACTATTGGCGCAATCACCGAGACGCACAACAGGCCAGCGGAGATCAAGGGGATCAACCTACCACCGCCCATCGGCACCCAGTCATCGATCCGGTAAAGATGGACGTGTCAGCTCTGCCTTCCGGCATCTACCGGATCACAAGACGTCCAGACTTTCCGAATGGAACACCGGGCTCGTGGGTGGTTGAAATCACGCTGCTGTACGAAACCTGTGAATGCAAGATGGATGCGTCAAGAGATGACTTGATCGACACCCAGTGAATCCGGCCTTAACTTCAAGCCCAAATGGGCTCTCGATCATCCTGGATGGCAACAATTTCAACCCTGTGCATTCCGGCCGCGCATTGCAGGCCACGTGTATGCCATTGAGGTGAAAGGCAGGCCCGAGAGCAAGTTCACACAACATAAAGTGATCGGGTCTATGCAGGCAGAAGAGTTCTCCATTCCGGGGGCGGATCAGCCACCGACATTTCGGGCCGCCGAGTACGTGCGGATGTCGACCGAGCACCAGCAGTATTCGACGGAAAACCAAGCCGACAAGATCCGCGAGTACGCGGCCCGGCGCAATATCGAGATCGTTCGCACCTATGCCGACGAGGGCAAGAGCGGCTTGCGCATCGATGGGCGGCGAGCGCTGCAGCAGCTGATCAAAGACGTCGAGGCAGGCATCGCGGACTTCCAGATCATCCTGGTCTACGACGTCAGCCGCTGGGGCCGGTTTCAGGATGCCGACGAGAGCGCTTACTACGAATACATCTGCCGCCGCGCCGGAATCCAGGTCGCGTACTGCGCCGAGCAGTTCGAAAACGACGGCTCGCCCGTGTCGACCATCGTCAAGGGCGTCAAGCGTGCGATGGCGGGCGAATACAGCCGGGAGTTGTCGGCCAAGGTGTTTGCAGGGCAGTGCCGCCTGATCGAGTTGGGCTTTCGTCAAGGCGGACCCGCTGGCTATGGCCTGCGACGCGTGCTGGTCGATCAGTCCGGCACGCTCAAAGGTGAGTTGGCGCGTGGCGAGCACAAAAGCCTGCAAACCGACCGCGTCATCCTTCAGCCAGGTCCGGATGATGAGGTTGCCGTGGTCAACCAGATCTACCGCTGGTTTGTCACCGACAACCTGACGGAGCTGGACATCGCCGAAAGGCTGAACGCCCAAGGCACACGTACTGACCTTGGGCGGGATTGGACACGCGCGACCATCCGAGAAGTGTTGTCCAACGAGAAATACATCGGCAACAACATCTACAACCGGCGATCCTTCAAACTCAAGAAGCACCGGGTGGTCAACAGCCCCGAGATGTGGATCAAGAAGGAAGGCGCGTTCGAGGGCATCGTTCCACCGGAGCTCTTCTACACGGCGCAGGGGATCTTGCGCGCAAGGGCACATCGGTACAGCGACGAGGAGTTGATCGAGAAGCTGCGCAATCTTTACCAGCGCCACGGCTACCTGTCCGGCCTGATCATCGATGAAGCTGAAGGCATGCCCTCGTCGGCGGCCTACGCGCATCGTTTCGGCAGTCTGATTCGCGCGTACCAGACGGTGGGCTTCACTCCGGATCGGGACTACCAGTATCTGGAAGCGAATCAGTTCCTGCGCCGATTACACCCGGAGATCGTCGGCCAGACTGAACGGATGATCGCCGAGGTGGGCGGCATGGTGGAACGCGATCCGGCCACCGACCTCCTCACCGTGAATCGCGAGTTCACCGTTTCACTGGTGCTGGCGCGCTGCCAATTGCTCGATAACGGGCGACGGCGCTGGAAAGTGCGCTTCGATACCAGCCTCGCGCCCGACATCACGGTGGCCGTGCGGCTGGACGACTGCAATCAGGCCGCCTTGGATTACTACCTGCTGCCCCGACTGGACTTCGGCCAGGCACGTATCCATCTGGCCGACCACAACGGCATCGAGTTTGAGTGCTATCGCTTCGACAGCCTGGACTACCTGTATGGCATGGCCCGGCGCATCCGCATAAGGAGGGCCGCATGAATCAAGACAAAGAGCATCGGCATTCGGAGTTACGGATGATTCCTCTCGACCGGATTGAAGTTCTCAACCCCCGCGAACGCAACAGCCGTGTGTTCGAGCAGATCGTTGGCAACATCCAGAACATCGGCCTGAAAAAGCCCATCATCGTGACGCCGCGTCCTGGGAGCAACGGCGAGCACTATCTCCTCATCTGCGGCGAGGGGCGCTTCAAGGCCTTCAAGACGCTCGGGCATCAAGAAATCCCTGCAATGGTGATGAACGTCGATGACGAATCGGCCTTCATCATGAGCCTCACCGAGAACATCGCCCGGCGAAAGTTCAGCCCGTTGGAATTGCTGTCCGGCATCGAGCAACTGCGGGATCAGGGCTATGACAAGAAATCCATTGCACAAAAGACAGGCCTGAGTCCGGAGTACGTGCAGGGCATCCTGCAATTGCTGCAGAACGGTGAGCAACGACTGCTGATGGCCGTGGGCAGCGGGCGCATCCCTCTCAATGCGGCGATCACCATCGCCGGCGCGGGCAGCGATGAGAAAGCGATTCAAGCTGCACTACAAGATGCCTACGAAACCGGAAAGCTGCGTGGCAGCCAGTTGATCCAAGCCCGTCGTGTGATCGAACGTCGCCGCACCCAAGGCAAGTCCATCGGCGGCAGGATGACATCCCGAAAGACCAATGAGGATGTCACCACGTCCAGCCTGGTGCGGAACTACCAGCGGGAGGTCGAACGGCAAAAGCTACTGGTCAGGAAGGCGGAGACCGCTCAGCGCAACTTGCTGTTCATTGTCGGGGCCCTGCGCCAATTGCTGGCCGACGAGAACTTCACCACCCTGCTGCGCGCGGAAGGGCTCGACACACTGCCCCAGTATCTGGCGGAGCGGGTCTGGGCTCGAGGGAGCGGCACATGAGCAAACTGCCCCTTGGCTTCGTGCCGGAGCCATTGATTCTTTCCCTCTCGTCCGTTCTGCCTTCGCGCAAGACGCCAGAAGGCTTGCTTGCCTCACGGAAATTCAAGCAGATCACCGCATCCATCGAGGCGGTCGGGCTGATCGAACCCTTGTCGGTGGGCAAGCCCAACCGCGAGGGGCAGCACATCTTGCTGGACGGACACACACGACTGGTCGCGCTGAAACAGTTGGGCTTCGACAAGGCTCCCTGCCTGGTGGCCACCGATGACGAAAGCTACACCTACAACAACCGGATCAATCGTCTCTCCAGTATTCAGGAGCACCTCATGATCCGTCGCGCTGTCGAACGGGGCGTCACCCCGGAAAAGCTGGCGAAGGCCTTGGACGTGGACATCAGCCACATCATCAAGAAGCTAAACCTGCTGGAAGGGATCTGCCCCGAGGCCGCCGAGTTGCTGCGCGACCAGACGTTTTCGGCAAACCTTGGCGCAGTCCTGCGCAAGCTCAAGCCGACACGTCAGGTTGAGTGTGTCGAACTGATGGTCAGCGCCAACAACATCACGGTCGCCTATGCCCAAGCGCTGGTTGCGGCCACGCCCAGCAACTTGCTCGTCGGTGAAACCAAGCCCAAGAAGATGACCGGCGTCAGCGCCGACCAGATGGCCAAGATGGAGAGGGAGATGGGCAACCTCCACGAGCAGTTCAAGCTCGCCGAGCAGACCTATGGTCAGGACATCCTCAACCTGGTGCTGGCCAAGGGCTATCTCGCCAAGCTCATGGCCAACGAAGCCATCTTGCGCCACC
This sequence comes from Diaphorobacter sp. B2A2W2, assembly GCF_056730635.1. Classification (NCBI taxonomy): domain Bacteria; kingdom Pseudomonadati; phylum Pseudomonadota; class Betaproteobacteria; order Burkholderiales; family Comamonadaceae; genus Diaphorobacter; species Diaphorobacter sp. B2A2W2. The sequence goes on from NZ_JBWZOR010000006.1 coordinate 122,567, forward strand.
TGACCAGGAACCACCCTGACGTGCTGAACGAGTTCGACAGCATCGTCCGCATAGTGGCGCTGGACAAATAAGCGGCGCGCAATCAGGCGCAGTGCGCGAAATCCTTCCACCGGAAGGTCGTGATGGCGTCCACGCAGGCGACTCACGGTTCTTTAACAATTTGCAAGCATCAGGGTCATCGCCCCCGAAACGGAGTCTCTGCTCCCCTCCGTGATTAAGGGCGGTGGCCGACAGGCTTGCCGCTGGCCTGCTCATTTGCATTGGGGCGTGCTAATGGGCGAACAGCGGCACCTAAGCGCCCTTGTTCATGCACAAGGAATGGCGCATAATGTAATCATATTGATGATATAAACGGCGCCATGATGAGCAGTCAATCCGATTTTCACGGTCTTCCCGTCGTCTCACATGGATGAGGAGTCTTTGACGATGCACCCTCAGCGTGTCGAAAGTTTGAGTCATACCCAGCGCGAGCGCTTGGCCTACATCGACTTCCGCCTGTACTTCATGGGGGAAGTTGGCCGTCCTGATTTGGCCAGCCGCTTTGGAGTGGCACCCGCAGCAGCCACTCGCGATCTGGCTCTGTACCGCGAGGTTGCGCCGAAAAACATCGAGTTCGACGGCAGCAGCAAGATCTACAGGATTGGCAAAGCGTTCGCGCCTTTGTTCGACCATGCCCCGCAGCGGGTTCTGTCAGCACTTTCGCTTGGGTTCGGCGATGGGGTGAATGGCGAGTCGCTGCCAATGCTTCCCTGCGAGTCACCAGCGGCGCTGAGTAATCCCCGCATGGATGTACTGGCACCTATCTGTCGCGCGATCCACGCCAAGCGTCCGGTGGCCATCCGCTACCACTCGATGAGCAGCGGAGAGTCCGAACGGGTGATCGTGCCCTTCGCCTTGGTCGACACAGGCCTGCGCTGGCACGTCCGTGCTTTTGATCGCAAGAGTGGCGAGTTCCGAGACTTCGTCGTCACCCGCATCGAAACACCGACATTGCTCGATGAGGAGCCCAAGGCCAACGAGCGACCGGACAACGATATCCAGTGGACTCGGATCGTCGAATTGGACTTGGTACCCCACCCGCGCTTGAACCGTCCCGAGATCATTCGAATGGACTACGGGATGAAAGATGGTTCGATCCGGATGCACGTCCGTGCGGCAGTCGCTGGCTACATGCTCCAGCGTTGGAGCGTTGATGCCTCGCCAGACCACAGCTTGCAAGGTCACGAGTACCGACTCTGGCTGAAAGACCATTTGGCGCTCTACGGCGTCAAGAACGCGCTGTTGGCACCCGGCTACCGCTCGCCTGACCACCTTCGGCCAGAAGCCGAAGCGGAATGAGGGGCCGCTGATGCTAACGAAACTTGAACGGTACGTAGACCAGCTTGGCGAGTTGCACACGAAGCTCATCGTGCTGGCCGGGCCACGTGGCAGCGGCAAAACGAAGTTGCTGCAGGAGCTGGGAGCCAAGCTGGGTGTTCAGCCGCTGAACATCAACCTGGAGTTGGGGCGTCGCTTGTCGGCTACGCCTCATGCAGCGCGTGGCTTTTCTGCGGGCCAGCTGCTGCGGGAAATCGCTGACAAGCAGCGCAAAGATGAGGTGCTGCTGCTCGACAACATAGAGTTGTTGTTTGAGCGCGGCCTGGAGATCAATCCGCTGGATCTGATCAAGCGGCTGGCCCACGCAAAGCGTGTCGTGGCGGTTTGGCCCGGCGAACTACGCGGGAATCGGTTGTATTACGCCGAAATGACCCATCCGGAATATCGCGACTACGACGCTGATGGCGTGGTCGCAATCGAGATTTGAAGCATAGGGGAACGAGGAAAACATGGCTAACAAGATGAAATACGGTGATCTGGTCCAGTTCGAACAAATCGAATCGGTCATTCAATTGCTCGATGCCGGGCGGCCCGATGAGGCCAAGAAGCTCGTCACCACCTATGTCATTTCCGATGACATGGCAGAGCGGATCGCCAAGCTCATGATTCCCCAACTCAGCTTCGACGACACCGTTGACCACAAGGGTGTGCTGATCGTCGGCAACTACGGTACGGGTAAGTCGCACCTGATGTCGGTGTTGTCGCTGGTGGCCGAGGATGCAGCGTATGCGCCGATGATCCGCCATCCTAAGGTGGCCGAAGCCGCTACCTCGATCGCGGGCAAGTTCAAGGTGCTGCGCATCGAAGTTGGCGGTTTGGAAATGCCGCTGCGCCAGATCATCACCCGCAGGCTACAAGAGTTCCTGGCCAGCCTTGGCGTTTCCTACACGTTCCCCACCGCCGATCAGGAGCTGGACAACAAGCACTCCTTCGAGGAAATGATGGGGGCGTTTGAAGACGTCTACCCTGGCCAAGGCATCCTGCTGGTGGTGGACGAGTTCCTTGAGTACCTCGATTCGCGTCGCGGCCACGAACTGGCACTGGATCTGGCCATCCTGCGTCAGATTGGCGAAGTCACCAAGCACCTCAAATTCCGCTTTGTGGCGGGCGTGCAGGAAGCCATTTTCGACAGCGCCCGCTTCGAGCACGTCGCCAGCAGCATGCGCCGCGTGCACGAACGCTTTACGCAAATTCTGATCGACCGCAATGACGTCAGCTTTGTCGTCGCTGCGCGCTTGCTGAAAAAGAGTGTCGATCAGCAAAACAAGATCCGCGAGTACCTCACGCCGTTCACCAAGTTCTACGGCTCCATGAACGAACGCATGGATGAGTACGTCCGCCTGTTCCCCGTTCACCCGGACTACCTCAAAACCTTTGAGCAGATCCACTTCGCCGAAAAACGGGGCGCACTGACCACCATCGAAGCCGCGATGAAGGCGCTACTCGACCAGGAAGTGCCCACCGACAAGCCTGAGCTCATCAGCTATGAGAGCTACTGGCAGACCATCAAGAAAAATTCTGCGCTGCGCCCAGATGCCAACATCAAGGAGGTTCTGCGCGTCTCCGACGTGCTGGAGTCTCGCGTGCAGCAGTCGTTCACGCGCCCAGCCTACAAGGGGATGGCACTGCGCGTCATCAACGCACTGGCCGTGCATCGCTTGACCACCGGCGGCGACATCCATGTGCCGATCGGCCCCACGGCAGCAGAGTTGCGTGACGCGCTTTGCTTGTTTGACCCGACCATTGCTGATTTGCCGGGCGATGCTGCGGAGAACTTGCTCTCCAAGGTCGTCACGGTCCTGCGGGAAGTACTGAAAACCGTCAACGGTCAATTCATCTCCAAGGCCGCTGACACCGAGCAGTACTACCTCGACCTGAAGAAAGACATCGACTACGACGCGCAAATCGAAAACCGCATCGGCAGCCTCGATGACGACCAGCTCGACCGCGCCTATTACGCAGCACTGCTGCAGTTGGTTCGAGAAAATCCGAACGACCCGAGCTACGTCTCAGGTTTCCAGATCTGGCAGTACCAGATCGAATGGCAGGAACGCCGTGCCGATCGCATCGGTTACCTGTTCTTTGGCGCACCGAACGACCGGCCCACAGCCCAGCCCGAGCGGGACTTCTACGTCTACTTCATCCCGCCGTTCGAGAAGCGAAAGTTCACGGACAACAACCTGGCCGATGAAGTCTTCTTCCGCCTGAAAGGCCTGGACGAAGACATCAAGCGCCACCTGTCCTCCTACGCTGCGGCGCTGGAGCTGGCTTCCACCGCCAGTGGCGGAGCCAAGGCCATCTACATGTCCAAGGCCCAGGACTTTCTCAAAGCCATGGGCAAATGGCTCCAGGAAAAGCAGATGACCGCCTTCGAGGTGACCTACCAAGGCAAAACCAAGACTCTGCAAGACTGGTCCAAAGGCATCTCCCTGCGTGACCGTGCGCGCCTTGGGCCTGATGAGCGCATCAACTTCCGCGACGTGGTCAACATCACCTCCGGTCTGGCCCTGAGCCAGCACTTTGTCGATCTGGCCCCGGAATACCCCACGTTCTCGGTTCTATTCACCGAAGGCAACCGCAAGCAACTGGTCGGCAATGCACTGCGCGCCCTGGCCGGTGGCAACCGCACCAAAGACGCCATTGCCGTTCTGGATGCACTGGAATTGCTGGACGGCGATCGGGTCGAGCCAGCCAACTCCCGCTATGCCCAAGAGGTTCTCAAGCGCTTGAAGGAAAAAGGCCACGGCCAGGTACTCAACCGCAGCGAACTGCTCTCGGGCAATGCGGATGTCGAATACTTTGCGCCCATCAAGTACCGCTTGGAACCCGACCTGCTGGTCACCGTGTTGAGCGGCTTGGTTTACTCCGGTGACTTGGTGCTGTCCATCACCGGCGACAAGATCGATTCCGGCAAGCTGGTGCAACTGGCTGAACGCTCGCTTGAAGATCTCAAGCAGTTCAAACACATCGAAGCGCCCAAGGAAATCAATGTCGCCGTCCTGAAGGCCTTGTTCGAGTTCTTTGGCTTGGCCTCCGGCTGGGCGCAAAAGGCTACGCAGGGTGACCCAGAGGCGGTGCGCGAGCTGCAAGACCGCATCAGCGCCATGACGCCACGGGTACTCAAGGCTGGCTCCGACCTGCAACAAGGCAAGCTCGGTTTTTGGGGCCAAAATCTGCTGCGCGAGGAAGAAGCCAAAGACTGGCACGCCCGGCTGGATTCGCTCAAGAAGTTCACCGAAGACCTGTCGCCGTACAACACCGTCGGCAAGCTGAAGAATCTGCGCGTCACCCAAGAGGACATCGAGGCGCAGAAGAAGAATCTGGAAATCCTTGCAGCCGTTGAACGCATGCTCGATCTGGTGGTGGAGCTGGGCAGCACCGCTGCCTACTTGTCCCAGGCCGAAATGGTGCTGCCTGCCGGGCACGAGTGGGTCAAGCAGGCCGAAGCCGCGCGCAAGGCAATGCAGGAAAAGTTGAGCAAAGACCGCACGGCCGAACACGCCAGCGAGTACCGGCAAACGCTCAACCAGCTCAAGGAAGACTACAAAAAGGCCTACATCGCTAGCCACACCAAGGCGCGGCTCGGCGTGTCGGAAGAAAAGAGCCGCAACACCCTGCGCTACGATCCGCGTCTACAAGGCCTGCGCGTCCTGGCCGGTGTGGAAATGATGAACGTCAGCCAGCTCACCACGTTTGAAGAGGCACTCAATGGCCTCAAGAGCTGCTCCGCGCTGGACGAACCCACTCTCAACACGGTCGCCGTGTGCCCGCACTGCCAGTACCGCCCCTCCGCAGAACAGTTGGAGCTGAGCATCCCCGCAGCCAAAGCGCTGCACAAGCTGGATGACGATCTGGATCAGCTTGTCGCGAACTGGCAGCAAACCCTGCTGGAAAACCTGGAAGACCCCTTCACGCAGGAAAGTCTCGGCTTGCTGCCGGACGCCAGCAAGAAGCTAATCAACGCCTTTTTGTCCTCACGCACGCTGCCAGACCCGGTCACCAGCGAGTTTGCCAACGCGGTGCAGATGGCGCTGGTCGGCCTGGAGAAAGTGGTGGTCAAGACCGACGAGATCAAGCAGGCGCTGCTGCTGGGCGGTTCACCGGCCACGCTCAAGGATGTGCGCGAGCGGTTTGATGCCTTCCTGAAAGAGCGCTGCAAGGGTAAGGAAGACCCCGAAAAACTGCGCTTCATCGTGGAGTGACTATGAATCGCGATGAACTCCTCAACCGATTGAATTCCATTGAATGGAACGATATTGAATTCAAGGAAGCGGCTTGGGCGGTACCAAAGGACGCGTTGTCGACAGTGAGCGCCTTTGCTAACACGGCAGGGGGTTATCTTGTATTTGGCGTCAAACAGCAGAACGGAACCTTTTCGGTTTCCGGCGTGGTTGATGCCGACAAAGTACAGAATGATTTTTTGGGTCAAATAAGGGACAAGAACAAGATCAGCATCTTTCTCCCTGTCGACGGAAAGATACACAGCCTTGATGAAGGCATGGTTATCGTTTTCTATGTGCCAGAAGCACAAAGAAGTGAGAAGCCTGTGTACATCGATGGCAATCCCAAGAAATCCTATGTCCGCCGTGGCGGCAGAGACGACACTTGCACGGGCGACGAGCTGCAGCGCTTTATGCGGGATGCCGCATCGGATCGCTTTGATGCAGAGCCGCTGGATCTGGATGTTCACCAGTGCTTTGACGAGGCTTCGGTGAATTGGTATCGCAAGCGATTTGATATCAGCAACCCTGGCAAAGGCAGCACGCAAGACAACGCCACTTTTTTACGCAAATGGGGTTTTGTCATTGAGCGTGGCGGAGTGTTGTTGCCAACGCGTGCGGCCATATTGGTTCTCGGAGCTGACGAGTACGTGAGGCAGGTTCTGCCACGCATGGTGGTTGACCTACAGCTCTACCGTTACAAGAAAGACGAATACACACCAAGCGTACGTTGGGCTGACCGCGTTACCGTTGAAGAAAACCTGATTAAAGCCTGGCAATCGGTCATTGAGTTTTACTTCAAGCACAGTGAGCGGCCGTTCTCGGTGGATGCTGCAACTTTGCGCCGCGACGATGATCCGCCAGATTACATCTCCTTCCGCGAAGCCGCGATTAACTTGCTGATACACCAAGATTTTGGTGACCACACACGCGTTCCTGCAATTCGCTTGTTTCGTGACTGCGCCGAATTTTTTAACCCCGGCGATGCTTTTGCCTCAGCAGAGCAGCTACTTGATCCGGGCGACAAGGAGGTTCGCAATCCGAGTATCGTGAGTGCCTTTCGTCGCGTTGGTTTGTCCGATCAAGGTGGTACCGGCGTCGGTGCAATTTTTGAAGGCTGGCGTAAATTGGGCTACGTACCGCCCGAGATCGACAACAACAAAGCCGAAAAAATTTTTCGCATTCGCTTAAGCAAAGAAAAGCTGTTGAGCGAGGCTCAACTGCTGGCTCAAGCCAGCTTGGGCATGAGCTTGTCGGAGCACGAGGCAGCTGTATTCGCTTACCTTATCCGTCAAGGGCAGGTCGATTTGGCGGACATCAAAGGCCTAACCGGCCTGTCTGGACCGGCGGCATTGGCTCTTGTTCAGCGACTTACCGTACAAGCCTTGCTGGCACCGCTGACCGAAGGTGCCCACTTGTACACTTTGGCGGAGCATCTGAGGCAGAGGTTCTTGCCGTCCGGCGCAGTTGTTTCCCAGCAAGATCAACCAGTTACAACCCATGCCGCACAGGGGGCGGCGACTGAACAAGTCACTGTACAAGTCGTGCCTGAGGTGACTGAACAAGTCCAAGCACTTGTTCAGTTGAGCCCCATTCAATGGCTGATTGTTGAGCACACCGACACTCCGCGAACGCTCAGCGAACTGCTCAACATTTCCGGATACAAGCAGCGTCCACACTTCAAGGCCCAGCATCTGGAGCCATTGCTGGCAGGCGGCGTAATCCGCATGACGGTGCCAGACAAGCCCACATCCTCCAAACAGCAGTACGTGCTAACCGAAACCGGCGTGAAACTCAAAACCCTGCGTATGCAGGATAAACCTGCCACCAAACAGGAACCAGAACAATGACATCATCCAGCTCCCTTTTTAATGATTCAGCCAAACCATCCGCTCCGGTGGAATGTCTGGGCCAGACGTTCCCGAGCGAAGATGCGCGCCGCGAGCATTTTTTGAAATTACTGGCTGACAAACTCAAAGATCCGGCATTCCGCAAAATCGAAGGCTTCCCGCAGGGGACGGACGAGGCCATCTTGGCGATGTCGGACCCACCGTACTACACCGCGTGTCCAAACCCATTCCTCGAAGAATTCGTGCGACAGAACGGAAAACAGTATGACCCAAGCCTAAAGTACAGCCGAGAACCGCAAACAATTGATGTCTCAGTGGGAAAGACGGACCAGATATATCGTGCACATTCCTATCACACAAAGGTGCCACATCTCGCGATCGTGCCATCAATTCTCCATTACACAGAGCCTGGCGAAATCGTACTAGATGGCTTTGGCGGCTCAGGAATGACCGGGGTGGCCGCTCAGTGGTGTGCAATCGCACCACCCACGTATCGCCACGAGCTGGAAACAGAATGGAAAAAACAGGGCAAGGCGTTGCCACGGTGGGGATCAAGAAAAGTTGTCATCAATGACTTGTCTCCGGCCGCCACATTTATTGCTGCCAATTACAACTTGCCTTTCGATGTTCAGGCGTTTTCCAAAGCTGGCACCAAGCTACTAAAGGATGTGGAGGATGAGCTTGGATGGATGTATGAGACTTTGCATAGCGATGGCGTTACGAAAGCAAGGATCGAGTACACGGTTTGGAGTGAGGTCCTGTCCTGCTCGTCTTGCGCTGGCGAGCTAATTTTTACTGATGTCGCACTCGACGAGGAGACTCAGCGTGTTGATGACGTCATTACGTGCCCACATTGTGGAGCAATGGGAACGAAGGAGCAGATGGACCTATCCTTCGAAAGTTTTCTTGATCCAGCGACCAATACCCCTGAAAAGCGACCAAAACGCGTCCCCGCATTTATCCAATATCGAATTGGGAAAACCAAGTACGAGAAAAAACCAGATGCAAATGATTTGAAGGTTTTGCAGCGCATCAAGTCTCTGCCTATTCCAGATGACTTTCCGATGGACAGACTGCCGGATTGTCAGATGACTCGCGTTGGGCGAATGAAAACAACCAACACAGCTGCAGTTCACTTCATGTTCCTTGATAGGTCGATGCAATCTATGGCCTTTCTTTGGCGCAAAGCAAAGCAGCATCCAGACCAAAGAGTGCGGCAGATGCTCATGTTTTTCATCGAGCAAGGCATCCGTGGGATGTCTGTCCTGAATCGATACAAGCCGATTCAGCATGGACGCATCGGCGGTTCTCAGGTGGGGCTTGATCTGCCGGGCGTTTTCTATGTCCCATCAATCATTTCCGAAGTGAGCCCCTGGGCGCAATTTGAAGGCAAGCTCGACCGTTTGGTCAAAGCATTCTCAGCATTCAAAACCAGCGTTGGAAATGCGATTATCGGGACGGGTAGTGCCCACGCCACAACCCTACCAAAAGAATCGGTGGACTACATTTTCACCGACCCACCATTTGGTGAAAACATCTATTACTCGGACTTAAATTTCTTTGTTGAGTCCTGGCATGGAGTAACTACTGCCCCCGCATCAGAAGCCATTATTGATCGCGTTAAGAAAAAAGGTATCCCTGAGTACCAACTTCTTATGCAGAAATGTTTTGCTGAGTATTACAGAGTTCTGAAGCCGGGCAGATGGATGACCGTGGTGTTCTCCAATAGCCGCGCGGCCGTTTGGAATGCTATTCAAGTCGCTTTGCAACAGGTGGGGTTTGTTGTAGCAGAAGTTACCGCCTTAGATAAGGTTCAAGGTAGTTTTCAGCAAGTTGTGTCGCCGAATACGGTGAAGCAGGATTTGGTGATCTCGGCCTACAAGCCCAACGGAGGGCTTGAGGATCGACTTAGTCAACACGGGCCGACGGTCGAATCGGCGTGGGATTTTGTACAGACACATTTGAAACAGTTGCCAGCCGTCAAAGTCACCGGAGGTGACTTCCCCGAGCTAGTCAATATCGTTGAGCGCGATCCACGCCGCATTTATGACCGTATGGCCTCTTGGTTTATTCGTCACGGCGTAATGGTGCCGCTTTCCACTCCAGAGTTTTTGGCTGAACTGCCGCAGCGCTTCGCAGAGCGCGATGGCATGTACTTTTTGCCAGACCAAGCCGTGGAGTACGACAAGAAGCGCCAACAGATTCCCCAGGTGCGCGCGATGGAGCTGTTTGTGTCGGATGAGCGCAGTGCGATCGATTGGCTCAGCAATTTCTTGAAGCGCAAACCGTCTACCTATCCTGAAATCCACACGGAATACATTCCGATCGTTGGAGCCGCGAAGAAGAAAGGCGAAGTGATCCCTGAGCTGGCCCAGTTGCTTGAAAGCAACTTTATTCAGTACGACGGTTCCGGGGAAGTGCCCAGCCAGATCCACAGTCTGCTATCTACAAACTTCAAGGATCTGCGCGGATTGGAAAAAGACGATCCGCGCTTGATCGCCAAGGCGAAAGATCGCTGGTATGTGCCCGACCCGAATAAGGCGCAGGACCTAGAGAAGAAGCGCGAGAAGGCGCTGCTCAAGGAGTTCGAGGCCTACAAGGCCTTCACCGGTCGCAAGATCAAGGAGTCGCGTCTGGAAGTGCTGCGAGCTGGTTTCCGGGCGGCTTGGGCAGCCAAGGAGTACCAGACCATCATCAACATCGCCAACAAACTGCCAGAGGAAACGCTGCAGGAAGACGAAAAGCTGCTCACCCTGTATGACATGGCATTGACCCGTACCGAGGACGGGCTCTGAGCGTGGCGGGCGGCGGCTTCAATGTTGGCGATTGGTGCTGGCTGACGCGGCAGGCTGCGTCGTGCCGCGTCATCGATCGGCAGGAGGTGTGGGGCGAAAGTATCTACCGCGTTTGGCTGCCTGCCAAAGACGCAGTGGTGCGGGCGCGCGCCTCGGACCTTGCGCCGCTCGAGAGTGTTCGCCCTACGGTGGAGGAAATCCTGCACACCACGGCGGCGGCCAAGCTGCTGGATGCGCTGGAAGACAACCTGTTGCTCGCGCCCATCCAGTCCAGCGTGGTGCCGCTGCCACACCAGTTGTACGCACTGAATCGTGCCATCAGCCGCGACCGCATTCGCTACCTGTTTGCTGATGAGGTGGGCTTGGGCAAAACCATCGAAGCCGGGCTGGTGTTGCGCGAATTGAAGCTGCGGGGCCGGGTGAAGCGCGTGCTGGTGGTTGCGCCCAAAGGGCTGGTGCGCCAGTGGCAGGCGGAAATGCGCCTGCACTTTGGTGAACATCTGCAGTTCATCGAACCCTCTGAGTTGGCCGCGTTTCGGCAGTGGCGCAGTGGTAACCAGGGGGATGAAGACAACCTGTGGCGTATGCACGACCAGGTGATCTGCTCACTGGATTCGGTCAAGCCGATGGAGAGTCGGCGTGGCTGGAGTCTGGAGCAACTCAACAACTACAACCGCGAGCGCTTTGAAGATCTGATCTCCGCCTCCTGGGATCTGGTCATCATCGATGAAGCCCACCGCATGGGGGGCAGCACCGAACAAGTGGCGCGTTACAAGCTGGGTGCAGCGCTGGCCGAGGCTTCACCCTATCTTCTGCTGCTGTCGGCCACACCGCACCAAGGCAAGACCGACCAGTTCCTGCGTTTGATGCAGTTGCTGGATCGCGAAGCCTTCCCGGACGAAAGCAGCGTGAATCGAGACCGCGTGCGTCCGTTTGTGATTCGCACAGAAAAGCGCTTGTCGATCAATGCCGATGGCCAGCCCCTGTTCAAACCGCGAGTGACCCGGCTCCAAGCGGTGGCATGGCAGGCGCGGCACAACGCACAGCAGCGCTTGTATGAAGCCGTAACCGACTACGTGCGCCACGGCTACAACCAGGCAATGGCGGCCAAGCAGCGCCACATCGGGTTCCTGATGATTCTGATGCAGCGCTTGGTGACGTCCAGCACAGCAGCCATACGTACCACGCTGGAAAAGCGCATGGCGCTGCTGGAGGAGCCTCAGGCGCAACCCTCCTTGTTTGAAAACACCAGCGAGGAAGACTGGGCCGATCTGGACGGCCAGTCGCAAGTGGACTTGGCCATGCAGGCTACTGGCTGGGAGCTGGAAAAGTCTGAGGTGGAAACGCTGCTCGACCTGGCCCGCGAGACCGAGGCTTCGGGCACCGATGCCAAGGCAGAGGCGTTGCTGGAGCTGATTTACAAGCTGCAGCAGGAAGAAAACGACCCGGCACTGAAGGTCTTGATCTTCACGGAGTTTGTGCCAACCCAGGCAATGCTGGCCAATTACCTAGAGAGCCGTGGCTTCTCGGTAGCCACCCTCAACGGCGGCATGGATCTGGATGCCCGCACCAAGGCGCAAAAGGCATTCTCGCAGGATGTGCGCGTGCTGATCTCGACGGATGCTGGCGGCGAAGGTTTGAACCTGCAGTTTTGCCACGTCATCGTGAATTTCGACATGCCGTGGAACCCGATGCGTATTGAGCAGCGCATTGGTCGTGTCGACCGGATTGGCCAGCGGCATGTGGTGCGCGCCATCAACTTCGTGCTGGAAGACACTGTGGAGCACAGAGTGCGCCAGGTGCTGGAAGAGAAGCTGGAAGTGATCGCCCAGCAGTTCGGCGTGGACAAGGCGTCTGACGTGATGGACTCTGCGGAAGCAGAGCCTTTGTTCGAAGAACTGTTCGTGCACGGTTTGCAGAACCCGGCTTCGATCGAGCAGGAATGCGATGCGGTGGTTTCGCATTTGCGCGAAACCTTGGCCGAGTCGAAAAAGAGCAGCGAGTTGCTGTCGGACGCGCACTCGCTGGAAGCAGACGATGCCCGCAAGTGGCGCGACCACCCCGCGCAGTTTTGGCTGGAACGCGCCATCACCTCTGGCTTGGCCACACGCGGCGGCGCAGCAACGAAGGTGGGCAAGGCCTGGCGGGTGACTTGGGCGGATGGCACCGAAGCAGCGCAGGTGTGCTTTGACGCGCGCACCGCTGACGAGAACCCAGAGATCGAGTGGGTGACGCTGGAAGACCCGCGCGCCCGCGCAGTGATCAGCGAACTACCCCGCTTTGTGGCGGGCCAACTCTTGCCAGTGATTCGGGTAACGGGCCTGCCTGACTCTGTGAGTGGCATCTGGTCACTGTGGGAGATCAGCCTGTCCGCAGAAGGCTTGAACCGTAAACGCTACCTGCCCGTTTTCACCAACGAAGAGGGACGCGCCTTTGTGCCGACAGCCAAACGCGTGTGGGATTTGCTGCTGACTGAAACGGTGGTTGTGCACGGGGTTAGCGGCACAGAAGATGCGGTGAAGTGGTTTGGCGCAGCACTGACGGCGGCAAAAGCCCAAGGCGAACGGATCTTTACCGAGTTGCTGGATGCGCATCGGACCCGACTGCAAGAAGAGCGGGAGCGTGCCGACTATGCCTTTGAAGCAAGGCAACAGGCGATCGGTCGCATCGGACTGCCTGCTGTGCGCGAGCATCGCCGCAAACGCCTGCAACAAGAACACGACGCCAGATTGGCTGCGTTGGCCGACGCTGCGGCCAGCGTGCCAGATCTGAATGCGGTCATGATGGTGCGCGTCTCCGCCGAGGTTCAACCCGGCGAGAGCGTGAGGAAGACACAAAGTACATGAGCCAGTGGATTGAACGAATTCTCAGCAGCTTCACAGCTGATCTCGATCGGCTGTGGGTGGCCTGCGATCCGGACGACGTCTTGCTGGACGAGCGTTTGCTGGCCGAGCTGCGCAGCCGTGGCTTCGAGGTCATGCTGTACGAAGACCCGTTCGTGTTCCGCGCCGAGTTTGAAGAGCGTTATCGCACGGCATGGGATCGTGGCGAGCCGGGGTCGACACCCGCTGTGGTCGTGCACTGGCGCGGCGCAGACCCCAATGAACTGCCTTGGGACATTGGGCACTATGGGCGTGTCGTGAGTCTGGGCTTGGCGCAGTTGTTTCCGCGCTTGGCCTACAACGTGGTCAAGCAGCTTGAGCCTGAGCACTTTGCCGCCTTGCTGGAGACGCACGACAGCGAGTTGCAAGGCGTGCGCGGTGAAAACGAGTCGAAAGACTTTATCTTGGAGCGGATCTACCAGCTGGCACCCCGCTCCAGCATCCGCACGGAAAGCGACTTCTGGCGTGATGTGTTGCGGATGCACTTTGCCAACCGTGCGCTGCCCCAGGTCTTTGCCGAGCACGCTGCCAGCATCATCCAGAGCAAGGGGTTGCTGACAGGTCTTCCTGTGGCGACGTGGCTGTCCTCGAAGAGTGCGTTGCTGCGCGTGGTCCAAGATGCATGGCATCGCTACTTGGCGAATCTCGGCATGGAAGGCTCGCGCATTGGCGAACCACCGCCACCCGATTACGTGGCCAAGGTCGACATTCCCTTTGCGCACTCCGATGTGCAGTCCATCGTTGATTCGATGTTCTTGAATGGCTCCTTGCACCCGCTGGCTGTTGAGCTTGTGCCAGCAGGGGCACCAGGCTGGATCAAGGCCGGGATTGTTCAGGACCCACAGGCACGCAACGCTTTCGTGAAAAAAGGGATTGCCAAGCTGATTGATGCGATACCCGGCGCGACAGCCACACACAAAGCCTGGAGTGAATTCGCCAAGCAGTACGGCGAAATCCTCGCGCGCGTGCACGATCTGGGCAATGCCCATGGCGCGGAAGCCATGGAGGACGTTCATGCGCTCGTGAAGACGCTGCAGGAGCAGTCTGATGAGCAGATACAGGCGTGGGTGGCGGCCAAGCACTATGCGGATCTGAGCACGCTGTCGTTCCACAACGGGCCGGTGATGGTGCATCGCATCCCCGACTATTTGAGTTCGCGGCGGAAAGCGATCGGAGCCGACAAGATCGCACTCTTGGTTTTTGACGGTTTGGCCTTGGATCAGTGGGTGCAGATTCGGGAGCGGTTGGTCGAGGCAACGAAGCGCTTTGCGTTCGATGAGGGTACTTCCTTCGCGTGGCTCCCCACTGTGACCTCGGTGTCACGGCAGGCCATGTTCTCTGGCCGTAAACCGCGCGAATTCGAAGAGTCGATCGGCCATACCAACAAAGAAGAGTATCTGTGGAAGGCCTATTGGCAGGAGCAAGGCGTCAAGCCGGGCGAGATTTTCTACCAGCGCTCGTTGCGGCAGATTGAGCAGCTGGATGCCTTGCAAGCAGCGCTGGACGATCGTCGGCCCAAGGTGGTCGGGTTGGTGGTCGACGAAGTGGATGACCGACTGCACAAGGAACGTTCCAAACAAGATGTGGCCTTGTGGATCGCGAACTGGTTGAAAACAGGCTTCGTCGATCGCTTGTTTGCGCTGCTGCTCGACAGAGGCTTTCACATTTATCTGACAGCGGATCACGGCAACGTTGAAGCTGTTGGTGTGGGGCGTCCATCCGAAGGGGATGTTCCAGAAGCTCGTGGCGAACGGGTGCGCGTGTATCGCAGTGAATCGTTGCTGGCGAAATCCGCAGCGGCGAATACCAACTCAGTTCAGTTGGACATCGCTGGACTACCGGCGGGCTATATGCCCCTATTCGCAGGTGGCCGAACGGCTTTTGTTCCCGATGGTGAGCAGGTGGTCGTCCACGGTGGTATCTCGGTTGAAGAGCTGATCGTGCCGTTTGTGAAAGTTAAATATGTGATTGGAAACGAATGAATACATCAGCCCCTCAAATCGGGTTCGATCGGTTCATTCAGCTTGATTGGGCGGCTGCGGCACTGCGGGTTCGTGCGGGTACAGCTGGGCTAGATGATCTGAATGCACTGCTCGACGCAGCCGAGCTTGGCGTGGAGGCCAAGAAAAAAACACGAACCGTCTTGAACAGACTCTGGCTGGAGCCACGCGCCGAGTTGGTGGATTTCGCCGACCGGGCGGCGGCTCTCTACAAAAGCCAGCCGGACACGCCCATTCCAGCGCTGTGTTGGGGTGTGGCCGTGGCCTGCTACCCGTTTTTCGGGAAGGTGGCAGAGTTGGTCGGTCGCTTGTCAGCCATTCAGGACGATTGCGCTGCTGCGGAAGTGCATCGCCGCATGAGCGAGATCTACGGCGAACGCGAAGGCACGCGCCGCATGACCAATATGGTCATCCAGACACAAGCAAGCTGGGGCGCGGTTGAGCGAGTCGAGAAAGGCAAGCGCGTCATCCGCCTTGCACCGACCCCCATCCATAGTGACGAACTCACCGTTTGGCTGATCGAGGCGGCTGTGCGCTACGTCGGCAAGCCCGTATCGGTGAACAGCCTGCAATCGTTGCCGGCCCTCTTCCCGTTCAGCTTGACGAGGCCCTTGGCTTACTTGGTGTCGAATTGCCCGCACCTCGACATCCGGTCTGAGGGGCCGAATAACCAGTTCGTCGCATTGCGCAGCGCGATATGAATAGGGGACTTGGTCGATGACTGATGCTAATCCGAGTCCCGGCGATGAACCCAAGAAGAAATCGCTGAAGTTACTGCTGCGCTCGAAGCCTGTCGCCGAGGTAGATACGTCGGTTGGCCGCGTCTACCTGTATCCGCTGCGGGTACGGGATATGGCCGATTTCGGAAATTTGGAGCCTGGGAATGCTGTCTCTCAGATCAGGACCTTCCTCCCCAGTATTGCCAGTCTGAACGTGGAATCCGATGAGGCTCCGGAACGTGTGCCTCTCGACCCTCAGATCGCGAAGACGCTTTCGGAAGATGAAGTCGAGCAGTTAGCCGAAGCCTACGTGCAATCTTCTGGGTGGCAGACGGTTAGGGAAGAAGGCCAGGATGACAAAGTGCCGTCGAGGGAGCACGGTGAAGCAGGTTCGACATACCTGATTCGTCTGATTCAGCATGAAATTGAACAGCAGTTACAGGCATCGAAGCGGCTTCGAGAGAAGTTGCTCGGCTCCAGTAGCAGCTTATTCGATCAGGTGCGTAAAAGCACATCTGCATTGGGCTCAACTTTGAGCGCGTTTGAAAGACTCACCAAGCCATCGCGTGAATCAGTGCTGGAAATTCATCCCATCCAGACTGAGCACCTCAGTAGGGTGAACAATTTGATGGCTGAGCAAGCACGCGAGCGAGCCAAAGAGCGTGCTGAAGAAATGGAATTGACGCGGCTCACTGGTCAAATGACCGCAGAATCTGCCAAAGCACTCAAAGACTTGGTAGACGCAGCGACGACCATGATGGAGCAGATGGAGGCGCGCGACCAGAAGACTGACCAGTCGACGCGCACGCAAATCAAAATTGCGCTGTGGTCTGTCGCGTCTTCGGCAGTCTTGGCACTAGTCGCAGCAATTCTTGCTGGCTTCTCTTACCTCCAGGACCGTGATAACAACACCACCGGTGATCAGTGGCAGGCGAAAGTTTTGGCCGCCATCGAACAGGGGAATCAGCAACGCTCCGGTTTTGAACGAGAGAATCAATCGCTGCTGGAGCAAGTGAAAGCGCAGGGGACGCGTATCGCCGATCTGGAAGCTTCGCAGCGTGCCTCTGCTAAAGCTAAGACATCAAAGTGAAAACCGGATTGATTGGGTGCGTTTGCCAGCGTGATTCCAACTGTCATCAGCTTGAACTACGACCTCACCCTGTACTGGGTCAAGCAGATCTTCAACGTCACAACAAACGGCAGCTGATTCGAGGACGCGTTCCACAATGGTGATTTCCAGGCAGATTGGGAATATCTGCGACGGCTTTATGGCTGCTGAAACGATCCATGATGACGTCCTGAGCACTATTGCTCGGCGGAAACCGTCATCTCCCTGATCCACGTTTGCAGCGCCCTCAGTTGCTCAGAGTTCTCATGGCAGGTCTGGTAGTTGGCGGCAACGGTTCCGGCGACGGCAGAGAGCGCAATGCCTGCGGCGGCCTCATCAGCATCTCGGGCGGGCTCGGGCAGCTCACCGGCGGCGGCAGCGTCGTGCAGGCGCACAAAGCCACGGTTGATAGTGCAAGCAGCATCGGCTTGAACGGGCACATAGACGGGAACCTCCTTGAAGATGGTGTCGCCCTTCTCGCGGATGACGCGGACGCGGTCGACGTACTGGGTGACGACCTTGACGGTGGCTTGTGCGTTCCGCTCGCGGGCGGCGGCGGTCTGTAGGGCTTGTTGCTGGATGGCGGCATCCCATTGCGCTTGGACGTGGCTCGCACCCTTGATCCAGCCGAAGCCAATCAGGGCGACGCCGAGCGCCGTGAGGGCCAGCAGCCGGTACGGCCACGGAATCGCGCTCACGACGCCTCCCCGATGCACTGCCGGTATTCGGCTTCTCGCCGTATAGCCAGCCCGCCGCACAGCCGCGCATTGGTGGGCAGCGCGCAGTCTTTTCCCTGGAAGAAGCGCCAGCGCAGCAGCTCGGCACAGGCTCCCGCGTAGTCCTCGGCGTTGAGTTTCCTGACCAGCGTGGACTGGCAGAACGCGCGGCTGCCGACGTTATAGGAAAAGCTCACCAACGCGTCGTACTCGTGCTGGGCCAGCGGCACAGTGACGCACTGCTTGAGCGCGCCCTCGAACTGCTGCACATCGGTGAGCGCACGCGCCAGCGCCTTCGGCGGCGTGGTGGTGTCGCCCAGCTTCACCCCGGTGGTGGTGCCGAAACCAATGGTCGGCACATCGCCCTTGACCGGGATCACTGCACGGTCGGTGTACCCCTCGTGCAGCACGATACCGACCAGGGCAGCGGCGGACAGCGTCAGCGCGGCCACCGTGCGTCTTTGCGGTGGCCGGATCATCGGTGCATCTCCGGCTGTGCCACGATGCGAGCCACGGTTGCGCCAATGCTGGCGGCAAAGGCCAGCAGCACAAACGCGCCGCGCGGCAGTACGTCACCGAACAGCGGCACCACCACTTCCGCCGCCGTAAAGGCAGCGGCCAGCAGCGAGAAGCGGATGCTCCAGGCCCGTCGCAACACGCGCTGCCAGTCGTCCAGAAGGCAGATCTTCGGCTTGGCAGTCATTGCACGCCTCCCATCAGTTTCAATTTGATGGCGGCCCCCACCAGTAGCGCGGCCAGGATGCCGGTGGTCACGACCTTGATGGTGGTCTGCCACGCCGTGCGACGGGCATCACGCCACGCTTCCAGCAGATCGCGCAGCTCGCGGATGTCCTTCGCAGCACTGCCGTTCTCCAGCCCGAGATGGGCAAGGCAACGCTCAGCTCCGCGTTCGGCTGCCCGGTCGAGCAGTTCGTCAAAGTCCTCGCGGCGCAGCAGGAGCATGTTTTCCACGAGGGCGGCGGGTTGATGTTCGGGTTCAGTCATTGCGGGTCTCCAGAAAAGCGAAACCCGCCTGATGCACGTGGCACCAAGGCGGGTTCAGGGGTGATCAGGAAGATGGGTTTCAGATTTCGATGATTTCCAGCGTCAGGCTGGGTGCGCCGCCTTCGATGACGTCGTCTCGCACGAACACCTTCTGGCCGATGGCGGCGCTGCCGCGTGCACGGGTCAAGCCGCCGCCGGGCAAGGCGACAGTCACAACGCCGGAGCCGACGCCCACGACCGTGCCCGCCTGTAATGGCGGTTCAGGGATGAGTTGGCGGAACTGCTCGTAGAGGTTATGCATGGCTCTGCACCCCCAGGGTCTGCCAGACCTCCGGCATTCCTGCCTCGACTTGCGTCGAGCGCACGATGCCCAGCCTCGTCACGCTGCCGTCCTGGTACTCGACGAACGCACCCGGCTCGATGATCCCCGTCTCGGCCAGCACCGGCAGGCGCAGGGTCACCTCGATCTGTTGCCCGGTATCAGCCAGAACCGAGATGCCCCGCTGGCGCGCCGCAGCGGCTTCGGTGATCAGCGCATCGACCACCATCGGGGCCAGCACATCCCCGGCAGTCCCAGCCCGGCTCACCTGCCCAAGCACACCGACATCCTGGCCGGACACGAACACGCGGTTGTAGCCGGGCTTCTCTACCCAGCGCAGCGACTCGCGGGCCACCGCATCGACGGGCAGCACGAAGTCTGGCGTGACGGTGTTCCACTCCCACGGCGCGACCGGATACCGGTGGCGCACGCGGATGCTCTGGTCGGACGGGTGCGGGATCAGGTAACCCCCGGCCGCACTGGCAATCGCCACCAGCGCCTCCATCCACGTGCCCTGCTGGGTGAACACGCCGACCGGGACGTTCCAGTCGGTCAGGCCCCAATCGATGCTCCAGCCCAGCGGAATGCCGTTGAGCGTAAGTACGTCTTCCATCAACTGCCGCGCCGTGCGCGCCTGCGGTTGCTGGAAGTTCATCACCGGCGCGTAGGGCGCGGCCAGCACGGCGTTACGCCCTCTTCCTGAGATGCGGATGCTCGCGTCGCCGAACACCCGCTCGCGGCTGATGCTCTCAGCCAGCACGCGAAACGGTGTGCCGTTGACGCTGGCCACCAGTTCGACCGGGCCGCCGTTGCTGCCAGGGGCGACGAGGCTTGTAGCGGCGGCGGGCAGCAGCGCATCGAAGCCCCACGTCCAGGAGGCGGCATCGAGCGCCAGTGAGAGGCTAAACACCGGCACCGGCAGGCCATCGGGCAGCCGGTGCAGGGTCACGTTGTTGATCACGAAATACACCCTCCGAACGGGAACGATTACCGGCTCCCCATCAGGAGGTGGCGGGTCGATGTGGTTTTCACAAACGAACAGCAAGTGGCTGTTTGCTGGGGACAACGCTGCGAACACCAGCTGGGCGCTAGGTGTGTAGCAAGGTTGCGGCGCGGGCGGCACTGGGATCACACAGATGCTGATTCCAGGCGGTGGCGGGACGGCATCCTGATACAGGCCACGCCATCCCCTCGCTGATGGACTCGCGCTCTGAAAATCACTCCCTCGACGCTGGGTGAGCTGCTGCGCGGTTTGCCAAAGGTTCACCCGTCCCGCGCGCTTGGTGCGGTCGCCGTCTTGATGACGAAATCTCGTCGCATCGCGCAGGCGGGACGCGTTCTGGAACAAGCTCAGTCGAGCCAATTCGAGATACGTGCCATCCTGATGCGCGAACCACGTCAAGTCGTGGAAGCGGCGAGCCTGTTGCTGGCCGGTGCGATGCTGCGCAGGCAGCGAGGCCAAGACCGGGGGTAACCGATGGTCGACACCTTGCGGCGCGGCAATCGTACGTCGCCAGAACGTCTTCCAACCTGCGGGCGTTGCAGCCGCATCCTGCTGGCCCTGCTTCGCGCCGTCCTCCGTCTGCTGCGCCACCTGCCAGAGGTGCGCAGTCCGACCCACCGTGGGACGCTGCGTGTGCGACGCGTACCTGACCTCTGCGGTGAACACGACGCCGGGCAGGCTTGCGCCAGCACCAGCTCCCACATTCAAGGGCACGCTCGGGCGCAAGACCAGTGACTGCACCGTGAGGCCCGGCAGTTGGGCCAACAACTCTGCCCGGGCCGGTGGAATGAACTTGATCGTGACGACGGGCAGCGGCAGTGTGGCCCGCACCGTCACATCGTCGCGCGGGGCGATGTAGTTGGCCCCGAACACCAAATTGGCATCGGTGGCGGCCGGTTGATCGAAGAGCAGGTCGACCAGGGGCGGACCGACCACCACGGTGACGGCGGGCGCGGGTAACGTGGCGACCAGGGTCACCTCGTTAGACACGGCAGGCACGGCTTACCCCAGGATGGCCGACACCATCCGGGCGTCACCGCCCAGATAGAGGTTGGTGCTGGCCAGTTTCACATCGCCATCGCCGTCAGTACCGCTGCAATCCAGATCCAAAGCCGTGACTTCGTTGCCGTTGACCAGCCGCGCCCACGTGGCGACGCCGGTGCCGGTGATCAAACCGTCCTCCTGTTGCGTCAGGGTGAGAAGTCCGCCCGCAATCGTGCCTGCGGGCTTGGTGAGCCTGATTTCGACCAACATCGCGCTCGCGGGCGTCGTCGCCGGGGTGGCGGGACGCGTACCGCCGTAAATGCGCAGGCGCGCCGGATTGGTGCCTGCGTCGAGGAAGGCCAAGGTGCCTGCCAGCCGCGCCTCGTTGTGTTCAACAGTGATGGCAACGGTCACGGCATCATCTCCGGGCGTAGGTTGTCCGCGATCACGGCGCGGTACATCTGCTTGTGGTCGTAGCTGACCACGGTGTATCGCTGCGCCGGGTCAAGCAGTTCGAATCGGTAGTTGCCTCTGGTGTCTGACCAGGTCTCGGCGACCAGGACGCGGGTGTTCTCGCTGATGAGCTGCACTCGCCGCGCCAGCGGTTGGTCGGGTTGTCCCTTCTCCTTGACCGTTCCGACGATGAATCCGTGGCCGCTGAAGTGGATGTTCTTGCGTCCGTTCGGAATCGGATGGAACTGCCAGTCGTAGCCACCACCTCGGTTCCACAGATTGCTCGACGGGCTGTTGAGACGCGACAAGTCGACCTGGGAATTGACGCCGATGTTGGCGGCGGGATTGGGCGGCACCGAGGTCGAGCCCCCGGCCAGGGGCAGCAGATCGTCGTCGGCGTTTACGTCCACCGTCGTCGGAAAAGCGGGCAAACCAGACGGGGTGTCGCCTGCGATAGCGTGGACGCGTGCCGTGGCTCCGTACAAAAAGACGCCAGGAATCAGCTTGCCCCGGTAGGCGGCATCGCCAACCTGAAACATCAGCACGCCATCCGCTTTGAACTGGATGAACCGCGCCCAAGGCACGCCGTTAGCGTCAATGGCTCCGGTGATCACATCGCAACGCAGGGTCAGCCGCTGGCCGACATTGAAGGTCGGAGCCACGTCGGCCAACCCAGCAATGGGCCTCGCCCCATCATTGACCCCAACCGTCACCCCAGCCCCGTCACCGAAACCACTGTTCCAACGGGAAACGCTCCAACCGCCATCAAGATGGGCGAACCGGTAGCCTTCGGAGCCATTGCCAGTGGTCATCCACAACCCGATGTGCTTGCGGGCACTTGGGTCGGTCAGCAACTCGACGTCAACCTCGAACCAGAAATCGCCGTGGGCGGTTTCATTGAAGCGCAGGATGGACTGGCTGTTGGGAGCTGAAATGTCGATGGATTGCTGCGCGCTGTTGTGCGTCGCCGACATTCCGCCCAGGACTGCGGTGTAGCCGGTGGCAGGCGCAGTGGCGAAGGACTCGCTCAGCGGGTAGCTCATGGCTTACCTCCACGGCCCGGTGATGTCGAATGCGATCTGCGCGCCTTCGGTTTCCGAGCTGTATTGCGTCCTGACCAACAGGAACCTTCTGCCTTCCTGGCCGACGACGTTGTCGACGATGGTCTGGTCGCTGTACGGACGATCCTGGGGCATCCAGAGCATTCCAGGCAGGATGCCGCGCATATGGCCGTCCTCCTGCCGGACGTAGGTCGGCAGAAGCCACAGGCTGTAGTCGGACCCATTCGGGAACGGCGTTGGGCCTCGGCCGCAGATCTGCTGGCCGTTGTTCGTGTTCAGGGACGTGAGCCCAAACCGCACCGGGTTGCCGAGTTGGGTGTGGTTGCGCAGCAGGACCTTGCCCGTGAAGTCCAGGGACGAGACCAACCCGTAGCCGCTGAACTGGCCGGGATAGCTCCAGTAGTTGCTCATCCCCGAGTAGTTGTCATCGGCAGCCAGCACCGTGGCGTAGTTGTCACCCGGCTTGAAGCTGATGATGTCCCCGAAGCAGTAGCTATTGCGGCCATACCAGCCGTAGCCCGCCGCGTTGGTGCAGAAGAGGAAGAACAGTCGGTCGTCACCGATCAGCACCCAGTTGCGCCCACCGCCGCCGCTGTCACCATTGCTCTCGTACTGGGGGCCACGCGCGTGGAACCACTTGTACCAACCCCACTGGCTGGCAGTGACCTGTTTCCAGTTCTGCGTCGGGTTGTTCGGGTCGTAGGGAGCCTGCGCGCCGACGATGGTGTCGATGTCCGACAGGTCTTCGACGATGCCGACGTTGGCCCACTTGGCCCAGCCCGTCGTGTAGTTGGGCGTCTTGAGGCTGTTGTTGATCAGCAGCAGGTTTTGCGGTGACTGCGGGTTCTTGCTGCGGTAGGCGGCCTTGTGAGTCGCCGAGAACGGTTTCTCCCATCCCAGCGGGGCAACCTTGGCCGAGAGACTCGTCGCCGTCGTGGCGGGCGAGACGGGCGTGCCGGTCACCGCGTAGGTGAACGTGGTCATCGTCGCCGTCAGTACGCGGAACTGCCCGTTGTACTCGGGCTGCTCAGCGCCAGCGATCTCGACCACCTGAAAGGGCTGATAGGCGTGGCCCGAGGAAATGGTGGCCGTGGCGATGCCATCGGCGAAGGTCAATGTATCGATAGCTTTCAAAGCGAAGCCGTTGATCAGGCAAGCATCGAGCATCGTCACGAGATCGCCCCAGTTGTTGGCGATCTGGGGCGCGCCGGTCATGCCGCTGCTGAAGTATTTGACGGTCAGGTCGGTCATAGGAAGTCCTTCGAGAAGGGTTCAAAGATCAGGAGGCACTCACACCATCAAGGTGTGTCGACATCCCCGCGAATCAGCAACGTGAAGTGGTCGTCGGGTACGGACTCCGGCCCTTGCTGGACGGTGCGCACCACCCAGACCGGGAACTGGCTGCCGATGGTGTTAAAGCGCAGCACGTTGCCGGTGGCCCAGCCGTTGCCCCAGCCGAGCGCGGGCAGACGGAAGTACGGCACGCCGGTCGCCGGGTTGTTGGGGGCGCAGTCGGCGCTGGTATTTCCGGTGGCAATCACGCCGACGTTCTCGCCGATGACCTCGAACGAGGTGCTGTTGGTCATCCGAACGACCCAGCGCTCGGTGAGCGCCCCGCGATTAGTAACCGTGATCGGGTACTGGGTGTGGTTGAAGGTGGCGGTGGCGGCGCTGCCGATCAGTTCATCCGACCAACTGCCGTTCCAGGTGCTCTGGTCGAACACGAGGTTCACGCGGGCGAACAGGTCACCGGCCACCAGCGCGCTGGAGACAAAACTGCCAGAGACGGGGTCGCCAGGACTGGCCAGCGGATAGGCGTGGGTCAGCGGGCGCGTGAAGCTGATCTCGCCGTTGATCTGCACGTCGCGCACCACGGCCATGTCCTCGATGCGGTGCTCGATGGTCACTGGCTGGCTGTAGCCGGTCACGTCGGTGAACGTGACGGTGCCTGCTTCCAGATCAGTAACGTAGCCTGTGTGGATCACCACGCCGTTGTGGCCGACCACACGCACGCGCGAAAGACGCACCCGCGCGCAATCGATGGTCTGGCCGTTGCTGACCGACGCGGTGATGCGCCCGGTGTGGCCGACGACGGCGAAGCCTCCTGGACGGAAGATCGGCACACGGCCGTCGCTGGGCAGGCGTACCGGGTCGATGCCCAGCAATGCTGCATCCAGGGGCAGATAGCTGTAGGCCACGGCGCTGTAGCGCAGGCTGGAGGCCGCCACCGGCTCTGGCCGGAAAATCTTGCCGTCTGGCCGCACGTTCTCGGCGTCGAACCACGGCTCGCTCTCGTTGCCCACCGCCGTGACCACGGTGCCAAATCGCACCCGCACGAGGCCGGTTTCGTAATCGACGCTGCCGATGACGCCAGACGCGGTGATCGTGCCGTCGATGCCTGCCGTCACGGTCTGGGTTCCACCCACCGCGCGGGCGAACTGTATGGAGAGCGATCCTGGACGCAGCGGCGCAGCACCGGTGCGGAACACGTAATCGCTGGAGATGTTCTCGCCCACCGTGGTCACGCAACTGGCGCGCGTGATGCTATTGGTCGCGCCTGCCGACCACGAGGTGAGCGTCACCGCACCAGAGAGATAGTTGATACTGCCGCGCGTGACCCAGCCGCTGGGCGTGAATTCACGCAGCGTGCCCTGACCGTTGTCGCCCCAGGGCTGGCTGCCCGCGATGGCAAGCAACACAGTGCCGGTCACCACCTGAGCGTTGACGCCGGGCACCAGCCGAAACGATGGGCTGAACGCGAACGTCTCGCTGTGGTTGCTGGTCGAGCCCGCGCTGTTGTAGCGCAGTTTGACGTAGCCGGACTCGTCGTTCGGGTAAAGCGACGGCGCATCCACGTAGCTGATCCCGCCGTAGTTGAGGCGGAACATCTGGCCCACGCCCGATGCCCATCCAAGGCGCTGCGCCCCGTAGACGGGACTTGGAATCTTGGCAGTGACATCGGGCTGGAACTGCACCGCCCCGGTGGCGTAGTTGACGCTACCGATGACTTGGCCTGCACGCAGCACATTGCCCGCACCATCGTCGCGGGCGTATTGCGTGGGATCGACCCCGTTCCACAAGCCCAGCCCCATCGCCTGAATCTGCTGCAGCGTGTAGACCCCGAGTACGGCGGTGTCCGTAAGGGTGTTCCACTCGATCTCCAATGAACCCGGCTCGATGGAGCCCAGGGTTGCAGTCACCGGCACCTTGCCCTGGCCATCGCGCGAGGGGTGCGCGAAGCTGTCCTCCTGCTTGGGGCCCGCAACGTAGTCCACGGTCAGCAGTGCGCCGACTGGCGGCAGGACATTCGGCGCGAAGCTCAAGAGGTTCTGCGCGACGTTCAGACTACCGGTGGCAGCACCACTGAGCTCGCCAGACGTGGTGGCGGACGCCGTGCGCGTGCCCGTGCCGCTCTCGTGTGGCCAGGTGATGGTGAGCGTGCCCGGCTGAACGCTTTTGCCTTCGGGCGGGGCAAGCAGCAGGGCCTGCGATGCCTTCAGAGCGGCGGTTGGCTGCTGCGTTTCCTGGGTCGGCACGTTCCACGTCAGGATCAGCGATGAGCCCACGTCGGGCAGTGCCCCCAAGGTCACGACGAAGGCCCCGGTGTTCTTGTTGAAAGTACCCGCGCCATAGCTGGCATCCAGCCCTTTGAGGGAGCCATTGCCGCCATCCGAAAGCACGTACCAACGGCCCTGCGCCATGTAGCTGATGGCAAGCGTGCCGGGTTGCGGCACCGGATTTACGGTGCCGACGTAGGACTGGCTGCGCGATTCCGGCGTGACCGCGATCTCCGCGCTTTGCGGCGCGCGCTGCAGTTGTGCAGCAGGTATGTAGGTGATGGCCTTGCTGTTGGACATCGAGCCGGAGTTCAGGCTCAGGATGCCGTTGGCGTAGTCGATGGTGCCCAGCGTGCCGCTGGCGGTCTTGAGTAGGCCCGCATCGTCGAAGATCGTGATGCCATCGGTGACGATGGACAGCGACCCCGGCAGGCAGCCACCCGGCAGGTTGAATTTGATGCTGGTGTTCCAGGCGTGGCTGGCCGTGTAGCTCACGGGTGCCGCGCCCGGTACCGGCAACCCTGCTGCGGCGTAGGGTGGCACGAAGGAGATCGGCGTCTCGGTCTGGGCGCTGGGCACGAGCTGCGTGTAGATGGACGCGCCCTTGATGGTGAAGTCGCCCACATTGGCAGCCTGCGTCAGCGGCACGACGCCGACGTAGGTGCCCGCGTCGGCCACCACCGTGTCGCGCGTTTTCGTGCTGTTGGTTGCCCGCGTGAAGGTTCTGCTGGCGGGCGAGCCCGTGAAGTCAAAGCGCAGCGCGTCGCTGATGGCGACGGTGACGACCGCCGCCTTGTAGTCCTGGTCGGTGTTGTAAGTGAAGCTGCGCTCGACCACCGACACGGCGGTGGCGCGGATGTACTGCTCTTTCTGCGTGGGCAGTCCTTCGTTCTCGATCAGGACGAGGGTCTGGCCGACGTTGGGCACGGCGTCGCTGAGGCGTTGGAAGAGCTGGATCACCCGCTGGCCCGCAATGTGGTTCTCGAACAGGTAGCCCGCCCACTCCGGCCCTTTGTTGAGGTAGGCCTCGATTCGGGTCTGCGCCTGCTCACGGGTGTCGAAGGTCTTGCTGGTGGAAAACAGCGTGACGCTGACGCGCTCGTCCTGCGGCGGCTCAGCCACGATGACGTTGGCCCCGAAGTAGGTGTCGGTGTCATCCGTGGCCACTTGCACGAAGCTCTTGCGCAGGTTGACACGGCCTCCGGCGCGATCCAGCTCGGAGATGTCGGGGAAGATGGCGTTCGATACGCCATCGGCAATCACGAGGCCCGTGGGCGCGCCGCCGCCTTCGGGCACGTCCGCCATCACGGCGGACTTGAGCAGCTTCACGTCGCCAGATTGAATTGGCATCAGGCAATCTCCAAAAATCGAAGGGTCAGTCGGTAGAAGTCGTTGCCGGATCGCGCCGGGATGCCCAGCACGGGTTCGGCCTCGATGGCGACCTCCTGGTGGCGGAAAGCGACCGTGAAGACCCGGCCATCGGCGAAAGTGAGTTCGAAGCGGCCTGTGGTGCCGCCCACCGGAATCGCCGCCCACCCGCGCAACTGCTCCACGGCGGCACGCGTCACCCAAGCCATATCGGGTGCGCCCACCAGGGTGATCGGGCGGCCTGCCTGCCGGGTGGCCGACTGAATCAGCAAGGCCCCAGTGATCAGGTAGGACGCATTGCCAACCGCAGGCGACCAAGCGTGCTCGTCGCTCCACAGCAAGTCGTCCGGCAATGGCAGAGCCACCCCGGTGTCGAGGTTCTTCAGTTGCATCGGGAAACCCTCAGGCAGAGAAACAGGAGCGCACGGTCAAGCCGTGCGGGCGCGGGCGGCGTCCAGCAGTTGCAGCAGTCGCGCTTCGTCGCGCGCATCGACGGTGGCGTTGACCTTCTGTTGTCCAGAGGACAGTTCCACGCGTACGGTGCGGGTGGGCGTACCTTCGGGCAACGAGGGACGTGGCAGGCTGCGGCTTGCGGGCTGCACCAGACCGCCCGAGGCAAAACCCTGGATGCCCGCCAGCGCACGCCCGGCCAGGGCCTGCGCCGGGGCAGACAGGTTGTTGATGGCTTCAAAGAAGCCCACGCCAAGGCGCGCCACCACCGATCGGTTGACCACGTACTCACCCGGAGTGAGCATTGCTGGCACGGTGTCGGATTTGGACAGGCCGCCCTTGGCGAAAAACTCGCCGTCCAGCGATTCCATGTAATCGATCAGATCCCGCTCAAGATCCTTGCCGTAGATCATCGGCTGGGCCATAGCGAAGCGCCAGCGTTGCTTGATCTGGTCGAGGTTGGCGCGCTCGTTGGCGGTGAGCGTCTTGCGGTTGATGATCTTTTCCAACGCGGAGCGATCCTGACGCGCCAGAGGCGTCCAGTACGCGAAGGTCTTGTCGCGGGCGTCCAGACTGCCGCTGTAGCTGATCTGCCCCAGGCCTTGCAGCCCGAGTTCGATCATTTTTTCGGCTTCGACCACGTCCCGGTTGCGTTTGGGCTGGGTCACCGTGACCGGGCCACCCTTGGCAAAGTGCGCCACACCACCCATCGCCCGGTTAGCCAGTCGCGAGAGCGCGCCGCTGCCGTACTTCTGCACCGCCGCCTTGCGGATCACGAAGGCCCCGGCATCCAGGGTGCGCGGCACGGTGTCGTGGTGGCCGGAGCCGGGCACCGAGCCACCGATCATCCGGGGAAAGGCCGGAGCCACCGCACCGCCGTCGGCAAACCGCCGCACGCCACCCACCAGACCACCAGTGGCATTGGTTTCCACCTTGGTCACGTAGATGGTGTGGGTGCTGGAGGTGTTGCACCCGTTGAGGCTGTCGATCTCCGCGCGCACCGCACCGACGTTGCTGGCCACCTGATGCTGAGATTCGGTCTGGATGCGATCCAGCGCCTTGATCATTCCCTCGACGTTGGTGATGGCCGCCTGCGCCTTCTCGGTCGCCACCTTCAGCTCGAACTGTGCGTTCTGGTCAGCGTAGGTCTTGAGCTTGTCCAGCGCTTCCTTCGCCTTGGACACGTCGGCATCGACCGGCAGCGTCTTGCCGTCCTTGAGCAGCGCCTCGTATTCCTTGAGCTTCTTCTCCGCTTCCTGCAGGTCGGCCTGGATCTGGAGCAGGTACTCCTTTTCCGCCAGGGCCTTGTCCAGATCGGCGATGGCCTTGTCGAAGCGCGTGGTGTCAGCGTCGAGCGTGACCTTCAAGCCGTCCTTGAGCTTGGCGGTGATGTCGTCGATCTGGCGCGTGGTCTCGGTCAGCGTGCGCTGAATCTCATCGCGTGCGGTGATCGCCGAGCGTGCCGCCGTCTGGTGCGCCTTCGCTTCGGCATCGAGCGTCTGGTTGAGGATTTCCTCGGACTGGCGGATGCGGTCGATGGCGTCGCGCACGCCCTGTTTGCCTTGCGCGGCCTGCGCGTCGGCGTCCTTGGCCTTCTGCGCCAGTTCGGCGCGCAGCTGATCGGCCTGCCGCATCAAATCGGTGGCCTGCTGGTATTCCTGCCTGCGGTAGGCCTCGCGCGACTGCGCTTCGAGCTGCGTGACCTGCGACACCGCCTGCTCGGACTGCTTGCGCGCTTCCTCGCCGCGCTTGGCCTCGTTGGTCTGGCTGGTGGCCACCTGCGCGGCCATGTCCATCGACTTCTGCGCGAGCTGGCGGGCAAGTTCCAGTTCCCCGTTGGCCAGCGCCCGGCGCGCCTGCTCCTGCATCTCGGTGATCTGGCGTTTGCGATCCTCGGTGGCCTCGTACTCCGTCATGCCCTGACGGCGGATGTCGCGGATGCGCTCCTCCGTGGACATCGACAACTGGCGCTTGGCTTCCTCGATGCGCTGAACTTCGGCCAGATGCCGGTTGGCTTCGGCGTTGAGGGCGTCGATGTGCTGGCGGTACTCGGAGAGCGCCTGCGTCAAGGTCTGGCGCTTGGTGGCGAGGATGTCGTTCTCGACCCGCTGCACGTTGGCGCGGCGCTCTTCCTCGGTCAGGCCTTGCCGGGCAGCGGCGTCCTTGCGCGCTTGCGTTTCCTGATCGATCAGGCCGAGCGTCTCGGTCGTGGCCTGACGGCGCAGGGTTGCCTGCTGGGTCAGCGCCTCGGTGAGCAGCTGGGTGGATTTGGTGATCTTGGCGGTTTCGGACTGCTGGGTGCGCTCCAGTTCCGCCTTCTCCTGCTCGTAGCGGTTCTTCACCGCCTGCACCTGCTGCGCGAGACTGGCCTCGACGATGGAGGTCAGCCCCTTGTAGGCCTCGGCCATCTTGGCGGTGGCGTCGTTTACCACGCCTTGGGCCTTGCCCACTGCCTGTTCGACCTCGCCGAGCCGGGACTTGAGCTTTTCCAGCGCGGCGTGGACGGCCTCGATGCCGCGTCCGACCGCTTCCTGCGTGCCCTGGCGCACGGCTTCGAGCCGCTTGGCGATTTCCTCGGCGGCGGTCGCGGCGGTGTGCATCGCGCCCTTGGCCGCGTTCGCGCCTTCGGTGGCGTCGGCGTACATCTCGGCGAAGATGCGATTCATCTCCGCGAGCCGCTGCTCGTGGCGCTTGGTGGCTTCGGCGATGGTGTCGGACGTGAAGATGGCGGCGAACACCTCCCACTGGAAGCGCAGGTGCTCGATGCCCTTCATCAACACCTCGACCATGAAGATGCCCGCCTTGCGGACGATCTCGAACTTCTCCGACAGCCACGTGCCGATCTCCCAGCCGATGATGGCCGCACCGAGCACGACGAAGGCCACGCGCAGCTTGCCGACCGTGGCGATGGCGTTCGACACCGACAGGTTCGCCGTCGCCCACGCTGCCGCCGTGGTGCTGGCCGCCGTCACTGCCGCAGCGCCCGCCGTCTGCCACGCGATGATCAGCGCCGGAATCAGGCGGTAGACCAGCACCGCGAGGCCGACCTCGGCGATGCGTCCCAGCCACTTCATCACCGTGTCCAGGTTCTCCGACAGCCACGTCAGCGCCTCGGCGAGCTTCTTGGTGAAGCCGGTCGATTCGTCGAGTTTGCTGATCCACTGGCCGAAGGCGTTCGACAGGCGCGTGAAGGCCTGGCTGACGGTCATCGGCAGTTGCGCGTACTCGGCGGCCAGCTTGTCTTTCTGGCTCATCAGCGCGTTGACCACCACGTCGGCGGTGAGCCGCCCTTCTTCGGCGAGCTTGCGCAGCCGTCCGATGGGCACGTTCAGGCCATCGGCGAGCGCCTTGGCCAGACGCGGGCTGTTCTCGACGACGGAGTTGAATTCCTCGCCGCGCAACACGCCCGAGGCGAGCGCCTGACCGAACTGCAGCAGGGACGACTGCGCCTCGGTGGCCGATGCGCCGGAGATGCGCAGCGCCTGCGAGATGCTCTCGGTCAGCGAGAGCGCGTCCTTCTGCTCGCCGCCCAGCATCCGCACCGCCTGCTGGAGCTTGCCGTAGAGGGTGGCCGTCTCCTGGATCGGCACGCCGATGCGCTGCGCGATGGCGAACAGTTCCTTCTGCGCGACCGTGTATTCGCGCTGGCCTGCGGTGGCGAGCTTCAGGCGCGCAGACATCATGTTCCAGGCGTCGGCGATCTGGACGATCTCCTGCACTTTGCCCGCCGCCCAGTTGATGGTGAGGAAGGCCAGCAGCTGCGTCTTGGCCTTGGCGACCTGATCGCCGAAGGCGTTCATCCCAGCCTTGACCTCGGCCATCCCGGCGGCGGCCTTGTCGCCTGCGGTCTTGGCGCTGGAGCCGAACCCGCCGAGGCTGCGTTCGGCCGAGGTGATGGCGCGCTTGAGCCCCTCGTCGGCCCCTTCGAGCGCGACGAGGATGGAAATGCGGTTCGCCATCTCAGTCCACCAGCCGCAACTGCTTCTCGATGCGCGCGCTCAGGCGCGGGATGCGAGCGGCGACGATGCGTTCGACGTTCAGGCGCTTCTTGAGCTGCACGCGCGGCACCAGCACGGCGATGGGCACGTCGGCACCGCGCTTCAGCTTCTTGATGCCCTCGGCTTTTCGGTAGCGGCGCTTGAAGCCCGACAGTGGACGGTCGTGTTCCTTGATGTTCTCGGCCATCAGCACGATGTTCCCCTTGGCGTTCTTGATGAAATAGGCATTGCCGCCGCGCATCAGCTCGGCGATCTGCGCCTTGAAACGTTTGCGGCCCAAGCGCCCATGAAGCGGGATCAGCATCCGGCCGCCAATGACACCGCCACGTTCATGGATACCTGACCACGGGATGCGCGAGCCGACGTAGAGCGCGGGCAGTCGGTTCTTGTCTTTGTCGAGCACCTTGGCGGTGAAACCCTTGACGAAGGACTTCTTGACCACCGTCATCTGGCCCGCGACGTGGCTGCGCACGTCCTCTTTGAGTTCGGCGGCCTCGCTGGCGATGCCGCGCGCGACCGCCTGCTTGACCTTGTCGCGGAACTCGCCGCCCCAGCGGCGCAGTTGCGCCTGCGCGGCCTTGCTATCGATGCGAACCGAGATGCGCATGGTCTTGGAGCCTGTCGAGGGTCTGGTCGAGGTGACGGGCTTCGCCGCGCGCGCCAATGGCGATCAGCGAGAGCAGCCGCGCATCGCGTGCGGCGTCCTCCCGCGCGGTGGCGGCGGCGAAGCCGCGCACCTGCGCCAAGGTGTAGTCGAGGATGTCCGGCAACCGGTGGCCGTGGGCGATCAGGTGCTGGACGGTGTCGAACCAGCCGTGGCCATTGCTGCCGTCGCGCCCGTCCGCGCGATCAGGCCGTCGAGCCGGGGCATCACCGTCCGCGTAAAAAAATCGGCGTTGACCTCGATCACTTTGGCCGCCAGCAGAATGGCTTCGTCGGCGGCCAGCTCATCGACCCACGCGCGCGGTTTGCCGACGGCAATCGACACCGCCGTCAGCAGGTCGTCGCCGCGCTCGCCGAACAGCGCCAGCCAGTCGATACCGTCGCCGCCGATCTGCTGCATCACCGGGGTGATGGCGCGCAGGAAGGCGGGCATCTGGCCGACCTTGAGGGGCTTGATGGCCAACGGCTCCCCGTCGATGACCAGCTCCACCGCTTGTGGGATGAGAGCTTCCAGATCGCTCATGGCAGTCCCCATCACAGTTGCACGATGCGGCCGAACTGGCCCAGCACCGCGTCATAGGGCTTGGTGGTGTCGGCCAGGAGCGATCCTTCCAGTTCGAACTTGTTGTACTCGTCCGAGATGAAGGAGATTTCCTTCAAGGGATCGAAGGCTACGCGGTACAGCTCGACCAGCACCTTGGCGTTGCCCTGCGCGGTGTTGATGCCTTCCAGGCGCAGGTAGCGCTCGGGCAGCGCCTGCGTGAAGATGCCGATCTCGGTGGCGACGCCGTAGCTGTAGGCGGCCTTGAACGGTGCGGTGAAGCCGGTGATATCCAGAAACTGGAGGGCACCGAAGTCGATGTCGGCGGTGTAGTGCGTGCCTGCGGTCAGCGTCGCGGGCGTGCCCGCCGAGTCGGTCACCACCAATGCCGACACCTTGGGATGGGCGAAGAAGTAGCGGTCGCCGACCACCGGAGCAGCGCCGCCGATGGTTTCGGCGGTCACAGTGCCTGTGCTGCCGGTGATGTGGTTGCCGTACAGCGCCAGCGCGAGGTTTTCTTTGGTGAACTCCTCGATGGTGAGGTTCACGGTGGCCGATTTCTGCTTGACCATCCGGTGATCCAGCGAGCGCTGGCCCGTCTGGCTCTCGTAGTGCTCCAGCACGTCGGTCTTGAGCGAGAGCTTCAGCTCGGCGACGTTGCCGGGCGAGCGCACTTCGATGGGAAGGCCGTCGATATCGCGCTTGCCGAGGAAGACGCGGCCCTGAAAACTGGCGTAGGTGCTCATGATTTGGATTCCTTGCGTTGGGTGGGAGTGGGTTTGGCTTCAATGGGAGCGCTGTCGCCTTCCGGCTGCGGCACGGGTGCGAGCTGGCGGTCGTGGCGGGCGATGCCGTTGGCGATGAGCCAGTCGGCGGTGCTGCCATCCACATCGAGCCGTTCGCCCGTCTTGTGGGCTTGGCCCGCGTGGGTATGCGGGTGAGTCAGAACGATGGCAGTCATGGGTGTCATCCCTTGGTTGAAAGATCGGTGTCGAGCGTCCGGTAGGTGATCGCGTAGCGCGCGGGAATAGCGGCGGCCACCGCGTCGGCGTCCTCGATGTCCCATTCGCATTCCTGCTCGCGGATGCCCAGGCACAAGCCACCCAGATTCCGGTCGGCCAGCAGCGCGGCGTGGGCGGCGGTGAGCAGCCGGTCGGCTTCGGTTTCCGGAATGGCGGGTGGAACGGCCCGGGCCAGCGCCACGATGCGAACGATCAGTTCTCTGGTGACACGGTCGTTGGCGCGCTCGTTGATGGATTCAGACTCGGGGAACACCACCAGGGCCGGGCATTGCTCCCGGCTGATGGCCACCGTGGGCGAGCGGTGTAGCGTCGCACCGAGCGATTCCACGGGCGTTCGAACAGCCGCCATCACCGCGAGCAGGATCTGTTCTCGGATCGAGTTGCCGGACACGGCGCTACACCCTGGTGAGCTGCGCGTGCATCTCAGAGCCGTCGCCCACGGCCCGAGTGCTACGCACCTGATAGATCACGCCATCGATCTCGACCGTGTCGCGTGCTGCCAGACCTTTGAGGACCGATGCCGGGTAGGACATCTGGTAATCGGTGGTCGAGGCCAACCCGTCGAACACGGTGTCGTCCGGCGCAGTGAAGCCGACCGCGTGCGTCTGCAGTGGCGAGCCATCGGCAGGCTGCCACCGGCAATCGCGCAGCAAGCCCGCGTTCAAAGCGGCGGCATAGACCTGTTCGACGAGGCCCATCACGACACCGTCAACTTGATCAGCACGCCCGGGCGGTGGCACATCGGCAGCGGGTTCGATTGCGTGTGCAGATCGGTGCCCCGGTCGAATTTACGCGGCTCCTGCTTGGCGTACAGGGGCTGGCCGATGGTGTTCACGGTCTCGTTGAAGTCCGCTGGCGCGAAGTAGGTCGCGAAGGTATCCACCGTGCCGACCGGGAAGGCATGGGCTTCACCGGCGGCGATGAAGCGGCGCGACCCCAGCGTGCCGTCGGCCTGCACAAAAGACGCCTGGCCCCGGTATTCCTCAAAGGTGATGCCGCTGTAGCTGAAGCCCGAGCGCATGTCGTTGATCAGCACCGCGCCCTGTTGCCAGTTCTGGTAGGCGGTCTTGACCTCCTTGTGGGTCGTCAGCGCCCGGAAGAACTCGGTCGAGCACAACACATGCACGCCGGTCGAAAACTCGCCGGTGAGCCCATCTTCCATGAGCCCAAGCAGCTCCAGGCAGGAAGTCTTGATTTGCCCGTTGTCGGCCGCCGTCGAAAACTCGAAAGACACCGATTGCGCGGTGATGTCGAACTCATCGAACAGATCGACGAGCTCACTGCCGTCGGCATCGAGGATCTTGCCCTTGAGCGCGCCCATGCGCAGGTGCTCCAAAGTGATCGCGTGCTTGTTGCGCATGGTCTCCAGATGGCGGGCCATGACGCCGCCGATGGCTTCCATTTCGGTTTCGGAACCGAAGGCGCGCAGTCCTTGCACTTCCTCTGGCAGCACCACGTCGTCGTGGGGGATGTGCGGGATCACGAAGGAGCGCAGGTTGCGTTTGCCACGTTCACCCACCGTGCCGGGCGAACCGGGCGCGCGGGTGGGCAGCAGGTTCAGACGACCGGCGTACTCCTCGACGATGATCTGCCGGGTGCGCACAGGCTTGGCCGGGAACAGGTTGAGTTGCTCCAGCCGCCCGTAGCGGTTGGGCAGGAGGTTGATGGCGGCCGTCAGGCTCGCCATCGAGAAGCCGGGGTTTTCAAAAGGGTTCTGCATTTGGGATCTCCAGAAATGACGAAACCCGCCAGTGGCGGGTTTTCGGGGGAGTGAGATGGATCGTCGGGACGGGATCAGGCGTTATCGCGCACCAGCACCCCAAGGGCGGTGAGTTGGGCAACGGCAGTTGCCTTCTGCGCAACCGTGAGACCGGTCGGCCAGACCAATGCGCCGCGCGCAACGATGGCGTGGCGGGCGATCAAGATCGCGTCCTCGCGGTCGATCAGCGTCGCATCGATGTCATTGCCAAGCACGCCAACAGCGGATTCCGTACCGTCCGTGGCGCTCGGGTCGATTGCCTTGAGCTTGGCAGTGGCTGTTTCGCGGCCCACCACCGTGCCCAGCGACAGGTTCTGCGCGGCAGCGACGGTGTCCTGGTCGCGCGAGTAGAGGTTCGGCGCTTCGTACTTCAGCAGGTCACCGAGGTTCTTGAGTTGAGAGGCAGTGGGCATGGCTTACTCCTTGGCGGTGAGTTTTTTGACGGCAGCGACCACCGGACTGTTTTCCGGGTGCTGACTGGTTCCTGCATCGGCGGTGATGCACGAGGCAATTTCGGGTTGGTCGGCACGGGCATCCAGCAAGGCGCGGCGCACCTGCGCTTCCGAGAAGCCTGCTGCGAGGAATTCCGCCGTGCGTTGGGACTGGCCCGCGATCAGGCACATCTCTGCAATGGCCTGTGCCTGGCTGCGCCCGCTGGCGAACGACTGCGCCAGTGCTACTTGGGCAGCAGGCGTCGGTTGCGGATCGCTGTCGGTCTGCGGCTGGTCACCCTGTGGGGCGGTGTCGGCCGGATCGCTCGGGTTTTCGTGGTCGTCTTTGGGGTCGGTCATGGTGTTCTCCAGGGTGAAAGGTTTGCTTCGGGGCGGGTTTGAAATGGATTGAGTGGACAGGCTTCGCGGCGAGGCGCGGGCCACGCCAGGCTGCGCCAACCGCTGCTTGGCCGCCAACGCGTCGGTGAACTCGGTCATCACCGCATCAAACGGCATCACCGCGTCGGCGAGGCCCGCTGCCACCGCCTGCTCGCCATAGAACAGCCCCGCTTCGGTGGCGCGCACGGCATCCGGACCGATGCCGCGCATCTGTCCGACCTGATTCACGAAGATGTCGTAGAGGCGATCCACCTCGGTCTGCAACGCGGTGGTGGCCTGGGGGGTGAGTGGCTCGTGCGGGGAGAAATCGTTCTTGTGGCTGCCCGCGAAGACAGCGGTGTAGTTCAGGCCGTCCTTGGCGTCCTTCACCGACTGGTCGACGTGTAGCGCGATCACGCCAATCGACCCGACGCCAGCGGTCTGCGACAGCGTCAGGCGCTGGCAGGCTGCCGCGATGGCAAAAGCCGCCGAGTACGCGGCATCGTTGGCGTGCGCCCAGATCGGCTTGATGGTGCTGGCAGCGCGGATGCGCTCTGCCAACTCGAACACACCCGATGCCTCGCCGCCGGGAGAATCCAGATCGAGCAGGATGCCCGCCACCTGTGGGTCGGCCAGCGCGGCGTCCAGCCGGGCTTCGATCTCGCCGTAGGACATCAGGCCAGAGGCGGCTTCGATACCCATCGAACGTCTGACCAGCGTGCCGACCACCGGGATGACGGCAATGCCCGCCTGACCCGATGTGGCGTTCTGGCGCGGCATGGGCAGCGGCATCGCCATGTCCAGATCGGGCAAGCCGATGCGGGAACCCAGCACGGAGAGGATCACGTCGAGTTTGGGACGCGCAATGAGGAGCGGCGTCCCGTAGAGGCGGGACGCCAGATGAACGAGTTGCATGTCAGTTGTCCTGTTGGTCTTGCGGCACGGCCACTGTGGCGGCCGCATTTATGGGAGCGCCCGATGCCGATGGTTGGGGCGCTTTGTCGTGGCGCGGGTCGGAGTCAAAGACCAGACCGAGCTCATCGGCACGCTGGTTGTCGGCGGCGATCTCGCGGTCGATGTCCTCGGCGTCGTAGCCGAAGGCCGAGATGGCTTCCGAGCGAGACAGCAGCCCGGCGCGAATGGCGGTCAGCATCGCGTCGAATTCCTTCTTGGGATCGACCCACTGCCAACCCTGTGGAATCCATTTGGCCGCGAAGTAGTCGCGCTTCTTCTCGGTGAACTGCGGCAGCGCCAGCGCGCCTTCAAGTAGCGCCTGCTCCATCCAGGCACGCCAGATCGGGCGGCACAGCTGGTGGACGATCACGCCGTGCTGGATGGCCTCACAGCGGCGGCGAAACTCCAGCAGCCCGGCCCGGATCGACGAATAGTTCACTTGCGTCAGGTCGCCGGTCAGCATCTCGTAGGTGATGCCCATCGCCGCTGCCACCGCCCGGAACTGCATGCGCAGGAATTCGGCGTAGCTCGCGCCAACGTCGGCGGGCTGACTGAACTTCACGTCCTCGCCGGGCTCCAGGATCTGCATCGTGCCCGGCTCCAGCCCGGCCAATGCCGCACCGCTGGCATCCGGCAAGCCTTCACCCATCAGGTTGTCCTCAGGTGACAGGCGCGTGATGAAGCCCGCGAACATCGCGGCGGTTTTCTTGCGCACGAGCTCGGCGTCGTCGTACTGGTCGAGTTCGTTGAGCTTGACCAGTGCGCGCGCCAGCCACGGTTCGCCCCGGATCTGTCCGGGCCGCAAGGGACGAAACAGGTGAATGATTTCGCTGGCCGGGACACGCACTGTGTCGAGACCGCCCACCACGCCACCGGTGCCCGACATCGGAGCCAGCGAGCCATCACCCGGGTGTGAGCGATACAGGTGGTAAGCCACCCGCCGTCCGAGCTTGTCGAACTCGATGCCCGCACGGATCACATTTCCGGAAACTAACTCCTGATTCAGCGTGGCTGGCAGGTGTTCGGGTTCGAGCAACTGCAATTGCAGGCCCACCGGCAGGCCATCTTCCGGGCGGCGATAGCGCAGCCGCACCAGGCATTCCCCGCCTTCGAGCATGGCGCGACATGCCAAGGCCTGCAGGCCGTAGAAATCGGTCAGCCCGGCGGCATCGGCTTCCTCGCACCAGTCCCACCACAGGCTGTGGATCGCTTCACGTTGAGCCTGATCGGTCAACATGCTCTGCGGCTTGATGCCGGTGCCAATGGCGTTCGAGACAAAAGCTTCGACGCCTGCCGCTGCCCAGGCATTGCGGCGTACCAGATCGCGGCTCTTGGCGCGCAATTCGTTCTGGGTGAACGCGAGCGCTGCGACGGCACCGGGATTTCCGACCTGCCACGCCAAGGCGCGACGACCGCCACCGATGCCGTCATAGAACGGCGTGCCGCCAAGCAGGCTCATGCCAATGCGTCTACGCATTCGGTCAAACCATTGCATGTTCAGAACCCTTTGCCGGTGGTGACTCGGATCTGGCGTGGCGCACCAGGCCACAGTCCGGTGTCCACGGCCTGCTCGAAGAGGTCGCGCTTGACCGCCGCAATGGCGGCCTGGAGTTCATCGACGCTGCGGTACTCGACGGTCTTGTCGCCGAAGGTCACGCGCTTTTCGCCCTTGACCAGCGCAGCTTCCAGTGCGTCGAGATGTGCTTGTGTGTAGGCCATCAGCGGTACACCGTGAGGTTGATTTCGGTGGAGTCGTCGAACGATGCGGCCGTGGTGGCGCAACTGACGTCGACGTACTGGGCGGTTTTCTGGTCGGAGCTGGATCGCACGATGGCGATGCGCTGCGTGCCGCTGTTGGTGCTGCTGCGGGCAAGCGCCGTCCAGCAATAGTTGGCGTCGGGCATGGCAACGGCGAAGGTCACGCGGTAGCGACCCGCCGCCGTCCGGGTCACGCTGGCCACGTTGTGCGATGCACGCACGACGACCTGCGTGCCGACATAGCCGAAACACACCCACGCCCGGGCCACGCCGGGGTGGGTGGCGTCGATCTTAGTCTTGACCTCGAGCCCGACTCGGCTGGCCAGCGCACTGATGCGCGATGCGAGGCTCATCAGACCAGCGCACCCACAAAGACCGCGACGAAGTCAGTGTCGGTGTTGCCGACATCACTGGTCGCGACGGCACCGATGTTGCTGCGTGCCTGAAGTTGCTCGGCCACGGTCAGCGACTGCGCCGCATCGAAGCGCACGCGGTTGTTGACGGCGGCGAGCAGCGCATCCAGACCACTGGTGCCGTTCTGCAGCAGTTGCTGGATTTCCACCAGCGTGTCGTACGCGGCATCGGCACCGCCCAAGATCTCGGTCTTGAGCGCATCGAGCAGTGAGACGATCTTGTTGGACGAGTAAGTGGTCGTGGCCGCGACGTGCGCATCGTCGATCACCGCCGACGACACCACGGCGGCTTTCAGTTCGTTGATGGCCGCGACCAGATTCGACTTGTCGGTGGTGGTGAGGTTGGCCAGGTTGCCTGCCTTGGCGCGGACGTCGTTGAACTCCTGCGCGACGCGGATGACCAGGCTTTCGATACGGGTAGCAAGACTCATGTTTTCTCCTTGATGTGTCAGGACAGCCAGCGGCTTTTGATCACGCGCCGACCGGTGTTACGGTTGCCAGAAACAGCGAGGCCACCGCGTTGGGTGGCCTCGTTGATCGATTCAGTAGGTGTTTCAAGGGCTGGCGGACTAGACAGCCCCAGTTGTCGCTCCAGTTCCCGCCAGTGGCGTTCCTCGAAGCGATCCAGTCCCGCCGCCGATGCAGCCGCGCGGGCGTAGACGTAGCAGTCGAGCGCCTCATTGCGCTCACGCATCTTTTGCCACTCACGTACCGGGAAGCCGTTGCGGTCGCGGCGGGTGATCAGTTGTTCCGCGCAGAGTTGCTGGATGAACTCAGCATCGATCTTGGGCAGATGGACGAACCCGGCCGGGAACACCGTGGTCAATCCGTCCTCGCCAACATCGGCGCTCTTGCGCAGGTTGTTGTAGAACTCGAGCTTGGCGATGCTGACCGCCACCGAGTACACCTTGATGCCCCGGCGCAGCTTCTTTCCACCCTGCGAGACATCGATGGCGGTCGGCGTGCCGATCAAGGCTGCACCACGAGGTACCCCCTTGACCGCCATCACACGCGAATCGCGGCAAGCCCGCACAAAGGCGTAGGCCTCCTGCGTCGCAAAGCCGGTATCCAAGGCAAAACGCACCAGCGGCATCGCCGCGCCGGAGGCGTGTGTCCAGGTTTCGGCCAGCATTTCAGCAAGGCGCTTCCATACCGCGTCGCGGGCGGTGTCACCCATCAGCACGCGGTGCTCAACCAGCCAGGACTCCTTGCCGCGCCCAAAGGCCCAGACCGACGCCTCGATGCGATCTTTCTGCACGTCGGCCGCGCCGACCAAGAGCAGACCGCCTTGCGGCACGCTGCCGACGCGGTAGTCCTCGCGGCGTTCGACCAGTCGTTGCCAGTCCGGCGCTTCGCCTTCCTCGACCCAGGTTTCACCCAACTCGGTGTTCTTGAAGGTCTTGATGGCGGCGGCCGATCCCGACTCTTTACTGACGGCGGCTTCCCACGCAGCGGCGATCTCTCGCCACGAACGCCAGCCCACCGGGCTGTACAGCGACGACAGGTGGAAGCCTGCCGTCTTACCCGCGCCATCGGTGATCATCGCGCGCCACTCGCCGTGCTCCAGCATCCACGTCTTGTGGTGCTCGGCAATCGCGGTGTCACATGACTCGCAGATGTAGGCGGCGGTCTCCGGTTGCCCTCTGTCCCAACGCAGCTGCTCGAAACGCAGCCACTGACGGTGGGAGCAATGCGGACACGGCACAAAGTAGCGACGTTGGTCACTGGCCTCGTACTCGCGCTCGATAGCCGATGCCCCTGAGATCGTCGGCGTCGAGACGATGAAGATCTTGCGCCGCGCGAAGGTGCGTGTACGCGCCTCGGCCAGCGAGATCGCATCCCCTTCACCCTCAACGTCCAACGGATAGCCGTCGACCTCGTCGAGAAACAGATACCGCACCGGCATCGAGCGCAGTCCGACCGCGCTGTTGGCCCCAGTCATCACCAGCACGCCACCCCGGAACTCCTTGGCCAGGATGGTGTTGCCGGAATCCCGGCTGCGCGCCGGTGCAATCAGTTCGGCCAATGCCGATGACTCTTCGATCAGCGGATCAATCCGCTGCTTGGAGTTGCGCTTGGCCATCTCTACTGTTGGCCACACCGCCATCATCGGGCCCGGCGCGTGGTGGATCACGTAGCCGATCCAGTTCGATCCCATCTCCGTCGCGCCAAGCTGGGCGGCTTTCATGAACACGACGCGCTCGACCGGGGAGGTCGGCGACAGGCAATCCATGATTGCTTTCAGGTACGGCGTGCGGCTGGTGCGCCAGCGCCCCGGTTCGGCAGATGCCTTACTGGAGAGCATCCGGTGGCGATCTGACCATTCGGACACGGTGAGCAGCGGGTCTGGAGTCAGCCCTTCGCGCCACGCGCGTTCGATTTCTGCCGCGCCTTCGTAATCCATGTCCATCAATCCACCCTCGGGCGCATCTCGCCCAGTTCCTGCAGGTGCTCACGCACCGCCGCCTCCAAGGCGATGTGCATCGTGTGGGGATCGACGCCGAGCTTGGCTGCCATTTGTGCCGAGATGCGTGCGGGCCAGTTGAGCCACGCATCGCGTTCGGAGCGCGCCAGCTTGAAGACATGGGCGATGGCCTGCGGCCGATCCACCAGCTCGCCCTTGAGTCGGGCCAGACGCACCTTGTTGGTTTGCGCCTTGACCACTTCGTTGACCGTCCGCGCTTGCAACAAGGACGTGCCACCTGCTGCGGATGTTGCCAATGAGGCTGCTTGCCCGTCTCCTGTGGCCCCGCTGGATTCCTGGACGGCGACCTTGACCGCGCGGGTGGCCGTGCCATTGCGCGGTGCATCGGAATTGCGCGCCCACTCGCGGTCGACGCGCTCGGCATCAATCGTTCCGTCTGCCTCCGGCGTGATCCGCCCAGCAGCGATGGCCTTGCGCACCGCTGCATCGGACACCCCTCGGTGGCGTGCGTAGGCACGAATCGAAATACCCATATTTCCCCTTCGGGGCACCTTCAATCATTTGTTCGTCATTCATGCGAATTGAGCTTGGCTTCCATCTGGAACAGCGCGTTCATACGTTCGTCATCAACACCATGAAAGGACACGGACATGAGCAAGCTCGAACAACTCCTGACCCAGATCGCGCAAAACAAGCTGGGCATCGAAACCCTGGAAACCCGCCGCTCGGACAGCCTCGATTTCCACGATGTGGCGGTCTGGTGCCTACGCGATGCGCTTGAAGCCGCCTTCAACGCGGGTCTCGAGCAGGGGAGCAATGCCAACCCGTCAGACAAGGCCAACACCTGATTGCGAAGCGAAGAAGCCAAGCAAAAAGCGCTTGGCTTCACTTGAGAACAGCGCGTTCATCACATCACCGTCCACCACATCGAAGGAGCAAAACATGACCACCACTCAACTGACCCCTGCCCAGCACGCGATCCTGGCCCACGCGGTTGAACACACCAGCGGCAAGATCGACTGGTTCCCCGACAACATCAAAGGCGGCGCACGCAAGAAGGTGCTCGACGGACTTTTCAACCGCGCACTAATCACAACCGACGGCACCAACTGGTTTGTCGCTGCGGAGGGCTACGACGCCCTGGGCATTCCGCGTCCCGACGTGAACAGGAAGGGCATCGGTCAGTTCGAAGCCAATCTCGACCGGATCATCGCCAACGCTGAAGGCGCGCCTGCGGCCGCGAGCGATCCCGAACTGGAAGCCGCCGTAACCGCCGCAGAAGCAACGTGGGTCAAGCCGCGCACCCGCGAGAACAGCAAGCAGGCCGAATTGATCAGGATGCTGCAACGCCCCGAGGGCGCAACCATCGGCCAGATCTGCACCGCCACCGGTTGGCAGGCGCACACGGTGCGCGGCACCTTCGCCGGAGCCTTCAAGAAAAAGCTCGGCCTGAACATCGTCTCGGACAAGCCGAAGGGTGGCGAGCGGATCTACCGCATCGCCTGAAAACGAGCACAGCGAGTTTCGGCGAAGCCAAAAAGATGGCGAGAGGAGCCATGAATAGCTTGGCTTCTCTCCCCACCAGCGCGTTCATACAGATGTCGTGATTGACGACGCCAAACCAGGAAAACCGCCATGAGCACCATGACCATCACCATCGAACGCACCCCACGCACTCTGCAGTTCGCAGGCCAAAGCCTCC
Organism: Diaphorobacter sp. B2A2W2; assembly: GCF_056730635.1. Lineage (NCBI taxonomy): Bacteria > Pseudomonadati > Pseudomonadota > Betaproteobacteria > Burkholderiales > Comamonadaceae > Diaphorobacter > Diaphorobacter sp. B2A2W2. Next base: position 166,478 of record NZ_JBWZOR010000006.1, read on the forward strand.
AGGTCGAAGAGTTGAGCATCCGCCTACCGTTTGCACGCAAACCTGCCGACCTCGGCGAACTGGGCGGGAGCGACCAGCACAATGTCTACGTGACCGAGACCAAGGAGCTCACCCCTGCCGAATTCGACGCCTTTGGGCGCAGCCTGCTGGTGTCACGCGACTGGCTGCGTGGCAAGGGTGGCGGCACTGGCGACGGCTACCTCTGCGTCGAGGTCACTGCTCCCGGACGCCCTTACCTCTACGTCAATCCCGAGGGCGGTGATTACGCCCGCTACGTAGCCCGTCTCGGGTAAGCGAAATTGATCGAGAAAGAGGCCAGGAACAGCTTGGCTTCTCAATCGAACAGCGCGTTACTACAGGTGTCGCAACGATCAACCCGGAGAAGACACCATGACCACCAACCAGATACCCGCCACCCAAAACGAAGCCTGGGGTTTTTGGGGCACGATGAACGAACACGCCAGCGCCGCATGGCCCCTGGCCATGAACGCTATTTCGGACGCCACCCACCAGCCCCTCGAATCGGTGCGGACCTTCCTCGACAGTCGCCACGGACGCCACTTTGCCGACGACGTCCAGAACGGCTTGTACCAAGGCCAAGCCTTGCAGGATGCGATCAAGGCCGCCACCCAACGTTGGATGGGCTGGACGATTGGCCGCCAGACCAGCAAGCAGTACGGCATCCCGCGCGGCCTGCCTTACCTGACAGGCTTTGTGATCCACTGCGAAGTCTGCGAAGAGATGGCTGCCTGATGAAAGCGCTCGCCACCGAACGCGAGCAGGCGCTGCGTTGGCTGATTGCCAACCGGCGTCCAGACATCTCCATCGAGCAGGCTGTGCGCGTCATGTGCATGGCACTGCCGCGCGATCTCACCACCCTGCAAATCCTACGGCGTATCGCCGAGGAAGAAGATGCCAAGCAGCCCGGCCAGCCATTCAACTGGCGCACACTTCCTGGTCTGCTGCCTCGCGGATGGCCGTCTGACCGGTGAAGTCCTCCCACCGGCGCACGATCACATCCACGTACTTCGGATCGAGTTCGATCAGCCGCGCGACGCGTCCCGATTTTTCGGCCGCAATCAACGTTGTGCCAGAACCACCGAACGGATCGAGCACCACGTTACCCGGGCGGCTCGAATTGCGGATGGCTCGCTCGACCAGCTCCACCGGCTTCATCGTCGGATGCAAATCGTTCTTCTGCGGCTTCTTGATAGCCCACACATCGCCCTGATCGCGGTCACCACACCAGTGGCGTTGCGCACCCTCGGGCCATCCGTACAAGATCGGTTCGTACTGGCGCTGGTAGTCGGCACGGCCCAGCGTGAAGGTGTTCTTGGCCCAGATAATGAACGTCGACCACTTTCCACCGGCGGCGCGAAAGGCGGCCTGCAGCACATCCAGCTCGCTGGATGACATCGCTACATAGATGCCGCCCCGGCAGTTCGCCACGGTGGGCGTCAATGCTGCAAGCAGGAAGTCGTAGAAACCGTCACCCAGGTTGTCGTTGAGGATCGCGCGATCCTTGCCGCGCATCTTGTCCTTGGCGCTGTTGGCGTAGTTCACGTTGTACGGTGGGTCGGTGAAGACCATGTCTGCCATGTCGCCTTGCATCAGCCGGGCATAGATCTCTGCCACGGTCGAGTCGCCGCACAGCAGTCGGTGCTGGCCCATGATCCAGACATCGCCCGGGCGCGATATTGGAATTTCGCCAACCTCCGGTACCGCGTCCTCATCGGTCTGGCCCTCGTTGTCCGGCTCGTCGCCCGCGATCAGTTCGGCCAGCGCGTCGGCGTCGAAGCCGGTGATGTCCAGATCGAAACCTTCCAGCTGCAAAGCCTCAAGTTCGATCCGCAACATCGCGGCATCCCAGCCAGCGTTCTCCGCGATGCGGTTGTCTGCGATGACCAAGGCGCGGCGCTGGGTCGGGCTCAGGTGATCCAGTACGACCACGGGCACGATTTCCAGCCCGAGTTTCTGCGCAGCGGCCAAGCGGCCATGCCCAGCGACGATGATGCCGTCACTGCCTGCAAGGATCGGATTGGTGAAGCCAAACTCGGCAATCGATGCGGCGATCTGCGCCACCTGATCATCCGAGTGCGTCCGCGCATTGCGGGCATAGGGCAGCAGTTTGGCTGTCGGCCACTGCTCGATCTTGTCTGCCAACCAGGACGCGCTCATTGTTCTACCTCCGTGGTCGCCAGCCGTTCTGTGGCCACGTCGTCGAAGGACTGGCCCGATTTGATTCCACAGCCTGCGATGAGCGTGACCGGCACGCCGGGGTGGTTTTGCTGAAAACGCTTGATGGCCACGTCCACGTACTCCGGCGCAATTTCCACACTGCGGCAGATACGACCAGTGCGTTGCGCGGCCAGCATCGTCGTGCCACTGCCGCCGAAGGGCTCGAACACGACGTCGCCCGAATCGGTGTAAGCCTCAATGGCAAACTCAGGCAATGCGACCGGGAACACGGCCGGGTGATCAATGTCCTGCCCAATCTTGCCCTTGTGGCGCATCACGCGAATCACCGAATCGGGGATGCGGGTGTCCTGCGTCGGCTGACCCTTGTGCGTCCAGCCGCCGACCTCGCCATCCTTACCACGCATCGCTGTGGACGACCCGTCAGCGCGCAGGTGCGATTCCTGGCCCGCGTGCTTGCAAGGAATAATCTTGTTGGGTTTGCGGGTGCTGCGATTGAAGTGGAAAACAAACTCGAAGCTGGGAGCTAATCGGCCCTGCCAGTCGCCGGGCATGCCTGGCCCCTGATCCCAGACGTACCACGCGAAGCGCCGCCACCCTTGCTGACGCATCCAGGACAGCCAGCCGTCCCAATAGGGGATGACTTCGTTGTCGCGGTGGATCAGCCCAAGATTGACCAGTACCTGTCCGTCGCCCGCCATCGGCAGATGTGCGAACACACCGCGCATCAGGACATCCCAATCGGCAATGCCGCCGGATGTGTAGTCGCGCTGGTTGCCATACGGCGGCGAGGTGAAGCAAAGCTGCGCGGTGTCACCCTGCATCAGCGTGGCGACCACGGCTGGGTCGGTGGCGTCGCCACAGGTCAACCGGTGCGAGCCGATGGCCCAGACATCTCCCTCGCGCGACACCGCCACCACTGGCGTGTCAGGTACGTCTTCGGTCGTATCGGGTTCATCGGCGTCTACACCATCCTGCGCCGCCGGTTCACCTTCAGTAGACGGGGCATCTGCCAGCAGCGCATCGATCTCGATGTTCTCGAAGCCGGTCAGCGCCAGTTCGAAACCCGCTTCGGAAAGCTCCGCCAGTTCGAGCGCCAACATCTCCTCATCCCAGCCAGCGTCAAGCGCCAGCCGGTTGTCGGCGATGACCAAGGCGCGCTTTTGCGCGGTGGTGAGATGGGACAGTTCGATCACCGGCACCTGATCCAGCCCCAGCTTGCGTGCAGCAGCCAAACGACCGTGGCCCGCGATGATGCCGTTGTCGCCATCAACCAGTACCGGGTTCGTCCAGCCATATTCGACGATGCTGGCGGCGATCTTGGTGATCTGCGCATCGGAATGTGTGCGCGGATTGCGGGCGTAGGGAATCAGCGCCTCGACCTTGCGGTACTCGACGTTGAGCGTATTCAAAGAGGGTGTCCTGAAAATAGAAAACCCGCCGACGACAACCGTGGGCGGGTTTTGGGGTTGGTGCGAACTGACGGGGTGCGAACTGCGAACCGTGCGAACCTTGGTTCGCACCCTGACGCTAAAAAAGCGCCGCGCTCGCGCCCCCCGCATTGGTTTTTGGCCAGGAAGGACCCGTTGATTTCTGGGCTGCTTCCTCTGCCGTCACCTCTGTCCAGACGATAGATGAATACTACGCAAGATCAGGTCGTTTTGTTGCAGGGGCAAAAACCGCTGATTGCCGCGTGATGGAGCACATCTCCGACCATACGCGCCAAATCACGCCAAAACCCTACGCGATCACCACACCATTGAGTTGATCTGCGACCGTCTGCAATGCCCGCTGCCAATGCCGCCATGCCGTCGTGCGGTCGCAGGCAAAGCGGATCGTGATGTCCCGCCAGCCATAGCGCTTCGCGCGCATCCATACGAGATGACGTTGCTCAACTGTGAGCCACTGCACCCAGCGCATGACCTCCAGCATTCGCTCAATCGCGTCTGGACTCGGCGGAAAGGATCGGTACCCCCTCTCGTCCGCTGCAAAGGTCTCCCATTCGCTCCGGACAATGGCGGGCCAGCAGTTGAAGTATCCCTGCACTCGAACAGGAGGCAACCGTCGACTGGTGCTTGCGGCCTCTTCAAACCGAGCAGCAACGTCCTCGATAGTCCACTTAGTCATTGTGTCGCCCTCCGTAGAGCCGGTCTCCGATGCGTCGCACGATCTCGCGCTCGATGAAGTCCAGACGTTCGTCGGATGCGTTGACCACCAGGATGTGTTGGTCACGCCAGCCGCGTTCCTTAATCGCATCCAGATCCGTGGCCTGAGGCTGCAGACGACCGAGGGGGCAGCGGTATTGGGGTGTCGGCACCTTCATGTCACACCTCCTGCGTCTCGACAGCCCAGTGCAGCAAGGCCAGGGCGTCGGCTTCGTTGTCGTCGGCTGGGGTGTGACCACGCAGGCGGACGGACGCGATCATGTCGTCCTTGCCCGCATTGCCCTTGCCGGTCGCGTGCTTCTTGATCGTGCCGACTGGAACACCCTGGTAAGGGATGTTGTGATGCTCACACCACGCGGTCAGATGTCCCATGAAGCCACCGTAGGCGTGCGCCGCATCAACGCCAGCGTGCCGTCGAACCTCCTCGAAGAACACCGCGTTGATGTGGTTGCTGGCCGAGAGCAATTCGTTGAGCCAGCGCTTGAAACGGAGGAAACGCATGCCGCCCCCTTCAAATCGCTGCGGTTTGAAGTGCTCCGTGCCGCTGGTGATAGTGCCGTCCAGGTGCTGCAAAGCCCACCCGGTGTGTGTGCCCAGATCAAGGGCCAAGATTGTCGTTTTCATCGTCGTGCTCCAGTTCGGGGGCGAGTGACGGATGCGACGGGTTCTTTGGAATACAGCCTTTACGTGCGCGCACGCGTAGCGCGTCAATCAGGAAACCCGTCAAATCCGTCACTCGCCCGGATTGCTCAGTCATCTCGATAGGGGTAGCCATGGCTGTACGGCTTGGGCCTGAGGGCAATGCCCGTGATTCCGCGTGCGCCCCCGGTCAGCCGACACTTCTCGAACTTGCGGGCAGCCATCAGTTCGGAGAAGCGCTTGATCGAGCCCACGTACTCACCTGCGCGCTCAGCCCATTCACGCCAGTCGGCGAACAATTCGGAAACGCCTTCGCGGTGGGTCTTGGCCAGTAGGCAGCGCTCCTCGATCCACTGCCCGAGCGCGTCCTCAGCCTCGAAATACTCCTCGGTCGCCGACACCACACTGGCGGGCGGCTTCAGTCCTTGGCGTTGCCAAAAGCTGCAGCCCTCGACTGCCCATGCCAGAATGCCGTCCCGCTCCTTGAGCAGTTTTTCGGTCAGCCTACCGTCACGTCGTTCGGGCGGGATCGTCACCGTGAACGGGATCAGGTGCAGTCGCCGCTTCATCGCCTCATCCACGTTGCGGATCGATGGCTTGTGGTTGCCTGCGATCACCAACTTGAACTGCGGCACGTACTCGAAGAAGTCCTGGCGCATGAAACGCGCAGACACCTTGTCGCCACCGGTGATGGCCTTGACCTTGGATTCGTTCCAGCGCCGACCCTGTTCGGTTTCGATGGATGACACAAAGCGGGCACCGCGCAGGCCCGCCAAATCGGTCGGATGCCGGTCGGTGCGCGCCTCCATGAACGTGTCCATCGGCGCGTTGGCCGCGTAGTCGCCCAAGATGGTGGTCAGGACGTTGACGAACACCGACTTGCCGTTCGCGCCGGTCCCGTACAGGAAGAACAGCGCGTGCTCGCTGGTCACGCCCGTTAGGCAGTAGCCAACCATCAGTTGCAGGTAGGCAATCAGTTCAGCGTCACCGCCTGTGACGTCGGCCAGGAATGTGCGCCACGTCGGACTGTCGCCCTGCGGTGTGGCCGTGGTCACCTTGGTCATCCGATCATCGCGCCGGTGCGGTCGCATGCGGCCCGTGCGCAGATCAACCACACCGCCTGGTGTGTTGAGTGCCCAGACGTCGGCATCCCATTCCTCGGCGGTGGACGCGTGCTTGGGATCGGAGCGTGCGATTTTCTCGACGGACGAGATCGTGGCGGAGCTGGCCAGCTTGCCTGTGAGCCGAGGGCTGTCCGCCTTGAGTGACGCCATCCGGCAGATACCGCGCGCCAGATGAGACACATAGAGCACCTGATCCGGATTCCAGCGCACGCCGGTCCAGACCAGCCATTTGCCCCAAAGCGCGCAGTAGCGCCAGTCCTCGCCATAGCGGCGTGTGAAGGCCGAGGACAAGCCGTCCTCCGTAGTCCAGTCGACACCGGTCAGCAGATCCGGTGGTGGCGTCTCCTCGACCGACCGCATCACCGGCATCCGCTCGCCGACGGCGAGGAAGCCCCTCACATCGAAGCCGTCCGGAATGGCGTCAGCCGCATCCCATCCTTCCGGCTTGTCATCGGGTGGCACCAGGATGGCGACCGTGGTCGCACCCGCGTTCAGGATTGCTTGCGATGCACGGTCAGCGTAATCCCAGCCTGGCGCGTCCCGGTCAGGCCAGATCAGCACGGATTTGCCCGCCAGCGGCGACCAGTCGGTCTTATCGACGGGAGCGTTTGCGCCATGCATGGCCGTGGTTGCCACCACGCCGATGGCGATCAGGGCCTGCGCACACTTCTCGCCCTCGACCAGCACAACGTGACCAGCGGCAGCCAGCCCCGGCTGGTTGTACAGCGGGCGCGGATCGGGCGGAGTCATCTTGCGCCGCTTGGCATCCCACGGCCGGAACTCCTTCTTGCGCCCGGGTGGGTCGTAGCGGTACACGACCGCAATCAGTTTGCCGGTGGCATCGAAGTAGTCCCACTTGGCCGTGGCCGGGCCGAGATCATCAACCGGAGCTTCCTTCTTGGCGCGGCGTACCGGCACTGATCGCGAACGACCGAGCAGATCAGCTGCCTCGTCGAGCACCCGGGGAAAGTCGGTGTGGACGTTGGCCCCGAGGTAGGCGGCGATCAAGGCAAAGATGTCACCGCCATCGCCCGTGGCACGATCCGTCCAGAGACCAGCCTTGTCGCCTTCGAGTACCACCTCAAGGCTGTCGCCCGGGCTGCCCAGGATGTCCCCGATCAGAAACTTGCCACGACGCTTCTTTCCTGCCGGAAACATCGTGGTCAGGACTGATTCCATGCGTGCGATCAGTTCAGTGCGAATCTCGTCCCGCTCGCTGTCATTGACGTTGCGCCGGCCCGTTTCTCCCGGTGGTGATGTGTCATTGAAATCAAGCATCGGCACCACCCTCGTGTGACGCCTGCTGCGCAGCGATCCAGGCTTCCAGCTCGTTGGGTTTGAAGCGAACCAGTTTGCCGACGCGGTAATGCGGAATGCGACGCTCCTTTCGCTCCTTGGCTTGAGAGAGCCAATACGACGGCAGATTGAACATCAGTGCAGCCTGGCGTACGTCGATCAGCTGCTCGCCCAGTACGTGATTCAAAGTCGAGGTATTCATGCTTGTGTCCTCCAGCAGCGGTCTTGCCACGCGCACATCCGGCATTCAAAGTGGGTCGAGTCATGGAAGGCGCGCGGCAGGAGCTCTCCCGCTTCGGTCGCCGTGATGACCTTGACCGCCCGATCCGACATGCGTTGGGCCAGTGCTGCGTCAAAGGGCACGAGCTCGGTGTAGATCTCCATCGTGTCGGCGTTGAGTGCCGTGAAGATCGCCGGGTGCTCGTGCAGTTCGAGATAGGCTTGGTAGATCGCCACTTGCGCGGCGTAGACGGGCTTGGAGAGAGTCAGGCCCTTCTTGTCCAGATCGCTCCAGGACTTGTTGCCGAGACACTTACATTCCCAGAGCGCGGGATAGGCGAAGCCCTCGGGGCCGCCGACGATGACGCCGTCGATGTGGCCCTGCAGGCGGCCATCGGCCACCGAGAAACCGAACTGCTCGCCGTCGGCCTTGCGGGTGCGCAGGTCAAAGCCCGCGTCCCGGAGCCACGCGACCATGCAGTCCTCCATGACGTGACCGCGTTCGAAGATCCGCAGCATTCGGCCCGGGGTGTCACGCCCGTGGTCGATGGGTGCCTTGGCGTACTCGAACTGCAGCGCTCGCTCGCAGGCCACGCCGAGACGTGAGGCCCCGAGGTACTGGCGCTCGGACTGGCGGGCGCGAGCCTGTTGCAGGCCCGTGTCCACCAGGGTGGTGACCTGACCCGAGATGCTCGATGAGGAGTTGAAGTCGATCATGGCTTCTTCCCCTTCGGCTCTTCCCAGGGCAGGTCGTCCTCCAGATCCGCGAACGGGTTGGCCAGAGGGTCGGGCGCAGGCGTCATGCCGCGTACCGGTGGGTACTTGCTCGCCTCGTGGTGCGCGACCATTGCCTCGGTGTAGCAAGTGACGATGGCGTCGATCACTTGCAGCGCCTCGGCTTCGGAGTAGTCACCCAGCGGCTTGGTGAAGCCAATCTCACCCGCAGCCTCGCCGAAGGCCTTGAGGCACTTCTTCATCGCGGCTAGTTCGACATCAGATGGATCGATCATGGCGACCTCCGTACTGTCGACGCGACCTTCCTTGACCCGCAGCCAGTTGCCGTACAGCGCATGAAACGCGTTTTGGCAGCGTTGTGAGCAGAACACCCAGTCGATGGGATAGCGCCGGGGATGGCCGACACCGTGACGGTTGTCGGTGTGGCCGAATCCCCGGGCCTGTCGTTTGCAGACCCAGCATTTCATCGGCCTCCCTCACTGTGCCCACGACGGCTTGCCGGTCACCGGTGCGCGTTGTGGAGCCGGTGCCTGATACGCAGGCGCAGCCGCCTGCGCCGGAGCGCCGGAATGTCCACTGCCCGGAGCTTTGGGCGGCACGCCCATCAGTTTTGCGTAGTCGGGGTGATCAGGCTCGACCGCGATCTTGACCACGTTCCGGTCTTGGCCCTTGCCATCCTTCTCAATGTCCACGCGCGCCAGAAACTCCAGGCCATCCAGTTCATGAAAACCCTGGATGCGGCGCGCGGCGGCGGCCTGCGGGCTGTTGTCCTGGGGATGGACGTTGCGGGCGCTGTTGAGCGCGGCGCGGATAAAGCTGCGCCCCATCTGACCCCAGGTCGGCCCCTTCTTGGAGTGCAGGCCGATATTGCTCCACATCTTGCGCTTGGCATGGTCGCCCGCCGTGACGACAAACTCGGCGGCGAGGTAGACAGAGCCGGTTTCGAAGGACTCGGTGGCGTAGCCGCCGCCCCAGCCTTGTCCCGGATCGTCATAGCCACCGGGCTTGATGGTCATGCGCACTGGCACGACAGCGCCCTTGGGGATCAGGTCAAAGCCCGACTGTTGGGGATCGGCATCTTGGAAATCAAAATAGTTGGACGACATGGCGATTACTCCTTGGATTCGGTGGTGTTTGCTGCAGTGGGGGTGCCGGTGCTGCCGGGCATGGGCAATGACGACTGGCCTGCGCACTTGGCGATCAGTGCACCGAGATGCGGCGGCTCCAGCAGGTCGAGACGACCGCTGCGGTCTTTGGCCGGGAAGCCGTAGGGATTGACGGTGTGGGTGACGAAGGCGCGGTAAGCACTGCCGTCGTCGGCCTTGATCTCGGCCAGTGTCACGACCTCATCGACAATGCCGGGCAGCTCCAGACTGGTCTTGCTGCCTTCGATCTGTGGCACGAACACCTTGCGGTTGTAGTCATCGAGGCGCTCGTCGAGGATGGCGACGAACACCACGTTCTTGCCACGGGCGTGCTGCAAGTGGGTCAGTGCGCCGATCATTTCCTGGCCGAGCAGGCCATAGGCCGCGCGCAGATCCGGTTTGCCGGAGCGGTCACTGGTGGCACCGGGTTGCGTCTTGCACCATGCGAAGCACTGCCGGGACAACTGCGTGATCGAGTCGAGAAAGAAGGTCTGGTAGCGGTCGAGCTGCGTCGGGCTGCCAAATTTCTCGATGACGTGGTCGTAATGCGCCTGCGAGAACACGCTCTCCGGCGGCAGTGACTTGTCCGGGCCTGCGAGGAACACGAAAAAGTCGCGGCTTTCCGGCCACGAGGCCGGGCGGATGGTGTCGCCCGGCCAGTCGGCCACGGCGAGGTCGCCCGCCTCGATGTCGAGGAACAAGGTGGTGGCAGGGTCGAGGTCTTTGAGCCGGGTGGTCTTGCCGATGCCGGATTTGCCCAGCATCAGCAACTTCACACCCTTGCGCTCGGCCAAGCGCTGCTGCGCGGAAATGATCGGGAGGGACATCACGCCACCTCCTTCAGTTGTTCCGCGACCGCCGGATTCCAGAGGATCTGGTAGCCGCTGTGGCCGTTGCGCGAGTACGGCATGGCTTCGGCCCATGCTTCACCGGCCTCGGTCAGTTCCCATTCGTCCCGGTCGTTGCGGAACTGAAGGCCGCCGGATGCCAGCAACTGGTTCGTGGCCTTGGCTGAGCGACTCAGTAATTTGCCGAGCTGTGTGGCGTTGAGCGAGCAGATCGGCTCGTTGGCGGCAGGCAAAGCGCGTCGCAGCACTTCCGTGGTCAGGCCGGTGTTTTCCTGAATGCAGGTCAACGTGGCAGCCATTGCAATGCCGGTCTTGACGCCCGGTACCTTGGCGACCGCTTCGCCGATCAGCAGGATGGCGGTGACGCGATCTTGGGTCGGCGCGGGCAAGGCAGCCATCGTGGTGGCGGCGGAATACGAGCCTGTCTTGCGGATTGCAGGCAGCACTTCACCGGTGATCCAGCGCTTGAAGCGCTTGGCGGCATCCTTGGTGCTACCGAGGATCAGGGCGTAAAGCCCCGACTCGTTGACGTGGTTTTGGCGTTGACGGCCACCCGCCGTAAGGGTCTCCAATTTCTGGAGATCCTCGGCATCGACGTGGGACTTGATCGCCTGAGACGGATTGCCCATCTCCAGTGCGTCGCAGACATCGGTGGCGTTGAACCACGGCAGCCCGAGTTCATCGACCTGGACGCGCACGGCGTGCGCTTCGAACTGGAAGGGAATGATCGCGCTCATGATCAGCCCTCCCACGACACGTCGGCGATACGGTCGACTCCACGCGCGGCACGTTTGCGTACCTCGGTGTGGAGTTCTTCCAGCGCGGTGCGGCGGCGACCGAGCGCCAGCGATTCCGCGTTGGCTGTCTGGATGGCAAAAGCCAGCTCGTCCACAGTGGCGACATCAAGCGGGACAACGACGTACTGACCGTCCGCGCGGCGATACCGGATTTCGTCAGGGAGGTGTTCGCCGTAGATGGACGGCAGCTGTTGACGCAGCGAGGCGATGAGATTGGTGCTCATGGTCATTACTCCGAATCAATGGAAAGGGTGAAAGACGGCTTGCCGGAATCCACAGTGCGAGCGGCGGCGAACTGCTGTTGCAAAGCAGGCGGCCAGTTCGTGAAGCGGGATTCGGAGACGGACAACTTGATGTCGAGGTAACACTCGACCTTCTCGCCTGAGGCGACGATGCGTTCAGCGATCTCAGCCAGTTGCTTCTGATCCCAGCTGACCTTCTTGGGCAGCTCGAACTTCAGGTGCAGCGGGCCAACGCTGATGTGTGCGGTGCCGAAGTCACGGCCGGACTCGCGCAGCGCGGTGCGTGCCTGCTCGCCGTAGCACTGATCCAGTGCCGCATCGAACTTGGTGCGCGCCTTCTTCAGCCAGTCGATGGCTGCATCGAGGTTCTTGTCGATCTCGTGTTTCTGCGCGGGCGGCAATGCGGCCAGTTGGCTGACCGACATCTCGGCGATGTCGGCAGGGAAGATGGTGATGTCATTCATCGCATCTCTCCTCAAACCGCCGCGCGTTCGGATGTCGAGTCGTGCAGCGCTTCGCGCTCAAACTCGAGGATCGCGTCGACCGGGTAGCCGACACGCTTGGACAGCTTCAGGTAGCGTGGACCGCGACCCTCACTGCGCCAGCGCTGCAAAGTCTTGGGGCTAACGCCCCAGCGTTGCCCGAGCTCGTTTTCGTTGAGCACGCGGCGATCACCGGGTGACATGGTGTTGATCGCCTGCTGTGGCGACCGGGGGATACCGCTGGTTGGTGTCTGCATGGAATGCTCCTGTGACGTTGTTGAGTAACAGGTGTCATTCCAACCTTCGGGTGGCGAACCTTTAAGGGACGCAATGGCGAACCACGACGGAAGTCCAGGTTCGCCAATGGCCCACGGCAGAAAAGCAAACGGCGAGCACATGGCTCGCCGTCATCGGATGTGTCTGGAAGCAGATCAGGCGTCGGAGAAACCGAGCAATCGACGCTGCGCAGCCCAATCGCGCGGCAGTTGCTCTTGGCGGCCACGCAAGGTGTGCAGATTCAGGTGGCGTGGCTGACGTCCTTCGAATACCGCCTCCACGATATCGGGGGCCAACATGGTCATGCGCAAGACCTCGGCAGCCCAGCCCGGTTCCACTTTGAAGGCGTGCGCCAAGTCCGTTGTCGTGGAGTAGGTGCCATCGTCGATCAAGCGCTTCCAGTAGAAGGCCTTGCCCAGCGTTTTGATCATCGGCACATCGAAGCCACCGATTCGGTCCGCGATCTCGGGGGCTGGCGGTATCAGCAGCTTCCGGTTCTGGCGGCGCTTGATCGTCAGGGGCACCAAGGTGACCCGCTGCCCCTCGCTGACATAACTGCGCGCCTCGGCTCCTATCTCGATGCGGACGGCGCGCTGGCGCTGGTGGGTCGTGGCATTCATGCCAAAGCCTCCTCGACACGCTCTTGGGACTCTTCGATCAAGGGATGCGTGCTGATGTCCGCACCGAATCCGATCCAACCGTCCTCTCGCCAAACGATATCCAGGCCGTGCCCGTGTAGTTGCACGCGTTCGATCAATAGCCGTGTGATCCGTTGCTGCTCGGCGGGGAACAGTTGCGACCAAACGTCACCGATGCGCTGCATGGCGACCACCACCTGTGCCTCGTCCAACGTCGACCCCGCCGGATGCTGCTGGCAGGATCTCCACACTGCGATCAGCATTTGCGGCGATGAGAGCGCAGCATGGATTTGCGCCAACACGGCATCTTCGATCTCGGCGGCTGGCAGGTGGCCCACGTCCGGAGTATGTGGAGCCAGGCTGGCACCGGCGTTGCGCCGCTTGTGCAGGTAAGGCACGTAGTAGCGGTACTGCCGACCATTTTTCTTCTTGACGAAGGAGTGCAACATCCGTTGGCCATCCGGTGCAAACAGAAGTCCCGCCAGCAGTGCCGGATGCTTGGCTCGGTGTTCGCGCGGTGCCTGCTTTCGCCTCTCAATGAAGGCGTGTGCCGCGTCCCACAATTCTTGAGAAATGATGGGGTCGTGCTGGCCCGAGTACCACGTCTCGTGATTACAGATTTCACCGAGGTAAATGCGGTTACGCAGCAAGGTAAAGATGTACTGCTGATCGATGCTGCGTCCCAATCGCTCCCGACCGGACTGGGTGACCCATGCCTTGGTGGTATGCCCCTCGATTTCCAATTCGCGGACGAGTCGCGCAGCCGAGCCGTGCTCGGCATAGCGGCGGAAGATGTCACGCACCAGCGCGGCTTCACGTTCATTGATGACGAGCTTGCGTTCGACCACGTCGTATCCAAGAGGCGGGACTCCGCCCATCCACATGCCCTTGGCCTTGCTGGCGGCGATCTTGTCGCGGATGCGTTCGCCGGTGACCTCGCGTTCGAACTGCGCGAATGACAAAAGGATGTTGAGCGTCAATCGCCCCATCGATGTGGTGGTGTTGAACTGCTGCGTGACCGCGACAAAGGAGACGCCGTTGCGGTCGAAAACCTCGACCAGCTTTGCGAAGTCCGGCAGGCTGCGCGTGAGGCGGTCGATTTTGTAGACGACCACGGTATCGATCATCCCCGCCTCGATGTCGATCATCAGGCGGCGCAACCCGGGCCGTTCCATGTTGCCGCCCGAGTAGCCGCCGTCGTCGTATCCGTCGTCGACGGCAATCCAGCCTTCATGTCGTTGGCTTGCAATGAAGGCCAAGCCCGCATCACGCTGTGCCTCGAGGCTGTTGTATTCCTGGTCGAGGCCTTCGTCAGTGGACTTGCGTGTGTAGACGGCGCATCGCTTCTTTGGCGTGACTGCGGGAATCTGGTTTCGACGCACTGAGCTCATGCTGCCCCCTTCTTCGAAGCAGGTGCCTTCAAACCAAAGAACACCGGGCCTGACCAATGGCTGCCTGTGATGCGTTTGGCTACAGCGGACAGGCTCTTGAAGCGTTGCCCCTGGTACTCGAAATCATTCGATCCGCGCACCAGCACACGATGTTCAATGTCGTCGTAGATGCGTGTCAGGACGGTACCGGGCAGTAGGCGTTGGCTATCGCCGCGCAGTTGCTTGGGCAAGATGCCGGTTTCGCCAACATCCTCGAGCTTCTTGCGCAGTGACGGTTTCAAACCGCCAAACGCGCGCTCTTGCATCCGGTAGGCCAGGCGACTTTCCAGCCAGACCCGATGGTGGTGATTCGGCCGTTCATCGAAATGGTCGTCCCAGAGAGCCCAAAGATCATCCATCGAAAGATGGGGAATAGCCGCGACGCGGGCGGCGACTGAGGCGGGCGTTGGTGAGGTTGCGTGTGCTGTCATGGGCGAACTCCGTTGTTGTGATCGGGGTTCGCATTCACGCGCTGTTGGCCGGGGAAGCCAAGGCAAACCTGCTCGCTGTTTTTGGTGATGTCGCGCGATTGGCGGGCACGAAGGCGCAGCAGCGCGGCAGCCAACAGATCAGCGATTTCTTGATGCCCGTGCCGTGGCCGGTCAGGTGATGTGCAAATGGAGATAGGTTCGATTTCTGTCATGGCAAGCGTTCCGATGGAAAACGCTGCTCATGCTAGAAACCAAGGGCACTTCGCGTAACGTGATTTAGCGTGAATGCGCGGGTTTGGCGCTATGTCTCTTTGGGCCTATACCAAGCCGCGCGCTGGCCATTCACTTCCCGATACCGAAGCTCGAAAAGGCGGGATTCGTGCACGACCTGCCGCCAACTGCTGCACCCATACTTGGCCGGCAGTTGATCGGGATACCTTTCTGCAATCCATCGTCCAGCAGTAGCGACCGGCGTCCACTCGTCGACAGCCAACTGATCTGCCGCTTCACGCAATGCGCGAACAATTCCGGCTGCGGGCCAATCCACCGAGCCATCCGGCGCTATGCCGTTGATCACCAGATCGCGGAAGGCATCGGACTGGGCAAACTCCGCCGCCAGACGACGGGCCTGATCCATGTGCTCCGCCCAGCCTCGCAGTTGCTCAAAGTGTTGATCGACGCGACTGTAGGCCGCGACCAAGGACTCTTGCGCACCACGGCATCCGTCCAGACTCCAAAGGTCGTGCTGGTCGATAAAGTGGTGCACCAGGTTGTTTCGCAGCAGAACCAGTTCCTTCAGATCGTTTTGCGTCGTATCGAAATCCTCGGCAGACATCCGCAAGCTCATCTTCATCTTGAACGAGATGATGTTGTCGGGCGCATCTGGTTCGGCGACCTCGTCTTGGTCGCCGCTGGTGACATACGTTCCGAGCAGCGTGCCAACCAACGTACCCAGAGTCTTGTTTGCGGCATCCGCAATGCGCTCCGCCTGGTTCGATTCGATGGGTGATCCTGACGCGGAGATTTCGTGGTGGGCCACGATGGCCTTCATCAACTGTTCGTACTGCTGCAGACGCAAGAGACAACGGCCCAGCATTCGTTGCACCTCGCGTTGCAAGGTCTGCAGTTCTTCATCTATGGGTTGGATCGGCAAGCCTGTCATCGAGGGACTCACCGTACTGGCAATTGCCCGTTCGAGACGAACTGATCGAAGCTGTCAAAGCTCTCGCCGTCTTGCCAAGACCGATCCCATGACCGTGGTTCAGCACTTTCCAGTAGCAAAAGGGTCAGGACGCGATCTCCTGTGGTGTAGCTGTGCTTGAACTCGCGCAACTTCATGTGTGGTGCCTCCTCCGGGCACCAGATCGCGGCAGACATCTCCGTGCCATCCCACTCCTGCTCAACGGTGGAATCAGCAGCCAGGGTGCCGGGTAATGGTTCCTGCGGATCGTCAGTGCGCCGAATGCGGGCGCGCGTCTTGACCGCGCTGCTGCTGCGCCATTCGTACTTCACGAAACCGTTGTCCCAATAGACAAGGATTGCCCGCTGCGTGGTGAATTTGATGAACCGAATGCATAGCGCCTCGAACGACACCTGGAACCGTTTGGCAAGGGCGCTCAGGACATGCAAGTCGATGCGCTGGTTCGAGATCCACTCGCGCAGCAAGTCGCCAGGCATCAGCAGGTTGCTGGCAAAGTCGTCCGCCTCACGTTCGATGACACGGATAGTGTCAGCGCCGGAGTACACGCTTTCCTTGTCGCAGTTGAAACTTTGCCGCTGATCGCGGTGAAGGATGAAGTGGCCCAGTTCGTGAGCGATGGTGAAACGCTGGCGTTCGGGGTTTGCCTTGCCGTTATAGAAAATGCCCCACTCTGCGGTGTCCTGTGGGTTGCGCACCAACATGCCTTCGCAGCTATTGATGTCCAGCACCATCGGGGCCTTGATCTCCCGCACCCCTTTGCCGTAAGGCGTCTCTGGAAGCATTTGCCGGACGACTTCCAGATCCACGGCATCCGGCATGCCGTCGGCGTGCCACGCCCGCAACCATCTCAAGACGGTGCTGGCCGCGATGGACCCGGTTAGGGGCTGGGATGAGCTCAATTGTCAGACCGCCTTAGTTCTTGTCGGGGAACATGATTTTGAGTGCCTGACGGTAACGATCCTTCTCCTCGTCCGTCATTCCAGCGTACTCGCGGAAGAAGGCCACATCTTCTGGACTGGCCTGAGGAACCTGTTCAATGGGCTCGCCCATGATGTCCTCCATCGTCACGCCCAGCACCCTGGCCAAGGCCTGGACCCGTTCAGCGGAGGGACGCTGGCCGTCCTTCATCTCCAGTTCCCATATATACGCCTTGGTACAGCCGACTTCGTCGGCGACCTGTTGCAAGGTCAATTTCTTCGCCTCGCGTAAGCGTCGCAGGCGTGCTCCGAACGCTGAAGCCATAGCGATGCTCCTGTAGGGGAAAACAGTCAGTTAACAAAAACAAGATCGCTAGTATAGCTGCGAGATACAAATAAGGTCTAGATGTGCCGCTTTGATTGACAAGCGGAAATCTGAGGTTCAGAATCGCGCTTGTATCTCGCTGCTTTACTTGTGCGAGGTGCGTGTTCAGTAACCTAGTCGCTGGCCAGTGCAGTCCGTACATCGGTCGCAGACCTTCGACGCCGATCCAGAAAGGACGATCAAGATGAAGAAGACCTTTGTCGACGTGATGCTCGAGCTGCCGGTGGACGCCACGCTGCGCGACTTCCTGACCACCCACAGCCTGCCAGTGCCCGATGGCTTTGCCTGGGATGACACACCGGAGACCAGCCAGTTTCTGGTCGAAGCGGTCAAAGTCTGGCCCGACATTGCTGCCCGCGACCGGATGACGGCCAACCTCATGGCCAGCGTTCAGTTGGGCGATGCGGCTGGTAAGCAGGCGATGTTTGAGGCGGCCGTGGCCGATGGTGCTGCGCTTGCGGGTTTGGCGCTGTGTGCAAGCGACATCCACCGTTCCTTCTGGCTCTACGTCCACCACCCGGCACTGTTCGAGCGTGCCTATGACTTCAGCTTTTGGGAACAGCATGGGCAACAGACACAGCAATACGATCTTGGCCTGAAACGCCAACCGAACGGTTCGGATGCCAATCTGACCGCGTTGCGTCACGCCATCTCGGCCTTCTACAAGCGCGAACTCCAATGCGGAGACGGCAGCGTGGCGCACTTGGTCGAGCGCAGCCCGGGCGTGTTCCTGCTGTCGGTCCATGTCAAGGACATGGCGATGCTGCGTCTGGAGTTCGAGGGAGCGACCCTGAAACGCCGGGTCGGCAACCCCAACATCCACATGGTGCTGGAGTACGCCAAGTCCACCGGTGTGGTGCGCACGCTGGTGCGCGGTGGCGCAAAGTATCAGCAAATGCTGGTCGAGGCCTTTGCGGAGCATGTGCTGGGCGTGAAAGCAAGCGCTCACAAGATCAAGTCGCCGACTCTGGATCTGTCGATGCTGCGCACCGGGTTCGATGTGCCGGATGCGTTCGAGGACGGCTTCTCGATGGTTCAGTTGAAGGCACTCACCCTGCTCAGCCCTGACACGGCGCTGAAGATCGAATGCACGGCGATGCAATCCAGCCAGCAACGCTCGGTGCACGATTTGCTGAAGGAGAAGCTGCCGGGCCCGCTGGAGGGGCAGTGGGCGGTGACGGCGGCGCAGGTAAATCTCTACTACCCACCCGAGCCGGGCAGGACTCGCCCCAAGGTGGTCACCATCGAAGTGACCAGCAAAGGGCGGCTGAACCTGCACAAGTTCGACGCCAAGATGCAGGCGCAGCTGGAAGGCTACTTGGTTGCGGTGGGCATCTTGCAGAAGGGCCAGACCCTCAGCGCCCAGGAGTTGCCGCCGGAGACCGACCCAGTCAGTTCTTCATCCGCTTTCGAGGACTGACCAATGACGACGCACGATGCCTGGGCCCTGGTTTGCCGACTGTTCGCAGGCGGCACGCCGGTGCTGCGGGCCACGCTGTCGCCACGCGAGGTATCTGCTTTGTCTATGCTCGGCAAAACCGTCAGGCCAACAGTGGTGGATCAGTTTTTTGTGCTCTGTCCCCACTGTCAGCAGCATCGGGCGCAGGTCTGGGGCGATGGACGGGGCGGTCGAATCTGCCGGTGCCCGGAGTGTGGCCAGGTTCCTGTCGAGGCAATCGACGGTGCGGCGTTGGCCTTGGACGAAGACTGGCTGCGGCAGAAAATGCGCCTCGCGCTCGACATCGAGAGCCGCGACGACATCGATGACTTGGGCGACGGTGCTTGGCGGCTCGGTAATGCCCGCAGCTCGCCGGTCGTGCTGGCCCGAGAGCTGACGAGAGTGCTGCATGAGCCGTCCTTGCTGGATCGTGTTCGGGTGGCGGGAAGCAACATCCGGGTAATCACCCCCAGGCCGCGCACGACCCGTGGATCGCCCTTCGGCTCCGGTGTGGAATGGCTGGCGCTGGAAGAACGATTCACGTTCTATGGCGGCGGGATCGCCTTCATCCCTTCGATACCGTCTGTAGCGCCAGCAGTGGCCGATCCGGCCGCACCTGTGAACGGGCCATTCTCGGCGGACTTCAAGTGGGCGACGCTGCCGGACGTGCAGGCAACGCCGATCCGGTTCACCGATGGTCAGGCCAAAGTGTTCGAGTCGCTGTGGTCGTTCAAGGGGGTCGAGGTGGACGGCGAAAGGGTCATGCAGCGTGCCGGCCAGAAGAGCGACAAGCCAATTGACCTGTTCAAGATCAAGTCGAAGGACAAGGGCAAGCCGGAGCACGAGGCGAGGCTGGCGGCCTACGGAGCACTCGTCGTCACGCAGCAACGCGCAGGCTTGTACTCCATGCCTTGCGCGGCGGCTGTGTTGGCGTGATGGATTGCTGCTCCAAGCCCACCCGACAACGAATGGCAATGGCACGCGCGCAAATGATGGTCGCAAAAGGCCATGTGCGTGTGCCACGGCGAAGAAGTTAGCGCCGATTTCGAGAGAAGAGAGGGCGGAACGGAGGGCAACCGGAGATGTCCCTGCCAGACCACAGGAGCCTGGTCGCACACGCAGAATGTGCGGGAACCCCGCGTGTCATGCGGGAAGCACAAATGAAAACGCCCAACTGAGAACAGTTGGGCGCTGAATTTTGGTGGCCTGGGACGGAATCGAACCGCCGACACAAGGATTTTCAATCCTCTGCTCTACCAACTGAGCTACCGGGCCTGAGCCTTGAATTATAGCCCGAGAAATCGGGGCATAACGCCAAGCTGCAAAATTTTTGCCAATTCACGCGTTGCGTTTGTTGCGCCCGAGGTCCACGCCCAATTGGCGCAGCTTGCGGTAAAGATGTGTGCGCTCCAATCCTGTTTTTTCGGCGACGCGTGTCATCGAGCCGCCTTCGCGGGCGAGATGGAATTCAAAGTAGGCTTTCTCAAAACCGTCGCGCGCCTCACGCAAGGGTCGGTCGAGATTGAAGCCCTGGTGGGACATGGGCGCCTGCTCCATCACCGCAACAACAGGCGCAGGAGCCGGCGCGCCATTGGCAATGGCGCCGGTTGTTGCGGGTGCAGGTGCGGTGTTGGTCTGGGCCGGCGCGGCAGCGCTTGCTGGTGGCTGCGCCGTACTGCGTGCCAGGCCCTGCTCCACTGCCTTGAGCAGCTTCTGCATGGTGATGGGCTTCTCGAGAAAGGAGAAGGCACCGATGCGCGTGGCTTCCACGGCCGTGTCGATGGTGGCGTGGCCGCTCATCATGATCACTGGCATGGTCAGCGTGCCGGCCATGGCCCATTCCTTGAGCAGCGATACCCCGTCGGTATCGGGCATCCAGATATCCAGCAGCACCAGGTCATAGCTGCCATTCAAGCGCGCGTTGCGGGCCTGCGTGGCGTTCTCGGCAAGGTCGACGCTATGCCCCTCGTCGTTCAGAATTTCTGACAACAGGTCCCGGATCCCCAGTTCGTCGTCGACCACCAGAATATTTGCCATGTGTGTAAATGCACCCTTGCTGCACGTGCGGTGTTGTTAGAGCGCCACCGCCGATTCAGGGGCGAATGATAGCGACACTTGTGCGCCCTTCACCACGCCGTCTTCCACGCGGTTGACCAGATCGATCCGCGCGCGATGTTCATCCGCGATTTTTTTGACGACGGCCAGTCCCAGCCCGGTGCCCCGAGGCTTGGTCGTGACGTAGGGCTCGAAGGCGCGCTGCAGGATGTGTGGAGGAAAGCCCGGCCCGCAGTCCGACACCGTCAGCCGCACACGTTGCGCGGATGCACTCCAGCGTGTGCTGATGCGCACGGGCGGCGGTGGAACGCCCCCCTGCTCGGCCGCCTGCTGTGTCGCGTCCTGGGCGTTCTGCAGCAGGTTGTGCACCACTTGGCGCAATTGCTGGGCATCGCCCGAGATCGCGGGGCAGCGCGGGTCCAACTCGGCCTCGACCGGCACCTGCGCGGTCTCGGCGCCATACAAATGCAGCACATCGGCAACCAGTGCGTTCAGGTCCAGCGTGTGCAGTTCCGCAGACGGCAGGCGCGCGTAGTCGCGGAATTCATTGACCAGCCGTTTCATCGCATCCACCTGGTCCACGATGGTCTTCACCGACTTGGTCAGCACAGCCTGCTCTGCCGCAGGCAGCTTGCCCGAGAGCTTGATCTCCAGACGCTCGGCCGAGAGCTGGATCGGCGTCAGCGGGTTCTTGATCTCGTGCGCCAGACGCCGAGCGACCTCGCCCCACGCCTGGGCGCGCTGCGCGGAGACGATTTCGGAGATGTCGTCGAACACCAGCAGCCGCGCCTCGTTGGGCAGTTGCGCACCGCGCGCCACCAGGCTGGTGCCTTGCGTGGTGACGCCACCGCCCGCCGCGTGCAGCTCAAAGGTCTGCTGCCAGTGGTCCAGACCGTGGTGGTCACGATCCTGCAAAAAGGTATCGAAGTGCCGCTGCACGGCCGCCGCGAAATCCGCCAGCCCCGGCACCTCAGCCAGCGGCCGTCCTTCGTAGGCCGCCAGCGGCGCGCGCAGGACGCGGGTCGCACCGGGGTTGGACGACTGGACGATGCCTTTTTCATCCAGCACGATGACTCCCGACGTGAGGTTGTCCAGGATGGTCTGCAGGTGCCCGCGCGCGGCTTCCAGCGCGTTCAGGCTTTGCTCGACCGTGCCGCGGGCGTCCGCGAGCTGCTGCGTCATCAGGGCAAAAGAGCGCGTCAGCCCGCCCAACTCGTCCTTGGTCTGCAGCGCGGCCTTGGGCGACAGGTTGCCTGCCGCCACCTCGCGCACGCCGTCGGCCAGCACCAGCAGGGGCCGCGCAAGCTGGTTGCCCATCACCACGGCGAGCAGCACCGCGCCAAAGACGGCAAGGAACAGGCTCAGCGTCAGCGTGCCGATGTACATGCGCCGCAGCCCGCCGCGCGCCAGCGCGCGTTCCTGGTATTCGCGGTTTGCTTCCTGCACCGCAATGGCGTTGGCGACCAGCGCCTGGGGTAAGGGCACGGTGGCCTGCACGAAGCGCGGCTCGGCCAGCAGACCCACGCCGGGGTTGGCCACCAGCACCAGCGCGCGCACGCGCGCGTTCTCCGCGGCCAGCGGGTCGGTGATGTCGTCCAGGCCCTCGATCTGGAAGGTGACGCGGTCTTGCCGCGCCATGCGGAACTGCTGCGCGCTTGGCCGCTCGGGGTTGAGCATGTAGCGCGATTGCCCGGTGCCGGCGACGGGCTGGCCCGCGGCGTTCCACAGCACGAGGTCGGTGGCCCCCAACTGGTCCCGCATGCGCTCCAGCACCAGGCCCGCGGCCGCATCGGGCACCTGGGCCAACTGGCTGCTGGCGGTGCGCGTCTTGGAGGCCAGGTCGCTGGCAATGGTGTCGAGCGTGACGCGCGCCAGGCTCACACCGGCGGTCAGCGCGCCCTCGACCTTGACGTCGAACCAGCTCTCGATGGAGCGCGAGACGAACTGGTAGGACACCACGTAGATCAGCAGTCCGGGGATCACGCCCACCAGCCCGAAGATGCCCGCGAGCTTGAGCAGCAGCCGGCTGCCGAAGCGCCCCCGCCTCAGGCGCACCACCAGGCGCAGGGCGCCCCAGACCAACACGGCCAGCAGCACCAGCGCCACCAGTACGTTCACGCCCAGCAGCCAGGCGAAGTTGCGTTCGTACAGGTCACGGTTGTTGGTGGCCAGCGTCAGCAGGAACAGCAGCACCAATGCGATGGCGCACATCAGCCCCGTGCCGAGGCCCAGCGCCCATCGCACGGCGCGTGCGCGTGTCTCTGCGCGGCGGGCCGAACCCGCGGGACGCGGATCGCCCGCTTTCACCGCGCAGCCTCCACCACGCTCAGCGGCACGCTGCGCGCAAGCACCATGTTCCAGCCCGAGCGGCCCACCGCACCGATCTGCAAGGGGCGGGGCAACTGCGAGGTATCCAGCCGGAACTGGAAGTTCATGACGTAGGTCACGCCTTCATCGACCTGCCCCTCGTCGGCGATCTTCCAGCGCGCGATGCGCTGCATCGATGCCAGCGCATCCTGCAGCGTGTCGAAATTCTGGCCCAGCGACACGCCCAGGCCCGACGGTGCAAAGGGCGTGGACGACTGCACCACACGCCAGCGCCGCGTAAGGGGCTGGTAGCTCAACCGCAGAAAACGGCTGGCCTGCGCCACCACTTTGTCGGACCAGTACCAGCGCTGGCGCACCACCTCGGCCTCGGTGATGAAGAACACGGAAATGCCCTTGTAGAGCGCATCCTTGACGAGTTCGGGGAGTTCCAGCTGCAGCGTGGCCGACAGATACAGTCCCTCGGGCAGCGGGTCGAGTTGCAGTTCAACAATCTCGCCGTGCTGTTGGGCGTGGGCGGCGGGAATGGCCGCGATCCACAGCGCCAGCAGACAAACCAGCGCGGCCCACAGCCAGCCCGGCCTGCGCAGACCGGCACGTTCAGGCGGGGGCCTTGTGCAACAGGGCGTAAAAGAAACCGTCGTGTTCACCCGGCCCATTGTCACGGAGCCCGTCGCGCTTGTCTGGGCTGCCGGGGAATAAATGGCCCGGCGACGGCAGCAGGCGTGCGTCAGTGTTGTGCGCAAGAAACGCTGCGATCTGCCCGTCGCCCTCGGCCCGGAACACCGAACAGGTGCAATACAGCAGCCGCCCGCCAGGGCGCAGCAGCGGCCACAGCGCCGCCAGCAGACGCGACTGCTGCGCGGCCAGCTGGGCCACGTCGCTCTCGCGCCGCAGCCAGCGCACGTCGGGATGGCGGCGCACGATGCCCGAGGCGGTACAGGGCGCGTCGAGCAAGATCGCGTCGAACGGCTCACCACCGCTGGCCTGCTGCCACCAGTCGGCGGGCACGGCGGCATCGGCCACCAGCACCTGGGCGCTCAGCCCCAGGCGATGCAGGTTGTCATGGATGCGCTCGGCGCGTGCCGCATCCACCTCCAACGCGGTGACCCGCCAAGGGGCCCGCAGTGCGGCGGCCCATTCCAGCAAATGGGCGGTCTTGCCGCCGGGGGCGGCGCAGGCATCCAGCACGCGCAGCGGCTGCGCGGCGTCCAGCCCGTTGAGCAGCAGCGGCGCCGCCATCTGCGCGGCGGCATCCTGCACCGAGACAACACCCTCTGCAAAGCCAGGCAGTTGCTGCACCGGCACGGGGCGTGCCAGCGCCAGCCCTTCGGAGCCTACCGCCATAGCTTCAATATTGATAGCTTCTAACGCTTGCTGGTAAAGCGCTGGAGTGCTTTTTGACTTAGAAATCCGCAGCACCATGGGCGCGGGCGCATTGTTCGCCTGCAGGATCTGCTGCCACTGATCAGGGTGGTCGCGGCGCAGGCGCTGGATCCACCATGCGGGATGGTTCCACACGGCGACCTCGTCGCCCTGCGTGGCGGCCACCAGCGCGTCGCGCTCACGCAGGAAGCGCCGCAGGCAGGCGTTGACGAAAGACGCCTGCGCCCGCGTCGCCGGGTGGCGCTTGGCGGCCTCGACCGCCTGGTTGACCAGGGTGAACGGCGCGTAGGGAGCGGTCTGCGGGTCCCAGGCCAGTGCCAGGGCGGTGCACAGCAGCGCATCCACCCGCGGCGGCGGGTTGCGGGGTGCCAGCTGGCGGCGCAAGGCCTGCGCGCGCCCCAGGTGGCGCAGCACCTGGAACAGCAGCGCCTGCACGCCGGGGCGCAGCGCGGCAGCCGTGGTCTCCAGCGCCACGGTGCCCGACTGTCCTGCGCGCACCGCCTGCAGCGCCAAGGCGGTGGCGTCCAGCAACTGGCTCAACGCAACCGCGGGAGCCCCCTGCGTCGGGATGGAAGTAGGCTTGTTCACAGCGTCTGCGCCTTCTTGAAGCCGAACAGCCACGCCAGCAGGCTGGCGGGAAACTGGGCGATGGCATGGTTGTACTGAGCCACGGCATCGTTGAACAGGCGGCGCGCCTCGTCGCTGTGCAGCGCCACCTGTTCGCGCCGCACCACCCATGGGGCGAGTGCAGGGGGTGCCACACCTTCGCTCACCTGCGCGGCTTCGCGCACAACGGTCTGCCAGGCGTTCTCCAGCACCTGCGATGCGGCCGCCAGGGCGGCGGCGGCGCCGCTGTCCAGCGGGCGCGCGCGTGCTACTGCCAGCGAGGCGCCGAGTTGCGTGGCCGCGGCCCAAAGGGCGGCATGGGCGTCATGCGCGCCCGCCGCCGGCGCCGGTTCGTCGCCCACGATGGCCTGGACCGCGCCAGGGGCACCGTGCGCAGCCTCGTACTCACCCAGCAGGGCAATCCAGCGCACCATGTGGGTGTCCAGCCCGCCAAAGGCCTGCAGCGCCGCGGATCGCAGGCGGATGAGCCGGTTGTAGGCGCCCACGGCCCAGAACAGGAACAGGGCGAGAAGTATCCAGGTGGTCAACATGTTCACAGCCGGGGCTTCGCGCCAGCGGGCACGGCCCCTGCCAACCGAGGGATTGGTAACACGACAAAAAAGAAACTCCCGGCCTGCCGGATGGGCAAGCCGGGAGCGTTCAGTACCCGCATGCGAGAGGCGGGACTGGCAACGGCTTAATCAGCCGTGTCGGCGCTGCCGTCGATCTCGGCGGCTGCGTCGTCGGTGCCGGCAGAGGCCAGCTCGGCGGCTTCGGCATCTGCGATGGCGCGGCGCTCGGCCTCGTCCATGGCGTCCTTGGCCTTGCGCGCCTGGTGGTAAGCCAAGCCCGTGCCGGCGGGGATCAGACGGCCCACGATCACGTTCTCCTTCAGGCCGCGCAGCTCGTCGCGCTTGCCCATGATGGCAGCCTCGGTGAGCACGCGGGTCGTTTCCTGGAACGACGCGGCGGAAATGAACGAGTCGGTGGACAGCGACGCCTTGGTGATGCCCAGCAGCACGTTGGAGTACGTGGCAGGGAGCTTGCCTTCGGCCTGCAGCGCCTCGTTGGTGTTGAGGATCTCGGAACGCTCCACCTGCTCGCCGGCGATGTAGGTGGACTCGCCCGGGTTCTCGACCACGACGCGGCGCAGCATCTGGCGCACGATCACCTCGATGTGCTTGTCGTTGATCTTCACACCCTGCAAGCGGTACACGTCCTGCACTTCGTCAACGATGTAGCGCGACAGCTCCTCGATGCCCAGCAGGCGCAAGATGTCCTGCGGATCGGCCGGGCCGTCGACGATCAGCTCGCCCTTGTTGACCACCTGGCCTTCGTGGACCAGCACGTTCTTTTCCTTGGGCACCAGCTCGTCCCAGACCTTGCCGTCCGGATCGGTGATCTGCAGGCGCACCTTGCCCTTGGTTTCCTTGCCGAAGGAGATCGTGCCGGTCATCTCGGCCAGCATGCCCTTGTCCTTGGGGCTGCGGGCTTCAAAGAGCTCGGCCACGCGCGGCAGACCGCCGGTAATGTCGCGGGTCTTCTGGCCTTCCATCGGGATGCGGGCCAGCACTTCGCCGGGGCCCACTTCCTGGCCGTCGCGCACCTGGATCAGCGCGCCGACCTGGAAGCCGATCGTCACCGAGTGGTCGGTACCGGGGATCTTCACCTCCTTGCCATCGGCGTCCACCAGCTTCACCTGCGGACGCACCACCTTGGCAGAGCCGCGGCGCTTGGGGTCGATCACCACCAGCGTGGACAGGCCCGTGACCTCGTCCACCTGCTTGGCCACCGTGAGGCCTTCCTCGACGTTCTCGAACTTCACCGTACCTGCGTACTCGGTGATGATCGGGCGCGTCAGCGGGTCCCAGTTGGCGAGGATGGTGCCGGCCTTGATGGCCTGGTCGGCCTTCACCGTCAGCGTCGCGCCGTACGGCACCTTGTGGCGCTCGCGCTCGCGGCCGTGCTCGTCCTGGATGATGATTTCACCCGAGCGCGCAATCACCACCAGCTCGCCCTTGGTGTTGGTCACGTAGCGCATCGTGGCGTTGAAGCCGATGATGCCGTTGGACTTGGCTTCCACACTGGACGCCACCGCCGCACGCGATGCCGCACCACCGATGTGGAACGTACGCATGGTCAGCTGCGTGCCGGGCTCGCCGATGGACTGCGCGGCGATCACGCCCACGGCTTCGCCGAGGTTGATCAGGCCGCCGCGGCCCAGGTCGCGGCCGTAGCACTTGGCGCACAGGCCGTAGCGGGTTTCGCAGGTCAGCGCGGTACGCACCTTCACTTCGTCCACGCCTGCGGCTTCGAGCTCTTCGATCAGGTCTTCATCGAGCATCCGGCCCGGCTGCGCCAGCACGGCACGCGTTTCGGGGTGCAGCACTTCCTCGGCCGCGGTACGGCCCAGGATACGGTCGCGCAGGGACTCGATGACTTCACCGCCCTCGACGATGGCGCGCATCAGCGAACCATTCGAGGTGCCGCAGTCGTCCTCGGTCACCACCAGGTCCTGCGTCACGTCCACCAGGCGACGGGTCAGGTAACCCGAGTTCGCGGTCTTCAACGCCGTATCCGCCAGGCCCTTACGGGCGCCGTGGGTGGAGATGAAGTACTGCAACACGTTCAGGCCTTCGCGGAAGTTCGCGGTGATAGGCGTCTCGATGATCGAGCCATCGGGCTTGGCCATCAGGCCGCGCATACCGGCCAGCTGACGGATCTGGGCCGCCGAGCCGCGGGCGCCGGAGTCGGCCATCATGTAGATGGCGTTGAACGATTCCTCGTTCACTTCCTTGCCGTTGCGGTCGATGGTCTTCTGGACCTTGAGCTGGTCCATCATCACCTTGGACACGTCGTCGCCGGCCTTGCCCCAGATGTCCACCACCTTGTTGTAGCGCTCGCCGGCCGTCACCAGACCGGAGACGTACTGCTGCTCGATCTCCTTCACCTCGGCTTCGGCGCGGGCCAGGATCTCGGCCTTTTGCGGCGGCACCAGCATGTCGTCGATCGCCACGGAAAAGCCCGCGTGCGTGGCCAGGCGGAAGCCGTTTTGCAGCAGCTTGTCGGCGAACACCACGGTGTCCTTCAGGCCGCACTTGCGGAACGACGCGTTGATGAGCTTGGAGATTTCCTTCTTCTTCAGCGCCTTGTTCAGGTTGCTGAAGGGCAGGCCCTTGGGCAGGATTTCCGACAGCAGCGCACGGCCCACGGTGGTGTCCACGAGCTTGGTCTCGGGCACGAACTCACCCGTCGCCTTGTCCTTGGTCCACTCGGTCAGGCGCACGCTGATCTTGGCGTGCAGCTCGGCCTCGCCCGCATCCAGCGCGCGCTGGACTTCGCCGGTGTCGGCGAACACCAGGCCTTCGCCCTTGCCGTTGATCTTCTCGCGGGTGGCGTGGTACAGGCCCAGCACCACGTCCTGCGAGGGCACGATGGAGGGCTCGCCGGACGCGGGGAACAGCACGTTGTTGGACGCCAGCATCAGCGTGCGGGCTTCCAGCTGCGCTTCCACCGACAGCGGCACGTGCACGGCCATCTGGTCACCGTCGAAGTCGGCGTTGAACGCGGCGCAGACCAGCGGGTGCAACTGGATGGCCTTGCCTTCGATCAGGATGGGCTCGAACGCCTGGATGCCCAGACGGTGCAGCGTGGGCGCACGGTTGAGCATCACCGGGTGTTCCTTGATGACCTCTTCCAGGATGTCCCACACCACGGGCGTGCCGGCTTCAACTTCCTTCTTGGCGGCCTTGATGGTCGTGGCAATGCCCATGGCCTCCAGGCGCGAGAAGATGAAGGGCTTGAACAGCTCCAGGGCCATCAGCTTGGGCAGGCCGCACTGGTGCAGCTTGAGCGTCGGACCCACGGTGATCACGGAACGGCCCGAGTAGTCCACACGCTTGCCCAGCAGGTTCTGGCGGAAGCGGCCCGACTTGCCCTTGATCATGTCGGCCAGGGACTTCAGCGCGCGCTTGTTGGCGCCCGTCATCGCCTTGCCGCGGCGGCCGTTGTCCAGCAGGCTGTCCACGGCTTCCTGCAGCATGCGCTTTTCGTTGCGCGCAATGATCTCGGGCGCCTTCAGCTCCAGCAGGCGGCGCAGGCGCGAGTTGCGGTTGATGACGCGGCGGTACAGGTCGTTCAGGTCCGACGTGGCGAAGCGGCCACCGTCCAGCGGCACCAGCGGACGCAGGTCCGGCGGCAGCACGGGCAGCACTTCCAGGATCATCCACTCGGGCTTGATGCCGGACTTCTTGAAGGCCTCCAGCACCTTCAGGCGCTTGGCGTTCTTCTTGACCTTGACTTCGGAGCCCGTCAGGTCGCCGCGCAGCTTCTCGATCTCGATCTCGATGTCGATGCCTTCCAGCAGCTCCTTGATGCCCTCGGCGCCCATCTTGGCGACGAACTCGTCGCCGTATTCCTTGCGCTTGGCGTCGTAGTCGTCCTCGGACATGATGCCGAACTTCTTCAGCGGGGTCATGCCGGGGTCGGTGACCACGTAGGCTTCGAAGTACAGCACGCGCTCGATGTCGCGCAGTGTCATGTCGAGCACCAGGCCCAGGCGCGAAGGCAGCGACTTCAGGAACCAGATGTGGGCGCAGGGCGCGGCCAGGTCGATATGGCCCATGCGCTCGCGGCGCACCTTGGTCTGCGTGACTTCAACGCCGCACTTTTCGCAGATCACGCCGCGGTGCTTCAGGCGCTTGTACTTGCCGCACAGGCATTCGTAGTCCTTGATGGGCCCGAAAATCTTGGCGCAGAACAGGCCGTCGCGCTCGGGCTTGAACGTGCGGTAGTTGATGGTCTCGGGCTTCTTCACTTCGCCGAAGGACCACGAACGGATCTTCTCGGGCGAAGCCATGCCGATCTTGATGGCATCGAAATGCTCATCGGGCGTGAATTGCTTGAACAGGTCGAGTAGCGATTTCATGTGACTCTTTCCTTTTCACCTAAAAACATAGCTGCTGGCGCTTGCCACATAAGGATTTGCAGCACAAAACATTTGCAAACCCAGACGAGGTGAGCGCCAGCCGCTCACTTTTTTAAAAACTCGATCCTGCTCAGGAACGTTCCAACTCGATGTCCAGGCCCAGCGAACGGATTTCCTTGACCAGCACGTTGAACGACTCCGGCATGCCGGCTTCGATCGCGTGTTCGCCCTTGACGATGTTCTCGTACACCTTGGTACGGCCCTGCACGTCGTCGGACTTCACCGTCAGCATTTCCTGCAGCACGTAGGCGGCGCCGTAGGCTTCCAGCGCCCACACTTCCATCTCCCCGAAGCGCTGGCCACCGAACTGCGCCTTGCCGCCCAGCGGTTGCTGCGTGACGAGCGAGTACGGACCGGTCGAGCGGGCGTGCATCTTGTCGTCCACCAAGTGGTGCAGCTTCAGGTAGTGCATGTAGCCCACGGTCGTCGGGCGCTCGAAACGCTCGCCCGTGCGGCCGTCGTACAGGTACGCCTGCGTGCGCGTCTCGGTCAGGCCCTTGGCCTGGGCGAGGTCGTCCGGGTAGGCCAACTTGAGCATGTCCTTGATTTCCTCTTCGGACGCGCCGTCGAACACGGGCGATGCGAAGGGAACGCCCGAGGTCAGCTCGCGCGCCATGGCCAGGATTTCGTCATCGCTCAACTGCGACAGGTCTTCCTTGCGGCCGCGCGAGTTGTAGATCTCTTCCAGGAACTTGCGCAGCTCAGCCGTCTTGGCCTCGCGCTGCAGCATGTCGCCGATGCGCTGGCCCATGCCCTTGCCGGCCCAGCCCAGGTGAACTTCCAGCACCTGGCCGATGTTCATGCGCGAAGGCACGCCCAGCGGGTTGAGCACGATGTCGGCGGGGGTGCCGTCGGCCATGTAGGGCATGTCTTCGACCGGAACGATCTTGGACACCACGCCCTTGTTGCCGTGGCGGCCGGCCATCTTGTCGCCAGGCTGCAGGCGGCGCTTGACGGCCAGGTACACCTTGACCATCTTCAGCACGCCCGCGGGCAGTTCGTCGCCTTGGGTGAGCTTCTTGCGCTTTTCTTCAAAAGCCAGGTCGAAGCTGTGGCGGGTCTGCTCCAGCGCGTTCTTGATGGACTCCAGCTGCGTGGCGACCTCTTCCTCGGCGGGGCGGATGTCGAACCAGTGGAACTTCTCCACCGAGGCCAGGTAGGCCTTGTCGATCTTCGTACCCTTGGCGAGTTTTTGCGGGCCGCCGTTGGCCACGCGGCCGGTCAGCAGCTTCTCGATACGGTCGAACGCGTCGGCCTCCACGATGCGCAACTGGTCGTTCAGGTCCAGGCGGAAGCGCTTGAGTTCATCGTCGATGATCTGCTGGGCGCGCTTGTCGCGCTGGATGCCTTCACGGGTGAACACCTGCACGTCGATCACCGTGCCCTGCGAGCCCTGGTCCACGCGCAGCGAGGTGTCCTTCACATCGGACGCCTTCTCGCCGAAGATGGCGCGCAGCAGTTTCTCTTCAGGCGTGAGGGTGGTTTCGCCCTTGGGCGTGACCTTGCCGACCAGCGTGTCGCCGGGCTGCACTTCGGCGCCCACGTAGATGATGCCGGACTCGTCCAGACGGTTCAGCTGCTGCTCGGACAGGTTCGGGATGTCGCGGGTGATTTCTTCCGCGCCCAGCTTCGTGTCGCGGGCCATCACCACCAACTCCTCGATGTGGATCGAGGTGTAGCGGTCTTCGGCCACCACGCGCTCGCTGATCAGGATCGAGTCCTCGAAGTTGTAGCCGTTCCAGGGCATGAACGCGATCAGCATGTTCTGGCCGATGGCGATCTCGCCCAGGTCGGTCGAAGCGCCGTCGGCAATCACGTCACCCTTGGCCAGCTTGTCGCCCTTCTTGACGATGGGGCGCTGGTGGATGTTGGTGTTCTGGTTGGAGCGCTGGTACTTGATGAGGTTGTAGATGTCCACGCCGACTTCACCGGCCACGGCTTCGTCGTCGTTCACACGCACCACGATACGGGTGGCGTCCACATAGTCCACCACGCCGCCACGGTTGGCCGTCACCACGGTGCCGGAGTCCACGGCCGCCACGCGCTCGATACCCGTGCCCACCATGGGCTTCTCGGGACGCAGCACCGGCACGGCCTGGCGCGACATGTTGGCGCCCATCAGCGCGCGGTTCGCGTCGTCGTGCTCCAGGAACGGAACGAGCGAAGCCGCCACCGACACGATCTGTGCAGGCGACACGTCCATGTACTGCACACGGTCGGCGGATACCAGGGTCGATTCACCCTTTTCGCGCGCCGACACCAGGTCGCCCGTCAGACGCCCTTCGGCATCCAGCGTGGCGTTGGCC
Organism: Diaphorobacter sp. B2A2W2; assembly: GCF_056730635.1. NCBI lineage: Bacteria > Pseudomonadati > Pseudomonadota > Betaproteobacteria > Burkholderiales > Comamonadaceae > Diaphorobacter > Diaphorobacter sp. B2A2W2. The sequence goes on from NZ_JBWZOR010000006.1 coordinate 198,747, forward strand.
TGGGCGATGATGTACTTGCCTTCTTCGATGGCCGACAGGTAGTCGATTTCCATCGTGACCTTGCCGTCCACCACGCGGCGGTAGGGGGTCTCGATGAAGCCGTACTCGTTCAGGCGCGCGTACAGGGCCAGCGAGTTGATCAGACCGATGTTCGGACCTTCAGGCGTCTCGATCGGGCACACGCGGCCGTAGTGGGTCACGTGCACGTCGCGCACCTCGAAGCCGGCGCGCTCGCGGGTCAGACCGCCCGGGCCCAGGGCCGAAACACGGCGCTTGTGCGTGATCTCGGCCAGCGGGTTGGTCTGGTCCATGAACTGCGACAGCTGGGACGCACCGAAGAACTCCTTGAGCGCCGCGGAAATCGGCTTGGAGTTGATCAGGTCATGCGGCATCAGCGGCTCTTGCTCGGCCTGGCCCAGGCGTTCCTTCACGGCCTTCTCGATACGTGCCAGGCCCGTGCGGTACTGGTTTTCGGCCAGCTCGCCCACGCAGCGCACGCGGCGGTTGCCCAGGTGGTCAATGTCGTCCACCTCGCCCTTGCCGTTGCGCAGGTCCACCAGGATCTTGACCACGGCCAGGATGTCGTCGTTGGACAGCACCATCGGGCCGGTGGCTTCGTCGCGGCCGATCTTGGCGTTGAACTTCATGCGGCCCACGCGCGACAGGTCGTACGTGTCGGGGTTGTAGAACAGGCGCTGGAACAGGGCCTGCACGGCATCTTCGGTCGGCGGCTCGCCGGGGCGCATCATGCGGTAGATGGCCACGCGCGCGGCGAATTCATCCACGGTTTCGTCGATGCGCAGCGTCTGCGAAATGTAGGCGCCTTGGTCAAGTTCGTTGGTGTAGATGACCTGCAGGTCCTGCACGCCAGCAGCGCGCAGCTTCTTGAGCAACGCCTCGGTCAGCTCTTCGTTGGCCTTGGCCAGGATCTCGCCGGTGTCGCCGTCTACGATGTTGCGGGCCACCACGCGGCCGATGAGGAAGTCCTCAGGCACGCTGATGTGCGTGGTGCCGGACTGCTCCAGCTCACGCGTGTGGCGCGCCGTCACGCGCTTGTCCTTGGCCACAATCACCTTGCCGGCCTTGTCGGTGATGTCGAAGCGCGCCACCTCGCCACGCAGGCGCTCGGGCACGAACTCCAGCTGAGCACCGCTGTCCATCAGGCGGAAGTTGTCGTTGACGAAGAAGTTCGCCAGGATGGACTCGGGGTTCAGGCCGATGGCCTTGAGCAGGATCGTGACCGGCATCTTGCGGCGACGGTCCACGCGGAAGTACAGGATGTCCTTCGGATCGAATTCGAAGTCCAGCCAGGAGCCGCGGTAGGGGATGATGCGCGCCGAGAACAGCAGCTTGCCCGAGCTGTGGGTCTTGCCCTTGTCGTGCTCGAAGAACACGCCGGGCGAGCGGTGCAGCTGGGAGACGATCACGCGCTCGGTGCCGTTGATGATGAAGGAGCCCTTATCGGTCATCAGGGGCACTTCGCCCATGTAGACCTCCTGCTCCTTCACTTCCTTGACCACCTTGGACTGCGAGGTCGAGGACTCGCGGTCGTAGATGATCAACTGCACCTTGGCACGCACGGCCGATGCAAAAGTCAAGCCGCGGGTCTGGCATTCGCGCACGTCGAACGCCGGCTTGGCCAGGTTGTATTCAACGAACTTCATCTCCACGAAACCGTTGTGGGAGACGATGGGGAACGCAGAATTGAACGCAGCCTGCAAACCTTCGATGCTGCGTTTTTGCGGGGCCGTGTCGGCCTGCAGGAACGCGGTATAGGCATCCCGCTGCATCTGCAGCAGGTACGGGACCTTGAGCACACTGTCGCGGCTACCGAAGCTCTTGCGAATGCGCTTGCGTTCGGTATAACTGTACGTGGATGTTTGGGCCATGAGATCTCCGGGCAAGGACATGGAATGGGATCTTCGACGACTGCCCTGCAAGGCGGCCACCTTGCAGGCTTGGCGGTTGGCCACTACCAACCATGGCGGACGGCGATGCGTTGCACATCGCCCGAACCAAGGCGTCTTCTGCTGTCGGATGGTTCAGAAGACACTAGAAAACAGTCCACGGGGGCCGCTTTCTGGTGCGCTCTAAAGTGCGTCCCATAAGCACCAAAGGCTGGAGGCCTTTTGCAAGACCCCCAGCCCAGGAGACAAGGTCGATTACTTGAGTTCGGCCTTGGCGCCGGCTTCCACCAGCTTCTTGACGGCAGCTTCGGCGTCAGCCTTGGCAATGCCTTCCTTGACGTTCTTAGGAGCGCCGTCCACCAGGTCCTTGGCTTCCTTGAGGCCCAGACCGGTGATTTCGCGCACTGCCTTGATGACCGCCACCTTGTTGGCGCCGGCGTCAGCCAGCACCACGTTGAATTCGGTCTTTTCTTCAGCAGCTGCAGCACCGCCGCCGGCAGCGCCGCCAGCAGCGGGAGCAGCCATAGCGGCAGCGCTCACGCCGAACTTCTCTTCAATGGCCTTCACCAGGTCATTGAGTTCCAGGACCGTCATGCTGTCCAGCGCGGTCAAGAATGCGTCTTTATCGAATGCCATTTTGATTTCCTAACAATTGGTTGAGAGGGGGGACGATTGCCACGCTGCCTCAGGCAGCAGCAGGCTCGCCTTCGCCTTTTTTGGCCGCCAGGGCACCCAGCACCACGGCGGTGCGGGAGATCGGCGACATCAGCAAGCCACACAGCTGGGCCAGCAGCACTTCCTTGGTAGGAATGTTGGCCAGTTGCTTCACGCCGTTCACGTCCAGGGCCTTGCCTGCGAAAGCGCCGCCGCGAATCACCAGCTTGTCGTTGGTTTTCGCGAAATCGGCCACCACCTTGGCGGCGGCCACAGCGTCTTCGGAGAAGCCATAGATCAGAGGACCGGTCATCTGGTCGGCCACCACGTCAAACTGGCTGCCAGCCACAGCACGGCGGGCCAGGGTGTTCTTCAGAACACTCAGGCTCACACCCTTGCTGCGAGCTTCCACGCGCAGTTTGGTCATGTCGGCCACCGTGATGCCACGGTATTCCGCGATCACGAGCGTTTGAGCTTTAGCGGCGAGGCTGGTCACTTCATTGATGACCGCTTCTTTCTCACTGCGATTAAGACTCAAGGTCTACTCCTTCATATGCGCACTTCGGACAAGCCTCCGTGCGCGCTCTTGTTGCAGCGACCAACTGTTTTGGAACATGCATTCCATCTGCAGCGGGATCGCCATCTGCGTTGGCCTCCAAAGGTTTAAGTGCACCTTGCACACCAACGGTCTTGGATGGCCTGCCAGCCCTCAAAGGAGCTGTCAGCCCACCACATCAGACCTGCCGCCCTCATGGGCACCACGCCTGAAGATTTCGCAATTACGCTGCGATGGTCTGCGTATCCACGCGGACGCCGACGCCCATCGTGGACGACACGGCTACCTTGCGCAGGTACACGCCCTTGCTGGTCGCAGGCTTGGCCTTGTTCAGCGCTTCGATCAGAGCTGCCAGGTTGCCCTGCAACTTGTCGTTGTCGAACGACCGACGGCCAATGGTGCTGTGCACGATACCGGCCTTGTCGACACGGAACTGCACCTGACCCGCCTTCGCGTTCTTCACGGCCGTCGCCACATCCGGCGTCACCGTGCCTACCTTGGGGTTCGGCATCAGACCGCGGGGGCCCAGGATCTGGCCCAGCGTACCCACGACGCGCATGGCATCGGGAGCAGCGATCACCACGTCGAACGGCATATCTCCAGCCTTGACCTGAGCGGCCAGGTCGTCCATGCCCACGATGTCGGCACCTGCGGCCTTGGCTTCTTCTGCCTTGGCGCCTTGGGCGAACACGGCAACGCGCGTCGTTTTGCCCGTGCCATTCGGCAGCACCACGGCACCACGCACCACTTGGTCCGACTTCTTGGCATCCACGCCGAGTTGCACAGCAACATCGATGGATTCGTCGAACTTAGCAGTAGCGGCTTCCTTCACCAGAGCCACCGCCTCAGCGAAAGCGTACAGCTTGGTAGAGTCCACCTTGCCCTGCAGGGCCTTTTGCTTCTTGGTCAGCTTTGCCATTTACAGACCCTCCACCGTCACGCCCATCGAGCGAGCAGAACCAGCCAGCGTGCGCACTGCCGCGTCAACGCTAGCAGCATTCATGTCCTTGAGCTTGGTCTTAGCGATCTCTTCGAGCTGTGCACGGGTGATCTTGCCCACCTTGGTGCTCAAGGCATTGGAGGAGCCCTTGTCCAGCTTGATCGCCTTCTTGATCAGCACCGTTGCGGGCGGCGTCTTGATGACGAAAGTAAAGCTCTTGTCTGCAAAAGCCGTGATCACCACGGGCAGCGGCAGACCAGGCTCGACACCTTGGGTCTGCGCGTTGAACGCCTTGCAGAACTCCATGATGTTGAGACCGCGTTGGCCCAGCGCGGGACCAATCGGAGGGGAGGGATTGGCCTTACCAGCTGGCACTTGCAGCTTGATGAAGCCGACGATTTTTTTCGCCATGTTTGCTCCTTGCGGGTATTAACGCCTGATCGTTCACCAGGCTCCCCGGGGTTACCGACTCTCTTCTCTCATCGCACCGAGTCGAAAAGCGCGAATACTTCACTGACGCTCAGGTCTTTTCGACCTGGGCAAATTCCAGTTCCACCGGGGTGGAGCGGCCAAAGATCATCACAGAAACGCGCAAGCGGTTCTTCTCGTAATTCACTTCTTCTACGGAGCCGTTGAAATCGGTGAACGGACCTTCCTTGACCCGCACCAACTCGCCCACCATGAATTCGATCTTGTGGCGCGGCTTGTCCGTTCCCTGCTGCATCTGGCTGACAATCTTCTGCACCTCTTCTTCGGAAATAGGCGCAGGGCGGTTCTTCACCCCGCCCACGAATCCTGTCACTTTGCTGGTGTGCTTCACCAAGTGCCAGGTGTCATCGTCCATCACCATTTCGACGAACACATAACCAGGGAAAAGGCGACGCTCGGTAGTCTTGCGCTGCCCATTCTTCATTTCCACCACTTCTTCAGTGGGCACCAGAATGCGGCCGAACTTTTGCTGCATACCGGCACGCGCAATGCGTTCCTGGATGTTGCGCTCCACCGCCTTCTCCATACCAGAATAGGCATGAACGATGTACCAGCGCAGATCTGGATTCACCGCAACATCCACCGGAGGCTGCACACCATTCGTGTCCACGGCATCCACCATCACTTCCTCCAGCCCAAGATCAAGTCGTACAGAACCCATTCCAAGGTCTTGTCCGTGAACCAAAGGAACAGCGCCATCACCACCACAAAAGCGAACACATAGCCCGTCATTTGCAGCGTTTCCTTGCGCGTGGGCCAGACAACCTTCTTGACCTCACGCCACGCATCGCTTGCAAACCCGACGAACTGACGTCCATGCTCGGAAACGAGAAAAACCGCCACAGCCAGCACTAGCCCCAACAGCAACAGACCCCATTGAATCAGGGGCCCTTGCTTACCCAGCAAATAGAAACCGGCAATGGACGCGAGAACAATCGCCACTGCCGCGAACAACTTTGCCTTGTCCGCACCAGTCGTGACCGTCTCAACCTGGGATGTGGCCATAGATAAATTCGCCTATTTGATCGCGCCTTACAAGACGCCGAAGCCCGCCAGGGGCTGGCGGGCTTGTTTTGTTACCACCCTGAAGTGGCAGGGGCAGTAGGAATCGAACCTACAACCTTCGGTTTTGGAGACCGACGCTCTGCCAATTGAGCTATACCCCTTCGATCCCCACTA
>NZ_JBWZOR010000007.1:0-190165 GCF_056730635.1 Diaphorobacter sp. B2A2W2
ACTGCGGCCACTGGTCAGCAGCTGGGCGGACGGCGGGCCGCCGCCCTCGGGCACGTCGGCCATGTTGGCCGATCGGGCAAAGCGGATATCACCGGCGAGTAAAGACATGGTGGCGGGTCCTTGGGCGGTCAGGCGGTCACAAGCCGCAGGGTGACGACGTAAGGCAGATCTGCATTGGGCAACTCTGCGCGGGCGACGGGCGAGGCTTCGATGGGCGAATCTGGAGCGAAGCGCACAGTGAACGCGCGGCCATCAGCCAGGGTGAGACTGAGGGCATCGGTGGTGGCATTGACCAGCGCCCACAGATTGGCGAGCGCACCACGCGCCACCCAGCCGTGGTCATCCACGCCTTGCAGGGTGATGGGGCGCCCAGCCTGCAGCACAGCCTGGTCCACGATGAGCGCACCTGTGATGGAGGTCTCATGCGCGCGCACGACGGCGCTCCAGTTGAATTCGTCCACCCAGATGAGTGAGCGCGGTACATCCAGCGCGCCCAGGGTGTGTGTGGTGGGTGGTGCCATGGGTTACCTGCCTGAGTTGCGTTTGGCGCGCTCCAGCTCGCCAAGCAATCCTTGGATTACGCGAGCACCGTCGGAGTCGGTTTCAACATCACCGTAGTCCTGGCCATTGATCTGCAGGTTGACGGTGACGGTCTGGCGGCCGAACATGCTGGGCGCCGGCGCGGGAGATGGCGCTGGCGATGGCGCAGGCGCCCCACCCTGCTGCGACTGTAAGAACGCCGTGCGCTGCGCGCCTTCGAACTTGCCGTCGCCGTAGTTGTAGTAGTCAGCCATCTTGCCCAGCGCTTCGGACAAGGTGGCGTACTTCCCGCCCCAGCGCTTTTGCGCTTCGCTGGCGATGTAGGGCACAGTGCCATCGGGCTGCACGAATTGTTTGGAGAGGTCTTCGGCCAGCAGCTTGTCCAGGCCTGCCTCTTCCAGGTACTGGATGATGGCCGCACGGGTCCAGATCCATTGCTGTTGCACGTTGCCGCGCGCGTCAGAGGTCATGCCGTCGCGGTTGCGGAACTGGGTGCCGCCGCTGCCGATCTGCTCAACCCCATCGCCCAGCTTTTCGCCGCGGCTGCTGGTGGTGCGCGGGCCGCCTTCACCCGGACGGCCATAGCGCTCCTTCACGCGCTGGTTGTATTCCTGCACCGCCTGGCTGGCGGCATTGACGGAGTCGCGCACGCCACCCCAGTGGCCCTGCATCTGGCCGCTGGCGCGGCTGCTGGAGCTGGCGGTGCGGTCGATTTCATCGCGCAGCTTGAGCACGCTTTTGCCAGCGCCGTCGATTTCGGTGGTGTAGCCACGCACGCCCGCCTGGGCGGCAACCCAACTGGGCGCTATGCCCTTGTTGGCCGCGATGGCGGCGTCGGCCGCTTTCTTGAACGCGGCGGAAATGTCCTCGGCCGTAGCAACGCCAGAGTCCTTGATGATCTCGAAGTCGCGTTTGGCCGCGTCGGCCTGCTGCTTGAGCGCGGCGCTACTGGTAATGCCCAGGCGCTCAAAGGCAGCCTCAAGTTGCGCTGCGGCATCTTGTGCGGCCTTGCCTGCGTCATTGCCGGCATTGGCGGTGTCACGCAGGTGGCGGTTGATCTCCTGCAGCTTTGCGCCGGCAGCGTCGAGATCGCCAGCCTGAACGAGCTGCTGGTAGTCGGCGCGCAGCTGCCCCAGGGCGGCGCGGTGCTGCTCCGCCGCGGCGCGCGCGGTTTCGTCGGCCTGGGCTTTTTTCTCGGTGGCTTGGCGGGCTGCCGCGTTGGCATCGGCTGCGCGGCTGAGCTCCTCGGCCACACGGGCGATGGCCTGCGCGGAAGATTGCGCAGCAGGTGCGGTGCGCTGCATACCCTCCACCAAGCCGGAGAATGCGTTGCGCGCGCCCTGTGCGCGATCTGCCATGTCACCCAGGCTTTGCGCCGCCTTGTCGCGCATGTCCTGTGCGGCCTGGCCGAAGCCCTCGGCAGCGCTGCGTGCGTCCTCCGCGGCGAGCTTGAATGAATCCGACAGGCCGCCGAAGGTCACAGCCGCCAGACCCTCACGCAGCTTTGCCACGCCGCCCATCACGCTGGACGCGATCTCGGCAAAGACGCTGCCGATACCGTAGATGGCGGTGAGCACCCCATTGGCGCCGGCCGTCATCACGTTGTAGGCCAGGGATACCGCATTGCCCGTATTGGTGGCCCACTCCGACAGGCGGGACATGGCCGCCGCCGTCTGGTCGGCCCAGCCCTGCATCTTGGCAAGCACCGCCGTGAAGTCCACCGATGCGACGAACTCGCGCACCCACTTCATGGCGTTCTGGAATGCCACGGCAAAGCTCTCGCCGAAGCGCTGCACGGTGCCATCGGCCACAGCGCCACGCAGGGCGGCGGCCAGCTGGTCCACGCCTTCCTTGATGACGGGCAGCACAGGCGTTCCCAGCACATCCTTGACGGTCTGCCACGCGCTGCTCAGGCCGTTGAGCGAGCCGTTGAGGTTGTCCTGCATCACCTTGGCGGTGGCGGCGGCGCTGCCCTCGGCGTCGCGCAGCTTCAAAATCAGGTCATCCAGAGCTCCCATGCCCTGGTTGAGCAAAGCGCGCAAGGCCGGTCCAGCCTCTTGCCCCACGGCAATGATGGCCTTAGACCCTGCAGGCCCCGCGGCTGCCAACTGGTGCAGCGCATCCTCAAAATTGTTGGTGGTGATGCCGGCAGCGGCCAGCTCCTGGCGGAATTTGCTGGCCGGGTTGCTGAACTGGCTGAGGATGCTGTTCAGCGCGGTGCCGGCGCGGCTGGCATCGATACCCGCATCGGCGAATTTGCCGATGATGGCCACCGTCGATTCCAGGCTGAGGCCCAGGCTATTGGCTACAGGTGCGGCGTAGCTGAGGGCCTGCGCCAGACCCAGCACGCTGGTGTTGGTGGCGTTGGCGCCCATGGCCAGCACGTCTGCCACGCGCCCGGCGTCGGTGAACGCCAATCCCATGCCCATGATGGCCTTGGTGACCAGCTCGGACGATTCGGCCAGCCCGATGTCGCCAGCCTGCGCCAGCTGAAGCACAGCGGGCAACGTGGCCACAGCGTCTTTGGCGCTAAGGCCCGCCTTGGCCAAGTTCTCCAGCGCGCCGGCGGCTTCCACGCTGGTGAACTTGGTATTGGCACCCGCGTCTTGCGCCACCTGGCGCAGCTGCGCCATTTCTTCCTTGGTGGCGCCGGTGGCCGCCTCCACACGGCTCATGGCGGCCTGGAAGTCTGCCGCCCCCTGCACCACGCCCGCGAATGCCTGCACGCCGAAGTACGAAGCAATGGCCGCGCCCACGGCCGCCACTTTGGCCTGCAGCGAGGAAAACACCGAGCTGGCGTTGTCCTTCGCGTTGATCAGGATCTGTATGGGCTTGATGGCCATGGGCAGGTGGTGAGGTGGTGCGTGGGCAATGCAGCGGCTTCAACTGCTGCCAGATCGGCAGCACTTGGAGACGCACGGCGCGCCGCGGCGCCGTGAGTGTGAGGTGACGGTTTAAGGTGTCGCTACGGGACGGCCATCGCAGTAGATAGCCTCGCCGTTGGCGGGCTTGAGGGCTTCCAGGCCGAATTCCATGGTCACGATGTCGTCGCCCTCGGCAATCAGAGAGAGGTCTCCACTGGGGGTGAGCGTGACCTTGGGCAGGAACCAGTCGCGGTTGGCACCGTCGGGGTTGTCGGAGACGATGCGCAGGGCGCCCGTCAGCTCGGCCTTGGCGCCGGATTTGACCGACTCGAACTCACCCGCCACGGGCGTGTAGCCGAACTGGACCTTGCCCGCGACGATGGCACCGCCCTCCAGAATCTGTACGCGGCCGGTGGCCAGCTCCACGTTGTAGTCGGTGCCGGCGTCGTAGGTTGTGGTGCCCGCTTCGTTCTTGACGGTGACGGCGGTCACGTTGCGCACCCCCAGCGGATTGGCCGTGGTGGCGCCCAACTGGTATTGGCGCCCGGGGGTGACGTTGCGCAGTTCGCCGGTGACGGGCGTGGCGGCCTGGGTCTTTTTCTCCATGGTGCCGGACAACCACAGCGCGGCATTGGACGGGGAGAAGTTGTCGCAGGTCAGCGTGCCGGTGCGGTCCACCTGCAGGTTCCAGGTCTTGTCTTTCTGGCGCAGGCCGGTCTGGCTGGAGTAGTGATCCTTCTTCTCGGTGCTGATTGTGATGTTGACCCCAGGGCAGTTGCCCAGGTCGATCTCCCCCGTGAGCTGCTCATTGGCGTCATACGGGTCGAAGTACACGCGGCCGCGCGAGATGAGGTACTGATTGGTGGTGTGCAAAATGGGCATGGGGGCTCCTGTGGCGGCTACTCATTGCAGCCGGGACGGGTGGTGGTAAGGGCAAACATCAACTCAAACCCGATGAGGGTCAGGTCTGCGGCGTCCATGGCGCGCAGTCCCTGCAGCACCAGGCGCTGGTGCTGGCTGCCGGGGCGCCAGTGGTGCAGCTGCGCAATGGCGGCATCAACCGCCGCGTCCAGCACCGCATATGCGGAGGCCTCGGCGTTGACTACCAACTCAATCACGTAGCGCGGCTGCAGGGTGACATTCGGGCCGCTGGAGCCGGTGAACGCGGCGTCTTCCAGGCGCACACCGGCGCGCGGCAGGGTGCGGCGGTCTTGCGGGTGCGTGCCGTCCGCTACGTCCCAGCCGGCACCCAATGCGCCGGCCAGGCGTGTAGCGATGAGAGAGATGACGCCGAACATGCCCGCGCCCTCCCCTACAGCACCACCGGCTGCACGGGTGGCAGCGGCACGACAGAGAACACCGCCCAGCCGCCAGAGTCGGGCACCACAGAGGTGCTGACGCGGCAGCGCTGACCGAGGGGCCAGTGGGCGGTGGTCAGGATGATCTCGTCCCCTTCAGCCAAGTCGCCTATGCCCTGCAGCCACATCGATACGGTGTACTGCGGGACGGTGGCCGCGTCGGCGAAGGGCGACGCCTCTGGCAAGGCCACGTCATACGCCGCCGCCCAAGCCGGACCACCGGCAGTGAGCTGCACGGTGGCGTTGGCATGGGCACGCGCCACAGCACCGTTGATGCGGTCTTGGCGGCTGGTGGCGAGCAGCATGGTGGCGGCGCCTATCAGGCAGTGACGGTGCCGGGGATGCCAGCGAAGCGGACCAGGCCCGTGGCATCGCTGGATGCGGCAGCAGCCCAGGCGGTGAGGCCGGCGGCGGTCACATCGCCGCTGGCGGGCGTTCCAACTGCGGCAAAGGCGCCGGCCGAGGCATCCCACATCAGGGCCTGGCCTTGGGTCCACGCAGCGCCGGTGGCCTTGGGCACTTCGTACACGCCGTCAAGGTTGAGTTCGTAGGGCTCACCGATGGCCGCAGGCGTGGCGGCCACACCGATGTGCGTACCAACGATGGACACCTGCCCGGCAGCTACCGCCGCAGCAGCTGCCGCGACAGAGAGCACGTTGCCCGATTGGCGAAAGTTCTTCATGGTGTTGACTCCGAATAAAGGGGTTTGCCGATGGCTGGCCCGCAGGGGTGCAGGCCAGCCGCCAGGGCTTGGGGTTAGGTCGTTCCGTTGGCCTTGGCAACGCCGCGCCAGTCGATGACCTTGGCGGCGAAGTCCAGCGTGGCGCGCACCTTGACGCCGTCGATGTCCTCGCTGGCGAAGGTCTCGGTGCGCACGCCTTCGGAGCCATCGACGTAGGCGTACTCCACGGTGTCGATCTGGCCCGAGCGTGCGGCCATGTACCAGGAGGCGGTGCTCACCTCATCCAGCAGCGGCTCCACGATGGGCTCCACCGCCGTGCGGCCACCGGCGCGGAACTCGTTCACATCGGCCATGGTGGTGGGCGTGTAGTTGGAGCTGGTGAAGGTGTACGCAGCCTGCTCCAAGTCCGAGGGCACGATCAGGTACGCGGGCGCCAGGTTCAGCTGGGTCTTGCCATCCAGATCCTTTTGCTTGCGCATCAGCGCGCGCAGCTTGCCCATGTTGTCCAGCGTGAGCGTGCTGGTGGCCGCCAGCAGGTTGCCGTGATCCGCATGGAACAGGGCCTTGCCGTCCTGCATGGTCGGGTTCTTGGCAATCTGGTCGTAAACCAGGCGGTTTTCCAGCCGGCGGGCCGATTCGCCGAAGCGCTGCAGCAGGCGGTCGAAGGCGCCCAGGTCGTCGTTGACGAACATCTGGCGCGTGAGCGCGATGGCGCGCCCGTAGCTGAATGCGCGGTAGCTGGTGGCGTCTTCGCTGATGGTGCCGTAGGTGTACTCACCGGCCTCGTTGAGCTTCTTGAGCTCGGGGGCGCCGCCCACCGCCAGCACGTTGGTGATACGGAAGTCAGGCAGGTTGGCAGCGCGACGGGCCCACAACTGGAAGGTGGTGGGCGCCGCCTCATACGCGGCGCGCAGACGGCGGGCGCCCACGCCGCCCAGCAGGCTCGGGAAGTCGCCCGTGGTGTGGTAGCCGGTGGCGCGCACCTGGAAGGCGCGCGTGGCGATCTCGTTGCGCGACAGGCCACGGGTAGACACGCCCAGGCCTTCCAGGGCCTCGCGCGCCATTTCGGTCAGCGACAGGCCGCGGTAGTTGCGGCCCAGGTCTGTGAGCTGGGCGCGCGGGTCCATGCGGTGCATGACGGCTTCTTCCATGCCACGCATGCGGGTTTCGTGTTCGTCGCGCACGGTCTGCACGCTGACAGTGCTGCCGCCACGGCGGCTTTGGTCGGCCGCGTCCATGCGGTCGAGAATGGCCGCACGGGCCTGGTCGAGCGTGGCGTTTTGGCGCAGCAGGCTTTCGGCCAGGTCGGTGGCGCCATGGCGCTGGCACAGAGCCAACACATCGGCGGCGCGGGTGGCGTCAGCCTGCGGCGCAGCGTGCGCGGGCGTGGCCGCTGGCGCTGCGCGGTTGACGGTACCGGCGTTGGCGGCGGTTTGTTGGGTGTCGGCGGTGCCGCCGTCGCCCTGCGTGTTTTCTTGGGGCATGCGTTGCTCCTGAGTTGCGGATGGGTGGGCGGCTGCCCGGACGAATTCGCACGGCAGGCCGCCCGACTGGGCGCCCTGCTGTTGCGAGGCTTGGGGGGCGGACCGGGTGCCTGCGCCTGCATCGGCGGGCACGGTCACGAATGAGATTTCTTTCGGAGTCCAACGGACGGCGCGGTACAGGTCCACCGTACCGCCGTCGGTGCGCTGGGCACCGGGAGTGATGGCGTATTGCTGCACGCTGTAGCCGAAGCTGATGGCGCGGATGACACCCGCGCGAATGTCGGCCACGATGCCGGCCACTTCGGGGCGCTGGCTGAGGCGGATGATGGCGCGGCCTTCGCCGTTGGCGATCCAGCCGCGCTCGGCAATGCCCAGGATGGCATTGACGCCGCCGTACATGCGATGGTTGTCGATGACCTGCACGGCGCCCGCGTCGAAGCGGGTCATGTCCACCGCCTCGGGGGTTACGTCCAGCGCTTCGTCGTAGGGCTTGCCCTCCCAATAGTCGAAGCGGCGCACCGATGCGCCTTGCGTCCAAACCACCTCTACGGTGTTGTCGGCTTCGTTGAAGGTGGAGGGCTCCAGCGTGGCAGCACGCACCTGCACCGGCAGGTCGCGCGTGTCACGCTGTTGGGTGGAGGTGTTGGGTGCTGCGGCTTGAGGCATGGGCCGCAGTGTTCCGGGTTCGCTGTCGCATTTCCCGGAAAAACTGCGACTATTTGCGCGAGGCTCCATCTACCGGCTCACCCAGGCTCGCCACCAGGTCGAGGGGGTTCTGCGCGCCCAGCAGTGCGGCCAGCAGGGGCAGCGTGCCATCCTTGTTCAGGCGTTCCAGATCGGTCTTGAGCTCGCCAAACACTAGCTCGGGGTCATAGCCGCGCTGGCGGATTTTTTCACTGATGGAGGACAAGCCGCCCTTGATCTCTGACAGGTCGGCAGCCACGTCCTGCACGGGGTTGACGCTGGCCCACTTGGGCGTGGTCCAGTCTGGATAAACATTCGGCGGCAAGGGCTGGCCCACCAGGTCGCTCAGCGACAGCCACCGCGTGGCGATGCGGTCACAGAACATGGGCACCATCAACGTCCACTGCTCCCGCTCCACGTCGCGCTTGTATTGGTTGGTGCGCACGCGCGAGCTGCTGAAATTCACCTCACTCATGTCGCCGGTGGCGAATTCATAGGGCACACCCATGCCCGCGCAGATGATCTTTTGCTTGTGTTTGACGTAGTCCACATACCCCGGCGCTGCCTTGGGTTCGATGAACGTGGGGTTGCGCATGCCGGGCGGCAGGCCAATGAGGCCGCCACCCGCGATCTCGCCCAGATCAAGAACGGCGGGCCCTGCCCCTGCGCCCTGGTTCTTGAGGTTTTCCGGCAGAGCCGCCGCATCGGTCAGTGACTCGTCCCACTCGCCAATGGCAGCCATGCGGGTTTCAAAGTTCTTGCGGGCCTGCTCGGCATCCTCGTAAACCTGCAGATCGCGCACGGTGGCGATCACCGGCGCGAGCGCCGTGATGCCTGCCTGCTGGCCAGGGCGGGCGGGGTTGAAGAGGTGAATGATCTCATCCGCCGGCACGCGCTGGCTTTCGCGCAGCGTGGCGCGCAATCCCACGTCGCCGGGGTGACGGTCAAACAGCCAGTAGGCCACCCGCTCGCCGCGGCGGTCGTATTCGATGCCCGCGATCACCTCGTTGGTGCCACGCACCTCGTTGCGCTCCACATCGAGCCAGTCAATCTCCAGCAGCTGGATTTGCAGCGGCACCACCGTGGGGCCCACGCGCCGCTCGCGCAGGCGGGCCAGCACCTCGCCATCCACCTTCATGGTGCCCCAGGCTTTGGCCTGCAGGCCGTAGAAGTCCAGCAGGCCGTCGTAGTCGGCCAGCCGGGTCCAGTCCTTCCACCGTTTGGCCGCAACGCCGTTGCCGTCGTTGACCCACCGGGGCACGATGCCCGTGCCGACCGTGCAGGACACCATCACATTCACGGCCTGGGCGATCAGCGGCACGTTGCTGGCCAAGGCGCGGGCCCGGTGGCGCAGCTCGCGGGCGTCGGCAATGTAGTCAGCCCGCGCACTGGCCCCGGCGCGGCGCGGGCGCCAGCCATCAGTACGGCTCGCGCCCTCATAGGCGCGCCCCAGCATCTCGCGCGCGCTGGCGCGGCGAAGGCCTGCGCGGGGGTTGATCCAGCCGATGGTACGGTCCAACCAGGTGGGCGCTGGGCGCTTCGCTCGCTTGTCAGCCATGGCTTCAGCCTCCGCGCAGGGTGGTAAAGGTGGCGCGCGCCACCACGGCCCGGCGCCGTGTGCCCGCGGGAGCCATTTGCGCCTCCAGATCACGCCGCGCGGCCATCATTTCATCGAGGCTGCGGTACGTGACGGAGGCGCCTTTGGCGTCGGTGATGGTGCGCTCGCCCGAGTGGATGGCGGCGTTGAGTTGCGCAAGGCGCTGCTGTTGTTCAGGCGTGCTCATTCCCGCACGCTACCGGGCCGGGTGTCGCATTTCCCGGAAAAACTGCGACTACTTTCCGGCCTGCTTCAAATAGCGGTACACGGTGGCACGGTGGATCCGCAGGCGCCGCGCAACTTCGGTGGCATTGCGGCCATTGAACATGCGCAGCACCTCGGCAGCAATGTCTTTGCTGCTGCGCTTTTGGATGTAGACCTCTTCGCCCGCGAACTCCGCGCGCACGGCGGCTTGCGCTTTCTCGACCATGGCCGCATCGCCCGCGATATGGGGGAACTCGGCCAGCAGGTACTCAAAGATGCGGTCCACCAGGTCGGGCTCAGCGGCCAGCAGGGCTTGGAGTTCTCGGGGTTGGGTGTTGGGCATGGGGTTACCAGTTGCGGGCGAGAGGTTTGCGGGCTGGGGCGCGGGATGGCGCCGCCTGGGTTACTTGATGCAGCGGGGCGCGGTCGCTATTTATTTCATAGCTGATAGCGCTTGATGAGTCTGCGTTGGGCTCGGTTTTGACTTCGATTTGCGCAGGCTGGCTGAACAGATCCGCCGGCGGCTGCACGGCGGCCTCCAGGCGGGACCATTCCGCCTCGGTCCACTTGTGCATGCGCTCGCACATGGCCGCGTGCATGGCGTAGTTGCGGTTGTCCAGCTGCTCATTGCGCGGGCGGCGCTTGATCCACTTGTATTGATCGCGGCCCTGCACCTTGGCCAGCACGCGCTGTTCGGCGGTGAGCTGTTCGAAAAACTCGCGCGGCAGTTCATCGCTGAAATGGATGTAGCCTGGCCCGGGGTGCTCGATGCTGAGCTGGCCCAGCAGCAGGTCCTTGGCCGCGTCGGTGCCCACGCGCCAGAGCTTGACGCCGCGCTGCACCTTTCGGCCGCGCCAGTTGATTTCCTGCAGGCTGCTGGGCCCGACGATGGCCACGTTGTCGCTACCGTCGCCCTTGATGGCACGCAGCTTGGGGATCACGTGCTGCGCCTTGCTGACCCAGTTGTAGACGGCCTGGGTTTGGTCCGAGCTGTCGATGCTGGTGGCGCTGATGCCCAGGCTGCCGCCGTGCCACTCTTGCACGTACCGGCGCTGCAGCTGCTGAGTAACGGCATCCCATTCTTCATCCACGGCGGGGTTGCCCTCGATGATCACAACATCCACCACCCAGGACTCCATGCCCCTGCCCCAGGCGTAGACGGTGATTTCCCAGCGGTTGCGCTGCACGTCTACGCCGGCGGTGAGGTACAGGCCACCCTTGGGCACGGTGCACAGCTTGTAGGGCTCGGCGCGGGCCTGCAGGGCGTGTTCATCGCTGCGCTCGCCGGCGAGCTCCCAGGTTTCGCCCAGGGTCTCGTTGACGAAGGTCTGCATGGGCGCAACGTCGCCCGCTTCCATCGCGCGCAGCGCGTCCTCGAACTCTTTGACGATGCTTTCCCAGCTGCGTTGCGGGCTGTAGGCGGCCCACACGTGCAGGCCCACGGACTTGGGCGGTCGGCAGGGGTTGCCCTGGGCGTCGCTCCAGATGCGGTCAGGGCCGTAGCGCTTGCCGGTGCGCGAGCACACCCAGGCGCCTTGCATGGGCACGCCGGCGGGCAGGTAGTCGGCCTGGGTGATGGATTCGCGGCAGTGTGGGCAGACGTGCCGCACGCTGGCGGGGTTGCCGCGCTCCCACTTGAAGCCGTGGGCCACTTTCTTGCCGCCCCACATCAGGGGGTGCTCGGCGTCGCAGTGCGGGCAGGTGATGTGAAAACGCACCATGCCCTCGGCGTTCTCGCATCCGCGCTCTACGTGGCACAGGCCCTTGATGCCTGGGGTGGAGCCACCCACAAACTTGGGGTACGCGGCGCCCTCAAGCCGGCCCTTGGCGAGCACATCGGGCGTGCCGCGCTTTTCGACGGACTGGTCGAAGGCGGACCACTCATCCAGGATTGCGACGGCCACTGTGATGCGGCGGTAGGCCCGCGCGGCCTTGCCGCCCAGCAGATGGAGCACGCTGTCGCGGAAGGGCTTGTATTTGACCGTCTCCTGCGTAGCACCCTTGCCCTGCTTGCGCGCGGCGTTGACGGCTGGCACGCCGGTGAGCGGGTCGAGCAGCGGGTCGATTTCGCTCTTGACGTAGCTGTCGCGGTCGTCGTCGGTGGGCTGCCACAGCGCTTGCTTGCGCCTGCGGTGCGCGATGTTGTAGCAGACGAAGGCCGTGACCATCTTGGTGTAGCCGACGCGTTTGGACTTCATCACATCGAGTTCCTCGATGCGATCGTCGCTCATCATGTCCAGGATGCCGACCTGGAAGGCCCACGCCACCCAGGCGCCCTTTTTGTGGCTGCTCTCGCCAGCCAGCTTGAAGTGCTCTTGCGCCCAGTCGCCCAGGCGCTGGGGCGGCTCCGCCCGCAGGCTCTCCAACCCGCGGCGCACGGCGGCCTTGATGGCTGCGGCCGTCTCGGGGTGGAGCTTGAGGTTGGTGGTCACAGGGGGGCGTCCTCAAACCCGGAAGATGTGGCCATGTCTTCGTCTTCGCCTTCGTCGGTGGCCAGCATGGCGTCCACGGCATCGTCCACCAGCTTGGCTGTGGCACGGATCCACTCGTTGCGCGCGTCGGCGATCAAGGTGAGCACGGCGGTCTTGGCTTCTTCGGCCAGGTCGGGGCAGGACTTGGCCAGCACGCCCTCCAGGTGGTCGAAGCGGTCCACCACCGCGCTTGCAGCCGTGCCCAGCACATCGGCCAGCAGGCCCACCGGGCCGTATTCCTTGCGCGCCACGCCGTTCTTGATGGACTGGCCGATGCGCTGCTCGCGCGCCAGGGCGGCGCGCTCTTGCACCAGGTCCAGGCCGCCAGCGCCCTCGCCCAGTCGCCCTGCCGCCTGGTCGCGCAGGCGTTCGCAGTACGCCACCAGCCATTCGTGAGCCGTGTCCCCGCGCACGATTACCCCCTCGCTCACCAGCTGCGACGCGCGGGCCTCGCTGACGCCGATCATGGCGGCGAACTCGGCCTGGGACACCTGCTGATCGAGCATGGGCAGCACCTTCATGCATACCCCTTTGCTACATAAATAGTAGCTTCAAGTGCAAGCGCCATCTTCACTTAACCCCCTTAGGAGTCACCCGCAACAGTCCGAGAAGGCGGCTCGAATTACCCGCACTGGAGGGGGCCGGGAAGGACCCGCGACGCCAGACGATCACGCTGGCACTCCCTGCTCTGCCAGGCGGCGGCGCACCTCAGCTTCGTACTGCTCCAGCAGGCGGTAGCCCGACTCCTCCCACGCCGGCAGGCCCAAGCGCTGGCCCATGGCCTCGATGCCGCTGCGGGTTGCCGACCAGTCCGACGCGATGCCACCACCCGCAGGCAGCGCCGCGCTGTCCAGCCAGCCCTTGCGCCGCAGCCAGCCCAGCACACCCGGGCAGGCCTTGCCGTTGTCCTTGCCCAGCAGATCGGCCTGCTGCCCCGCTGCCTCCAGCAGTTGCTCGCCCGTCACCTCACCGCTGGCCTGCAGGCTGTTGACCAGCTCGGCGACCTCGGCGATGCGGGTGCGGCGGTGCAAGGGGAAGTGGGCGGACAGGGCTGTAGCGATTGCCAATCCACCACTCGCCCCCCCTGCAGGGGGGTTGGGGGGTTTTATATGGTTCTGGTTCTGATTCTGGTTACCCGTGCCATTTGCGTGACATGCCGTGTCTGTCACAGCGCTTGTCACGGCATGTGCCGTGACAGGTGCCGTGACACCACCGCCGCCACCGTTGTCACCATAGATGCCCGACAGGTCTACGCCGTGCTGCATGCACAGGGTGCGCAACTCGGCATTCTTGGTCTTGGCATCCGGCACTACACCCAGCGCGCGCAGTGCAGAAAACATAGCACCACGCGCAGCACGGCTGCGGTGTTGTCGCTGTTTCTCATTGGACTTCACCACGCCGCGATCTGCCTGCTGCAGCTTGAAGGCCGCTATCTCCCGCTCGCAGCGGTGGTGCACCCAGCGGCCATCCTCCTGCTGCTCGAAGAACTCATCCAGCACGAACTGCAGCGCAGCCATCTCATCACTGTCACGGCACAGCAGACGGCGCGCCAGTCGGTCGAAGTCGCTGCCGTCCAGCGGCGCCTCCGTGTCGTAGTACATATCCAGCATGTCACGGTAGATGGCACGCTCCAGCCGTGACAGGTGCCGTGTCGCTGTGTTGAAGTCACCGATGTGGTGGGGATAGTGATTCATACGCCTGCGGCCTCACGAATGCGGAACCGCACGCGGCGGTCGAGATAGGTTTGAGCGTCTGCAGCCTTGGCCACGTCATCCATGACCAGGCGCGGTTGATAGTTGCCGGCGCGCACAAACATGAGCACCGGCTTGAGCTGCACGTCATGCGTGCCACTGGCCGCCCAAATGCCAGGGGCCAGATGGCCGCCCCGCAGGCGGCCCATGCTGGCAAAGAAGCGCACCCCCAGCGTGGTCTTGTAGACCTTCTTCGTGGCGATGCTGCCGATGCCCTGCTGGTTGCGCAGATTGCGCTTGCGGCGCTCGGTCATGTTGGACTTGTAGCCCTGCTCCCCGAACGCCTGAAAGTACGAGATCACCCGCACCATGAACGAACCCTTGATGTTCCCGTAGGCATCAGCGCTGCCCGGGAAAGGCTCACGCGGAATCACCACCTGATAACCAGCAGGCAACAGACCCACGCGCCGCAGTGCAACCTCGCTGCGCTTATCACGCCGGCGCCCGCCAAACGACTGCGCCTGCAAAACCTTTTGCGGGTCAACACCCTTGCCCCCCATGTACGTCGGCTCAATGGCCACCTGCAGGCGATCTGCAGTGGCCGGCACCACACGTGGAGAACGCTCGATGTACGGCGTCACCCGGTCAAACCTGCGGCGTATCTCGGCCTGCATCTGCCTGCGCACGTAAAAGCCCGTGTCATTCAGCGCTTTGGCATACGCCTCACGCGCCTGCCGCCCCGTCAACTTACCCAGCTGCTCCTGCACAGCGGACAAGTTCTCGATGCGCAACGTCACCTGCAGGCCACTCATCGGGCATCCCAGCTCATGGGCAGATCGCGCACCACGCGGCCTATCCGTTGCTCATCGGGACTGAGGTCGCATCCAACGCCCTCAGGGCCTGCAAAACAGCCGAGCGCGCGGGGCGCCCCGGCCTGCGCGCGATCACGGCCAGCATGGCCTCTTGCGCAGTCCGCATGGGCCGCGCCGACTGCACCAGGCGGGCGCAGCAATGGACGCACGACATGCTGAAACCACACCAGGCTTTTACGGCCTGGGCGTACTGCAGTGACTTCTCGCAGTTGCGGCACGTCATCCCTCCACCCGTGGTGCGGCCCGCATATGGGCGCGCATCGTGGCAAGCATGTGGGCCATGGCTGCATGCAACTCATGCCCCTGATACTCCGCACGGCGCACCTCATTGCCGGTGACAGGCTTAGCGGGCTCAACAGCCACGCGCGCCAAGGGATCAGCCACAGCGCGCATCAAATCGGCAAACGCCACCTGCAGGCGCATGCTGGCCTCCACCATGTCGCCATCTGCCTGGTCGGGCGTCGCCAGCTGCGCGGTGTAGCCCAGCGCTGCCGCCATGGCGTGCAGCACCGCAGCATCACCGCTCATGTGCTGCAGCGCCACCAGCTCGCGCGGATGCAGGTGATGCGTGGTGTTGTTGGGGTTGGCCTTATGCGTCAGCGTGTTGGCAGAGACACCCATGCGAGCCGCCAGAGCCACAACACCACCAGGGTAGCCGTGCACCGTGTGATAGATCGCATCCTCCACCGTCATGCCGCAACGCATGTCGGGAACGGACTCATCGGCGCCATAGGCAAGGCCTGCTGGAATCGAGACATTAATTCCCATGACGAATCACCCTTCCCCTCTCGCCGCCAGCCCGCAACCACTGCCCCAACAGCTGCACGACCGCGTAGCCGCGCTGGAGCTATTCATGCAGCAGCTGGTGCTGGTACTGGAATGCGAGCCCACCTTCTCCGCGCACGCGCTGGCACGCTGGATGGAGCTGTCTCGCGCCCGCATGATCGAAACCGGCAGCGCGCCAGCGCCCGCCCTGGCAGCGCTCTTGCAACTGCAGCGCAAGGTGCTGCAATGAAGCGCGCCACACATCAGTCCGTACCCCCGGCCGCATACAAGCGCGCGCGGTGGTCGACCAGCCGCGCAGACAGCTCTTCGTGCGTGGGCAACGCCTGGCAGCCCGCATCCGTGTCCAGGCCCAGCTCGCGCATCAGCACGCAGCCCTCAGGCGTCGCGCCCAACAGGTCGTACACCTCGGCCGCCGCAGATAGCAGCGCCCGCTCCTCGGGCCTGCGCCCTGCAGTGAACGTGGCGGGCGTCCAGTTGGCGCGGCGCGTCAACGACTGGCCCGCACGGTTGGCCCAGGACTCGGCACAGTCCAGAAGGCCGAGCATCAGCTTTTCAGGCATAAACGCCCTCCTCTGCTTTGAAATTGATAGCTGCTTGCGCTTGAGGGGCGCCCGCCCCGCCCTGGGCTACGATGGAAGCTCCTACACCACCACCGACAGCCACAAGGAGGGCAGGCATGGCAAACGAAAAGATGATGAGCGGCGCGGAATTCAAAGAGCGCTTCATGGATCTGGCGCGCAGCCTGAAAGACGACGATCTGGTGTACTTCGGCAATGCCGACTTGAGCCTGCACCGATTCAAAGAGCGGGGGCCAGTAGAGGGTCCGCGCATGGTGCAGATCGAGTTCAACGAGGTGTACAAGGTCATAGCCGACTAACCCCCGCAGCCGCCTCGCAGGCGTCAAGCTGGCTGCGCAGCAAGGACACCATCTGCGCGCGCAGTTCGTCAGCAAGCTTTCCCACTTCGACGGGCAGACGATGCTGGGCGAATGGCGTGAACGCGGAATCCTGCCGATCCATGAAGGTGCTGCGCATATCCACGCGGCCGTCGGCGCGCAGGACGATTTCAATGCGAGCCATGTCACTCATGGGCGCCTTCCTTTGCTTCCGTATTGATAGCTGCTTGCGCTTTACCGGTATGCGCTGGAGCTGGCTCATCATCAATAAACCGCTCAGGCACAACGATCCCGCGACGGACGCAGGCGCCGAGCACCCGGTCCGAAATGCGCAGCGGCAAGTTGTGCGGCCACTTGTTAACGGCCTGGTAGGTCACACCCATCAAAACGGCCGCGCTGGCAGCGCTACCGCCTAAGAGTTCTATGGCCTCATCTTTGAACATGCCGGAATTAAACCATAGTTTCCATTGTTTGCAAACCATGGTTTTTGCAAGCGACGAGACAATTGCAACCATGGTTGAATTCAAAGGCCGACTACAGGCCGCAATGGACTACGCGAAGGTTGGCCGGGACGCTTTACGACAGCGCCTCAATGTTTCGCGCGTTGCTATCGACAAGTTACTGGACGGACGGTCCAAATCCATGACTGCCGAGAACTGCGCCTATGCCGCTCAATATCTAGGCGTAGACCTGTTCTGGCTGGCTACGGGCATCGGGGAGATGGTCCCCAGCACACGCACACCGACAGCATGTGAAGCCACAGCGACCTACATCGCAACAAAGCCGGCCGAGTGGCCAATGCAAACAGTAAGCTTGCACGAATACCGCACCCTCTCAGAGCGCCAGCAAGGGCACATTGAGGGACAAATCAGGGCCATGCTCGACGTGAAAAGCAATGGCGGACGCAACGCCGCCTAGATCCAGCAACGTGATCACCTTTCCACTTCACCGCCGCAAGATGGAGCGCCCCACTAACCACTAGCGTTCAAATCTGTTTTTCGCGTGCCCATGGTCTCGTTTTGTCGCAACTTGTAAACTGTCGAGACTAGGTTCGGAGGTGAGATGCTCAACGCTAACGTGTCTAATGGCCTTCTCTTTGTGCGTATTGCGGTAATTGCAGTGGTGATGGCAAGCAATCACGCTTGGGCTATCAACAAGTGCACAGGAACCGATGGCAAAGTGGTGTATCAGGACGCGCCCTGCGCGGGACGCGGCGAAGCGATAGATGTCCGACCATCACGCGGCCACACCAGTGCTACGCAGGCGACAGCTGTTGCAGCGCCAACGGCCACGCAGAATGCTACGGCGCCTACAAAAAAGGAAGGCGCCTTTGGCGCCAGCTGGCAGCGACGCACCTATCTGGAGAATCGCGGTATTGCCGATGCACGCGCAGCCATTGACGGCCACCAGCGCTCATGCGCGGCTAAACAGGCTGAACTGGTCAGGCGCAAGGGCTACGCCAACAACAACCTGGCTGGCGCCACCTGGGAGCAATCCATATCCGCGGAGATGCAGGCCGCAGCCACCATGTGTGACTCTCGCACGCGTGAACTACGAGCCGAACTGGAATCGCTGCAAAAGGAGCTTCGGGAGTTGCAGGCACAGCAATGAAGCGCCATGACCGCCGCTCGCTGCACTAGCAAAGTTTGGCCGCACGCTGAGCCAGCGGTGTCACCGGCACCTTGGTACCGGGAATTGCCAGGTTATCGCGCCATATCGAATCAATCGAGCGCCACCCCATCTTCGCCGCATGCGCTCGAGCAACCCCATTGAGTGCGTAGAACTCCCCATCAACCACCACCAGGTAGGCACGAACCTGCGACATCCCGGGCACCGGGTACATGCAGCGTAGC
Organism: Diaphorobacter sp. B2A2W2; assembly: GCF_056730635.1. Taxonomy (NCBI): domain Bacteria; kingdom Pseudomonadati; phylum Pseudomonadota; class Betaproteobacteria; order Burkholderiales; family Comamonadaceae; genus Diaphorobacter; species Diaphorobacter sp. B2A2W2. The sequence continues at coordinate 17,982 of NZ_JBWZOR010000007.1, forward strand.
GTTCCACGCTCCACCGTCAGGGGCCACGCCCCGCCGAACTCCGCCCTCGTCACCTCTTGAGACTTGAAAGTGCGGCGATCGGTCACCACGGGCGCCGGTGGCACCTTAGTAGGTGACCGGACCACGGCCGGCTTGCCGTCTAATGTCTCCGCCCGGCTTGCGCCTGCCGGGCAGGCGTTCGATAGCCGCTGCTCAATTACTACCCCATTGGGCATGGTGCAGCGCACCTGAGCGTTCACCGCACACCCAACTAAAGCCCAAGCGCCGATAGCAACCCCCCTCATCACGTCCTGCATTGCACTGCCTCCTGCAGACATTGTGGCGTGAACAAAAAAACTATAGTTGCAGCCTCTCTAAAACCATGGTTTAATTCAAACCATAGTTTAGGAGTAAGAGATGCAGCCACCACCCACCCCCCGCTACGCCGGCACCCCCCTCACCCCCGAGGGCCGCCCCGCGCACCACCTCTTCCTGCTGGACGCCCGCCCCGGCCAGCGCACGACCTGGCAGCAGGCCAAGGACTGGGCCGCCAGCGTGGGCGGCGAGCTGCCCACCCCGCAAGAGCAATCCCTGCTCCTCGCCAACTGCCGCGACGCACTGCCGCAGGACTGGTGCTGGTCCAGCAAGGAAGACGAGGAAGACACCTCCTACGCCTGGGATTGCAACTTCAGCGGCGGCAAGCAGATCACCAACCACAAGAGCTCCGAGGGCTCGGCTGTTGCCGTCCGCAAATTACCCCTTGAGTCCTTCAATCCTTTTGACGCCAGCGCCCCGGCGCCAGCAACCACCGTCGCAACCGCCTCCCCCAGCGTCTTCACCCACACCCCGCGCCCGGCCCACGTAAGCGAGGGGAAATTCAGCAAGCAGCGCCGCTTTGGCATCCCCTGCGGGAACTACCTGCCCGAAGACATCATCGCCGCAACGGACCGCGAAAAGGGCAAACTCTCGGTCTACCGCGATGGCGAGGAAGACCTGGCCGAAGTGAGCCTGCGCATCGGCCTGATGTCACGCGCCGACATCACGCTGCGCATGACCCCCGCCGAGCTGCGCAGCGCCGCCGCCTCGCTTCTGGACGCTGCCCACGACATCGACACCCTGCCCGCCGCCGTACTGGCGCGCGCCAGCGAAGGCGGTGCGGCATGACCCCCGCCCGCCTCGACACCCTCTGCGACCAGGCCCGCGCCGCCGTGGCCGAGTGCGTTGCCCGCGCAGCCGCGCACCACGCCGTGCAGATCGCCATCGCGTTCGACGGCGCACGCCGCCGCGCCGCGTGGCGCGCAGCCGGGCAGACAACCACCCCCGCAACGCCTGCGCCCCTCACGAAAGGCTGAGCCATGCACACCTACCTCGTCAAATCCGGCGCCCTGCGCCTGCTGATCGCCGCCACCGGCGCGGCCAGCGCCATCGCCCAGGCCATCGAGCTGTACGGCCTGGCCGGCGCCAGCGCCTGCCGCTACCACCCGCGGGGTGCGCAATGACCGCCGGCCAATTGCTGCGCAGCCTGCGCACCCGCCAGCCCAGGCCCACGCCGCTGCCCGAGGCCGAAGGCCCAGCCGCCGTCGCCTGGGCGCAAGGCTGGTGGGCCGGCACCGCCGTGGGCATCGTCATCGGAATGGCCCTGGCCGTGCTGGCAGGGGTTGCCCGATGAGCCACCCCGCCTGCATCGCCAACCAGTGCCCGCCAGGGCCGCACGCCCTGCCCCTGCCCACAGGCCTGCCACCTGCCCGAGGGCGCGCACGCCGGCCTGCACACGCACACCCACCGCCCCACGGCGCGCAACCCACGGCGTCACCGCGCAGACGACCACGGCCGCCGCTGGACCCTGGCCACCCACACCCCGCCCGAGCCCGAGGGCTTCGGCCTGGGCGTGCTGGGCCACGTGGCCGTGGTGCTGGCGTGCCTGGCGGCGCTGGCAGTCATCGTCATCACCGCGCCGCGCCCTTGATGGGCAAGCGCTGGCAGCTATCAATTTCTTCAACCACAGGAAAGCCATGAAGTCCTTTGCCCACCTGCTCAATGAGATCAACGAAGGCAGCACCCATGCCGCGCTCAGCGCCGACATGGCCGAGCTGTTCCGCACGGTGCAGATCACCGGCCGAGCCGGAAAGCTGACCGTCACCGTCAAGGTGGTGCCCGCCGTGCGCAACACCAGCGGCGGCGACATCGACCGCGTGAACGTGACGGTGGACCGCACGCTGGCCCTGCCCAAGCCCGAGACACCCACCGACTTTTTCTACCTCACCGAAGACGGCGAGACCACCCGCAACCACCCGCGCCAGCAGTCGCTGGAGCTGCGAGAGGTTGCGACCACAACCGCACCCGCTCAACTCAAGGAGGCCATGTGAGCGAAACAACCAACACCCTCGGCGCCATTGGCACCATTGCAAACGAATGCGAGGCGCTGCAGATCGCCGAGCAAATGGCCGCTAGCGTGGCCGGCACCCTCAACTTCCGCCAACACGGCGACGCCACCCTCGCAGTGCTGCCCGAAGGCTACACCCTGCAGGACGTTACGTCGCTGATCGAGAAGGCCGCGCCACAGCGCAATCGCGCCCAAGGCACCGTGATGCTGGGCGATGTGGACAGCCTGCTGGCCTACTGCAATGACCAGGGCGCCATGCTTTACGGCTACATCTACGCCGACCCCGATGCGCGCACCATCACCGCCGTTTTCAACGACCAACGCGACTCCCTCACTCCCGGCTGGCGCGATCACCGCGCGCACTTCACCGCCCAGCTCACGCCCGAGTGCAAGAAATGGCTGGAGCACAACGGAAAGCCCATGGGCCAGGCTGAGTTCTCGGAATTCATCGAGGACAACTTCACCGACTTGAACGGTCAGGACGCACAGACTCTGTTGAACGTGGCCACCACCATCCAGGCCGCCACAGGCATCAACTTCAGCAGCGCCCGCCGCTTGCAGGACGGGCAGGTCCAGCTCACCTACAACGAGGTGATCGACGCCAAGGCCGGCGCTGACGGCTCGCTAAAGATCCCGCAGACATTCACCCTGGGTCTGCGCATCTTCAAGAACGGCGACGGCTACAAGCTGACAGCTCGCCTCAAGTACCGGCTGGCATCGGGCGGCGTCAAGTTTTGGTACGAGCTGGAGCGCCCCGAGCGCGCCATCGAAGACGCCTTCACCGGCTACGTGAACACCGTCCGCGAAAAGAGCGGCTACACGGTGCTGATCGGCAAGCCGTAAGCGCCAGCCGCCATCAACCCAGCAGCACCGCAGGAGGCCACATGAACGCCAACGGAATCATGTACCTGGGCAAGTCCAAGCCCGTGGTGGACGCCGCGCCCAGCGGCGACTTCCGCCTGCAGCTGCTGCTGGTGGACAACCTGGGCGCCAACAAGAAAGAGGCCTGGCGCGTGGCCTGGACAGGCCCGCAGGCGCGGGACTTCTGGCACGCCCACCAGGCCGACCTGCAGCCCGGCGCCATCGTGCGCTGCCAGCTGGAGCACATCCGCGTATTCCCCGGCACCAACACCTACCCGCCCATGCCCGAGCTGCGGGCGCGGGCAGTCTCCATCGAAATCTGCCCCAAGCGCTTACCCCATCAGCGCGAGCAGCTATCGAATCAAGAGCACCAGCAGCAGCACGCCGCGGCGTGATGCTCCAACAACCCACCACCACAGCAGCACCATGACCACACCCAAGCGCAAGCCCGTCCTCGTCCCGCCCGCTACCGCCAGCACACGCAAAACGACCTGGCCGGCTGCCACGGTGGCGCCCGCGCCAGCCACGCCTGCACCCCTGCACGCGCACGACCTGCTGGCCATGGCGTCCAGCACCATCACCACCCGCGGCCAGCAGCGCGACAGCGGCCAGGGGCAAGAGCGCAGCATGGCCGCCACCGTGGCCGCGTTCAATGCCATCGAGGGCACGCAGCTCACCGAGCGCCAGGGCTGGGCCTTCATGAAGACCCTCAAGATGGTGCGCGCAGCCACCACGGCGCGCAACGGCCTGTTCAACCCCGACGACGCCCTGGACGGCGCAGCCTACGCCGCGCTGGAGGGCGAAGCCGCCGCCAAGGCGTATGCCGCGCAGCAGCAGCGCGAGGTGGACGCGCAATGAACCGCACCACCATGCTGCCGGGCCACCTGCACACCCGCCCCGTGCCCGTGCCGCGCGCCGCCGGCCTGCACTCACCCGAGCGCCAACGCCGCGCCCGCGGCGCCGAGCTGGAGCGCAGCGCGGCCGACTACGCCCGCATACAGCGCGCCGCCCGCGTGCGTCGCCAGCACAGCGACATGCCTATCTGCAACAGCACCAGCACCGGCACCTACGCGGGCGCCGAGCTGTCCAGCTACGCCCGCCCCGGCGCGGCCGACGCCCTGGCCCTGCCCAGCCGCATGAACGACCGCCTGCACTACCGCGACGGCCGCGTGACGGACATGCAAGGCAACCCCATCACCCAGCCCTGAAAGCACCCCATGAGCACCCAACAACACCCGGCAGCGTGGGCCGTGTTCGCGGACAACGGCAACGTGCGCCTCTGGTCCACCGACCACGCCGAAGTGCGCGCCTTCGCCGAAGGATTCGGCCAGCCGCTCATCGCGCTCTACCCCGGCCCACCCGCCCAACCCGCGCCACACGACGACCCGGTCGGCAACGCCTGCCGCCTGTTGCGTGAAGCGGCACAAGAGTACGCCGAAGGCGTCAGCGTGAACGGCGTGCCGGACTGGAAGAACGAGCCCGACACCCACAGCGCGTACATCGAACACATCACCGCCGCCCACCGCCTGGAGCAGTGGGCCGCAAGCATCGGCGCCGGCGGCGTGGAGCCGCTGCGCCGGCGGGAGTGCCTGCATCAGATTGCGGAGCCGGCGCGGGGCGATGGAACTAGCCGCACACCGCAGGACTATGCCATCGAGCACGCCGAATACATGGCGCAGGATGCAGAGCGCTTGCTTTCCGCGATCAACACACTCAACGCCCAGCATGACGAGGATGGCGATGCCTTCGATGAATCCGCGCTGGAGCAGGCTCAGGAAGCCGTAAGCGAGGCATTCAGTGCAATGCGCAGCGGCATCTACGAGTTCCGCAAGCGCCGCGACCGCGCCGTGCGGGCACAGGCAGCGCCTGCCTATATCGACAGCACGCCAGAACTGCATGTAGCTGACAGTGCATTTGAGAGTTGGTACAGCGACTATCTTCTGAATGCACCTGTGCATCAGCCGATGAAGCAGCGCGCCCGCGATGCCTATGCCGCTGGGATGGGCGATCCGCTGGTAGTGGCAGCGCCTGCCGCACTGCCGGTGAATGAGCGGACAGACCCGAGAGCCCTGTTGCAGGCCGTTGAAGACGCACTTGACAATGCCGACGCGCTTATTCGCAACGATGATGGGCACTGGCTCTCGATGCCCGAACGTATTGCCGACCTCGCCACCAAAGCCATGCAGGCAGCGCCTGCCGCTGTGGCGGGGCCGAGCGATGAAGAGATCGAAGAACTTGTTTCTGAGTTCGCGTCGCATGTGACAGTTGGCGAAAACTCAAAGCGGGTGATCTATGACTATCACGCCGATGAGCTGATTCGCACCGCTCTGTCTCGCTGGCGCGCCACGCCCACCACCCAGGCAGCGCCTGCAGCACAGGAAGATGCGCTGTATGAGCTGATCGAGCACTACGGCCGCGTCGTGTTCGAGCGATGCCGGGTCGGTCACGCCAAGGGCGCGATCCGCTGGGATATTGAGATGGGCTACTGCGACCGAACGGTATCGGGCGCAACGCTGCTCGCCGCCATCGCCGCCGCCCGCGCCCAGGCCAAGGAAGGCGGCACCCCATGACCTGGCTAGTCCTCTCCAACGGCGCCGAACAGCACCTGTCCGGCCCCTACGCCGCGCAGGCGCAGTACACCATTGAATCGCTGGCCCACCAGCTCGCGCAGATCAACCGCTACACCGGCGCCACGCGCCGCCCGTACAGCGTGGCAGAGCACAGCCTGCTGTGCGCCGACCTGGCCGCAGACGCGGGCCACACGCCGCTGGTGCAACTGTGCTGCCTGATGCACGACGCGCACGAAGCCATCACCGGCGACATGGCCAGCCCGGTCAAGTGGCACCTGCGCGAAGCCTGGGCCGCATTCGAGAACCCCCACGCACTCACCCTGCGCCGGCACTTCCGCCTGTTCTCGGCCTTCGTCGCCTACCGCCAGCTGGTGCACCACTGCGACCTGGTGGCCCTGGCCACTGAGCGCCGCGAGCTGCTGCCCTACGACCCTGCCGTCAATGCCCCCTGGCCCGTCATCGACACCCCCGGCCAGCAGGTGCCCGCCGCCGATGGCTACAGCCTGACCAGCATGTGGCGCGAGCAGCGGCACTGGACGGAGTGGCGCGATGCGTTTCTGGAGCGGTATCACGCGCTGGTGGGCAAGCTGGACGGAGGGTCCGCCGCATGAAAGAACGCCCCATCCTTTTCAGCGGCGCCATGGTGCGCGCGCTGCTGGCTGGCACAAAGACGCAGACGCGGCGGGTGATGAAGCCGCAGCCCACCGGGTTCGTCGGCGGCCCAGGCGTGAAACTGCGCGATGGATCACCGGCGCCCCTGGTGCCGATTGATGAAGACGTGGCACCTGTTGGACGCGAGATACGGTGCCCCTATGGCGCGGCCGGCGACCGGCTGTGGGTGCGAGAGTCGTTTTGTCACCTGTACCGCGACAACACCGAACCACCCGCCCGCCGACCCGAAGACGTGGCGTACATGGCCGACGGCATCACCCCAGATCTGTATGCATATGGCCCATGGAAGCCCAGCATCCACATGCCCCGCTGGGCCAGCCGCATCACGCTGGTGGTCACCGGCGTGCGCGTGGAGCGCCTGCAGGACATCAGCAAAGCCGACGCGCTCGCCGAGGGTGTCAACGTGCACCCAGACCACCACGGTAAGCCTCCCACCAGCATCTACAGCCCGGTGCAGGCCTACCGCGACCTATGGGAACAGATCAACGGCGCTGGAAGCTGGGATGTGAACCCCTGGGTGTGGGCAGTCGAGTTCAAGCGCCTGGAGGCCACCGTATGACCTGCCCCATGGCCGCCATGGCCGCCGCCCTCGCCCCGACCGGCGCACCGCGCCGCACCCGCGTGGACCACATGCGCGCGCTGCTGCGCGAACAGGGCGGCATGACCGCCGCCGTTCTCGCCGCGCACACCGGCATCACCAACCCGTCTCATGTGTACGCCCTGCTGCAGCGCGACATCGCCAACGGCTGCGTGCAGCTGCGCGACGGCACCTACCACTGGAACGACACCCCCAACGCCAAGGCCCACGCAGCGCGCCTGGCCGCCGCCGCCAAGCTACTGCGCGCCCATGGGTACACCGTAAAGGCCCCGCAATGAGCACCCCCTTCGCCACCCTGCCCGACGGCCGCGCCCAGCGCCGCGCCCAACTCCGCGCAATGGCGCGCATGCAGCGCAAGCCCGCCCGCACCACCGCCGTGGACCCGGCCGCGCCGCTGCGCAAACTTTTTAACGCCGCGCCGCACGACCCCGCGGAGATCGCGGGCGAGCACGTCAAGATGCGCACGTGCTTCGACCGCCTGCGCGCCGGCACCACCGACACCGACGACTTCGACCACCTGGCGATGACCCTCAACATGTGCAAGGTGCGCGCGCTGGAGATAGACGACACCCTGGCCGACATGCTGGAGCGCGCCCAGGACGCCATGGGCCGCTGCAAAGAGCGCTACAACCGCCTGGGCCGCTTCGGCTTCGACGGCCCCGGCATGCTGCAGGTGCTGGACAGCCTGGACGCCTGCGAAGCCATCATCGACGCCAGCAGCCCGCTGCAAATGAGCAAGGCCCGCGACATCGTTGCCGACCAGATCTACGGCAAGGGCACCGCAGCGCGGCTCAAGCAGGAAGTGAAGCGTGCGCGGATGGGTGGGAGGGGTGCGGCATGAAGCGCGACGCCTTCACCCTGCCACTCGCCTTTCCCGGCGAGCTCATCATCGACAACTTTGCCGGCGGCGGCGGCACCAGCACCGGCCTGGAGGCCGCCTTCGGCCGCCCGGTGGACATCGCCATCAACCACGACCCCGAGGCGCTGGCCATGCACGCCATGAACCACCCGCACACGCTGCACCTGTGCGAGAGCGTGTGGAGCGTGGACCCGATCAAGGTCACTGGCAACCAGCCCGTGGCGCTGGTGTGGCTGTCGCCCGACTGCAAGCACTTCAGCAAGGCCAAGGGCGGCACGCCCGTAGCCAAGCACATCCGCGGCCTGGCCTGGGTGGGCATGCGCTGGGTGGCGCTGTGCAAGCCGCGCGTGCTGATGCTGGAGAACGTGGAAGAGTTCAAGACCTGGGGCCCGCTGGTGGTGGGCGTCGACGGCCACGCCCGCCCCTGCCCGGCGCGCCGCGGCAAGACCTTCGAGTCTTTCGTGCGCCAGCTGCGCCAGCACGGCTACACGGTGGACTGGCGCGAGCTGCGCGCCAGCGACTACGGCACGCCCACCATCCGCAAGCGCCTTTTCTTGATCGCGCGGCGCGACGGCCTGCCCATCACCTGGCCCGAACAAACCCACGCAGAGCCCACCGACCGCCGCGTGCTGGCCGGCGAGCTGGCCCCGCACCGCACGGCCGCAGAGTGCATCGACTGGAGCATCGAGGGCGCCAGCATCTTCGGCCGCGCCCGGCCACTGGCGGTGAACACGCAGCGGCGCGTGGCGAAGGGACTGTGGCGGCATGTGCTGGCGAGTGCGTCGCCGTTCATCGTTACAAACACCAGCGGCCACCCCGGCGCCGCCGCCGACCAACCCCTGCCGACCATTACCACCGGTAATCACCATATGCTGGGCCAGCCGGTGCTGGCGCCGTTCCTGACAGAGCACGCCAACAGCAGCAACCAGCGCACCATGACGGCGGACGAACCACTGCGCACGCAGTGCGCACAGGTGAAGGGCGGCCACTTTTCCGCAGTGGCGCCCATCCTCTCGCCATTGCGTGGCACAACCGAAGCTCATCTAGGAGGCCGCAGCGTTGAAACGCCCGCAGGGACGGTATCCGCCGGCGGAACGCACCACGCGCTGACCGCCGCGCACTTGGTCACCATCGGCTACGGCGAACGCCCCGGCCAGGACGCCCGCACGCAGCCCATCGAGAAGCCCCTGGGCACGGCAGTGGCCGGCGGCATCAAGCAAGGCGTGGTGGCCGCCACTTTGGTGGACATGGGCCACGGCGAAGGCAGCTGCGGCACCAAGCGCTGGAGCCACGGCGTGCGCGACCTGCGCACACCCCTGGGCACCTGCACCGCCAGCAACCCGCCCAGCGCGCTGGTGTCGGCCTTTCTTGAGCAAGCCAACGGCGGTTTCTACGACGGCGACGGCCGCCGCGCCGATGATCCGGCCAGCACCATCACCAGCAGCGGCGCGCAGCAGCGCCTGGTGACAGCCTACGCCGTCAAGTACTACAGCAACGGCGGCCAGTGGCAGGCCATGGACGAACCCATGCACACCCTGCCCACCAAGGCCCGCATGGGCCTGGTGCAGGCCGAGCAGGTACCCGCCGACACCATCGCGTCCGAGCACCGCGAGCGCGCCCGCCAGTGCGCCGAACTGCTGCACACCCACCTGCCCGAGCACTTTGCCCAGCCCGCCGATCTGGTGCTGATGCACCACGCGGGCCAGTGGTGGGTGCTGGTGGACATCACCCTGCGCATGCTCAAACCCCGCGAGCTGTACAAGGCCCAAGGCTTCCCCGACCACTACGTGATCGACCAGATACCCGACCCCGCGCGCCTGTTCGCCGACGGCCACCAGGCCGCCCACCCGCTGGAGCTGCCGCGCACCCATTTGAGCACCACCGCCCAGGTGCGCATGTGCGGCAACAGCGTCTGCCCGCCCGTGGCCGAGGCCCTGGTGCGAGCCAACTTCGCGCATGAGGCGTTGATCTATGGGAGGGCCGTGGCATGAGCGCACTACCCACAACAAGCCTGCTCACCCAGGTGCTGATCGCAGACAAGTACGGCCCCCGCCTTGGCACCGACCAGCTCGCCACGGTGCTGGGCATCACCCGCGGCGCGGTGCTCAATCAGATCAGCGACGGGAAGTTCGGCATCCCCACATACGTCGACGGCGGCAAGCGCTGGGCGGACTACCGCGACGTGGCCGCCTACCTTGACAACTGCCGCGCACAGGCCCTGCAGCACCGCGGACACTAGCCGCCAGTAGCACCCTTGGCGGTCTTGCGCGCCGCCTTTTTGGGCTGCACTGGCGTGCGCGTGTGCAACGATTCTGGCCGCAGGTTCGTATAGCGTTTCAAATGCGTCCAGCTCTTGTGCCCAGTCACCAGCGCCACTTCCTGCACCGCGAAGCCCTGCTCAAACAGTCGGCTTGTGCCCTCGTGGCGGAGGTCGTGAAAATGCAGATCCACGATGCCCAGCGCATTGCATGCGGCCTTGAAATATTTGCTGAGCGTCTGCGGGTGCACCGGGAAGATGCGCCCATCGCCATCCGCGCGCGGCTGCCGGTCGATGATGCCCAGCGCATCACCCAGCAGCGGAACCCACTGATCATTGCCCTTCTTCGCGCGCGGGTCCTTGCGATCGCGCACCAGGATCAGCTTTTTCGCGCGATCCACGTCGTCACGCACCAGCTTCACGATCTCACCACGGCGCATGGCCGTCAGCACGGCAAACCGCACTGCATCCGCGTACACCGCGCCGAAGTCTGACGCCAGCCGCTGCAGCAGGTGGTGCAACTCATCTTCCGTCGGCCGCCGCTCGCGCTTGCCACCACCGCCCACCAGCGCCAGATGGGCCAGCAATGGGCGCGCCTCGGCCACCACATCGGGCACCTTCACCTTGAGCGCCAGCGCCGCATAGCGCATCACCGTTCCCAGCTTGGACAGCTCCATGTTCACCGTGTAGGGCCCGGCCCCATCCTCGGCTCGCGCGCGGGCGTAGCCCACCAGGTCATCGGGCGTCATGCGCGTGGCATCGTGCGCGCCCAAGTCCCGCGCCAGCGTGCGCAGCACGTAGTGCTCACTGGACGTATCAGCCACCGGCCGCGAGGCGGCGCGCATCCTTCGGTAGGCGTCAATCAGGTCCGCCACCGTTACCACGCGCCCCACAACCGCGGCCGCACGCGGGGCCTGGCCGCGGTCAATGTCCCCTTCGATCTGCCGCGCCCAGGCCTCGGCATCAGCCTTCGCCGCAAAAGTCTTGCAGTACGATGGAAACCCCTTGCGCCGCACCAGCGCACGCCAGCGCTGGCCGATCTTGATGATGCTGGCCACGACCACCCCTGTATCAGTTGATACGGTATCAAATCCGTATCACGGGCGCGATGATACATGGCGATGTTAGATGAGTGGCAGCCAACTAACGCAGAGGCAAGCAGCTACAATGCATAACCCCTCTCTCCGTAGTTCAATGGATAGAACGAGCGCCTCCTAAGCGCTAGATACAGGTTCGATTCCTGTCGGAGGGACCACTTTCCGGGCAGATGCCGGCGCAGGATCTAGCGCTCGCCGTCCGTCCCAGCCTTGGGGTCGGTTTCCGGTGCCGTGGGGTCGGTGTCCACCAGCCGGCCCGCCGCAGCGCCGCCCAGCGCCCCCGCCACACTGCCCGCCAGGGTGCCCACAAAGACGCCCACCGGCCCCGCCGTGGCAGCGCCTACGGCCGCGCCGGCAGCTGCGCCCGCCATCGCGCCGCCGCCCATCAGCACCGATTTGGATTCACGCTCCTGGTCTTCGGGCGGCAGGGGCTGCTGTGCCTGCGGCTCGGGGTCTTGCGACGGCACGCCGTGGCCGGGTCGTGCCTGTTCGGCCAGGTCGGGGTCGATGGGTGGGTTTTGGGGAAATCGCGGATCGGTGGCGTTCATGGCGCACTCCTTAAAACAGTGGTGGACGCACGCTGCGTGCGCCCGATATCCCCGTTGTAGTGTGGCGGTGGCTGCGGGCGTGCCCGCCAGCCGGCCGCAGGCGTGTCGGACGAGGGCGCCATCGCATCACTGCACGGCCCCGATCGCGCATCCCACGCCCCATGGGTCCGAAGGGACGTGCGGCGCACCTGTGCCGGGCAACCCGGGCACCACGACTACCCATCACCGCCGCGCCGCCCAACAGCGAACGCACCGGCCTACCCTTCGCCCTGCACGGGCGCGGCAGCCCCCTAGAGCTGAAAGCCCACCGAGCGCACCACGCCTTCGATGACGTCGCGCAGCCAGGAGGGCGCACGCGCGTGGTAGGGGCGCGCGCTGGCCAGCAGCTGGTCGCTCCACTGCGCCAGCCAGTGCAGTTCCTGCAGGCCGTAGAACACGGTCATGGCCTCGTAGTTCAGGAACAGGCTGCGCGCGTCCAGGTTGAGCGAGCCGACGAGAGCCAGTTCGTCGTCGATGAGCACCGCCTTGGCATGCACCATGGCCGGGGACAGCCATACCCGCGCACCCGCGGCGGCCAGCTGGCGCAGCGCGCGCTCGCGGGCCAGGTCCGCCAGGCGGTGGTTGGAGCGCGCCGGCACCACCACGCTGACCTGCACGCCGCGCCGGCAGGCCAGGCACCAGGCGTCCAGCAGCGCGTCGTCGGGCACGAAGTACGGCGTGACGGCCACGATGCGCCGCTGGGCATGGTAGGCAGCCGCCAGCAGCAGCGCATGCACGGTGTCGTCGGCATGGTCGGGGCCGCTGGGCAGCCACTGCGCCAACGGGCCGTGGGCAGGCGGCGCGGGCTGCGCCGGCGCGGCGGTGCTCCGTGCCTTGCGGCGGCGGCGCAGCACCAGGCCGCGCGCCACACGCCAGTCGGTGGCGAACTGGGCCTGCGCCTGCGCGGCCAGCGGGCCATGGACCTCGTAGCTCAAGTCCGCCCAGGCGGGGTGGCCCGGCCGGTCGATGAAGTACTCGCAGGCCAGGTTGCGTCCGCCGCTCCACAGCCGCTCGCCGTCGGCCACGACCAGCTTGCGGTGGTTGCGCAGGTTGGTGCGCCCGTGCAGCGGGTTGTGCAGCAGCGGCATGAAGCGGCGCACCTGCAGGCCCTGGCGCCGCAGCGCGCGCAGCATGCCGGGCGGCGTGCGCATGCTGCCCAAGGCGTCCACCAGCAGGCGCACGCGCACGCCGCGGTGCACGCAGTCCAGCAGCGCGCGCGCCACCTCGCGCCCCACCTCGTCGTAGGCAAACACGTAGGTGCACAGGTCCAGCCGGTGGCGGGCCGACGCAATGGTGGCCAGCAGCCCCTGCAGCGCCTGCGTGCCGTCGGCATGCAGCACCACCTGCGCATTGCGCACGGCGGGCGCCAGCTCCAGGCTGGCCAGCAGCCGCGTGGCCCAGGGCGGCCCTTCCGTTGCCTCCAGCGGCGGGCCGTGCGGGCGGCGCGCGGGCCGCGCGAACTTGCGCGTGCCGAACAAGAGGAACAGCGGTACGACCAGATAGGGAAACGTAACGATGCCCAGCACCCAGCCCATGGCGGCCGAGGGGTGGCGGCGCTGGTGGCCGATGCGCGTGCCCATCACGTACACCAGCAGCCCGACGGCCACGAAGATCGCGTGGCCCAGGCCCGAGAGCACGGCCACGCGGATCATGCGCGGGGGTGGAGCACGCGGCGAGGGCCCGCCGACGACCATTGCTGCACAGCGCGCGCCGCGGCCGCACGGCCAGCGACCGCATGCATGGGCCCCGCATGCGGGGCGCATTCTTCTGGCGGTACGGGTGGTGTCATGGCGCTCTCCCACGGCCCGGAACAGGCAGCATGCCGCCCAGCATATCGGCCCGGCGCCGCGCGCGACTGTAGGAAAGCGGCGCGGCGCCAGGGAAATGGGTCTTTTTGCTATTTATTTAATAGCTATTGGCGCTTGAAAAATAAGCGTTACAGGCCAATTTAACCGAAATACCCGAAATTCCGATGGCCCGGTATCAGAGCAACTCCAGCACCCGCTCGGGCGGGCGGCACAGCAGGGCACCGCGCGGCGTCACGACGATGGGGCGGTTGAGCAGCACCGGGTGCGCGGCGATGGCGGCGATGAGCTCGGCATCGGTGCGGCCCGGGTCGGCCAGTTCCAGCGCGGTGTAGGCGGCCTCCTTGGTGCGCATGACTTCGCGCACGGGCACGCCCAGGCGCGCCACCAAGGCGGTGAGCTGGACGGCATCCAGCGGCTGGGCGAGATAGTCCACGACGGTGGGCTCGATGCCGCGCTCGCGCAGCAGCGCCAAGGCGCCGCGCGAATTGCTGCAGCGGGCGTTGTGGTAGATGGTGATGTCGGCAGGGGTCATGCGCGCAGTGTAGGCCGCCACGCTGGGCCGTACCGGGCCGCCTCGGTGTCCAATGAGGCGGCGCCGGGTCAGCGCGACGACGCGCGCAGCGTGCGGCTCAGCAGGATCACCGGCACCAGCCCCACGGCCACCAGCGCCAGCGAGGGCAGCGCGGCCTCGCCCAGGCGCTCGTCGCGGGCCAGCTGGTAGGCCACCACGGCCAGGGTGTCGCTGTTGAAGGGGCGCAGCACCATGGTGGCCGGCAGCTCCTTCATCACGTCCACAAACACCAGCAGCGCCGCCGCCGCGGTGGAGCGCTTGAGCAGCGGCCAATGCACGCGCGTGAGCACGCCCAGGCTGCCCACGCCCAGCATGCGCGCCGAGTCGTCCAGGCTGGGCGAGACGCGCGCGTAGCCGCTTTGCACCGACTGCAGCGCTACCGCGCAAAAACGCACCAGGTAGGCCCAGACGATGCCCACGGCCGTGGCGGTGATGATCGCGGGCAGCCCCCAGCCGGGCGCCGCGGCCTGCATCCAGCCCACGGGCAGCAGCAGACCCACGACGATCACCGCACCGGGCACGGCGTAGCCCAGGCTGACCAGCTGCACCACGCCACGCGTGAGCGCATCGCGCCGGCGGCGCACGGCAAACGCCAGCACCAGGGCAATGCCCACGGCTAGCACGGCCGTAATGCCCCCCAGCCGCACACTGTTGCCCGCCCATTCGATGAAACGCGACCAGGGCAGCACCGACCAGTCGGCCGCCAGCGGCCGCAGCATGAACAGCACCGGCGCCACGAAGCCCATCAGTACTGGCAGGGCGCACACCAGCCACGCCGCCACGGCGCTTGCACCGTGCAGCCGCGTGGGCTGCGCCTCGGTCGAGCCGGCGTGGCCCACGCCGCCCGTGGCAAAGCGCATGCGCCGCTGCGCGCGCAGCTCCAGCTGCAGCAGCAGCACCACCAGCACCAGCAGCACGGTGGCGAGCTGCGCCGCGGCAAGCCGGTCGTCCATGGACAGCCAGGCCTTGTAGATGCCCGTGGTGAAGGTCTGGATGCCGAAGTACGCCGCGACGCCGAAGTCGGCCAGCGTCTCCATGAGCACCAGCGCCACGCCCGCGGCCACCGCCGGGCGTGCCAGCGGCAACGCCACGCTGCGGATGCGCCGCGCGGGCGATGCGCCCAGCAGGCGCGCCGCCTCCATGAGGTGCGCCGCACGCTCGCCCAGCGCCGTGCGCGCCAGCAGGTACACGTAGGGGTAGAGCGAGAAGATGAACACCCACACCGCACCGCCCAGGCTGCGCACCTCGGGCAGCAGGCGGCCCTCCAGGCCGAACGTGGCGCGCAGCCCGACCTGCAGCGGGCCGCTGAACTGCAGGAAGTCGGTATAGGCGTAGGCCGTCACATAGGCCGGCATGGCCAGGGGCAGCAGCAGCAGCCACTCCAGCGAGCGCCGGCCACGGAAGTCGAACAGCGTGACCGCCGCGGCGCAGGCCGTGCCCACCACGGCCGCGCCCACGGCCACGGCGAGACCCAGCCACAGCGTGGTCCACAGGTACCCCGGCAGCACCGTGGTGGCCATGGCGCGCAGGATGGCACCGGACTGCGCGCCGCCCTCGCCCCAGGGAAGCCACGCCCCCAGCACAGCCAGCAGGGGCAGCGTGAGCAGCAAGGCCAACAGGATCAGTGAAGTGGAGCGCAGGGCGCGGCGGATTCGTGGCAGCAAGGGACGGCCGGTAGCGAGGTGCAAGGCGAAGAGAGCGCATCCACCGCCTGCCCGGTGAACCCTGGCGACTGTGATGCAAATGGGAACAATTCTACGCAACCGCGGGCCGCAGTCGGCCGCGCCCTGCCAGCATGTGGACCCTGGTGCGGCGCGCCCCAGGCGGCGCAGCGCGGGGCCACGCCTGCGCAGTACGGCGCTGCAGCGTGGGGTCATTCAGGGCAGGACACGCCCTAAACTCACGCCATGTTTCTGGAAGTGTCTCAATTGGACGTGCGGTACGCCAACCGCCCGCAAGCCGCCGTGCGCGGCGTGACCCTGGGCTTGGCCGCCGGCGAGATCGGTGTGCTCATCGGCCCCTCGGGCTGCGGCAAGACCACCCTGCTGCGCGCGGTAGCGGGGCTGGAACCCGTCGCCGAAGGAGCCATCCGCCTGGGGGGCGAGGTGGTGGGCGCACCGGGGCGCAGCATGCCCCCCGAGCAGCGGCGCATGGGCATGGTGTTCCAGGACTATGCGCTGTTTCCGCACCTCAGCGTCGGGCGCAACGTGGCTTTCGGCATCCACGCACTCCCCCGCGCGGAGCAGGCCGAACGCGTGCGCGAGTCCCTGGCCCTGGTGGGTCTGGAGGGCAGCGAGGCGCGCTTTCCGCACGAGCTCTCGGGCGGCCAGCAGCAGCGCGTGGCATTGGCGCGCGCGCTGGCACCGCGCCCGCGGCTGATGCTGCTGGACGAGCCGTTTTCCAACCTGGATGTGGACTTGCGCGAGCGGCTGGCCCACGAGGTGCGCAGCATCCTCAAGACCGCCGGCGCCACGGCACTGTTCGTCACGCACGACCAGTTGGAGGCCTTCGCCATCGGCGACCGCATCGGCGTGCTGGAGGGCGGCCACCTGCACCAGTGGGACGATGCCTACTCCCTCTACCACCGCCCCGCCACGCGCTTCGTGGCCGACTTCATCGGCCATGGCGTGTTCGCCCCCGCCACGCTGGTGCAGCAGGGCAGCCATGTGGTGGCGCGCACCCCGCTGGGCGACCTGACCGACATCGACGGCTGCCTGCTGCCGGCAAGCTACCCCGGCGGCGAATGCGACGTGCTGCTGCGTGCCGACGACGTGGTGCATGACGACAGCTCACCCGTGCGGGCGCGCATCGTGCGCAAGGCCTTTCGCGGCTCGGAATTTCTGTACACGCTGGAACTGGCCAACGGCCTCACCGTGATGGCCCACGTGCCCAGCCACCATGACCATGCCATGGGCGAATGGATCGGCATCCGCACACAGGTCGACCACGTGGTGGCGTTCGAACGGGAGAACGCCGCACCCTGACCGCGCCTCCCAAGCGCCCCTGCCGTCGCGGAGCGGCAGGATCAGGACTTGTCCTTGCGCGGCAGGTTCTCCAGCGTGGCCAGGTCGATCTGGCCCATGAAGCCCTGTACGTCCTTCAACGGCAGGTTCTCGGCCTCCACCGTGACCACCACGCCGTTCTTGAGCACCGCGCGCAGTTCCGCCTGGCTGCCGTCCTTGGCGTAGCTGTGGTGCAACGTGCGGCCATTCTCCTGCCAGGTCTTTTCCACGATGCCGTCGCTCTCGCGCTCGCCCTGCACCATGCCTGCCAGTTGGGCCAACTGGCCGAATGCACCCGCATCCACGACCGAAATGCGCACAACCTTGTCACCGTTGCCGTACTCGGCCTCCGCCTGGCTGGTCGGCAGGCCTGTGGCAGCGCCGTCGTGAACCTCATAGCTGGTGCGTTCCAGCGAACCCAGCTTGGCGGGCAGCGCGGCCTTGAGCGCATCGACCCCCACCGTCTGGTGCTTGGCACCTCCCATGGCCGCCGCCATCGCCTGGCCTGCGGCTTCGGTCATCTGTTGGGTATCGCCGCTCTTGTGCGCCTGCTCCATACGGCGGGCAGCCTCTTCCATCTTCTTGCCGGCCTCTTCCAGCTTGGCGGTGTCCAGCGTGACCTGCCCACGCGGCGTGTCGATGACCACGGCCGGGCCGCCCGCACTGCCCCACATGGCGGGGCCATGCGGCATGAACAGCGAACCGATGGCCGCAATGACGATGCCCAGCACGATGGCCACCACCACGACCACCGCCGTATAGGGCACGGCGCGCGCAGCCGGGCTGCGCATCAGCAGCGGCAGGCCCAGGTACAGCAGGTACAGCGAATACAGCGCCGCCACCAGGCCCAGGATGGCCAGCGCCGGCAACAGGCTGAACACGCCGCCCAGCATGGCGGCCGTGCTGGCGTAGACCGCGACCTTGAGCGCCTGTCCCTGGTTCTGGGTGCCGCCGAACGTGGGTGCCAACGCATTGATGACCAGGGCCAGCACATACACGCCGACCAGGCTCAACACATAGGACACGGCCATGTTGGCCAGCCCGGCGAGCACCGGCACGCGCATGCTGAAGCCAAAGCCTCCCATGCCGATCAGCGACATGCCGATGAATCCGCAGACAGCCGGAATGGCCGCGAGGATCATCAGGTAGCCCGTGAACAGGCGTGCCGTATCGGCAGGCTCTCCATCAATGGCGGCCCAGGTCTCGCGGGGCTTGAGCAAAATCCCCTTCACGCGCTCCATCAGTTGCATGCATCCCTCCCTCGGTTATTGGCAAAGAGGCGCACCATACTGCAGGCGCATGTCGATGCGATGGATGTAAACAGACCGTTACAGCCCCGTTGCACACACATGTGCACTTTTGGCGACAGCAGGAGGCTATTCAGCGTTGGCGCAGATCGTCCACTGCGGCATGCAATGCCTGGCCCCACACCCGGCGGTCGCGCCCCTGCGCACGCTCGGGCATGCCGAAATGCGCCACCGCCGTGATGGGCGGCGCCGTGAGCGTGCGCCAGATGGAGCCCACCAGCGTTTCGTCGCCGATGTAGCTCGGGGCGTGGGTGGTCTGGCCGCTTGCTCGGTCCACGAAGCGCAGGCCGATGGGCTGCACGGGCACGTCCGCCTGCAGCGCAGCCTGCAGCAGGTTGGGGTGAAAGGGCAGCAGCGTGCGACCGTCGCCGGTCGTGCCTTCGGGAAACACCGCGAGTATTTCGCCCCGCAACAGGGCATCCCGCATGCTGCCCACCATGCGCAGGGCATCGCGCCGCGACGCGCGCTCGATGTACAGCGTGCCCGCTGCCGTGGCGAGCGTGCCGACGATGGGCCAAGCCTGCACGTCGGACTTGGAGATGAAGCGGCAGTAGCGCGCCGCATGCATCACCGGGATGTCGAGCCAGGATAGATGGTTGGCCACCAGCAGCACCGGCCCCTGGCTCGGCGGGGTGCCGCGCACCTCCAGCGTGACCCCCGCGCAGGCCAGCAGGCCCAGCGCCCACGCCTGCACCCGCGCCTGCTGCTGCTCCACCGATAGGCGGGGAAAGCGCAACGCCACCACCAGCAACCCCTGTGCAGCGTGCAGCACCAGCCGCAACACCCGCCAGCAGGCCCGTAATCCCCGCAGCATGTGCGTGTGCTGGCGTCGCTCAGCCGCGCTCGAACGCGACCTGGCCGCCCACCAGGGTGTAGCGCACCCGGCCCGGCAGTTCATAGGTCGAGAACGGCGTGTGCTTGCCCTGGCTGGCCAGTGCGTCGGCCTGCACGGTCCAATGCGCCGCAGGGTCCAGCACGCACAGGTCGCCCACCCCGCCTTCGATAATGCGGCCCACGCTGGCCTGCAGCGTGCCCAGCGACGTGCCCAGCACCCGCGCGGGCTCTGCGGTGACCACGGCCAGCGCACGCTGCAGCGGCGCGCCGCCTTCCTGCGACCACTTGAGCGCCACGGACAGAAGCAACTCCAGCCCCGTCGCGCCGGGCTCGGCCTCGGCAAATGGCAAAGCTTTGGCATCCTCGTCCACCGGCGTGTGGTCG
Organism: Diaphorobacter sp. B2A2W2; assembly: GCF_056730635.1. Taxonomy (NCBI): domain Bacteria; kingdom Pseudomonadati; phylum Pseudomonadota; class Betaproteobacteria; order Burkholderiales; family Comamonadaceae; genus Diaphorobacter; species Diaphorobacter sp. B2A2W2. The sequence continues at coordinate 37,751 of NZ_JBWZOR010000007.1, forward strand.
GACACCAACGCGTCGATGGTGCCATCCAGCAGCGCCGCGGCCAGCGCATCGCGGTCGCGCTGCTGGCGCAGCGGCGGCGTGAGGCGCGCGCGGCTGTCGAAGTAGCCGATGTCCGCATCGATGAGCATGAGCGAGTTGATGCTCACGTCGCAGCTCACCGGCAGGCCGGCCGCCTTGGCCTGACGCACCAGATCCACGCCCGCGCTGCTGGACAGGCGGCACAGGTGCACGCGCGCGCCCGTGGTTTTGAGCAGCTCGAAGATGGTGTGCAGTGCGATCGTCTCCGCCGCCACGGGCACGCCCGACAGGCCCAACCGTGTGGCCAGGGGGCCGCTGGCGGCCACGCCCTTGCCCAGGTGCAGTTCCTGCGGGCGCAGCCAGACGGTGTACCCGTAGGTCGCGGCGTACTGCAGCGCGCGCTGCAGCACCTGGGTGCTGGTCAGCGGCACCTCGGCCTGGCTGAAGCCCACGCAGCCGGACTCCGTCAGCTCGGCCATCTCGGTCAGCACCTCGCCGGCCAGCCCACGCGTGACTGCGCCCAAGGGGAACAGCCGCGCCTGGTGCAGCTTCTCGGCGCGGAACTTGAGCATCTGCACCAGGCCAGGCTCGTCGAGCACCGGGTCGGTGTCGGGCGGGCAGACCAGGCTGGTCACGCCACCCGCGACGGCCGCCGCCATCTCGGACTCCAGCATGCCCTCATGCTCATGCCCCGGCTCCCGCAGGCGCGCCGCCAGGTCCACCAGACCCGGCAGCACCAGGCAGCCGCTGGCATCGATCACGCGGGTGGGCGTGAAACCCTGGGGCTCGCGGTCCACCGCGATGATGCGGCCCGCCGCCAGCGCCACGTTGCACACCTTGTCGAGGCCGCTGGCGGGGTCGATGACGCGGCCGTTCTGGATGAGGATTTTCATGGTTCTAAGCCAAATTGGCCGCTAACGCCCGTCCCACAAGCGCTAGCAGCTATCAACACAATAGCAAATAAGTCATGCTGGTGATCCATGGCGCCGTGCGCCACCCACACCCCATGAAACTGGGGCAACCCAGGTCAGGGCCGCCGTGCAAGGGCCGCCCCGTCGCGTTCGCGGCGTCCCCCTGGGGGGAAGGCGCGAAGCGGCTCAGCGAGGTCATGCTTCATTCCCTGCCACGATGGACATGACCGCCATGCGCACCGCGATGCCGAAGGTGACCTGCGGCAGGATCACGGCCTGCGGACCGTCCACCACGGCGGAGTCGATCTCCACGCCGCGGTTGATGGGGCCCGGGTGCATGACGATGGCATCGGGTTTGGCCAGCCGCAGCTTCTCGGGCGTGAGTCCGAAGCTCTTGAAGTACTCTTGGCTGGAAGGCAGCAGCGCACCGCTCATGCGCTCGTTCTGCAGGCGCAGTGTGATGACCACGTCGCAGCCTTTGATGCCTTCCTCCAGGTTGTGGAACACCCGCACGCCCATCTGCGCCATGTCGGAAGGCACCAGCGTGCGTGGGCCCACCACGCGCACCTCGGCTGCGCCCAGGGTGGTCAGGGCATGGATGTCCGATCGCGCCACGCGCGAATGCAGCACGTCGCCCACGATGGCCACCGTGAGGTTGGAGAAGTCCTTCTTGTAATGGCGGATGGTGTACATGTCCAGCAGCCCCTGCGTGGGGTGCGAGTGCCGGCCGTCCCCGGCGTTCACCACGTGCACGTGCGGTGCCACATGCTGTGCGATCAGGTAGGGCGCGCCCGATTCGCTGTGGCGCACGACGAAGATGTCCGCCGCCATGGCGCTCAGGTTGTCGATGGTGTCCAGCAGCGTCTCGCCCTTGGCGGTGGAGCTGCGCGCGATATCCAGATTGAACACGTCGGCCGACAGGCGCTTGGCCGCGATCTCGAACGTGGTGCGCGTGCGCGTGCTGTTCTCGAAGAACAGGTTGAACACGCTCTTGCCGCGCAGCAGCGGCACCTTCTTGACCTCGCGCTCCTGGACGCTGACGAAGTTGGTGGCCGTGTCCAGGATGTGCGTGACGATGTCCTTGGGCAGGCCCTCGATCGACAGCAGGTGGATCAGCTCGCCGTTCTTGTTGAGTTGGGGGTTGCGCTTGTACAGCACCGTCAGACCTCTTTGACGTCGAAATGGAAAGCGCCGGCCTCGCTGCGGGCCAGTGCCAGCGATTGCGTGGGCGGCAGCGCCACGCGCGCCGCAGCGAACTCGGCGGCCACCGGCAGCTCGCGGCCGCCGCGGTCCACCAGCACCGCCAGGCGCACGCGCGCCGGGCGGCCGTAGTCGAACAGCTCATTGAGTACGGCGCGGATGGTGCGGCCGGTGTAGAGCACATCGTCCAGCACCAGGATGTCCGCACCATTCACGTCGAACGGCAGCGTGGTCTGCGCGCTGGAGGCCAGGCCCCGCTGGGAGAAATCGTCGCGGTGCATGGCGGACGACAGCACCCCGGCCTGGCCCGGCAAGCCCAGGTCCTTTTGCAGACGCTCGGCCAGCCAAGCACCGCCCGAGGCGATGCCCGCCAAGTAAGTGTCAGATTCGCGCAGCATGCGCACGCCGCGCAGCAGCTCGGCGTACAGCGCCTCGGCATCCAGCGTGAGATGGCCCGGGCGCGTGGCACCCGGCGGGGTCGTAGCAGAACTCATGGCAGGTTCCTCAAAAACTGTTCCAGGATGATGCAGGCCGACGCGGCGTCGGCATCAGCCGCGCCCGCAGAAAGGGCCTCGGTGGTGCTGTAGCGCTCGTCCACCTCGAAGACCGGCAGGCCGAAGCGCCCGCGCAGCTGGCGCGCGAACTTGAGCGCACGGGCGGTGTTCTCATGGGCAGCCCCGTCGGGATGCAGCGGCACGCCCACCACCAGGGCATCGGGCTGCCACTCGCGGATGCGCTCGGCCACCTGGGCGAAGCGGGCATCGCCCTCTGCGCGGATCGTGCCCTGGGGCGTGGCGCTGCGCAGCATGCGCGTACCCACGGCGACGCCGGTGCGCTTGAGCCCGTAATCGAAAGCCAGAAAGGATTGGAAATGCGCGGGGACGACGGCTGGAGCAGGCTGGCCGCTCATGCATGCCCCGCTTCGGGCGACAGCATCCACGACTGCAGGCCCAGCAACCCCAGTGCACGGTTATAGCGCTCTTGCACAGGCGTTTCGAAGATGACCGACACGTCCGCACCCACGGTGAGCCAGCTGTTTTCGGCCAATTCGGACTCCAGTTGACCTTCGCCCCAGGCCGAGTAGCCCAGCGTCACGAGGACGCGCCGTGGGCCCGCCCCATGGGCCAGCGCCTCCAGCACATCCTTGGAAGTGGTCATTTCCAGCCCGCCGGGGATGGTCATCGTGGAGGCGTAGGGCGACTCGTCCTCGCTCTCTTGCGGGCCGCGCATGGCCTCGTGCAGCACGAAGCCGCGCTCGGTCTGTACCGGGCCGCCCTGGAATACCGGCTGCAGCGTGAGATCCTCTCGCCCGAGGGACAGGTCCACCTTCTCGAACAGCCCTTCCAGGCTGATAGGCGTGGGTTTGTTGATGATCAACCCCAGCGCGCCGCGCTCGCTGTGCTCGCACAAATACACCACACTGCGCGAAAAAGAGGCATCTTCCACGCCCGGCATGGCGATCAGGAAGTGGTGCGTCAGATTCATGGGCGCGGTATCGGCAGGCATGCGGCAATTTTACGGCCAACCACCGCATCGGCCCGTTATCCGAGGGCATCGCCCCGGCGCACAAAAGACAAGGCCCGGCAGGCGTGCAGCCAGCCGGGCCTGCGTGACGCCGGACTGCGTCGCCGTCAGACGGTTGCTGCCTCCGTGTTCAGGCTGGCGTAGTGGCGCACCAGGCTCATCAGTTCCTCGTCGGAGTAGGGCTTGCCCAGGTAGTGGTTCACGCCGAGTTCCATCGCATGGTCGCGGTGCTTCTGCGCAATGCGCGAAGTGATCATGATGATCGGCAGGTCCTGCAGCGCAGCGTCGGAGCGGATGTTGCGTGCGAGGTCAAAACCGTCCATGCGCGGCATCTCGATGTCGGACAACACGACCGCGGGGCGCTCTTCCTGCAGGCGCTCCAGCGCCTGCAGGCCGTCGGCCGCCAGGGCCACTCGGTAGCCTTCGCGCTGCAGCAGGCGCTGCGTGACGCGGCGCACGGTGATCGAGTCGTCCACCACCAGGATCAACGGCACCTGCTGCACCGGCACCAGCAGCGAAGCGGCGGGCGTGCCGCCCTCGGCGGCCACCACCGCGCCGGCTTGGTCCACCGCCGGTGCGTGCGTGGCCGCGCGCACCTGGTCGCCGTACACCGTGGCCAGCGCCACCGGGTTGTAGATCAGCACCACGGTGCCCGAAGCCAGCACGGACATGCCCGCGAGGCCTGGCAGACGCGACAGCTGCGGCCCCAAGTTCTTCACCACGACTTCCTGGTTGCCCAGCACTTCGTCCACGTGCATCGCGACGCGCTGCGACGCGCTGCGCAGGATCACCACGGGGCGGCTCTTGCCCGTGACCTCCGTGCTGCGCGAGGACGATTGGAGCAATGCACCCGCCCAGTAGAAGGGCAGATCCTCCAGGCCATCCGAGAAGGTATGGCTGGCATAGGCAGCGTCGAGCTCCGTGCCGGAACTGCGGCGCACGATCTCCACCAGGTTGGCTGGCACGCCGATGGTCAGGTTGCCCGCGCGCAGCATCACCACCTGGGTCACCGCTGTCGTGAGCGGCAGCACCATGCGGAAGGACGTTCCCTTGCCCGCCTCGGTGGAGGTCTCGATGCGGCCACCCAAGGCATTCACCTCCGAGCGCACCACGTCCATGCCGATACCACGGCCAGAAAGGCCCGTGATCTCCGACGCCGTGGAGAAGCCCGGCATGAAGATCAGGTTTGCCGCCTCGCCATCGCTCAGCTGCGCATCGGGGGCAATCAACCCTTGCGCCACGGCCTTGTCCCGGATGCGGGCGATGTTCAGGCCTGCCCCGTCGTCGCGAAACGCCACCGACACGTCGTTGCCCTCGTGCCGCAAGTCGATGGAGATCGAACCCACAGGAGCCTTGCCGGCAGCGGCACGCATCTCGGGTTCCTCGATGCCGTGCCCCACGCAGTTGCGCAGCAGGTGTTCGAACGCAGGGGTCATGCGGTCCAGCACGCCGCGGTCCATTTCGATGGAACCGCCCGAAATGTCCAGCTTGATCTGCTTGCCGGTTTCCTTGGATGCCTGGCGCACCACCGCATAGAGGCGTTCCGAGATGCCCTCGAACTCCACCATGCGCGTGCGCAGCAGGTCGCGCTGCAACTCACGTGCCTGGCGGCCCTGGGCGATCAGATCGTCTTCGGCGTCTTCCATCGCACGTTGCATGTTGCGCTGCACGGTGGCCACGTCGTTGACCGACTCCGCCATCATGCGCGTCAGTTCCTGAACGCGGGTGAAGCGGTCGAATTCCAGCGGGTCGAAGCCCGCCGCCATGTCCTTGGACAGGGCCAAGCGGGACTGCATCTGCGATTCCGCCTGTACCTCGATGTCACGCAACTGCTGGCGCAGGCGCTCCAGGTTGCCCGACAAATCGGTCAGCGAACTGCGCAGTTGCGACATACGCACGTCCAGCCGCGAACGCGCGATCATCACTTCGCCCGCCTGGTTCACCAGCCGGTCGAGCAGTTGCGAACGTACGCGCACGGAATGCCCACCTGCCGCACGCAGGGGGGCCGGCGCAGGGGCTGCACCCAACGGCGCACGCAACGCAACGGGCGGAGCGAGCGGCTGGGAAAGCCCTGGCGCGGGAGCGGATTGGACCACCTGTGCGTCCTGTCCATGCTCAGCGGCCGGTACCGCCGGCTCCGCTCCAGTTGCGCGCAGCGCGTCGAAACTCGCCTGCAAAGCGTCGAAGTTGACCAGCAAGGGCTCAATGTCTGCGGCCGCCACGGTTTCCGTGTCGATCTGCTCCACGGCCGTTTCCATGCGGTGCGCCATTTCGCCAAGCCGCATCGCGCCTGCCAGGCGCGCACTGCCCTTGAGGGTGTGCAGGGCGCGCAGCAGTTCGCTGCGTGCGCCCAGGTTCTCCGGCCGCGACGACCACTGGCGCAACGCCCCACCCAGCGTGGGCAGCAGTTCAACCGCTTCTTCCTCGAAAATGGGGAACAGATCGGGGTCGATGTTGTCCAGCGCATCGATGTCGTCATCGATATCGACGGTGGTCGGCACGGCAGGCGCGACAGTATCGCCAATCACGCGGTCGTGGCCTACGGAGAGCGTAGGCGCCACCACGGGCGATGGGGCAGTCGGCTCGTCGACGGCCGTCGCATGCGCGGTGCCCTGAGGCGTTGCCGGCGCCGGCTCCGGCGTCTCAAATGCCTGTGCCTCTGCCTCGGCGAAAGCACGGTCTTCCAGCGACACCATGCCGCTGATCACTTCGGTCTGCAGGATCTCGTTGAGCTGTTCCAGCACCGAGGCGCTGGGCTCCTTCAGGAAGCCTGCGGCGAATTGGTGCAGCAGCCTCCGGATGTCCTCGGCAGCGGCGTTGAATGCCTGCGCATGCTCGGGGAGACCCTGCTGGAGCAGTTGAACATGCTGCAGCGTATGTTCCAGGGTACGCGCAAGATTGGACAGTGCCGAGAACCCGACAGTGGCAGAGCTGCCTGCCAGCGAGTGCGCCAACGCCACCGCGCTGTCCGGCAGCGGCTGGTGCAATTCCAGCGACCATTCCTGCAACGCAGTCACGAGGCGGCGCGACCATTCATCGGCCTCGTTGAGGTACACGTTGTATAACGGTATGCCGATGCGCAGGTGCTCGATGACCTTGACCGCTTCGTCGACCGCTTCCTCCACCGGACCGTCCGTCCCAGCCACGGTTTCGGCGGCTTGCGCAGACGGTACGTCCGCCGCTGGCTCCTCGTCCAGGATGAACTCGGGTTGGACGCCATCCGTGCCGATAAAGAATGTCTCGTCCTGCCGCACCGCGGATGCGTTATCCGCCGGCTCCGCCACCGTGTCAGCCGCTACTGTTGAAGCGGGTTCGCCGACCTCCTGTGCTGGCGCATCGGTGGCTTGCAGCGCAGCCTCGAACAGCGAGAAATCCACCTCCTCCGTCACCGTCTCGGGAGCTGCGGGCACCTCCTCCACCGGCAACACGGCCTGGTCGGCCTCATCCACATCGATGAAGGTGTCGACAAAGTCGCCGCCCACTTCCTCATGGCCCGCCGTCGCGTCCTGAGACGGCACGTCGACATCCGGCAGCACCAGATCAAACTCCAGCGCGGCAGCGTTGGCGTGGGCGTCAACCGCTTCGAGCGGTGCAGGCGGTTCAATGGCAAATGCTTGTGGTTCGGCCGCGGGCTCCGGAAGGTCTGGCACCGACAACACGGGCTCGTCAGGCAGCAGCGGTTCTGCGGGCACTTGCGGCGCCAAGGCCGCAGTGGTGTCCGCGGAATCGGGGGAGGGCACGCCCAGTGGCAGCAACGTGCCATCCGTGCGCATCGCATCCGCCGCAACCCGGAAGGCTTCGGCCTTCCACGGGTCGGCAGCTCCTGCTGCGATGTCATCGGCCCATCGACCAAAGGCGCCCAACGCCTCGGAGGAGAGTTGCAGCAGCGCTTCCTTGATGGGTTTTTGCTCGGCCAGCCAGGCATTGAGCGTCTGCTCCATGGACCACGCGGCTTCACCAAATTCGTTCAGTCCCACCATGCGCGAGCTACCCTTGAGGGTATGGAAGGCCCGCCGCAGCGTGGTCTGCTCGCTCAGGTCACCCGGTGCAGCACGCAGCGCGTCAATGGCCGACAAGCCGGTGGCGACAACTTCGCGCGCCTCTTCCAGGAAGATGTCGAGCAGTTCATCCTCGCCATCGTCCTCCGGCAGGGCTGCGGCAGCGACGTTGCTCGAAGGAACCACTGGAAGCGCGGGCTCTTCCGGAGCGGCCACCGCCGAAACGGCGCCTTCCGACGTCGCCGCGTCCACGTCAAGCAGCGAAAAATCAATGTCCGCCAGTGCAGACGGCGTGGCGCTCTCGACCACAGCCGCAGCCGCGGGTTCGGGTGCGTCGGGGAATGGGAGCTCCAACGCGGGTACGGCAGGCGCTTCCTGATCATGCGCGCCCGGATGAGGCAGTTGCGCACGCGCCCGCCCCATGAGGACACGCAACTCGCCCAGCTCTTCGTCGTAAACGAAGAGCTTGCGCGCCATGGCACGCTGGTAGCTCAGCATGTCGATGAGAAAACCCAGCGCTCCCAGGCTGTTGCCCAGTTTCTCGAAAACCTGCGGGCGCTCTTCCTCGGGCAGGTCGTTGGTCAGCATGCGCTCGACCGTGTCGCGCATACGCACCACGGCCAAGGAGGCCTGATCCAGTCCCAGCACGGACAGCACGCCGCGCATCTGCTGCAGGCTGCCAGGCACGGAGGCAAGCAGGGTCATGTCTTCCGGGCTGCGGAAGAACTGGTCCATGGACTTCTCTGCCTCTGCTAGAGTCGCCCGCAGTTCACCGACCACGCTACCCATGGTCTGGTGGTCGCTGACGCGGCGATACAGCTCTTCCATCCAGGGTTCAAGAGGTTGCGATTCCCCGCCGGCAACCACGCTGTCCAGTCGCTCGGACAGCCGCGCAGCTCGCTCCGCCATGTACTGCTGAGCGGCATCCAGTTCCTCGAAGGACGCCTGCAGATACAGCACAGAGGTGGCCACTTCCATGGCCAGCGCTGCCGAAGGAGGCTCGCCCGACCGTGTGGTGGCCTCCAAGGCACGCGTCAGGGCCAGTGCCAGGCTTTCGCTGTCCGGGTGCAGTTTGCGCAATGAATCACACACCAGGCTGAACTGGTCCGCTGCCGGTTTGAGCTTGTTGCGGTCTCCACCCGCAAGTGCGGACCAGGTTTCCGTGGCCGCGGCAATGCGCTTGCGCGCCTGCGCAAGAATGGCAGGGTCGAAAAGACCGAAGCGCGGCTGGTCATAGTCCACCGGCTGGTAGCGATTCAAATCAAACGCGCGCCGTACGGCCGTCAGTACCGGCATGCGGGAAGCTGCTTCCGCCGTCGCAGGCACCACGGCCTGGGCGCAGAAGAACAGAAGATCCTGCACCAGACGGTCGCTGATCGCCGTGTCCCCCTTGGCCAAGGTGGCGTATTGCATCAGCACGCGCGAAGCGACGCGCTTGGCATACAGGTCCGGATTGAGTGCCTGCTGCGCCAGGGCCTCGAAAAAGCCTGCGCAGATCTTCCAGAAAGCGCGGGCCTGGCGGTCGGTCTGCGCCGCGGCGAAGCCCAGGCAGGTTGTCTGCATGTCTGCAGCGGCGCCCGGGTCCGCATTCTTCACCAGCCGCAGTACCGCGCTGTCCAGTCGCGCACGCGCTTCCGATCCATACGGCAGCGGCGCAGCGGCAACCGGCACGTCAGGATCATGGAAACGCCGCTCCACGGGCCACAAGTCCGCTGGATGCACCCGCTCACCCCCCGCTAGCGTCTGCGCCTCGCGGTACTGGGGAAACAGCGCCACCGGCGATACGGACTTGCCTGCGAGCACATGCTCCAGATATTCGATCAAGGCAAAGCTGGCGCGCTCGATGACCGCCGCTGCATCATCGCTGCAGGTCTCCGGCCGCTGAACGAACCGCTGGACCGCCGTTTCCATGGCGCGCAACACCAGTGCCGGAGGCGCCATGCCCACCATCTCCAGCGCGCCGCTGGCCTGGTGGAGTTGCTGGCGTGCGATGCGCAAGGGCCCCGCGTCCAGTGAGGCGAGATCGGACTCCCGCGCTATCTCGGCATCGCGCACGAAACGGCGCATGGCCTTGACGGCACCATCCAAGGATTTGCGCAGTTCATCGAGCACCCATGCGAGCGGCCCAAGATCCTGCTCGCCCTGGGCCCAATCGGCGCCCTGTGCGTTTGCGGCGTCAACAGATGACATGGATTCGTCCCCGGCTGATCCGGAGCAAGTTCGTTAATGGAAGACGTCAGGCAATCTTGAATCGCGCCACCGACTGGCGCAGTTCCTCGGCCACGTGAGACAGTTCACGCACCTGCTGCGCAGTCGTACGGGTACCTTCTCCGGTCTGCTCCGTCACCGCAAAAATATGCTGGATGTTGTCTGCCACGCCGTTGGCGAGGTCCGCTTCGCGGGAGGCTGACGATGAGATCTGCTCAATCAGCTCGGCCAGGCGCCGCGACACGCGGTCAATCTCCGAAAGCGCCGTTCCTGCGCTGTCCGACAGACGCGCTCCCTCCACCACGCCCTGGGTGGAACGCTCCATAGCGGCCACCGCGTCCTGGGTGTCGGTCTGAATGGCCTTCACGAGCGCCGAGATCTGGCGCGTGGCGTCTGCGGAGCGCTCCGCGAGACGCTGCACTTCTTCCGCCACCACCGAGAAGCCGCGACCGGCTTCACCGGCGGAGGCAGCCTGGATGGCCGCGTTCAGAGCCAGCACGTTGGTCTGCTCGGTAATGTCCGAGATCAGCTCGGTGATTTCGCCAATCTCCTGGGATGACTCGCCCAGGCGCTTGATGCGTTTGGACGTATCCTGGATCTGGTCGCGGATGGCGTTCATACCGCCGATGGCGTTTTGCACGGCCTGCAGACCCTGGTCGGCGGCCTGCAGCGACTGACGGGCCACCGAGGCGGATTCCTGCGCTTGCGAAGACACGTCGTTAATACGCGTTGCCATCTCGAGCACCGAACGGCCCGTTTCACGGATTTCACGCAGCTGCTCGGTCGAAGCCGCCAGCAGTTCCGTAGAGGTGCTGTCCACCTGCGCGGTGGTCTGGGCCATCCGGGCCGCAGTGTTCTGCACGTTGCCCACCAGCTGGCGGAGCTCTTCCACCGTGTAGTTCACCGAGTCGGCGATGGCGCCCGTGATGTCCTCCGTCACGGTGGCTTCCTGCGTCAGGTCCCCTTCAGCGACCGATTGCAGTTCGTTCATCAGTCGCAGAATGGCCGCCTGATTGGCGTCGTTGATGCGCTTGGCTTCCTGTTCCTGGCGCTTGGCATCACGCTGCTGCGCTTCGGCCGTGGCTTGGCGGCTGCGGCTGTCCAGCAGCTGCACGCGCGAAATACCCACGCCGCACAGCAGCACGAAGATACCGGCCACGGCGAGCGCGGCGAACTGGCCCGCACCCATGCCCGATTGTGCCGACAGCTTGCTCTGCAGGCCTTCCAGTTGACGGCGCAGCGGTTCGCTGTCTGCCAGGATGGCCGATTGCGCCTCACGTGCGGACACCAGACCCTGGAGGTTGCCCAGGATGGCGCCGGCTTGCGTACGCGTCTGCTCATACAGCTTGATGAGCGACTCCAGTTGCTCGCGGGTTTGGGCATCGCGGGTGGCAGCCAGGCGGAGGTCGGCGCTACCGTCCAGCATGCCCTGTGCGATTTCCTTGAAGGAGTTCAAGTCCTTGCCCAGCAGGAACACCGCCTCGGGGCTCACGCCCTCCGTCGTTTGGAACTCGTTAGCCGACTTGCCGATACGCTGGGTCAACATCACCAGCTGGCCTGCGGCAGAAATCTCGGAGGCCGGCGCATTTTGCTGAAGTTTCAGGGACGAGACCGTCTCCGCGATCTCCAGCAGGTCCGAGGACTGGCGGTTGATGGTACGCAGAGCGTCGCCCACCTGCGTCAGGATCTTTTGCTGACCCATCACCACGCCCGCGTTGCGCTCGGCACGCTCCACCAGCGGCGTGATGGCATCCAGTTCGGGGCGGAAAGGCTCGCCCAGTGCCTGCACATCCAGTTCGTTGTCGCCGCCGTTGAGTGCGCGCACGTTGCGCGCCAGCACGCCCGAGCTCTCCACCACGTCGGGGAAGGCCTGGGGGCTGCCCACCAAGGCCTGCGACACGGACTTTGCAAGCCGCTGCGACTGCATCAGCGACTGGCCGGTCGCCGTGAGCTGCTGCGCCGAGCGGTTGGCTTGCTGCAGAACCCAACCGGCAATCAAGGCGAGCACCACCAAGCCAACACCCAGCAGCATCAGCAGGCGGCGCTGGTGGACGGCAGTGGTTGCGCGGCCCAGCAGAGGCAGCGAGACCAAGTCTTCATCCGCAAACTCCCCTTCGGGGTACTGCGCCGCATCGCCCGGATCGCCCTGCACGCTAGCCATGCCATCGGTCTGGTACGCATCGGCAAGCAGGCCGCCCGCCGGGTCCTGCGCCAAGTCAGCGGGGTTCAGCTCAGCATCCGGGTCGGCGGGCTTGCGGTTAAACAATTTTCCAAATGGATTGACGACGGACATGGTGCTGCCTTACAGAAATAATCAAGCGCTGATGCTGAGAAAAGCGGGATGCTGGGAAAGGGCGTGCAGGTTCAATTCCTGCCAACGCGTGCCCTGTGCATCAAGATAGGTGGTGCCGAAATAGGGGGGCGCATCGGCCTCCGGCGGCTCGGAGGCGACGAAGGCCTCCATTCCCCGCAGGCCGGACAGCCGGTCCACGAGCAAGGCGGCATTCACGTCCAGCGCACCATTGAAGGCCAGCAGGCTGGATTCTGCCAAGGCCTGCTCCGTGCGCATCTGCGCGGCGCCAAGGAGGCCCGCCAGATCCACCACGCCGGTGAGCGCGCCACGCAGGTTGGCCACGCCCAGGAACCACGGTTGGGTATACGGAACGGGCTGCACCCCGCCCCAGGGGAAGATCTCCCCCGACTGTCCAAGGGGGAGAAGGAAATAGCGTCCGGCAGACTCCACGGCCAACCAGGACGACACGGACACACCCTCGCCTCTGGCAGCCTGCAGCCGGGCGGCAAGTCGTGTCTGTAGCTCTTTCAGGGCTTCGCGGTTAGCCATGGGTATGCAGCCGGCCTCAGTTCAGCGCGTCGATCTTGGCCTGCAGTTCTGCAGGATCGACTGGCTTGGTGATGTAGCCGCGCGCGCCCTGGCGCATGCCCCACACGCGATCGGTTTCCTGGTTCTTGCTCGTGCACATGATGATGGGCACATCCGCATACTGCGGATCGCGGGTAATGGCACGGGTCAGTTGGAAACCGTTTTGGCCGGGCATGACCACGTCCATCAGGATCAGGTCCGGCTTTTCCTCGGCCAGACGGCGAAATGCCTCTTCGGCATTCTCGGCGGTACGCACTTGCATGCCCTTTTTCTGCAGCAAGTCGGTCAGAAACATCAACTCGGTCTTCGAGTCGTCCACGACCAAAACTTTCTGAATCGGCATTACAAAACTCCTTATTGGGCATTTCCAAATTGCTGCACAGCCTGCAGCAACTGGTCTTTGGTAAATGGTTTGGTCAGATATTCCTGGCAACCGACCATGCGGCCGCGCGCCTTATCGAAAACCCCGTCCTTGGATGAAAGCATTACCACGGGCGTATCAGCAAAACGCGCGTTGCGTTTGATGATGGCGCAGGTCTGATAACCATCCAGCTTGGGCATGAGGATGTCGCAGAAAATCAGCTGAGGCTGGTAATCATTGACTTTGGCCAAGGCATCGAAACCATCGTCGGCCAATAAAACCTCGTGCCCTCCCTGCTTGAGGAAAATTTCGGCGCTGCGCCGTATGGTATTGCTGTCGTCCACCACCAGGACACGGAAGGTGGGACCGGTCGTCGTCGTAGCCAATTTCTCACTGCTCCTGAGGAACGAAAAAACAACGCTGGCAGGAGCCGCGCCTCAAATCTCGACCATCTCGAAGTCTTCCTTGCGGGCGCCGCATTCGGGACAGGTCCAGTTCATGGGAACGTCTGCCCAGCGGGTGTTGGGGGCAATGCCGTGCTCTGGGCAGCCCGCAGCTTCGTCATATATCCAACCGCAAATCAAACACATCCAAGTTTTTGGGTCCGTCACAGCTTAAGGGGCCTTCACATAGAATGCAACGATTGTATCTAGTCATCACCGCCGGATGCAGCTTTCGTGCCACCGGTTACGCTGGCACCCACCCATGCAATCGAATACCCCTTCAGCACCCGACAGCCCAAGCTTGACTGCGGATGACAGCGAATCCACCGCCCCCACCATCTGCGTGATGGTTTTCAATGCAAACGACCCCAGCGGCGCGGGAGGATTGGCGGCCGATATTTCGGCGGTGTCCTCGGTCGGGGGGCATGTCGCGCCGGTGGTGACCGGGACCTATGTGCGTGACAGCGCCGAGATATTCGACCATTACGCCTTCGAAGACGAGACGGTCGCTGAGCAGGCCCGTGCCGTGCTGGAAGACATGCCGCTGCACGCGATCAAGGTGGGCTTCGTGGGGAGCCCCGAGAACCTGAGCGCCATCTCCGAGATCGCCGCCGACTATGCGGACGTGCCCGTCATCGCCTTCATGCCGGACCTGTCGTGGTGGCAGGACGACCTCATCGACCAGTACCACGACGCCTTCCGCGAGCTGTTGCTGCCGCAGACATCGGTGTTGGTTGGAAACCACAGCACCCTGTGGCGCTGGCTGCTGCCGGACTGGGGCAGTGAGCGCCCACCCTCGGCACGCGACCTGGCCATGGCAGTCGCGGAGATAGGCGTGCCCTATCTATTGGTGACCGGCATTCCCGCGGCGGAGCGGCATATCGACAATGTGCTCGCCTCACCGCAAACGGTGCTGGGCAGCGGGCGCTTCGAACGCTTTGAAGTGACTTTCATCGGAGCGGGCGACACCCTGTCGGCCACCCTGGCGGCGCTCATTGCCACCGGCAGCGACCTGGGCGAGGCCACGAGCGAAGCGCTCACTTACCTGGACGGCTGCCTGCAGCACGGATTCCGCCCCGGCATGGGCCATGTGCTGCCCGACCGCATGTTCTGGGCGCAGCCCGACGACGAGGACACCGACGACGACGTATCTCCCTCCGCGGTCGTGGAGGGCTTCGATTTGCCACCCCATGACACACAACACTGACCTCAATCTCCCCCTTTTCGAACGCGCCAAGGCGCTCATCCCCGGCGGCGTGAATTCGCCGGTGCGCGCGTTCCGCGCCGTGGGCGGCACGCCCCGCTTCATCACGCGTGCCCAGGGCGCCTACATGTGGGACGCCAACGGCCAGCGCTTCATCGACTACATCGGCTCCTGGGGACCCATGATCCTGGGCCATGGCCACCCGGCCGTGCTGGAGGCCGTGCAGAAAGCAGCCCTGGAGGGCTTCAGCTTCGGCGCGCCGACCGAGCGTGAAGTGGAGCTGGCCGAAGAGATCATCCGCCACGTGCCTTCCATGGAGATGGTCCGCCTGGTCAGCTCGGGCACCGAGGCCGGCATGAGCGCCATCCGCCTCGCGCGCGGCGCCACCCGGCGCAACAAGATCATCAAGTTCAACGGCTGCTACCACGGCCATGCCGACTCGCTGCTGGTCAAGGCCGGCTCGGGCCTGGCCACCTTCGGCCACGCCACCAGCGCCGGCGTGCCGCAAGAGGTGGTGCAGCACACCCTGGTGCTGGAATACAACGACGTGGCCCAACTGGAGGAGGCCTTCACGCTGCACGGCCACGACGTCGCCTGCGTGATCATGGAGCCCATTGCCGGCAACATGAACTTCGTGCGCGCCAGCGTGCCCTTCATGCGCCGCGCGCGCGAGCTGTGCACGCAGCACGGCGCGTTGCTGGTCATCGACGAGGTCATGACCGGCTTTCGCGTGGCGCTGGGCGGGGCGCAAAGCCTGTACGCCCAGGTCATCCCGGGCTTCAAGCCGGACATCACCGTGCTCGGCAAGGTCATCGGTGGCGGCATGCCGCTGGCGGCCTTCGGCGGCTCGCGCGCCGTGATGGAGCAGCTTGCGCCGCTGGGTCCGGTCTACCAGGCGGGCACGCTGTCGGGCAACCCGGTGGCCACGGCCTGCGGACTGGCCACGCTGCGCGAGATCGCCGAGCCCGGTTTCTACGACGCCCTGGGCGCCCGCACCCGCGCCCTGATCGACGGCCTCGCGGGCGCTGCCAGCGCTGCGGGTGTGCCGTTCTGCGGCGACACCCAGGGCGGCATGTTCGGCTTCTTCCTGCTGCCGCAACTGCCACAGAACTACCCCGAGGTGCTCAACACCGACGGCATGCGCTTCAACACGCTGTTCCACGGCCTGCTGGACGGCGGCGTCTACATTGCCCCGGCGCTCTACGAAGCCGGCTTTGTGAGTGCCGCCCACACCGAGCAGGACATCGCCGACACCGTGGCCGTGGCGCGCGACGTGTTCCAAAAGCTATAGTTTTCATAGCTTCCAGCGCTTGATTGGAGGGCGCTGGAGGCATAAAACGTACTTACTCTCCCGCGACCATCCTTGCGGGTGGCCGGCGGATGGGCGCACTGACGCGTGCGCGACGGTGGTTCATGAAACCGTCATCCCTTGCTGCGAGCCTTGGCGGGTTCATCACCTTTCACCCGCCCGCCATGCAGCGACACGACGATTCCAAGCCCCTCACCAACCTCCTGCAGGCTGCGCACGCCAGCACCCCGCTAGCCGCAGACGGCGGGCGCCGTCGTTTCGTGCGGCAGATCACGCTGGGCGCCGCCGCGCTGGGCACCCTGCCCCTGGCGGCCTGCGGCGGCGGCGACGATGACGCACCCGCCGTACAGTTCGCGCACGGCGTGGCCAGCGGCGACCCGCTGGCCGACCGCGTCATGCTCTGGACGCGCGTCACGCCGCCCGCCGACTTCAGCGCCGAGATCCCCGTGCAGTGGGAGGTGGCCAGCGACGCCGCCTTCGCCAGCATCGTGGCGCGCGGCGAGGTGCGCACCAGCGCCGCGCGCGACTACACGGTCAAGGTGGACGCCACGGGCCTGAAGCCCGCCACCGTCTACCACTACCGCTTCAAGGCCTTCGAGGCCACCTCGCCCACGGGACACACCCGCACCCTGCCCACGGGCAGCGTGGCCCAGGTGAAGCTGGCCGTGTTTTCGTGCGCCAACTACCCGGCCGGCTACTTCAACGTGTACGCCGATGCCGCCCGGCGCGGCGACCTGGACGCCACCGTGCACCTGGGCGACTACCTCTACGAATACGGCCAGGGCGGCTACGCCTCGGGCAACGCGGCGGCGCTGAGCCGCCTGTCCCAGCCGGCCAACGAGATCCTGAGCCTGGCCGACTACCGCACGCGCCATGCCCAGTACCGGACCGATGCCGACCTGCAGGCGCTGCACGCCGCCGCGCCCATGATCGCCGTGTGGGACGACCACGAGATCGCCAACGACACCTGGATGAACGGCGCGGAAAACCACCAAGCCGCCGAAGGCAGCTTCGCCGCGCGCAAGGCCGTGGCGCTACAGGCGTACCACGAGTGGATGCCCACACGCAACGCGCAGCCGGACGTCATTTACCGCAGCTTCGCCTTCGGCAACCTGCTGGCGCTGCACATGCTGGACACGCGCGTGGTGGGACGCGATGCGCAGGTCGACTACGCCGCCTTCTTCAAGCCCGGCGGCTTCGACGCAGCGGGCTTCACCGCGGCCGTGGGCAATCCCGCGCGCCAGTTGCTGGGCACCGCGCAGACGCAATGGCTGCAGCAGCAGATGGCCGCCTCCAGCGCCACCTGGCAGATGCTGGGCCAGCAGGTGCTGATGGGCCGCATGAATATCCCCGCGCCCATCCTCATGGAAACGCTGCAGCCAGGCAGCGGCGTGACGGTGTCGCGCTACGCGGCCATCGTCGCCAAGGCGCGCACGGCGCCCGCCACGCTCACACCGGAGGAGCAAGCCATCCTGGCGCAGCCCTCCATCCCCTACAACCTGGACGCGTGGGACGGCTACCAGGCCGCCCGCGAGACGGTGCTGGGCATGGCCCGCGCCATGAACAAGAACCTGGTGGTGCTGGCGGGCGACACGCACAATGCCTGGGCCAGCGAGCTGAACGACATGAACGGCAACCCCGTGGGCGTGGAGTTCGCCACCTCGTCGGTGAGCTCGCCCGGCTTCGAGGAATACCTGCCCAATGAAAACCCGGCCACGCTGTCGGCGGCGCTGCTGCAGCTGGTGGAGCCACTCAAGTACTGCGACACCGCGCGCCGCGGCTACATGGTGGTGACCGCCACGGCCACCGAATGCCGCGCGCAGTGGGTGTACGTGAACACCATTACCAGCCGCCAGTTCACCACCAGCGCCGAGACCACGCTGGCCGTACAGGCCGGCACGCCGGGCCGCCTGCTGAAGGTGTGAGCGGGACGGCGCAAGCGGTGCCGCCGTCCAAGCGAGGGTTTACAGCGTTTTCTGACTCTAACGCCCGTCCAATAAGCGCTAACAGCTATTGATTCAATAGCACACCACCCTCGGCGGGCGGCAGCGCCAACAGCCACTGCGCCATCTGCAGGGCCTGCGCCTCGGTGATCTGGGGATGGCGCGGCATCAGCGTGCGGCCCCATACGCCCACGCTGCCCTCGCGGATCCTGCCGGCCAGGTACGCGGCCGCATCACTGCGGCCGGCGTAGCGCGCGGCGATCTGGCGAAAGCCCGGGCCTACGGCGTGCCGCTCCAGGCCATGGCAGCGCAGGCAATCCGATGCCTCGACCAGCGCGCGGCCCGCGGCCCGTTCCGGGTGCGCCTGCTGGGCGGCGTCCAGCGCCTGGGCTGCGGGCCCCGGCTGCAGGATGCGCCAGCCCACGTTGAGCACGCCCAGCACCACCAGCACCATGAACACCACCAGCGCCCAGCCCAGCCAGCGGGGCCGGGGCGGCGGTGTGTCGTCGTCGTGCAGCGGGTCTGGGTCCACCGGCATGCGGCGTGGTCAGCGCGTCTCAGTGACGGAAGTGGCGCACGCCCGTGAAGACCATGGCCACGCCGCGCTCGTTGGCCGCGTCGATGACCTCCTGGTCGCGCATGGAACCGCCGGGCTGGGCGACGCAGGTCGCGCCCGCGTCGACCACCACGTCCAGCCCATCGCGGAACGGGAAGAAGGCGTCGCTGGCCACCACGGTGTTCTGCAGGGACAGGCCCGCGGCCTGCGCCTTGATGCTGGCGATGCGCGCCGAATCCAGCCGGCTCATCTGGCCCGCACCCACGCCCATGGTCATCCCGCCCTTCACGAACACGATGGCGTTGCTCTTGACGTACTTGGCCACCTTCCAGGCGAACAGCAGGTCCTGCATCTCTTCCTGCGTGGGCTGCTTGAGGGTCACCACCTTCACATCGGGCAGTTGCAGCTCATGGTTGTCGGCCGTCTGCAGCAGCAGGCCCGAGCCCACGCGCTTGGCGTCCATCAGGTTGCGCCCCTGCTCCCACGCCGTGGCACCGCCGAAGGCAGGCAGAGCGATCTTCATCAGGCGCACGTTGGCCTTGGCCTTGAACACCTCCAGCGCCTCGGGCGTGAAGTCGGGCGCCATCAGCACTTCGACGAACTGCTTGGCGATCTGCTGCGCGGCCGCGCCGTCCACCGGGCGGTTCAGCGCGATGATGCCGCCGAAGGCGCTGGTGGGGTCGGTCTGGAAGGCCTTGCTGTAGGCCTCCAGCGCGCTCGTGCCCACGGCCACGCCGCAGGGGTTGGCGTGCTTGACGATCACGCAGGCCGGCAGCTTGAAACTCTTGACGCATTCCCAGGCGGCGTCGGCGTCGGCGATGTTGTTGTACGAGAGTTCCTTGCCCTGCAGCTGCACGCCGGTGACGATGGAGCCGGGCGCAGGGTGCAGGTCGCGGTACAGCGCGGCCTGCTGGTGGCTGTTCTCGCCGTAGCGCAGGTCCTGGATCTTTGTGAAGATGCCGTTGCTCTGGCCGGGGAACAGCGCGCGTTCGGGCACGTAGCTCTCGGACAGCTTGGCCTCGACGAACTGGATGGACGACAGGTAGTCGCTGATGGCGCCGTCGTACTGCGCGATGCGGTTGAACGCCGCCACCGACAGCGCGAAGCGCAGCTTGTCGGACAGCTTGCCCGCGGCCTTCAACTCGCCCAGCACCGCGTCGTACTGGTCGGCCGAGGTGACCACGCCCACGTCCTTCCAGTTCTTGGCGGCGCTGCGCACCATGGCGGGGCCGCCGATGTCGATGTTCTCGATGGCGTCGGCCAGCGTGCAGCCGGCCTTGGCCACCGTGGCCTCGAACGGGTAGAGGTTGACCACCAGCAGGTCGATGGTGTCGATGCCGTGCTCCTTCAGCGCCGCCATGTGCGCAGGCAGCTCGCGGCGCGCCAGCAGGCCGCCATGCACCTTGGGGTGCAGCGTCTTCACGCGGCCGTCCAGCATCTCGGGGAACTGCGTGACCTCGGCCACCTCGGTGACGGGCAGGCCGCTCTCGGCCAGCAGCTTGGCGGTGCCGCCGGTGGACAGCAGGCGGATGCCCAGCGCATGCAGTGCCTGGGCAAATTCGACGATGCCGGTCTTGTCGGAGACGGAAAGGAGTGCGTTCATGGGGGACTCGTGATGGTTTTGATGAAATCGGGCTGTAGCGCTTGATGGGAAAGCGCCACCAGCTATTCTTTTAGAAGCAACATCAGAGCAGCTTGTGCTCCACCAGCTTCTTGCGCAGCGTGTTGCGGTTCAGCCCCAGCCATTCGGCGGCGCGGGACTGGTTGTTGTCGGCGTGGCTCATCACCACCTCCAGCAGCGGCTTTTCCACCAGGCGCACGACCATGTCGTACACGCCGTCGGGCGTCTCGCCGCCCAGGTCGCGAAAGTAGCCCTGCAGGCTCTCGCGCACGCATTGTTCAATGTTGTTCCGGCTCATGCTCTGTTTCCCTCACGGGCGGGACCGCGTCGGCGCCGTCGTGTGCGGACGGCAGCCGGTCCATCTGCGCGCCCAGCGCGCTGAAGAAATCGGCCACCGCCTGCCACTGCGCCGCGCAGTCCTCGATGGTGTTGATGTGTTGTCGCAGTGCCTCGCCGCCCGGCAGCGCGCGCACATACCAGGCGATGTGCTTGCGCGCGCTGCGCACGCCGCTGGCCTCGCCGTACAGGCCGTAGTGGTCCTGCAGGTGCTCCAGCAGCAGGCGGCGCACCTCGGCCACCAGCGGCGGCGCGAGGTGCTCGCCAGTGGCGAGGTAGTGGCCGATCTCGCGGAAGATCCACGGCCGGCCCTGGGCCGCGCGCCCGATCATGACCGCGTCGGCGCCTGTGGCGGCCAGCACCGCCCGGGCTTTCTCGGACGACGTGATGTCGCCATTGGCCACCACGGGCACGCGCACGGCGGCCTTCACGGCAGCGATGGTGTCGTACTCCGCCTGGCCCTTGTACCCCTGCTCGCGCGTGCGGCCGTGCACGGTCAGCATCTGGATGCCCACGTCCTCGAAGCGGCGCGCCAGCACCACGGCGTTCTTGTGCTGCTGGCACCAGCCGGTGCGCATCTTCAGCGTGACGGGCACGCCGCGCGGTGCGCAGGCGGCCACCACGGCGTCGGCGATCTCCACGGCCAGGGCTTCGTTCTGCATCAGGGCGGAGCCCGCCCACTTGTTGCAGACCTTCTTGGCGGGGCAGCCCATGTTGATGTCGATGATCTGGGCACCGCGGTCGATGTTGTAGAGCGCGGCCTCGGCCATCATGGCCGCGTCGGTGCCGGCGATCTGCACCGCGATCGGGCCGGGCTCACCCTCGTGGTTGGCGCGGCGGCTGGTCTTGAGGCTGTTCCACAGGTCCTTGCGCGAGGTCACCATCTCGCTCACCGCATAGCCCGCGCCCAGCCGCTTGCACAGCTGGCGAAACGGCCGGTCCGTCACGCCCGCCATGGGGGCGACGAACAGGCGGTTGGCCAAGGGAATGGGGCCGATCTGCATGGACGGTACGGGCGGGCTGGGGGTGTGTGGGCGAAGGGGCGGATTCTACCTGCCCAAAATTTCAGCAACCGAAAAGCCAGCACTGCGATTGCGCATGTTGCGCCCGCGGGTGGCGACGCAGCCAGCGCACCGCTGCCCCTACACTCGCAGCCCTGCTATGGAAATCTGGATGCACCAACTGCTGGACCTGCTGGCTCTGCCCCAATTCGGCCTGAGCACGGTGTTCATCGTGGCCTTCATCTCCGCCACGCTGCTGCCCGTGGGCTCGGAGCCGGCGGTGTTCGGCCTGGTCAAGCTGAACCCCGAACTGCTCTGGCCCGCGATCCTGGTGGCCACGGCCGGCAACACGCTGGGCGGCGCGGTCAGTTGGTGGATGGGCCTGGGCGCGCACCGCGCCTGGGACGCCGCCCGCCGGCACCGCCATGCGGGCCATGCGCAGGCCCCCGCCAAGCCCGCCCGCGAACTGAGCCGCACCGAACGGCGCGCCCGCGTGTGGCTGCGCCGCTGGGGGCCCAAGACCTGCCTGCTGAGCTGGCTGCCCGTGGTGGGCGACCCGCTGTGCGCCGTGGCCGGCTGGCTGCGCATGCCGTTCTGGCCCTGCCTGCTCTACATGGCGATTGGCAAGTTCTTCCGCTATGCCAGCATGACGGCCGGCCTGCTGTACCTGGTGCCAGGCGACTGGGTACGCTGGCTGCATCCCTGATCGCACGGCATACGGGCGCGCCACTGGCACCCGGCGCCGGGGGTCACGCGAGGGGATGCACGGCGCGCCACAGCTTCAGCAAGTGCGGCAGCGCGGGTGCTGGCTCCCCAGGCATGCACATGGGCCTTTGTGCCCGTCAAGGCTGGCGCTGCCAGCCAAAGTGCGGGTCAGACGTTGAAGAGGAAGTTCATCACGTCGCCGTCCTTGACGACGTATTCCTTGCCTTCGGCGCGCATCTTGCCCGCGTCCTTGGCGCCCTGCTCGCCCTTGTACTGGATGAAATCCTCGAACGCGATGGTCTGCGCGCGGATGAAGCCGCGCTCGAAGTCGCCGTGGATCACGCCGGCCGCCTGCGGCGCGGTATCGCCCACGTGGATGGTCCAGGCGCGCACTTCCTTCACGCCGGCCGTGAAGTAGGTCTGCAGGCCGAGCAGCTTGAAGCCCGCGCGGATCAGGCGGTTCAGGCCCGGCTCCTCCAGCCCCATTTCCTGCAGGAACATGTCGCGGTCCTCGTCGCCCATCTCGGCCATCTCGGCCTCGATCTTGGCGCAGATGGCGACCACGGGCGCGCCCTGGGCCTCCGCATAGGCCTTGAGCTTGTCCAGCAGGGGGTTGTTCTCGAAGCCGTCCTCGGCCACGTTGCCCACGAACATCGCCGGCTTGGCGGTGATCAGGCAGAACTGCTTGAGCAGCGGCGCGTCTTCCTTGGACACGGGCACGGTGCGCGCCGGCTTGCCCTCATCCAGCGCAGCCTGGATGGGCGTGAGCAGTTGCACCAGCTTGGCGGCTTCCTTGTCGTTGCCGCTCTTGGCCGCCTTGCTATAGCGCTGCAGGGCCTTCTCGACGGTGGCCAGGTCGGCCAGGCACAGCTCGGTCTGGATGACCTCGATGTCGGCGATGGGGTCCACGCGGCCGGCCACGTGGATCACGTTCGGGTCCTCGAAGCAACGCACCACGTTGACGATGGCATCGGTCTCGCGGATGTGCGCCAGGAACTGGTTACCCAGGCCTTCGCCCTTGGAGGCACCAGCCACCAGGCCCGCGATGTCGACGAACTCGACGATGGCGGGCACGATGCGCTCGGGATTGATGATCTCTGCCAGCTGCTGCAGGCGCGGATCGGGCACCTCCACCACGCCGGTGTTGGGCTCGATAGTGCAAAAAGGATAGTTCTCGGCGGCAATGCCGGCCTTGGTGAGGGCGTTAAAGAGGGTGGACTTGCCGACGTTGGGCAGGCCCACGATGCCGCATTTCAGGCTCATGGCAGGGCTTTCGTAGGTTCGGGAGACAAACCCGCCATTTTACGGGAGGGGGTATGAAGCGAAGCGCGCGCGCGCCAATGCCCCGCAGGCGCTCCCCTCGCCGGGCGCCCCCCGCAGGGCCCCCCTCAGTCGAACCGCAGGTTGGCCGCCACGGGCTGGCCCACGCGCAGCACCGTGCCCGTGCCCTCGCGCACGATGGCATTCATGGCGAAGGTGATCGCGCCGTCCATGCGCGGATCCTGGCGGTAGCGGCGCAGGGCCGTGCTGACGGCCGGGGTGCTCTCGGCCGTGGCGGGGTCGATGTTGGGGATGGGGCAGCGCGTGCACGGCTTGACGAGCTGCAGCCGCACCTCGCCTTCGCCCGTGCCGATGAACAGCTCGTCGATGCGGTCTTCGTCGTGCGCCTCGACCCCGGCAATCACCAGGTTGGGCCGAAAGCGCTCCATGCCCACCGCCCCCTCGCCCGCGGCCAGCAGCCGCTCGTTGAGGCCGTCCAGCGACCCCTGGCTCGCCACCAGCAGCGGAAAGCCGTCCGCGAACTGGGTGGGCGCCTCGATGCCGCCGGTCCACCGCAGGCTGGACAGCCGGCGGTGCTCCGGGTCAAACCGCACCAGCCGGCAGCGCAGCCCCAAAAAGTCCGAAAACCACTGCGCGGCCAGGTCGCCCATGTCCCAGGCGGGCACGGTGTCGTCCCACACCTGCACGGTGGCCGGCTGCTCGACCCGGTCCAGCGCCACATGCAGCGCCAGCATGCCGGGCGCGCGCAGCACCAGGTCGTCGCTGCGCAACTGCGGGCGAATCAGCGCCATGCGCGGCAGCGTGCGCTGCGACAGGAACACGCCCTGCGCGTCGACCACCATCCAGGCGCGGTCCAGGTCCAGCCCGGTATCGGTCAGCAAGGCCTGCTGCACCTCGATGCCCGCGCAGGACTTCACGGGATGGATGAACAGCCGGGCCACGGTACCGGTCAAGTCATGGTCTGCACGAAAGCTCACGCTGCTGCTCCTGTCGCTGTCGATGGATGAGGGGATTGGCCCGCGATTGTGCCGCCGCCCCACCCGGCGCAGGGGCGTAGCGCGGCTCCTACAATCCCGGGATGGCGCAGACATTTGACGTATGTATCCGCGGCGCGGGCGTGGTGGGCCGCACCTTGGCACTCTTGCTGGCGCGCGACCGCCTGCGCGTGGCGCTGGTGGGCCCGCCGGAGAGCGCCCCCTCCGACGGCGACGTGCGGGCCTACGCGCTCAATGCCGCCTCGCGCGCGCTGCTGGAATCCGTGCGCGGCTGGCCCGACGCGCAGCATGCGACGGCCGTGCTGCAGATGCAGGTGCACGCCGACCAGGACGGCCAGGTGCGCTTTGACGCGGCCCAGCAGGGCCACGACGCGCTGGCCTGGATCGTGGACGTGCCCGCGCTGGAGGCGCGCCTGGCAGATGCCGTGCGCTTTCAGCCGCTGGTGGAGCCGGTCGCCGCGCCCGTGGACGCCGCGCTCACCGTGGTGTGCGAAGGCCGCGCCAGCCGCACGCGCGCCGAGTTCGGTGCCGAATTCGACATCACCCCCTACGCCCAGCACGCGATCGCCACGCGGCTGGTGTGCGAGCGGCCCCACGGCCAGGTGGCGCGCCAGTGGTTCCTGCCCGACGGCGGCATCCTCGCCTTCCTGCCGCTGGACGGCGCCCAGGGGCGCACCGTGGCCGTGGTGTGGTCGGTGCCGCAGGAGCAGGCTCCGCACTGGCTGCAGGCCGACGAAGGCAGCTTCACACAGCGCCTGCGCGAAGCCAGCCGCGATGCGCTGGGCGCTTTGCAGCTCGCGGGCCCGCGCGCCAGCTGGCCGCTGCAGCAGGCCCAGGCGCGCCACTGGTGCGGCGCCCTGCCCGGCCAGTCCGCCCTGGGTGCGCGCCGCAGCTGGGCACTGGCCGGCGACGCCGCACACAACGTGCACCCCCTGGCCGGCCAGGGCCTGAACCTGGGCCTGGGCGACGCGCGCACGCTGGCGCGTGTGCTGCACGAGCGCGCGGCCTGGCGCAGCGTGGGCGATCTGCGCCTGCTGCGCAGCTACGAGCGCGAACGCAAGGCCACGCTGCTGCCGATGGGCATGGCCATGGACGGCCTGCAGCAGCTCTTCACCCGGCGCGAGGGCGCGCTGGCCGCGCTGCGCAACTGGGGCATGAAGGGCTTCGAGCGCAGCGGCCCGCTCAAGGCCTGGGTGGCCCGCCAGGCCATGGGCGCTGACTGATACGACGAGCCCCTTTTTCTGAGTAGAAACGGAAACCAACGCAATGAAACTCCTCCCCACCTTGCTGGCCGCCACTGCCCTGTGCCTGGGCCTGAACGCATCGGCACAGGACGCCGCGATCCGCAAGGCGCTGGCAGAGCGCATCCCGCAGCTGCAGCAGATCGACGAAGTGCGCTCCACGCCCATGAAGGGGCTGTACGAGGTGCGCATCGGCACCGACCTGTTCTACACCGACGCCCAGGGCAACTACCTGATCCAGGGCGAGCTGATCGACACCAAGGCGCGGCGCAACCTCACAGAGGACCGCATCAACAAGCTGACGGCGGTGGACTTCAAGGCCCTGCCGCTGCAGGACGCCTTCACCCTGGTGCGTGGCAACGGCGAGCGCAAGCTGGCGGTGTTCGAGGACCCGAACTGCGGCTACTGCAAGCGCTTCGAGAAGGACATGCAGAACGTGGACAACGTGACGGTGTACCTGTTCCTCTACCCCATCCTCAGCCCCGACTCGGCCGAGAAGTCGCGCAACATCTGGTGCGCCAAGGACCGCGCGGCCGCGTGGGACGACCACATGCTGCGCGACAAGACGCCCGCAGCGGCCAGCTGCGACACGGCAGCGCTGCAGCGCAATCTGGCGTTCGGGCGCAAGCACAAGATCACCGGCACGCCCACGCTGATCTTTGCCGACGGCTCGCGCGTGCCCGGCGCCATCGGCGCGCAGGACGTGGAAAAGCGCCTGGCCGCTGCCGGGAAGTAAGGCGCCACTGCCGCCCACCGCGCATCCTTCACCGGCATGCGCTGCAAATATGAGAGCTGCTAGCGCTTGCTCACTGAGGACTTTCAATACATTTCATATTGAAACCCTTGTGCGGCAAGCGCAAGCAGCTATTTTTTTGATATCACCCCCTCTAGCTGCATCCCGCCATGTCTTTTGCCGCCAGCACCGCCGCCGTCCACTACCGCATCGACCCCACGCAGACCCACGCCCACCTGTACCGCGTCACGCTCACCGTGGCGGTGCCGGCGGCGCAGCAGGAGCTGTCGCTGCCGGTGTGGATTCCGGGCAGCTACCTGGTGCGCGAGTTCTCCAAGAACCTGCAGTCGCTGCAGGCGCAGCAGGGCGGCGCCCCCGTGCCCGTGCAGCAGCTGGACAAGCACCGCTGGCGCGCGCAGTGCACGGCGGGCACGCCGCTGGTGCTGAGTTACGAGGTGGCCGCCTACGACACCTCGGTGCGCACCGCCTGGCTGGACGCCACGCGGGGCTTCTTCAACGGCACCAGCCTGTGCCTGCGCGTGCACGGGCAAGAGGACGCGCCGCACACGCTGGAGGT
The DNA here is from genome assembly GCF_056730635.1 of Diaphorobacter sp. B2A2W2. NCBI lineage: Bacteria > Pseudomonadati > Pseudomonadota > Betaproteobacteria > Burkholderiales > Comamonadaceae > Diaphorobacter > Diaphorobacter sp. B2A2W2. The sequence continues at coordinate 64,797 of NZ_JBWZOR010000007.1, forward strand.
CGCCTGCCCGCCCGCGCTGGCCGGCTGGTCGCTGGCCACGGGGCTGGAGCCGGTGGAGGTCACCCCGTCCGGCTTCGGGCTGTACCGCGCGCGCAACTATGACGAACTGGTCGACTGCCCCGTGGAGATGGGCCCGTTCTGGAGCGCCCAGTTCACCGCCTGCGGCGTGGCGCACCAGCTGGTGGTGGCGGGCGCCGCGCCGTCGTTGGATGGCGAACGCCTGCTGCGCGACGTGCAGCGCATCTGCGAGGAGGCCATCCGCTTTTGGCATGGCGCGCAGCAGCCGCCGTTCACGCGCTACGTGTTCCTGCTCAACGTGGTGCACGACGGCTACGGCGGGCTGGAACACGGCAACTCCACCGCCCTCATCTGCGGCCGGCGCGACCTGCCGCGCGTGGGGGACGCCGCCACGCCCGAGGGCTACACCACCCTGCTCGGCCTCATCAGCCACGAATACTTCCACACCTGGAACGTCAAGCGCCTGCGCCCCGCCGAGTTCGCGCGCTACGACTACGCGTGCGAGAACTACACCGAGCTGCTGTGGTTTTTCGAAGGCTTCACCAGCTATTACGACGACCTGCTGCTGCGCCGCGCAGGCCTGGTGGACCACGCCACCTACCTGCGTCTGCTGACCAAGAACATCAACCAGATGCTGCAGACGCCGGGCCGCCAGGTGCAGTCGGTGGCGCAGGCCAGCTTCGACGCCTGGGTCAAGTACTACCGCCAGGATGAGAACACGCCCAACAGCACCGTGAGCTACTACACCAAGGGCGCGCTGGTGGGCCTGTGCCTGGACCTCGCGCTGCGCCGCGAAGGCCGCACCACGCTGGACGACGTGATGCGCGCGTTGTGGCAGCGCACGGGCGGCGGCCCCATGGCCGAGACCGACCTGCTGGCCGTTTTGCAGGAGTTGTCGGGGCGCGACTGGTCCGGCGAGATCGGGCAGTGGGCGCACGGCACGGCGGAGCTGCCGCTGGCCGAGCTGCTGGCCGCCCATGGCATCCGGCTGCAGGCGGAGCCCGCACAGATCGCCCAGCGCCTGGGCCTGCGCGTGAACGAGAACCACGGCGTGCACATCAAGACCGTGCTGCGCGGCGGTGCGGCAGAGGCGGCCGGCTTCATGGCCGGCGACGAATGGCTGGCGCTGGAAACGCCGGGCCAGGCCTGGCGCCTGCACAAGTTGGACGATGTGCCGCTGTACGCCGCCAGCGCCATCCAGATCACGGCCTTGGTGGCGCGCGACCAGCGTCTGATGCGCCTGGCGCTCACGCTGCCAGGCGCCGGCGCGGCCTCTGACACGGTGCGCCTGGACGTGCAGGACGCCGCCGTGGCCCAGCGCTGGCTGGGGCCGGCCCAGCCGGGTCCTCAGGCATGAAGGCTTGGGTATATTCCCGGCATCCCACCCACTACAAACAGGAGATCACCTTGGCCTACGAATGCATCGAAGTCCGCACCGAAGCGGACAAGGTCGGCATCATCACGCTCGCCCGTCCCAAGCAACTCAACGCGCTCAACGACCAGCTCATGACCGAGCTGGGCGAGGCCCTCAAGGCGTTCGACGCTGACGAGAAGATCGGCTGCATCATCCTGACGGGCAGCGAGAAGGCCTTCGCCGCGGGCGCCGACATCGGCGCCATGGCCAAGTACAGCTTTGCCGATGCGTACAAGGGCGACTACATCACGCGCAACTGGGAGCAGATCCGCAGCATCCGCAAGCCCGTCATCGCGGCCGTGAGCGGCTACGCCCTGGGCGGCGGCTGCGAGCTGGCGATGATGTGCGACTTCATCATCGCGGCGGACAATGCCAAGTTCGGACAGCCCGAAATCAAGCTGGGCGTGATCCCCGGCGCGGGCGGCACGCAGCGCCTGCCGCGCGCTGTGGGCAAGGCCAAGGCCATGGACATGGCCCTCACCGGCCGCATGATGGACGCCACGGAAGCCGAGCGCTCCGGCCTCGTCAGCCGCGTGGTGCCGCTGGACAAGCTGATGGAAGAAGCCCTGGGTGCGGCCCTCGTCATCAGCGGTTTCTCGCAGATCGCCGTGATGGCCGCCAAGGAATCGGTGAACCGCGCCTTCGAAGGGACTTTGAGCGATGGCGTGATGTTCGAGCGCCGCCTGTTCCATGCGCTGTTCGCCACCCAGGACCAGAAGGAAGGCATGGACGCCTTCGTGAACAAGCGCGCAGCAGTCTTCACGCACCAATAAATTTTTGTTCTATAATTCGAGGCTTCGGTGGTATAGCTCAGTTGGTTAGAGCGCAGCATTCATAATGCTGATGTCCCAGGTTCAAGTCCCGGTACCACCACCAGATACAACCCGCAGCGCCCCAGGTGCTGCGGGTTTTTCTTTAGCCGCGTGGCGGGCCGGCGCCTGCCACTAGAATTTTCGTTTCAGCCCCTGGATGTACACCATGAATCGCTGCAACACCCGCACCTTTGCGTCCACCCGCACCCGCGGCGCCTGGCTGGCGACCCTCGCATGCCTGGCACTGCTGGGCGGCGCCGCGTCCACGGCCGCCACGGCCCAGACGGTGGCAGCCACCGGCCTTGCGCGCACCTTCCCCGCCAATGCGCTGCGCGGCACGCTGAACTTCCAAGACCGCACGACGGCCCTGCTCAACGGCAATGCCATCCAGGTGGCGCCCGGCATGCGCCTGTTCAGCCCGCAGAACGCGCTGGTCATGACCCACACCGTGCAGGGCAAGCCCCTGAAGGTGAACTACGTGACCGAGGCCAGCACGGGCATGCTGCTCACCGCCTGGATCCTCACGCCCGCCGAGGCCGCCTTGCCCCGCAAGGGCAGCGACACCGAAACCAACGTGCGTTTCGAGTGGGACACCAAGCCCGCCGCGCTGCGCTGACACACCCGCGCTGATGCAGCGCGCTGAAGCCCGGCGCGCGTTCGCGTTTCGCCGGCCCCGCTGGCCAGCCCGCAACCGCCCCGCTGCCGCCTGCGCCGCGGTGGCCGGTCTTTCGCGAGATTGAAGAGACACAAGCCATGTCCAAGAAAGTTTTCATCAAGACCTTCGGCTGCCAAATGAACGAGTACGACTCGGACAAGATGGCCGATGTGCTGGGCGCCGCCCAGGGCTATGAGCCCACCGACGACCCGGAGCAAGCCGACCTGATCCTTTTCAACACCTGCTCGGTGCGCGAGAAAGCGCAGGAGAAGGTGTTCAGCGACCTCGGCCGCGTCAAGCACCTCAAGGACAAGGGCGTGCTCATCGGCGTGGGCGGCTGCGTGGCCAGCCAAGAGGGCGAGGAGATCATCAAGCGCGCCCCGTTCGTGGATGTGGTCTTCGGCCCGCAGACGCTGCACCGCCTGCCCGATCTGCTCAACGCCCGTGCCGCCAAGGCCAGGCCGCAGGTGGATATTTCCTTCCCTGAGATCGAGAAGTTCGACCACCTGCCGCCCGCGCGCGTGGAGGGCGCCAGCGCGTTCGTTTCGATCATGGAAGGCTGCTCCAAGTACTGCAGCTACTGCGTGGTGCCCTACACGCGCGGCGAAGAGGTCAGCCGCCCGTTCGAGGACGTGTTGGTGGAAGTCGCCGGCCTGGCCGACCAGGGCGTGCGCGAAGTCACGCTGCTGGGCCAGAACGTGAACGCCTATCTGGGCGCCATGGGCGACACGGCGGAGAAAGCCGACTTTGCGCTGCTGCTGGAGTACGTGGCCGAGATCCCCGGTATCGAGCGCATCCGCTTCACCACCAGCCATCCCAACGAGTTCACGCCGCGCCTGATCGAGGCCTACGCCAAGATCCCGAAGCTGGTGAGCCACCTGCACCTGCCCGTGCAGCACGGCAGCGACCGCATTCTGATGGCCATGAAGCGTGGCTACACGGCCATGGAATACAAGAGCACCATCCGCAAGCTGCGCGCCATCCGCCCCGACATGGCGATGAGCAGCGACTTCATCGTGGGATTTCCCGGCGAGACCGAGGAAGACTTCCAGAAGATGATGAAGCTGATCGACGACGTGCGCTTCGACAATTCCTTCAGCTTCATCTTCAGCCCGCGCCCCGGCACGCCCGCCGCCAACCTGCACGAAGACACGCCGCATGAGGTGAAACTGCGCCGCCTGCAGGAGCTGCAGGCCGTGATCAACCGCAACATCCTGGAGATCAGCCAGGAGCGCGTGGGCACGGTGCAGCGTCTGCTGGTGGAGGGCGTGTCCAAGCGCGACGGCAGCGAGCTGATGGGCCGCACCGAGTGCAACCGCGTCGTCAACTTCCCCGGCCAGGAGCGGCTGATCGGCCAGATGATCGACGTGAACATCACCGAGGCGCGTACCTACACGCTGCGCGGCGAGGTGGTGACCGGCGAGGTCACGACCGCGGTCGGATGACCCTCAAAAACCATAGCTACCAGCGCTTGTCACCTCTGGATTTCAGATGGTTTTCCGCCTGAAACCCTTGAAATACCAGCGCGAGCAGCTCTATTTATAGGAGCGGTCACCGCTCCCCTGTTCAGAACCGCGGCATGCCTCCCATGCCCGGCAGGCCGCCCTTCATGCCGCCCATCTTCTTCATGAGCTTCATGAGGCCGCCGCCCTTCATCTTTTTCATCATGCCCTGCATCTGCTCGAACTCGTTGAGCAGGCGGTTGACCTCCTGCACCTGCACGCCGGCGCCCTGGGCGATGCGCTTCTTGCGTGTGGCCTTGATGAGCTCGGGCTTGCGGCGCTCCAGCGCCGTCATGCTGCAGATGATGCCCTCCTTGCGGCGGATGTCGCGCTCGGCCTTGTCCATGTCCACCTGACCTGCCTTGGCCGTGAGCTGCGCGGGCAGCTTGTCCATGAGGCTGGACAGGCCGCCCATCTGCTTCATCTGCTGCAACTGGGCCAGGAAGTCGTTCAGATCGAACCCGTCGCCGCTCTTGACCTTGGCGGCGAGCTTTTGCGCCGCCTCCATGTCCACGCCGGCCGTGACCTGCTCGACCAGCGCGACGATGTCGCCCATGCCCAGGATGCGGCCCGCGTGGCGCTCGGCGTCGAACACTTCCAGGCCGTCGATCTTCTCGGACACGCCAGCAAACTTGATCGGCGCGCCCGTCACCTGGCGCACCGACAGCGCCGCACCGCCGCGCGAGTCACCGTCTAGTTTTGTGAGCACGATGCCCGTGAGCGGCAGCGCTTCCTTGAAAGCCTTGGCGGTGTTCACCGCGTCCTGGCCCTGCATGGCATCGACGACAAACAGCGTCTCCACCGGGGTCAGCACGGCATGCAGGTCCTTGATTTCCTGCATCAGCACCTCGTCGATGGCCAGGCGGCCGGCAGTGTCCACCAACAGCACGTCGAAGAAGTGCTTCTTGGCGTAGTCCAGCGCTCCAAGGGCGATGTCGCGCGGCTTCTGGTCGGGCGTGCTGGGGAACCACTCGGCGCCGGCCTGCTTGGTCACGGTCTTGAGCTGCTCGATGGCGGCGGGGCGGTACACGTCGCCCGAGACGGTCAGCACCTTCTTCTTGCGCTTTTCGATCAGGTGCTTGGCCAGCTTGGCCGTGGTGGTGGTCTTGCCCGCACCCTGCAGGCCGGCCATCAGGATCACCGCCGGCGGCTGCGCGTTGAGGTTGATGTCCGCCACGCCCTCACCCATGGTCGCGGCCAGCTCCTTGTTCACGATGCCCACCAGCGCCTGGCCGGGCTTCAGGCTGCCCAGCACCTCTTGACCGAGGGCTTTTTCCTTCACGCGGGCGATGAAGTCGCGCACCACGGGCAGCGCCACGTCGGCCTCCAGCAGGGCCATGCGCACCTCGCGCAGCATGTCCTGCACGTTGGCTTCGGTGATGCGGGCCTGGCCGCGCATCTCCTTGACGAGACGGGTGAGTTTTTCGGTGAGTGCGGAGGCCATGGCCAAATGCTCCAGATGCACCGGCCCGGGCGTAATGCCGGCCGATGGCACAGCCCCGACGACCAGGGGCGAAAGGCTAAACTGCGAACCCATGATTTTACCCAGTGCTTCCCCGCTCGGCTGGCTGCTCGCCCTGGCCACCGCCGCCGCCTACGCGCTGGCGGCGGCCCTGGCGCCGCGCACCTCCACAGGCCGCGGCCAACTGGCCATCATGGCCCCTGCCTGGATGCTGCATGGCGCTGCGCTGGTCTGGAGCCTGCTGGGCAGCACGCCGCATTTCGGCTTTGCCGCCGCCCTGTCGATGACGGCCTGGCTGGTACTGACCACCTACGCCGTTGAGCGGCAGCTGTTTCCGCAGATGCGCGCGCGCTGGGTGCTGTGCGCACTGGGCGGCGCGGCCGTGTTGGTGGCAGCGCTGTTTCCGGGCCGGCCACTGCACGTATCCGCCTCGCCCTGGCTGCCGCTGCACCTCACGCTGGGCATTGCATGCTATGGCCTGTTTGCCGCAGCGGTGGTGCACGCCTGGCTCATGAGCCGTGCCGAGCGCCAGATGCGCCTGGCTGCCGATTCGCACAGCGGCATGCCGCTGCTGACGCTGGAGCGGCTCACGTTCCGCTTCGTGACGGCGGGCTTTGTGCTGCTCTCGGCCACGCTGGTGGCGGGCTGGCTGTTCAGCGAGCAGCTCTACGGCCGCGCCTGGCTGTGGGACCACAAGGCCGTGTTCTCGCTGCTGGCCTGGATCTCCTTCGCGGTGCTGCTGCTGGGCCGCTCGCGCTTTGGCTGGCGCGGCCGCAGCGCCGTGCGCGTGCTGTATGCAGGCACGGCACTGCTGCTGCTGGCCTACGTGGGCTCACGCTTCGTAATGGAAGTGGTGCTGGGGCGGGCGGCATGAAATACCTGGTCCTGTTCGCTGTGCTGGCCGTGGTCTACGCGGTGTGGCGCGCGCAGCGCCGTGCGTCTGCGCCGCGGCAAGGCAACACCCAGCGTCCGCCCATCGCACCGCCACAGGACATGGTGCGCTGCGCCCACTGCGGCGTGCACCTGCCACGTGGCGATGCCGTGCCCGGGGGGGCGCATATGTACTGCAGCACCGCCCACCGGGACCGTGGGCCCGCCTGAGCCAATGCCCTCCAAGCTGGCAGCCGCCGCCTCTCCCCTGCCCTTTCATCGCCTGTGGAATGCCTTCCTCACAGCGCGCGTGATGGTGGCGCTGGCGCTGCTGCTGCTGCAGTTGCTGGGCATTGCACTCAACCAGGCCGGCGAACCGCTGCTGTTCAGCATCTGCCTGGGCTACCTGGTGGCCACGGTGGCGCTGCGGGTGTGGGGGCACGGCGCGGTGCCCGACCCGCGCCCCGGCATCCAGTGGTTGCCGTCCATCGGGCTGGATCTGTTGCTGGTCAGCGTGCTGCAGGCGCTGCAGCAGTCGGGCGGCTTGAATTTCACGCCGTTGTTCGGGCTTCCTGTCCTGATGGCAGGCGTGCTGGGATCCTTGACTCTGGCTCTGGCAACCACGGCCGGCGCCACGCTGCTGCTGCTGGCCTGGGCCTGGTGGCTGGGCACATACGGCGGCGCCGGAGACGGCACGCAGCGTTACCTGCAGGCGGCGTTGACAGGCACCGGCTACTTCATCGTCGCCTATCTGGTGCATCTGCTGGCCGCCAAGCTCACCAGCGAGCAGCAGATGGCCCGGCGCAGCCAGATGGATGCGCGCACCCACCGCGCGGTCAGTGCCCTGGTGATGCAGCACGTGGCCGATGGCGTGCTGGTGCTGGACCTGCATGGCCAGGTCCGCCTGGCCAACCCTGCGGCGTTGCTGATGCTCGGCCACAAGATCTCCGGAGATTCCTCCCTGACGCTCACGCACACGGCGGCCTTCAAACCCCTCATGGATCTGGCGTGCGCCACTTTCCAGATGGAGCGTCCCCAGCATGCCGATGTCAACGTCCTGCACGATGGCCAGATCCCCATGGCCCTGCGCGTGCGCGCATGGCTCACCCACACGCAGGACGCCCCGGACGACTCTCCGGGGGAGCCGCTGTGCGTGATGTTCCTGCACGACCTGCGCGAGATGGAAGCGCGCCTGCGCACCGAGAAGCTGGCCGCCATGGGGCGCATGTCGGCCGCCGTGGCACATGAGATCCGCAACCCGCTGGCAGCGATCGTGCAGGCCAACGAACTGCTGGACGAAGACCTGGACGACCCCACACAGAAGCGCCTGACACACATGGTGCGCCAAAACGCCGACCGACTGGTGCGCATCACGGAAGACGTACTGGACATTGCGCGCGTGCAGCACCAGATCCACCAGGCCAGCACCTCCACCGTGGCACTGGATGCCACGGTGCAGCAGGTGTGGAACGACTGGACGGCGCAGGACCCCGCACGCCGCCAGGGGCAATTGGTACTGGACGCGGGCGCGGCGCAGGTGGAGTTCGACGCCGAGCACCTGCGGCGCGTGCTGGTGAACCTGCTGGACAACGCATTGCGCTACAAGGGGCCCGAACCCGACTCGCTGTGCCTCGCGACGCGCGCCACCCCCGGCGGGAAGGCCGGCGTGCAGGTGTGGAGCGATGGCGCACCGCTGGACAAATCGGTGGAGCGGCATCTGTTCGAGCCTTTCTTCTCATCCGAAAGCCGCTCCAGCGGGCTGGGCTTGTACATCTGCCGCGAACTGTGCCAGCGCCACGGGGCGGCCATCGGCCACCAGCGCACCACACGCAGCCTGGCGCGTGGCGAGGTGGCGGGAAACGCCTTCACTGTGACCTTCCGCAGTCTTTCGCGCCCTGCGGACAGCGCATCACTGTTTGACACAATCGTGGTCTGACACGGCCCACAGACCATGAATGCATCCACTGCCTCCATTCTTGTCGTCGATGACGAACCCGATCTGCGCACCCTCTATGAGCTGACCCTGCTGCGCGAAGGCTACCGCGTGGAGACCGCCGCCAGCGTGGACGGCGCGCGCCAACAGCTGCAGACGCAGAAGTTCGACGTCGTGATCACCGACATGCGGCTGCCCGACGGCTTCGGCATGGACTTGCTGCACGACCTGCGCAGCCAGCAGCGGCGTGAACGCTGCGTGGTCATGACGGCCTATGGATCGGCCGAGAACGCGGTGGAGGCGCTGCGCGCGGGCGCGTTCGACTACCTGACCAAGCCCGTGGACCTGAAGCAATTCCGTGCCGTGGTGGCCTCGGCGGTGCAGGGTATTGGCGCCGTACTGGCGGCGCCCAAAGCCACCCGCCCCGGCGCACGCAACGTCACGCAGTGGCCGGACATGCAAGATCCTGTGCTGGATCGCCTGATCGGCGACTCCGAAGCCATGCGCAATGTGAAGCAGCGCATCGCCAAGGTGGCGCGCAGCATGGCCCCCGTGCTGGTGCGTGGCGAGTCAGGCACGGGCAAGGAACTGGTGGCCCGCGCGCTGCATGCCAGCAGCCAGCGCTCCGAAGGCCCGCTGATCGCCGTCAACTGCGGCGCGATTCCCGAGAACCTGCTGGAGGCAGAGTTCTTTGGCGCGCGCAAGGGTTCCTACACCGGCTCTACGCACGACCGGGAGGGCTACTTCCAGGCCGCCCGTGGAGGCACGTTGTTCCTTGACGAAATTGGCGACCTGCCGCTGCCCATGCAATCCAAACTGCTGCGTGCGATCCAGGAGCGCACGGTACGGCCCCTGGGCTCCACGCAGGAAGAAGCCGTGGACGTGCGCATCGTCAGCGCCACGCACCGAGACCTGGCCGCTGACGTGCAGGCGGGGCGCTTCCGCCAGGATCTGTATTACCGGCTGAATGTCATCGAACTGCTGATCCCACCGTTGCGCGAGCGGCGAGAGGACCTGCCCGCGCTGTGCGAGGCCTTGCTGGCCCGTATCGAGCAAGAATCGGGGGTGGCCATTCCCCGCCTGACGGAAGAAGCGCTGCGGTGCATCGCACAGCACCCGCTCACCGGCAATGTGCGCGAGCTGGAAAACCTGCTGCATCGCGCGGTAGCCCTCAGCGATGGCCATGAGCTGCACGTTGAAGGCGCGCCAGCCCCCACCGTGGAGGCACCGCCACCCCTACCGCAGCCCGTACCGTCCGCACCAGCCATCGCACAGCCCGCTGAGCCGCACGCGCCCCCTCGTTGGTCCGGCATCAGCGAAGGCATGCCCCTGCCCAACGATCTGCAAGCCTGGCTCGACCAGCAGGAACGGGAAATACTCGTGCGCGCCCTGCGCGAGGCGGGTTTCAACCGCACGGCCACCGCAGCCCGCCTGGGCATCAGCCTGCGCCAGATCCGTTACCGGATTGCCCGGCTGCACATCGAGGTACCGCAAGACGGCGACAGCCATGGCGACGCGCAGCCCTGAGCCTGCGGCCCGGCGGCCCGCCTGGCACGGCGGCTGGTACGCGAATGCGAGACGCATGGACTCGCCCAACCACGGGCCACGCCCCCCGCAGGCCAGCGTGGACCTCATCGTGGTGCATTCCATCAGCCTTCCCCCCGGGCAGTTTGGCGGGGACCATGTCCACCGGCTTTTCATGAACCAGCTGGACTGGGGCGCCCATCCTTATTTCCAGCAGATTCGCGGCCTGGAAGTGTCGACGCATTTCTTCATCACGCGCGCGGGTGTGCTGTGGCAGTTCGTGGACGTGGGCCGACGCGCCTGGCACGCGGGCCGTTCCCATTACCGGGGGCGCGATGCCTGCAACGACGACTCGATCGGCGTTGAGCTCGAAGGGCTGGAAGGCGGGAGCTTCGAGCAGGCGCAGTACACCACCCTTGTGACCCTTTGCGAGGCGCTGCGGCAGCGCTACCCCGTGCGCTACATCGCAGGACATGAGCACATCGCCCCTGAACGCAAACACGACCCAGGCCCTGGGTTTGACTGGCGTGTACTTTATGGAGCCTTCGCCGGCACGGGTGTTCTTTTTCCGCCGGGGTGCTGATCCCTCCAGCCACCCGGACGCATTGCCGCACTTTGCGCCTTCGCCTCGCCTTCACTGCTCAGGATGAAGTTGCACGCGCGTTTGCGCGCAAGATCGGCCGGCATGCCGCACCATGGCTCAAGCCGTCGGATGCGGGCCTGACCCTACGGAGGCTGCGACGGCAGTAGAAGGCCCAGGCGTTCAATCACGACGAAACGATCTCGCCAGCCTCTTATGGGGATACACTACCCCTAGTGTCTTGAACCATCAAGACACACTAGATATAGTGTGCGGCGACAGTCTACGCCGCCGTTTCGCCGGCCGAAGGTGACTGCCCGTCCGCCTGGCCATTTCTCCGAACACCTCCGAGGACCTCCATGCACGCTGCGCCCCTATCCGTTCCTGTTGACACCCCATCGCCTGCACGGGCCACCCCGTCGGCCACGCCGACCGGGGCCCATCCACTGATGCACTACCAGATCATCCGCCGCAACGGCGCCGTGGTGCCCTTCGAGCCGCAAAAAATCGCCGTGGCGATGATGAAAGCATTCCTGGCCGTTCACGGGGCACAGGGAGCAGCCTCGGCGAGCGTGCGCGAAGTGGTCGATCAGCTGACCCAGGCAGTCGTGCGCGCGCTGATGCGCTCGCGCCCCGCAGGAGGAACGTTCCACATTGAGGACGTGCAGGACCAGGTGGAGCTGGGCTTGATGCGAGGCAGCCATCATGAGGTGGCACGCGCCTACGTGCTCTACCGCGAGCGCCGCGCGCAAGAACGCGCACAGAAGAAGGAACAACTGCTACCCCAGATGCCGGCCCTGTATGTACAGGACCAAGGTCAGCGCGTGGAGCTTGACATTCTGCGCCTGCAGAGCCTGGTAGAAGCCGCATGCACGGGCCTGGGATCGGACGTCCAGGCCGCGCCCATCATCGCGGAGACCATGCGCAACCTGTACGACGGCGTACCCATGGACGAGGTGTACAAGGCATCCATCCTCGCGGCGCGCACCCTGATCGAGAAAGATCCCGGCTACACCTACGCGACGGCACGACTGTTGCTGCACACCATCGTGCGCGAGGTGTTAGGCCGCGACGTGAATCCCGCCGACATGGCCCTGGCCTACGCCGAAAATTTTCCACAGTTCATCCGCCAGGGCGTGGACAACGAGTTGCTCGACCCGCGCCTGATGGAATTCGACCTGCAGCGCCTGGGAAGCGCACTGAAGGCCGAGCGCGACCTGCAGTTCGACTATCTTGGCCTACAGACGCTGTACGACCGCTACTTCCTGCATGTGCGCAAAACGCGCATCGAGCTGCCTCAGACCTTTTTCATGCGCGTGGCCATGGGCCTGGCGCTGCGCGAGGACGACCGCAACGCCCGCGCCATCGAGTTCTACGAACTGCTCAGCTCCTTCGATTTTATGAGCAGCACGCCCACGCTGTTCAACAGCGGCACATTGCGCTCGCAGCTGTCCAGCTGCTACCTGACGACGGTGCCCGACGAGCTGGAGGGCATCTACGAATCCATCAAGGAAAACGCCCTGCTGTCCAAGTTCGCGGGCGGCCTGGGTAACGACTGGACACGCGTACGCGCCCTCGGTGCACGCATCAAGGGCACGAACGGCGAGTCGCAAGGCGTGGTGCCGTTCCTCAAGGTGGTCAACGACACGGCCGTGGCCGTGAACCAGGGCGGCAAGCGCAAGGGTGCCGTCTGCACCTACCTGGAAAGCTGGCACCTGGACATCGAAGAATTCCTGGAGCTGCGCAAGAACACCGGCGACGACCGGCGACGCACACACGACATGAACACGGCCAACTGGATTCCCGACCTGTTCATGAAACGCGTAATGGAAAAGGGCCTGTGGACACTGTTTTCCCCCTCGGATGTCCCTGACCTGCACGACCTGTACGGACAGGCCTTCGAAAAAGCCTACATCGCCTACGAGGCCAAGGCCGAGAGCGGCGAGCTGCCCCTGTTCAAACGCGTACCGGCCGTCGACCTCTGGCGCAAGATGCTGTCCATGCTGTTCGAGACCGGCCATCCCTGGATCACCTTCAAGGACCCGTGCAACGTCCGCTCTCCCCAGCAGCATGTAGGCGTAGTGCACAGTTCCAATCTCTGTACCGAGATCACGCTCAACACCAGCGATGCCGAGACGGCCGTGTGCAACCTGGGATCGGTGAACCTCGCGCGCCATCTCAAGGACGGAGGCGTCGACCACGACAAGCTGCGCAAAACCGTGAGCACGGCCATGCGCATGCTGGACAACGTGATTGACATCAACTACTACGCCGTACAGAAGGCCAAGGACTCCAACCTGCGCCACCGCCCCGTCGGCCTGGGCCTGATGGGGTTCCAGGACGCGCTGTATGAACTGCGCATCCCCTACGCAAGCGACGCCGCAGTGGAGTTTGCCGATACCTCCATGGAGGCTCTCTGCTATTACGCCTACTGGGCCTCAACCGATCTCGCCCAAGAACGGGGCCAATACTCCAGTTACCAGGGTTCTCTGTGGTCCCAGGGCATCCTGCCGCTGGATTCACTGCAGTTGCTGCAGCAGGAACGTGGCGGGTACGTGGAGGTGGACCGTACGACCCGTCTGGACTGGGACATGCTGCGCGCCAAGATCGCGCAAGACGGCATGCGCAACTCCAACTGCATCGCCATTGCGCCCACAGCCACCATCTCTAACATCGTTGGCGTGGACGCCTCCATTGAGCCCTCCTTCGGCAATCTCTCCGTCAAATCCAACCTCTCGGGAGAGTTCACGGTCATCAACCAGTACCTGGTGCGCGACCTGAAGCAGCTGGGCCTGTGGGACGACGTGATGCTCATGGACCTCAAGCACTTCAAGGGATCGCTGCACGCGATCGACCGCGTTCCCCTCACCGTCAAGGCACTGTATGCCACGGCCTTTGAAGTCGCTCCCACCTGGCTCGTCGAAGCGGCGGCGCGTCGACAGAAATGGATCGACCAGGCGCAGAGCCTGAACATCTATATGGCCGGCGCCTCAGGCAAGAAGCTCGACGAGACATACAAGCTTGCGTGGATACGCGGTCTGAAGACCACTTACTACCTGCGCACGCAGAGCGCGACGCATGTGGAGATGAGTACCGTGAACACACGCCAGCTCAATGCCGTCGCGTCCGGCGCAAGCGACACGGGGGAGGGAACGATGGCACCAAGCTCGGCACTGAACGCTGCCGTGGCCGCAGCGCAGGCGCAGGCGCAGGCTGCTGCCATCCCTGCGACCGACGTGAAGTTCTGTGCCATTGACGACCCCGGCTGCGAAGCCTGCCAGTAATGCCGTGCGCATGCGGGCGCAGCGCGACACTCCGTCGCCTCGTTCGCATGTGTCGTGAAGCAACAGATCACGCCTGGCAACGCTTCGGTGCTTTTCATTTTGAAGCACTGCTTCCATAATCCGACCACTGGAAAACCTATGCTCACCTGGGACGACGAAGTCAAGCCCTCATCGCAAAAACTCTTGGACGGCAGTCACTCCAACGACCGCCCTGTGGAGCCTCCGCCAAACGGTTTCCAAGCACCCGTGTTGCAGTCCGTCGCCAGCACTTCGACGCGCACTGCCCCTACCGCGTCTGCAGCACCCCAACACCGCCGCGTGTCTGCGGTCGACAAACGCATCATCAATGGCCAGACCGACGTCAACCAGCTGGTGCCGTTCAAGTACAAGTGGGCGTGGGAGAAATACCTCGCCACCTGCGCCAACCACTGGATGCCGCAGGAAGTGAACATGACGCGGGACATCGCACTCTGGAAGGACCCGAACGGCCTGACCGAGGACGAACGGCGCATCGTCAAGCGCAACCTGGGCTTCTTCGTCACGGCCGACTCGCTGGCCGCCAACAACATCGTGCTGGGCACCTACCGCCACATCACGGCGCCGGAATGCCGGCAGTTCCTGTTGCGCCAGGCGTTCGAGGAAGCCATCCACACCCATGCGTACCAGTACATCGTGGAGTCTCTGGGCTTGGACGAAGGCGAGATTTTCAACGCCTACAACGAGGTCCAGTCCATTCGCGACAAGGACGAGTTCCTGATCCCCTTCATCGAAGCGATCATGGATCCGCGCTTCACGACCGGCACACCCGAGAGCGACCAGACACTACTCAAGTCGCTGATCGTTTTTGCCTGCCTGATGGAAGGTCTGTTCTTCTACGTGGGTTTCACGCAAATCCTGGCACTCGGCCGCCAGAACAAGATGACCGGCGCTGCCGAGCAGTACCAGTACATCCTGCGCGACGAGTCCATGCACTGCAACTTCGGCATCGACCTGATCAACCAGCTCAAGCTCGAAAACCCACATCTGTGGACGGCCGAGTTCAAGGACGAGATCAAGGCTCTGTTCATCAAGGCAGTGGAACTGGAATACCGTTATGCCGAAGACACCATGCCGCGTGGCGTGCTGGGTATGAACGCTTCCATGTTCAAAGGCTACCTGCGCTACATCGCGAACCGCCGCGCCACACAGATCGGGCTGGAAGCGCTCTTTCCGAATGAAGAGAATCCGTTTCCCTGGATGAGCGAGATGATTGATCTGAAGAAGGAACGCAACTTCTTCGAGACGCGCGTCATCGAGTACCAGTCGGGCGGCGCCTTGTCCTGGGACTGACATCTTCGTAGACCAGGCCATGATTTTTCAACCACGCTCCGCGCACACAGCACCGTTCGGCGCTGCGGCCTTGGGGCGTTTCCGCATTCGTGGTGACGCATATTCAGTCGTCGCCATGGATCGCTCCACGCCCAATGCAGGCGTGGGGTGCTCTTTGCAAATCGACCCAAGGAGAAAATGATGGCAACTGCGAAGAAACCCGCTGCAAAGAAAGCAGCTCCCGCTAAGAAGACGGCTCCAGCCAAGAAAGCTGCAGCGCCCGCCAAAAAGGCCGTAGCAGCCAAGAAGGCAGCGCCGGTCAAGAAGGCAGCCGCTCCTGCCAAAAAGGCCGTAGCAGCCAAGAAGGTAGCACCCGCCAAGAAGGCAGCCGCTCCTGCCAAAAAGGCCGTAGCAGCCAAGAAGGCAGCGCCCGCCAAGAAGGCAGCCGCTCCTGCCAAAAAGGCCGTAGCAGCCAAGAAGGCAGCACCCGCCAAGAAGGCAGCCGCTCCTGCCAAAAAGGCCGTAGCAGCCAAGAAGGCAGCACCCGCCAAGAAGGCAGCCGCTCCCGCCAAAAAGGCCGTAGCAGCCAAGAAGGCAGCACCCGCCAAGAAGGCAGCCGCTCCTGCCAAAAAGGCCGTAGCAGCCAAGAAGGCAGCACCCGCCAAGAAGGCAGCCGCTCCTGCCAAAAAGGCCGTAGCAGCCAAGAAGGCAGCACCCGCCAAGAAGGCAGCCGCGCCCGCGAAGAAGGCTAAGGCTCCTGCCGCAGCGCCTGCTCCTGTCGCGCAAACAACGCTGAACCCGCAAGCCGCATGGCCCTTCCCTACGGGTGGCAAGCCATAAGGCTACGGGACAGTCCAGCCTACGACCCGGTGCTTGCACCGGGTTTTTTTATGGCAAAGCCGCAGTCAGAAACGCTGCTTCAATCCCGGCGCTCGCTCAGTCAGGTTGAAAGTCCAGCTGGTAATTCTGCGGGCCGCGTTGCGCGATCTTGAGCGCGCCCAGCCGGTTGCCCAACTGAGCGCAACGTGCCAGGGTCCACCCCTTCTCCAGGCCGTAGAGCAAACCGCCACGCCAGGCATCCCCGCAGCCCGTGGGGTCCACCACCTGCGCCGGTTGCACAGGGGGAACATGCGTCCTGACACCCTGTTCCCAAATTTCACATCCCTGTGCTCCCAGTGTGACGATCAGGCCGCGGACCCGATGCGAGATCTCTGCCAGGCTCCAGCCCGTACGGTCGCACAACATCTTGCCTTCGTAATCATTGACGGCGATCCAGCTCGCCTGCTCGATGAATCGACGCAGGTCTGCGCCATCGAACATGGGCAACCCCTGTCCCGGATCGAACACGAACGGAATGCCCGCCTCGACGAATTGCGCCGCGTGCTGCAGCATGGCCTCACGGCCATCCGGCGCGATGATGCCCACGTGCGCACCCGCCCCGGGCGGGATGCGGTGCAGGTGGGCCTGCATCATGGCACCGGGGTGGAACGCCGTGATCTGGTTGTTGTCCCGATCGGTCATGATCATCGCCTGGGCGGTGTATGTATCCTCCACGCGGCCGACAAAGCGGGTGTCGACGCCGAGTTGCTGCAGTCGCGCCAAGTATTCGCCGCCATCAGCGCCCAGCATGGCCATGGGCAGCGGGTTGCCTCCCAACAGCTTGAGGCTGTATGCGATATTGCCAGCGCATCCTCCAAAGTCGCGGCGCAATGTGGGAACGAGAAACGACACATTCAGGATATGCAGTTGCTCGGGCAATATTTGCTCTGCAAAACGCCCATCGAACGTCATGATGGTGTCGAAGGCCAGGGAACCGCAAATCAGCGCAGCCATAGGGTCAAAGCTCAAGAGTAAAAAATCAGGGATAGAAGGCCACCAGCCGATAGCCGGCCACCTGCGCAGCACCCTGGATCACCTGCAACGGCAGTGCACCGCTCCACACGAAACCTGGTGCCAATTCCAGGGGGGCCCCCAGTTCGTCACGCAGCAATACGCGCCGCACAATGGGTTGGTCTTGCGCATCCGTCAGCGTGAGTTCCAGCGCCGGCATCGCAACGGCCTGGGTCGACGTATTCTTCACGCTCATCTGCAACTGGTACCCGGACGGATCGTGGCGCGCCTTCAGAAACGATGAGCTGTCGATGACCACTGCCGTGATGTGCCGTGGAGGTTGCAGCACGCACTGCAAGCGCCCGCATAGTCGTTCCATCCAGGCGCGGGCCACGGGATGACGCGATGCGATGTCGTCCCGTTCCTGGATGGTGATTTGGAGAAGCAAGGCCACCACCAACGTCAGGCCGACCAAGGACAGGCCCACACGCACCGAGGGCCTGCGCCAGAACGCGTTGCGCCGCGCAGCCTTCACGAAGCCAGGTTCAATGACGGGATCCGTGCGGTCGTCGGCGTGCCCTTCTTCCCGCTCCAGCGATGGCGCGCCTGCATCCTCCGATGGCGCCAGGGACTCCAGCGGTTCAGCCGGGCTGGGCGCCATCTCTGGTGATTCGATGGTCTCCTGCGCCGCCCTCCCCGCAGCGGACGTGGCCCCCTCCTCTGTGGGTACCGGTGAAACCAGAACGGCAGGTGCTTCCGCGGATTCGCGGCTGCTGGGTTCCTCCGATTCCGCATCGTCCTCAAGAGGCGCCGCCGGTAACTCGTAACCCTGCGGGAGCGTATGGACTGGCGGGGCGTGAATATCGCGCGCGGCTGGAGAGAGGGGCGCCGCATCGGCATCCACCAGGGGCGCGGCCATTGCTTTCGGCGTCTTCGCAGGCGCTGCGCCCTCCGGATTCGCCAGCAGAAAGGCGGGGACCGGGGGCGGTGGGGGAACCCATGGTGGAGTTTCGCTTTCCGTACGCAGGCCTTCATCCACCGCGGGAACCACTTCCTGCGGTGCCCACGCGGCCGCTGCAGACATCATCGGGTCCGGCGCAAGCGATGTTGGAGCCTCCACATGCCGCGCACTGCCCCAGACCTGAATGCCTTCCGAGGCTTTACCGACGGGCTGTGGCGGAGGCTTGAGCGCATCCAGAAGCAGGTCGGAAAGCAACGGCTCCGCCTCCTGCACCTGCAAGTGCTGCGATGCATCGAACACCTCCTTGCAGTGTCCGCATCGCACCCAGCCTTCCGATATCCGCAGCTGATCGGCAACCACCCGAAAGGTGGTGGAGCAGTGGGGGCAGCGGGTGATCTGGCTCATCGGCTGTGGATTGTAGGGGCCCCTCTACGGCCCCGCGCAGCCCGCGCGGTTAGCGACGCGCGGTCATCAGGATCCAGCCATCCTCACGGTCCGACACCTGCAGCTGCAGCCACGGCGCATAGGCCTCCTGCAGCTCCTCCGCCTGCCGCTCCAGGATGCCGGCCAGCACAAGGTGCCCGCCCTGCGCAACATGGCCGCTGAGCAAGGGCGCCAGCACCTTCAGCGGCGTCGCCAGAATATTCGCCAACACGGTCTGGTATTGCCCTTGCGCCCGCTCGGGCAGACCCGCGTTCACCTGCACGCCGTTGGCTTGCGCATTTTGTCGCGTGGATTCCACGGCTGCCGTGTCAATGTCCACCGCGTCGATCTCTGTGGCGCCAAATTTCGCGGCGCCGATCGCCAGGATGCCGGAGCCGCAGCCATAGTCGAGCACGCGCCCCAGCGCCTGCCCGGCCGCGTCGCCATGTTTGGCAATCCAGCGCAGGCACATGCGCGTGGTTGGGTGGGTTCCCGTGCCAAAGGCCAGCCCTGGATCCAGGCGGATGCTACGGCGCGCAGCCGCGGGCATCTCGTGCCACGTCGGCACGATCCAGAAATCGGGCGTGATGTCCACCGGCGCGAACTGGGATTGCGTGAGCCGGACCCAGTCCTGCTCCTGCACCACACTCACCCCCTGCACGATGCAGCCCTCGAAGAAATCCTGGGCCTGCAACAGTTGCCGCGCCTCCTCGGCCGCCTCTTGCGTAGGAAACAGGGCAGTGATGCGGCTACGCTGCCAACCCTCACGCGGGGCCGGCATGCCAGGTTCTCCAAAAAGCGCCTGCTCGGCATCGGTGTGCGCGTCGGCATCTTCCACGGACACGCTCAAGGCTTCCAGCGCATCGAGCGCGTCGCTCACGGTCTCCACCCGTTCCTCGGGACACAACAGGTTCAGCTCGAACATGGGATCAACCTCCTTGCACGCGATCCATGAAAAAAGCTGGCATCCGTTTCCGGATGCCAGCGGGCAGGTCAGAAGTGCTGACGATCAGCGCTGGCGCTGCGACAGCCACTCCTCCAAGTAGTGGATGTTGGTGCCGCCCGCTACGAACTTGGCGTCCACCATGAGTTCGCGGTGCAGCGCCACGTTGGTATTGATGCCTTCGATCACCGTTTCCGACAGTGCCGTGCGCATGCGCGCTAGGGCTTGCTCGCGCGTATCGCCGTGCACGATGATCTTGCCGATCATGGAGTCGTAATTCGGCGGCACGTAGTAGTTCGTATAGGCGTGCGAGTCCACGCGCACGCCCGGGCCGCCAGGCGCGTGCCACATCGTGATGCGCCCCGGCGACGGGATGAACTTGTAGGGGTCCTCGGCGTTCACCCGGCATTCGATCGCATGGCCATGGATCTGAACCTGGCGCTGAGTGAACGGCAGTTTTTCGCCCGCAGCCACCATGATTTGCGTGCGCACGATGTCCACGCCCGTGATCCACTCGGTCACCGGGTGCTCCACCTGCACGCGGGTGTTCATCTCGATGAAGTAGAACTCGCCGTTCTCGTACAGGAACTCGAACGTACCCGCACCGCGGTAGCCGATCTTCTTGCAGGCAGCCACGCAGCGTTCGCCAATCTTCTCGATCAGCTTGCGCGGAATACCCGGTGCCGGCGCTTCCTCGATCACCTTCTGGTGGCGACGCTGCATGGAGCAGTCGCGCTCGCCCAAGTACACGGCATTGCGGTACTTGTCGGCCAGTATCTGGATCTCTATATGGCGCGGGTTCTGGAGGAATTTCTCCATGTACACGGCCGGGTTGCCAAAGGCGGCCTGCGCCTCGGCCTTGGTCATCTGCACCGCATTAACCAGCGCCGCCTCGGTGTGCACCACCCGCATGCCACGGCCGCCACCACCGCCAGCGGCCTTGATGATGACCGGGTAACCGATGCTCTTGGCAATGCGGCGGATCTGCACCGGATCATCCGGCAACTCGCCATCGGAGCCCGGCACGCAGGGTACGCCCGCGCGGATCATGGCCTGCTTGGCCGACACCTTGTCACCCATCATGCGGATGGAGTCGGGCGTCGGGCCGATGAACTGGAACCCGCTCTTTTCGACCCGTTCGGCGAAATCGGCATTTTCCGACAGGAAGCCATACCCCGGGTGAATGGCCTCGGCGTCCGTCACCTCGGCCGCCGAAATGATGGCAGGCATGTTGAGGTAGGACAGCGGCGAGGGCGCGGGGCCGATGCACACAGCCTCCTCCGCCAGCTTGACATATTTGGCGTCGCGGTCGGCCTCGGAATAGACCATCACGGCCTTCACGCCCAGTTCGTGGCAGGCACGCTGGATTCGCAGGGCAATCTCGCCGCGATTGGCGACCAAAATCTTCTTAAACATGGTTGGCCTCGCGGCTCAAGGCCGCATGCAGACAAAAACCCGCGCCAGCGCCTGGTGCTGCCAGGCACGCGCAACGAGCGCATGCGGCGGGGGCTGAAGCGCTCATGCGCGGCTTACTCGATGACGAACAGCGGCTGCCCGTATTCCACCGCCTGCCCGTTCTCACCCAGGATGCGGGTCACCGTGCCGGACTTGTCGGCCTCGATCTCGTTCAGGATCTTCATGGCTTCGACGATGCACACCGTGTCACCTTCCTTGACCTTGCTGCCCACCTCGACAAACGGCTTCGCGCCCGGGCTGGACGCGCGATAGAACGTACCCACCATGGGCGACTTGACGATATGGCCAGAAGGGGCCGCCGCCGCGGGGGCAGGCAATTCAGCGACGGGCGCGGTGGGCGCGGCCGCTACGGGCGCGGCGGCCATGGGTGTTTGGACGGGAGCGGCGACGAACTGCTGCACCACGGCCCCGCCGCTCTTCACGATGCGGACCTTGCCCTCGGCTTCGGTGATCTCGAGTTCAGAAACATTCGACTCGGAGACCAGATCGATGAGGGTCTTGAGTTTTCGCAAATCCATGGGGGCTCCAACGGCTAGAAACGGAATGGGGAGCGAATTTACCCTAATTTCGGACTATTTCACCGAAACGACCCCAATTGCCACCATCTCCATTGAGGAAACACAGGCGCTCACCACGTTGTGGACCAGCCTTGGAGATCCTGCGCCGTTAGTTGGCCCATTTTACGCTTCAAAATGCTGCCATTTGCGCCAAACAGTACGGTAAAGGGCAGCCCGCCCTTTTCGTTGCCCAGCCCGCGTGCCAGGTCGGTGCCGCCCAGCCCCCCCAAGGCGATTGGGAAATCGAGAGGCATGCGCTCTAGAAATTTGCGCACGTTGGAAGGCTGATCGATCGCCAAGCCCACAACCTGCCACCCTTTGGCGCGGTGTTCCCCATAAAAGGCATTGAGCAGCGGCAGTTCTTCCACGCACGGGGGGCACCAGGTGGCCCAAAAATTCAACAGCAGGGGGCGACCCCGCAAGGCGGCCATGGACAGCACTTCGCCCGCCGGGCCTTCAAACTGCGCGTCCCAGACGGCGTCGGACACGCCCTCCTGCACCGGGCCCGGCCGCAGCCGCCAGGCCGCCAGGCCCGCTCCTCCCAGGGCGGCAAGGGCACCGGCCCCCACCAGCAGCCAGCGGCGGCGGCGGAGCGGATGGGCGCTCGGCGCCTTTGCGGAATCGGCAGACGCCGAAGAGGAAAGAGTGGGCTCGTTCATGAAGACAGGGTGGAAGTAGGCATTTCCTGCAGCAACCGGCGCACGGCTTGCAGATCACCCCGGGGCGCGCGCCCCCGGGCGTCGGGGCGCAGCGCGCCACGCAGGTCGTCCAGGTCATAGATCAGCAGATGCACGCCGATCTCTTCGTGCAACGCGGCGGATCGGCTGCTCAGACTCAAAGCATCGACCGGCTCGCCCCGCAAACCCATGACGGTGCGCGGCTCGTAATTCACATGGTGGTCGATGAGGGCAATCTCGGCCGATTTGGGATCGTCGCAGAACAGCGCCAGGTAGATGTCGGACAGCCGTGTGGCCGTGCCGTGCCAGACCGCACCGCCCAGGTAGGGGCGGAAGTCCTGCATGCGTTGCATCCACACCAGTGCCAATTCGCGCAGCGCCCGCAATTCGGAGGGTTGGGTATCGGCGCAAAACAGGCCGATGTACTCCCGCACGGCGTCCTCGACGAGGTCGTTGTCGGGCAGCGGCGTGCGCTGGGGCAGCCCCAGTTCCTTGACCGCGCGGCGCTTGGCCGCCCCCCACTCCAGCCCCTCCTCGACCACCAGGCGGGCTGCGGCATTGGCGATTTCGATGGCAAGGGCGTTTTGCATGGCGGCACGGTCCAGAACGCAGGACGTCCATTGTCGCCCCAATGCCCCGCAATACCGTCGACGCAACCGTGACGGCGCACCCGCCGCAGGGGCAATGCACCATGCATCCGCCATTTGCTCCTTATTCGATAGCTGTTCGCGCTTGATCAACGGGCGTTAGACCCATTTTTCTCATAAATCCTGGAGGTTCCACCGAGGTCCATAGAATCGGGAGCCATGCATATACACATCCTGGGCATCTGCGGCACGTTCATGGGCGGCCTGGCCGCGCTGGCGCGCGAGGCGGGCCACCGTGTCACCGGCTGCGACGCCGGCGTCTACCCTCCCATGAGCGACCAGTTGCGCGCCTTGGGAATAGAGTTGATCGAAGGCTATGGCGCCGACCAGCTCGCGCTGAAGCCTGACATGTTCGTGGTGGGCAACGTGGTCAGCCGCGCGCGGCTGGCGGACGGCACGCCGAAGTTTCCGCTGATGGAGGCCATCCTCGACGCGGGCGCGCCCTATACCAGCGGGCCGCAATGGCTGGCCGAGCATGTGCTACAGGGCCGCCATGTGCTGGCCGTCGCCGGCACGCACGGCAAGACGACCACCACGTCCATGCTGGCCTGGATTCTGGAATGCGCGGGCCTGGCGCCCGGCTTCCTGGTGGGCGGTGTGCCGATGAACTTCGGCGTATCCGCGCGTCTGGGCGCACCCGTACGGCCCCTGGCCGGGCCAGGACCGCTCGCCACGGCGCCGCTGTTCGTGATCGAGGCCGATGAATATGACACCGCGTTCTTCGACAAGCGCAGCAAATTCGTGCACTACCGCCCCCGCACCGCCGTGCTGAACAACCTGGAGTTCGATCACGCCGACATCTTTGACGACCTGGGCCAGATCGAACGGCAGTTCCACCACTTGGTGCGCACGGTGCCGCCCTCGGGCCGCGTGGTGGTCAACGGGCTGGAGGAGAGCCTGGCACGCGTACTGCACGCCGGCTGCTGGAGCGGCGTGGCCAACTTTGGCACCGCGGTGAGCGACTTTGGCGCGCAAGGCGAGCCGCACGATTTCGAGGTGCTGCAGCGGGGCCGCACAGTGGCACGCGTGCAGTGGTCGCTGACGGGCGTGCACAACCAGCTCAATGCCCTGGCTGCCATCGCGGCCGCCGAGCATGTGGGCGTGACGCCGGCCCAGGCGGCCGAGGCGCTGGCGCGCTTCGAGAACGTCAAGCGCCGCATGGAGCTGCGCGGCATGGTGCGGGGCATCGCTGTCTATGACGACTTTGCGCACCATCCCACGGCGCTGCGCACCACGCTGGACGGACTGCGCCGGCGCGTGGGCCCCAAGGGCGAAGGCCGCGGGCGCATCCTGGCGGTGTTCGAGCCGCGCAGCAACACCATGAAGCTGGGCACCATGAAGGCGCAGTTGCCCTGGGCGCTGGAGCCGGCCGACCTGGCCTTCTGCCATACCGCCGGCCTGGACTGGGACGCCGCTGCGGCGCTGGCCCCCATGGGTGCGCGCGCGCAGACGGCGGCCGACCTGCCCACGCTGGTGGGCCAGATCCGCGCGGCGGTGCAGCCGGGCGACCACATCGTCTGCATGAGCAACGGCAGCTTTGGCGGAGTGCACGCCCAACTGCTCGCAGAACTATCAAAACAATAGCTTCTAGCGCTTGATTAATAAGCGCTAGCAGCCTTTTTGGCTTGAGACTTAGAAGCTGACAGCCATGCCCGGCACGTCCACGCGCACGACGGGCCTGGCAAGCGCAGCGACGGTGGCGCGGGCAAACTGGCCGGACCATGCAGGATCGGCCAGCAGCGTCGCCCCCGCGGCGCGGGCCACGGTCAGCACCTTGTCGGCCAGCAGCACCTTGCCGCTGGCGCGCAGCGGCTCGCATTCCAGGCGTAGAAATTCATCGTCCAGCCAGCGGCGCGCGTCCTCGTGCGACAGGGGCTGTCCCCCCTGCGCGTCCAGACGGAATTCCTGATCGGGGCTCAGGGTGACCAATACTTCGCTGTGCATGAGCTGTCTCGCCTCTTGATGGAATAGTGTTGACGGGTGAACGGGACGGCGCGGCCGCGCCATTCCCGTGCCGCGAGCTTACACCGCGCCCGCTTCAGCGCGCGCGCCGCGCTTGCACGGCGGCCGCCAGCTCGGCCAGGCAGGCAACGGAGTCGTCCCAGCCCAGGCAGGCATCGGTGATGCTCTTGCCGTATTCCAGCGCCGTGGCATCGTCCTTGCCCGGCGTGAACTTCTGCGCTCCGGGCTGCAGGTGGCTTTCCACCATCACGCCGAACACGCTGCGCGAGCCGCCTGCGATCTGCGCGGCGATGTCGCGCGCCACATCGCGCTGCTTCTCGTGCTGCTTGCTGCTATTGGCATGGCTGCAGTCCACCATCAGCGACGCCGGCAGGCCGGCGGCCTCCAGGTCCTTGCAGGCCGCGGCAACGCTGGCGGCGTCGTAGTTGGGCGCCTTGCCGCCGCGCAGGATCACGTGGCAATCCTTGTTACCCGCGGTATGCACGATGGCCACCTGGCCGTTCTTGTGCACCGACAGGAAGTGGTGGCCGCGGCTGGCGGACTGGATGGCATCGGTGGCGATGCGGATGTTGCCGTCGGTGCCGTTCTTGAAGCCGATGGGGGCCGAAATGCCGGAGGCCAGCTCGCGGTGGACCTGGCTTTCGGTGGTGCGCGCGCCAATGGCGCCCCAACTGATCAGGTCGCCGATGTACTGGGGCGAGATCACGTCCAGGAACTCGCTGCCCGCCGGCACACCCAGGCGGTTGATGTCGATGAGCAGCTGGCGAGCGATGCGCAGGCCCTCGTCGATGCGGTAGCTGCCGTCCAGGTAGGGGTCGTTGATCAGGCCCTTCCAGCCCACGGTGGTGCGGGGCTTCTCGAAGTACACGCGCATCACCACTTCCAGTTGGTCCTTGTACTGCTCGCGCACGGCCTTGAGCTTGCGCGCATAGTCCACCGCGGCGTGCGGGTCGTGGATCGAACAGGGGCCGATGATGACGAGCAGCCGGTCGTCCTCGCCGCTCATGATGCGCTGGATGCTGCGGCGTGTGTTGGCAATCAGCGACTCCACCTCCGACCCGCGGATCGGGAAAAAGCGAATCAGGTGGTCTGGAGGAGGAAGCACGGTGATGTCCTTGATGCGTTGGTCGTCGGTCTCGCTGGTTTTCTCGACGTTGGGATACCAGGCATCGCTGCTGGAGACATGGGCGTTCATGGGTGCTTCCTCTCGGGTGTGTGGGGGTGAAGATGGAAAACGGAGAACAGATAACAAAAAACCGCCGGGCTTTTCAGCTTCGGCGGTTTCTTAGAGAAGGGGGCTCAGTCTGGGTGCGCGCGTACCTCTCATCCGCCAGGGACAGAGAACCAAAAGTAAAAGTAAAACGCGCTGTGAACTGACATGCGAACCAATGTAGCACGTATTGCGGCACCGCAACATAGGCACCGTGTTGCCGTCGCGCTACAACCGCTTACGGATGCCGTCCCTCGAACCACCACCGGCGCAGGCGCGCCAGCAGTGGCGCACGCGGCGGACGTTCCGCGGCAGGCCGGGTGTCGGGCGCCGATCGCTCCATGCAGGGGTCGCCTTGCATATAGATGTCGAGCACCAGCCGTGCCTCTCCCAGCGTGCGCCACGCCTGCCGCTCGAACGCGCCGAAGCGCTCGGCCTCAGAGGGGCTACGCTGCTGCAAGGCCTGCTGCCATTGCGCCAGGGCATCGCGCAATTCGCGCAACGCGCGCTGGTAGACACCGAATTCATACAGCGCATGCCAGGCCGACCCCAGGCCTGTGAGGTGCAACTGGTGGCGCCTTGCGCAATGCGCCAGCGCCTCGGCGCTGCGCCGCACGGCCTCGGGCCCCAGCTGCCCCCGGCGCGCGCGCGTGGCGGCCTCGATATGCTGGGCCAGCTCGCCCAGGCTGTCGCGCAGCGCACGCGCGTCCTCGTCCGCCTCGCCGCCGTGCGGGTTAAGGTCCGGATCGGTGAAAGTCTGCGGGCGGCTGGAGAGTGGCGCGGGCATGGCACACAACCGGCCGCGGCGCTCAAGCCGTGCCGCCCACCGTCAGGCCATCGATGCGCATGGTGGGCTGGCCCACTCCCACGGGCACGCTCTGGCCTTCCTTGCCGCAGGTGCCCACACCGCTGTCCAGGCGCATGTCGTTGCCGATCATGGTCACCTTCTTGAGCGACTCCGGGCCGCTGCCGACGATGGTCGCGCCCTTCACGGGGTACTGGATCTTGCCGTTTTCCACCCAGTAGGCCTCGCTCGCGGAGAACACGAACTTGCCGCTGGTGATGTCCACCTGTCCGCCGCCGAAGTTGGTGGCGTACAGGCCCTTCTTGATGCTGGCGACGATTTCCTGCGGGTCCTTGTCGCCGCCCAGCATGTAGGTATTGGTCATGCGCGGCATGGGGATGTGGGCATAGCTCTCGCGCCGGCCGTTGCCCGTAGGCTTGACACCCATGAGGCGCGCATTCATCGCGTCCTGGATGTAGCCCTTCAATATGCCGTCCTCGATGAGCACGTTGCGCTGCGTGGCGTGACCCTCATCGTCCACGTTGAGCGAGCCGCGGCGGTCGGCCAGCGTGCCATCGTCCAGCACGGTGACGCCCTTGGCCGCCACGCGCTGGCCGATGCGGCCGCTGAAGGCGCTCGACCCCTTGCGGTTGAAGTCGCCCTCCAGCCCGTGGCCCACGGCCTCGTGCAGCAGCACACCGGGCCAACCGGGGCCCAGCACCACGGTCATCTCGCCCGCAGGCGCGGGGCGCGACTCGAGGTTGACCAACGCAGCATTCACGGCTTCATGGACATACTGCCCGATCTGCTCGTCGGTGAAATAGGCCAGACCGAAGCGCCCGCCCCCGCCGGCCGAGCCCACCTCGCGGCGGCCGTTCTGCTCGGCGATGACGGTGATCGACAGGCGCACCAGCGGGCGCACGTCGGCGGCCATCAGCCCATCGGCACGCGCCACCAGCACCACGTCGTACTCGCTGGCCAGGCCCGCCATGACCTGCACCACGCGCGGGTCCTTGGCGCGGGCACATTGCTCGGCGCGCTCCAGCAGGCGCACCTTGTCGGTGCTGTCCATCGAGGCGATGGGGTCGATGTGCGGGTACAGCGAACGGCTGTTTGCTATCTTTTTGGAAGCTACTCGCGCTCGTCCCACCTTATCCGCAGCCGAAATGGACCGCACGGTACGGGCCGCGTCGAGCAGCGAGGCCTCGGAAATATCGTCCGAGTAGGCGAAGGCGGTCTTCTCGCCGCTCACCGCGCGCACGCCCACGCCCTGGTCGATGGAGAACGAGCCCGTCTTGACGATGCCCTCCTCCAGGCTCCAGCCTTCGCTGCGCGTGTACTGGAAGTACAGGTCGGCGTCGTCCACGCGGTGCGCGCGGATCTCCGCCAGGGCGCGGGAGAGGTGGGACTCGTCCAGGCCGAAGGGGGTGAGCAGCAGCTCACGGGCCAGGCCCAGGCGTTCGATGGTGGGTTCGCGGGAAATCATCGGCCGATTGTAGGCAGGCGCCCTAGACCCTGCGTGCACGCAGGTTCCCTCCGCAGCCTCGCTACCGCGCCCGCGGCGGCCCCTGCTCGGGCTGGTGCTGTGCGCGTGCCACCGACATCAGCACCCCCAGCGCCAGCCCCAGCGTGACCATGGCCGTGCCGCCGTAGCTGACGAACGGCAGCGGCACCCCCACCACGGGCAGGATGCCGCTGACCATGCCCATGTTCACGAAGGCATAGGTGAAGAAGATCATCGCCACGGCACTCGCCATGAGGCGCCCGAACAGCGTATTGGCATTGGCCGCAATCGCCAGCCCGCGCCACACCAGCAGCACAAAGCAGACGATCAGGGTGAGGTTGCCCACCAGCCCGAACTCCTCGGAAAACGCGGCGAAGATGAAGTCGGTCGTGCGCTCCGGAATGAACTCCAGGTGCGTCTGCGTGCCGGCCATGAACCCCTTGCCCCACACGCCGCCCGAGCCGATGGCGATCATGCCCTGGATGATGTGAAAGCCCTTGCCCAGCGGATCGCGCGTGGGGTCCAGCAGCGTGCAGATGCGCTGTTGCTGATAGTCGTGCAGCACCGGCCAGCGCACGCCCTCGGCGCACAGGTGCGGCTCGAACCAGACGATGAGCGCAATGCCCACCGCGCCCAGCAGCACCGGCGGCACCACCAGCTTCCAGGGCAGGCCCGCAAAGAAAATCACCGACAGCCCCGCGGCCATCACCAGCAGCGAGGTGCCCAGGTCGGGCTGTTTCATGATCAGGCCCACGGGCACCATGAGCAGCGCCCCCGCCACCACGAAGTCCAGCGCACGCAGCTGGCCTTCGCGCTTCTGGAACCACCAGGCCAGCATCAGCGGGGTGGCGATCTTCAGCAGCTCGCTGGGCTGGATCACCACACCCACGTTGATCCAGCGCTGCGCCCCCTTCTTGGTGATGCCGAACAGCGCCACGCCCACCAGCAGCGCCACGCCCAGCGTGTACAACGGCACGGCCAGCATCATCAGCCGCTGCGGCGGCACCTGGGCCACCACGAACAGGATGCCTGCGGCCAGCAGCATGTTGCGGCCATGGTCGTAAAAGCGCGTGCCGTGGTCGAAACCCGACGAATACATGGCCACCAGGCCGATGGATGACAACGCCAGCAGCAACGCGATGAGCGGCCAGTCAAAGCCGCGCAGCAGCGGCAGGAGGCGTTGCGGCAGGGAAGGTTTGTCGAAAGCGGCGGCCATGGGGCGCGATTATCGGGCGCCAGGCCAAGCCCCCTGCGTGATTCCAGGACTAGGCATCAGTCGGCCTGGCGAAACGCCAGCACCAGCTGGTTGCGCAGCGTGCGCAGCTGCCCCTGCACCTTGTCGTCCACCACCAGGCCGCCAGGGCGCTCATGGTCGGCATAGATGAGAGCAAAGGGACGCTGCTTGATCGACAGCGGCAGCAGCAGAAAGCTGGTGGCATCGAAGCTGCCGAGGAACCATGCCGGCAGACGCGCTCGCACACGCTCCTCGGTGGCGTCGGCAATCAGGGTATCGGCGCCCCGCTGGCACACGGCGGCAAACAGGTCATCCGCGTCCTTCAGGGGCACGGCCAGGGCGCGCACGGCGTCTGCGCTGCCCTCGCCCAGTCCGAAACGCCCGGTCATGCGCTCGGTCTTGACCTCGCGCAGGCAGAACACGATGCGCCGCGCGCCCAGGGCACGCAGCATGGTTTCCAGCACCATGCGCACGATGTCATTCAGGCGGAAGTCCTCCACCATGGCGTTGCTGACCTCCTGGATGCCAGCGGCCAGCACCTCGGCCGCCTGGCTGACGGAAGACGCCGCATCAGTGGACTGCGCCAGCGTCAGGGGCAGGGTCTGCAGGGCGTCGTAATGCAGCTCATGGCCCGTGGCCGGGTCGGCCAATACCGGCGGCGCATCCAGGGCGGCGGGCGGAGCCAGCAGGCGCGCCGCGGGCGAGCCCTTGTCCACGCGCAAGTCCAGGGCGTCAGCCATGGCGATGAGCTGCTCGCGTGCCAGCACCGTGGCCTTGACGAACTCCTGCTGCGTCATCGAGAAAGCGACCGCATAGTGCGCCGCCAGCTGCTGCAGGCGGGCGCCAGCGGGTTCCGGCTCATGCTGCAGCATGATGGTGGCCGCCTCGTTCGCGGCACGTCCCACCCAGCGCAACCGCTCCACGCCCTCGGGCGGGCGCTGCGGCGGCCGCCCCTGCGGTGGCCGTATGCAGCGCTGCAGGGAATCGGGCAGGCTCCACACACGCGCCACGCCGACACCCAGGTCTTCCAGGCTCAGTCCCAGCACCTGCAAAGCCGCGGCTTCATCGCCCCCCGACGGCCGGTCAGAGGCCACCAGCGCACGGATCTGTGCCGCCTCCTCCGGGAAATAAAACGAGCACAGCATGCGCCCCAGGCCCTGGAACATCGCGCCGAGAAACGCTTCCTCGCGCTGGTCGCTCGGCCCGCACAGCTGCGCCGCCACGGCGCCGGCCATCATGGTGCGCAAGAATTCCTCGCGCATCTGCTTGGCATGCCCCCGGTCCTGCATGTGCTCCAGCAGCACCAGCGACAGCGCCATGTTGCGCACCGCATTGAAGCCCACCAGGCTCACCGCGCGCGAGACCGTGCCGATGCCGCCCCCCAGGTGGGAAAAGGGGGCGCTGTTGACCAATCGCAGCAGCTTGTTGGTGAGGGCAACGCTCTTGAGGATCTCGTTGGTCAGATCGGCAATGCTGTCGTCCTCCGAGTGGGTCATGCGCTGGATGCGCGCCACCGAATCGGACAGCGCCGGAAAGTCACTCTTGTGGCGCATGCGCCGCAGCAGGAAGTCCAGCGCGGCATTGCTTGCCGCGGTAGGGGCGCTCACCGGCGCCGCCCAGGCACGCAAGGCATCGCACATTTCCTGCGCGCTGGCGTAGCGCTCGGCAGGGTCGCGCGCCAGGGCCCGGCGCAGGATGGAGCGCAGGCCATCGTCCACGCCCGCCCCCAGATCCTCGGGCAGCTGCGGCGCGTGGCGGGCGACATGCGCGAGCGCCTGCGCCGGATCGCGCTCAGTAATCAAGCGCCTGCCGGTGAGCAGTTCCACGAGCACCAGCGCAGCGGCGTAGATGTCCGACGCGGGCGCGGGCGCCGCGCCCGCCACCGCTTCTGGCGCCATGTAGGCCGGCGTGCCGCACACAATGGGGCCGCCCCCAGGGCTGGCCATGGCCGCGGCGATGCCGAAATCCATGATCCGCGCATGGCGCTGGACATCCACCATCACGTTCGACGGCTTCAGGTCGCAGTGCACGATGCCGGCCTCATGCGCCGCCTGCAGCCCTTCGAGCACGTCCGCCATCAGCTCCACCGCGTCGTGCACCGCACAGCGGCCCTGATGCGCCAGATGCTCGGCCAGCGTGCAGCCTGGCACATATTCGAACACCAGGTAGGGCTGGCCTTCGTGCACGTCGGCCTCGAACACCGGCACGATGCGCGGGTGCGACAGCCGGCCCACATGGCGCGCCTCGCGCAGCCACTGCTCCTGCGCCTGCGCGTCGCCGCCGTCGGCCAGCCACTTGACCGCGACCTCGCGGTGCAGACGCGTGTCCCGCGCCAGCCACACGGTCGCCTGCGCGCCCCGGCCCAGCACGTGCAGCAACTCGAATCGCCCCAGGCGCTGGCGAGCGGGCATGGCGCCCGCTGCAGCGCCCAGGGTGGCCGGACGGGAAACGGAATCGGGCATGGCGTAAGCTGGCTACAAGATCCACGCATCATCCACCAAAAACCGCCGCCGGACCGGCATTTGCCTTTCGACAGCGCCGACGCTGACAGCCATGCCCACCACCCACCTGCTGTACCTGCACGGCTTTCGCTCCTCGCCCCAGTCCACCAAGGCCCGCCAGGTGGCCGCGCACGTGGCGCAGCACCACCCGGGCGTGACGTTCTGGTGTCCACAGCTGCCCCCTTCGCCGCGCGCGGCGATGGCGCTGGTCGCAGGCGGCATCGCCACCTGGCCGCAGGGACCGGGCATGGCGGTGGTCGGCTCGTCGCTCGGCGGCTACTACGCCAGCTGGGTGGCGCAACAGGCGCGCTGCGCCAGCGTGCTACTCAACCCCGCCGTCCACCCCGCCCGCAACCTGGAACGCTACATCGGCGAGCAGACCGCGTGGCACAACCCCGAAGAGCGGTTCTTCTTCCGCCCCGAGTACATCGCCGAGCTGCAAGCGCTGGACGTGCGCCACCTGCCGCCCGCGGGGCCGGAGCTGCTGATCGCCGCGCAGGGTGACGAACTGCTGGACTGGCGCGAGATGGTCGCGCGCTACCCGCAAGCCACCCAGCGCATACTGCCCGGCGGCGACCACGCGCTGAGCGACTTCGTCCGGCACCTGCCCGAGGTGCTGGCGTTCTGCGACCTGGTCTGATCAGTGTTCCAGCGGCGGGCCACCGGAAGGCTGGCCGCGCTGCCAGCGCCCGAAGTCGTACGGATAGGCGCGGCGGTAGCGGTCGGTGTGCAGCGCCACCTCGTCCTCGCGGCCCAGCAGCCGCGCGCTGGCGATGAGCTTCTCGATCACGCGCGGCTCGGGCGAGTAGTGCAGCAGTTGCAACGCCAGGGCATGCATCTCGGCCGCATTGGCGGGCGTAACCGCCGCAGTGGTGAGCTGCGCGAACTGCGCTGGCGCACGGAAGAACCACACCTGCCGCGCCGCGTCGGCAGCCGTCAGCGCGCGCAGCGCCGCGGGCCGCTCGGCCGTGGGACGGTACAGCACGCTCACGCGCGCGTAGTCGCGCACCAGCACGAACCCCATGGCCGGGGCCGCCAGCAGTGCCACGCCCGCCACCACCGCACCCACGGGGCGCCAGCGCGCCGCACGCGACAGCCAGGGCGCCAGCAGCACCAGCACGGCCAGCGCGGTGGCCAGTTGGAACGGCCCGTACCACAGCGGGAACTCCAGCAGGCTGTGCACGCCCACAAGGGCCAGCACGCCCCAGGCCAGTTGGCGGTGGGGCTGCGCCTCTCGCCAGGGGCGCGCGCGCAGCGCGGCCCACAGCGGCACGCCGCACAGCAGCAGCGCAGCCGGCAGGCCCAGTTCCACCGCCAGATGCAGTGGCAGGTTGTGGGCGTTGTCCAGCAGCACGCAAAAACGCTCTCCCGCAAACGGGTGGATGTAGTGCGCGTAGTCCAGCTCGCCCCAGCCCCAGCCGGCCCAGGGCCGCTGGGCGATCAGCTCCAGCACGTTGGACCATAGCGTAGCGCGGCCGACGCAGGTCTGGGAGCCATCGGCCATCCGCATGAACAGGCCGTCCATGCGCATGCCCGTCCACCGCAGCAGCAGCTGCGGCAAGCCCCACGCGGCCACCGCATAGACCGCCAGCCCCACGCCGGCCATGCCGAGCGCCAGTGCGCCGCTGCTGCGCCGCCACACGACGAGCAGCGCCAACACCACCAGCCACTCCAGCGCCCCCGTGCGCGAGGCCGTGGCCGCGCCCGCAGTGGCCAGCAGCACCATGGCCCAGGGCACCGCGACCGCCGCCAGCACCGGCCAGCGCGCGCCGCGCCCTGCCAGCACCGGGTTGCCGTCCACCTGCTCCTGCAGGCGCGCCACCCACCACAGCAGCGCCCACACGCCCAGCGCCAGCAACGTGGCCTGCTGGTTGCGCTGGCGCAAGTTGCCGAAGGCCAGGCCCGGACTGGAGGCATGCACCCACGGCGCCCACCCCGGGTCGCCCATGAAGAACTGCACCAGGCCGATACCCGCGGCCACCAGCGCCGCCAGCAGCAGACCCGCCGCCAGATGGGCGCCCAGGCGCGCGGCACTGGGACGCCAGGCGCCGCACCAGGCCAGCGCCGCCAGCAGCCAGGCGCAGGCGCCGCTGGCCAGCAGCGGCCAAAAGTTGGAATACGGAGCCTCGGTAATGCCAAAGACGAAGGGCAGCGCCATCGCCAAAATCGCCAGCGGCGTGAAATCAGGACGCATGGCGGGGTGGTGGTGCAAAGGCGATCGTGGACGTCATGGTGGCGCCCATCATAGGCGCCGCCATGGCACCAGCCGCACTTCAAGCCAAAAATGCCTCCAGCGCTTTTTCAGCAAGCGATGGTAGCTATCAAAGGAAGAGCAATGGACTACCTGGGCGTGCAGGAGCTCCCCGGCTGCGTGGCCTGGCGCAGCCAGGCGATGAGCGCCGCACGCTCGCCATCGTCCTTCACGCCTGCGTAGCCCATGGACGTGCCGGGCACGGTGGCTGGCGGGTCCTTCAGGAAGCGCTGCAGCGTGCGCTCGTCCCAGACGATGCCGCTGGCCTTCATGGCCTGGGAGTAGCCGTCGAACCCCGGCGCCGTGCCCGCGCGGCGGCCGAACAGGCCGCAGTGCTGCGGTCCCGTGCGGTGGCCCTCGATGGCGTGGCACCCCGCGCAGCGCGCGTAGATCTGCTGGCCGCGTGCCAGCTGGGCTGCGTCAGGCGCCATGGGCTGGGGCGCGGCCGGCGCTGGCGTTGCCGGCGCGGGCCCGGCGACCGCCATGCCCGCAGCACCAAGCGCCAATCCGCCCACCAATGCCCAGGCCCGCCTACGCCCACCCGCCTGGACTCGGGTCATGACATGAACGCCGAGGGCACCGGCGCCTCACCCAGGGCCTGGCGCAGCACGGCCCAGTGCATGGCCTCGTCGCCCAGGATGCTGGCGGCCACCTGCGCCAGGGCGCGGTCGGCAAACAGCGGCACCGCGCCCAGGTAGGCCGACACGGCGCCGCGCTCCAGTCCGGCGGCAAAGCGCAGCACGTCGGCTTCGGCCTTGAGCTTGTCGGTCGGGAAGCCGTACTGCGCCTTGGCCTGCACGGGCTTGCCGCCCATCTTCTGCACGGCGCCGGCGATCGCGTCGGCATGCTCCTTGTGGTGGCCCTGGAACTGCTGCGCCAGGGGCAGCACGCCGGAGGTGAGCAGACCGCTCTCGGCGCCCACCTGGTAGGCGGCCACGGCCTCGTACTCCGCCGCCAGTGCGGTGTTAAGGATGCGCACGTCGGCCTCATGCTGTCGCGCATCGGTCTTGGCAGCGGCGGCCAGCGCGTCGCGCCCACCCAGCAACGCCACGGCCGAGGCCGAGAGCACGGCCGTGCCCACCGTGCGGCGGCGCGCGAGCAGTGCAGAAGTAGAAGAAGGAGGCAGGAAGAAGGAAGAGCGGTTCATGGTCATCTC
Source organism: Diaphorobacter sp. B2A2W2 (assembly GCF_056730635.1). NCBI lineage: Bacteria > Pseudomonadati > Pseudomonadota > Betaproteobacteria > Burkholderiales > Comamonadaceae > Diaphorobacter > Diaphorobacter sp. B2A2W2. The sequence continues at coordinate 100,275 of NZ_JBWZOR010000007.1, forward strand.
CTTGAAGAAAGGGACAAGGGCCGCGCCGGCGGCGCGGGTAATCGGCGCGGCGCACAGCGGCGCACGGGCCATAGGCGTGGGCGGGGTGGCGCCGGCCCGTCAGGCCAGCAGCCCGCGCCGCGCCAGTGCGTCCAGCACCTGCTGCACGACCTGGTCGCAGCGCGCGCCCGCAAACGGAAAGACGCTGTCGGCGCAGGCTTCCACCCGCGCGCCCAGCGCGTCGCGCAACATGGCGCGCGAACGCAGGTAGCGGGTGCGCACCAGCTCTTCGCTGATGTCCAGGCAGAAGGCCGCCTCCTGCACGCTCATCTCCTGCACGGCACGCAGGAGGAACACGCTGCGGTACAGCGGCGGCAGGCTGTGCACGGCCGACTCCAGCAGGGCGCGCAACTGGGCACGCGCAAGTGCCTGGTCGGGCGCGTCGTCGGGCGGGGCGAAATAGGACATGGCATCCTCCGGCTGCGGCTCCTGGTCGCTGGCCTGCGCGGGGTCGATGGCCACGCTGCGCGCACGCCGGCGCAAGACGTCCAAGGCCGTGCGCAGGCAGATGCGCGCCAGCCAGGTGCCCAGCGCGGCATCGCCGCGGAAGGCCCGCAGCCGCGTGAAGGCGCGCAAATAGGCCTCCTGCACCACGTCCTGCGCCTCGGCGTCGTCATGCACCACGCCGCGCGCGGCGCGAAACATCAGCCGGTTGTGGCGCCGCATGATGGCGGCGAAGGCTCCCGCCTCGCCGGCGAGGGCGCGGGCCACCAAGGCCGCGTCCGCCGCACGGTCGGCGGTGGGGATGGCAGTGACAACCGCCGCCTGCGGTAAGTCCTCGGATGGGTGCATGGCTCGCCTCGCTTTCGTTGAGACCCCTTGCCCATTGGACGCACGCCGAAGGCCTGGCGTGACAAACACCCGCAATCACCTGCCGCGAACAGGGGCGCTGCCCGCCGCCATGGGAAAATCGCGCCCCTATGCATGCACTGTTCGACGAAGCCGGCAAGTTCCTGGCCGGCCGCATCCTCTCCGAAGCCGAAAGCTCGGCACAGATTGAGCTCGACTCGGGTAAACGCGTCAAGGTCAAGGCCGCCAACATCCTGTTGAAGTTCGACAAGCCCGCCCCGGCCGAGCTGCTGGCGCAGGCGCGCGAGATCGCCGCCGGCGTGGAGCTTCCGCTGGCCTGGGAGTTCGCGCCCGAGGAGGAGTTCGGCTTCGCCGAGTTGGCGCGCGACTATTTTTCTGCCCAGGCGCCAGTGACCGAGCAAGCCGGCATGCTGGTGGCGCTGTTCGAGGCGCCGCACTACTTCCGCCGCGCGGGCAAGGGGCGTTTTCGCAAGGCGTCGGCCGAGGTGCTGCAGCAGGCCCTCGCCGCCATCGAGAAGAAGAAGCAGATCCAGGCGCAGATCGACGCCTGGGCCGCCGAACTCGTCGCCGGCACCTGCCCGCAGCCCGTGCGCGAGCAGCTCTACAAAATTCTGTTCCGCCCCGACAAGAACGCGCCCGAGTACAAGGCCGTGGTCGAGGCCAGCCGCAGCGCGCAGAAGGCTCCGTTGGACCTGTTGCAGGCCGCGGGTGCGATCGACTCCAGCTACCAGTTCCACTGGAAGCGGTTTTTGTTCGACAACTTCCCCAAGGGCACGGGCTTTCCCCCGCTGGCGGCACCCCAGCCGCCGGCCGACCTGCCGCTGGCGGATGTACAGGCCTATTCCATCGACGATTCGGCCACCACCGAGATCGACGACGCCCTGTCGGTACAGGGCCTGGGCACCGGCACCGTGACGCTGGGCATCCACATTGCAGCGCCGGGCCTGGCGATCCAGCCCGGGGGCGACCTGGACAAGCTGGGGCGCACGCGCCTGTCCACCGTCTACATGCCGGGCTACAAGATCACCATGCTGCCCGACGAGGTGGTGCAGATCTACACGCTGGACGAGGGGCGCGCCAACCCGGCCGTGTCGCTGTATGTGACGATCGACGAGGCCACGCTGGCCATCACCGCCACCGAGACGCGCCTGGAGCGCGTGCCCGTGACGGTGAACCTGCGCCACGACCAGCTCGACCACATCGTGACGGAAGAGTGGTTGGCCGACCCAACCATTCAACATAAAAACACGCCACAGGCCTTGCTGGATCTGCGCGAGCAGCTCTCCTTTTTGCACCGCCTGGCGAAAAGCCTGAAGGCCCAGCGCGAGGTGGTGCGCGGCAAGCCGGAGACCTTCAACCGGCCGGACTACACCTTCCGCCTGAGCGCCGCCCGGCCGCCCGAAGGCGCGAACGCCCCCGCGGGGGGCAGCGCAGCCAGCGAAGCGGCAAGCGTGGGGGCCCACAAGCCCCGCAACGACGGCGCCGAGCCCGATGGCAGCGAACAGGTGCACATCGGCACCCGCAAGCGCGGCGCGCCGCTGGACCTGATCGTGGCCGAGGCCGCCATCGTCGCCAACAGCACCTGGGGCAACATGCTGGCCGAGCACGGCGTGCCGGGCATCTACCGCAGCCAGGCGAGCCTGGCGCCCGGTGTGAAGGTGCGCATGTCCACCAAGGCGCTGCCGCACGCCGGCATCGGCGTGAAGAGCTACGCCTGGGCCACCTCGCCGCTGCGCCGCTACGTGGACCTGGTGAACCAGTGGCAGATCATTGCCTGCGCGCGCCACGGCAAGACCGCTGCACTGGCCGCACCGTTCAAGCCCAAGGACGCGGAGCTGTTCTCCATCATCAGCAGCTTCGATGCCGCCTACAGCGCCTACAACGGCTACCAGGCCGGCATGGAGCGCTTCTGGACGCTCAAGTACCTGCAGCAGAACCAGATCGCCGAGCTGGACGCCACCGTGTTCAAGGAAGGGCCGAACGGCAGCTTCCTGGTGCGCGCCGACACCCTGCCACTGGTGCTGCCCGTGCTGGGCGCGCAGCAGCTGCCGCGCGGCGCACGCGTGCGCGTCAAGCTCGGCGAGATCGACGAGATCACGCTGGACGTGGCGGGCACCCTGGTGGCGCGCCTGGACGACCCGCTGGATGCCAGCGACGACGGCCCGGTGGACGAGGACGAGGGCGACGAGGAGGCCGTGGCCGGCCCGATCGCCATCGCGGTCGATGTCAACGAGGCCGAGGGCGAGGGCGCCGGCGGCACCGCTGATAATCGGGCGCCGTGACAACCGCTCCCTTGCTCCACCGCCATGCAGCGCGCCGCCCCACAGGGGCGCCGCGGCCTGCAGTGATGGCGGCCCGACGATGAAAATCTCCACCCTGCTTCAACGCCTGACGACGCTGCAGATCGCGCTGGGCGTCTCCATCGCCGTGCATGCCGCACTGCTCACGGTGCGCTTCGTGGACCCCGAGAGCTTCAACCGCGTGTTCCAGGACACGCCGCTGGAGGTGATCCTGGTCAACGCGCAGTCCAACGAGCGCCCCGACAAGGCGCAGGCCATCGCGCAGGCGTCGCTGGCCGGTGGCGGCGAGGCCGCCAAGGGACGCGCCACCAGCCCCCTGCCCTACTCGGCCCTCACCACGATCGGCGACGACCTGGAGGAAGCCCAGCGCAAGATGGACCAGATGCTGGAGCAGCAGACCCAGATGCTGGCCCAGTTGCGCAAGCAGCTCGCCGTGCTGCCCGAGCCCGACCCGCGCAAACCCAGCCAGAGCACCGACAGCCAGGCCCAGGACGAAAAGCGCCGCCAGCTGGTGAAGCTGCTGGCCGAGATCGAAAAGCGCATCAACGAGGAAAACGCCCGCCCGCGCAAGCGCTACATCAGCCCCGCCACGCGCGAAGAGGTGTACGCCGTGTACTACGACGCGCTGCGCCGCAAGGTCGAGGACAAGGGCACGCAGAACTTCCCCGAGCAGGGCGGCAAGAAGCTCTACGGCGAGCTGATCATGATCCTGACCGTGAACCATGACGGCCGCGTGCTGGCCACCGAGGTGGTGCAGGGCTCGGGCAACCGCCTGCTGGACCGCCGCGCCGAGGCCATCGCCCGCGCCGCGGGGCCCTTTGGCCACTTCGGCCCGGCGATGCGCGCCAAGGCCGATCAGATCGCCGTGGTCTCGCGCTTCAAGTTCACGCGCGACCAGACCCTGGAAACCGACCTGCGCTGATGACCGCCGCCGCCGACCTCTACTGCGTGATGGGCAACCCCATCGCCCATAGCCGCTCGCCGTGGATCCACGCGCGCTTTGCCCAACTGACGGGCCAGTCGCTGCACTACGAGCGCCGCCTGGTTCCGCTGGACGGCTTCGCCCAGGCGCTGCAGAGCTTCGCCGCCGAAGGCGGGCGCGGCTGCAACATCACCGTGCCGTTCAAGCTGGAGGCCGCGCAGCTGGCCACCACGCGCAGCGAGCGCGTGCAGTTGGCCGGCGCGGCCAATACCCTCGTGTTCGACGGCGGCAACATCCATGCCGACAACACCGACGGCCTGGGCCTGGTGGCCGACATCACGCAAGGCGCGGGCGCTCCACTCGCCGGGCGCGACGTGTTGCTGGTGGGCGCGGGCGGCGCGGCCGCCGGCGTGCTGGGCCCGCTGCTGCGGCAGCACCCCCGGCGCATCGCCGTCGTGAACCGCACGCCCGCGCGCGCCCAGGCACTGGTGGACAGCCACGCCGCGCTCGCAGCGCTACAAAAAACAGAGCTACTGGCGCTGGACATGCAAGCGCCAGGGGCCGATTTCGACATAATCATCAACGCCACGGCCAGCAGCCTGGAAGGCGGCCCGGTGCCCGTGCCCGCCAGCGTGCTGCGCCCCGGCAGCCTGGCCTACGACATGATGTACGGCCCCGCGGCGCAGCCCTTTCTGGACTGGGCCACGGCCCACGGCGCCACCGCGCGCGACGGACTGGGCATGCTGGTGGAGCAGGCGGCCGAGGCGTTCCTGCTCTGGCGCGGCGTGCGCCCGCCGTCGGCCCCGGTGCTGCAGGAGCTGCGCGCGGCCATCGCCGCGGGGGCCTGAGGCATGCGGGGCGCACTGCGCTGGTGCATGCTGGTGCTGCTGGCACTGCTGGCGCTGCAGCTGTTCTTCGTGGCGCGCATCGCGGCCATGGCGGTGATCGACCCGGAATCCACCACCTTCCAGCGGTCAGAGGCCTGGGCGCAATGGTCCCAAGGCAGCGGCGTGCGCTGGCGCCAGCAGTGGGTGCCGTACGCACAGATATCCGACCACCTCAAGCGCGCGGTGGTCGCATCGGAGGACGATAACTTCGTCAACCACGACGGCGTGGACTGGGATGCCATCGAAAAGGCCTGGGAGCGCAATGCGCGCATCGAGGCGCAGCTGGCCGCCCGGCCGTCGGCCACGGGGCGCGCGCCCAAGATCCGCGGCGGCTCCACCATCACCCAGCAACTGGCCAAGAACCTGCTGCTGTCGGGCGAGCGCAACCTGGTGCGCAAGGGGCAGGAATTCGTGCTCACTCTGGCGCTGGAGCAGCTCCTGCCCAAGCAGCGCATCCTGGAGATCTACCTGAACAACGTGGAATGGGGGGCAGGCGTGTTCGGCGCCGAGGCCGCCGCGCAGCGCTACTTCGGCAAGAGCGCACGCCAGCTCACCGCGCCCGAGGCCGCGCGCCTGGCCGTGATGCTGCCGGCGCCCAAACGCTTCGAGAAGGCGCCCGGCTCGGCCTACCTGGCCGGGCGCACGCGCGCGCTGCTGGCGCGCATGGGGCGCAGCGAGTTGCCCTGAACCACATGTCATTCATACAAGCAAAATCGGCCTCAAAACCAATAGCAGCAAGCGCGAACAGCTATAAATTTAATAGTCCATGAGAATCCTTGGCATCGACCCCGGACTGCAGACCACGGGCTTCGGCGTGGTGGACGTGGACGGCCATCGCCTGCGCTACGTGGCCAGCGGCACCATCCGCACCACGGGGCGCGCCACGGGCCTCGCGCTGGGGGATCTGCCGGGCCGGCTCAAGGTGCTGTTCGATGGCGTGAGCGAAGTGGCCGCGCGCTACCAGCCCAGCACGGCGGCGGTGGAAATCATCTTCGTCAACGTCAACCCGCAGTCCACACTGCTGCTGGGCCAGGCGCGCGGCGCGGCGCTCACCGCGCTGGTGAATGCCAATCTGCCCGTGGCCGAATACACCGCGCTGCAGATGAAGAAGGCCGTGGTAGGCCACGGCCGCGCGGCCAAGTCGCAGGTGCAGGAGATGGTGCGCCGTCTGCTGGAGTTGCCCGGCCTGCCGGGCACCGATGCCGCCGACGCCCTGGGCCTGGCCATCACCCACGCGCACGCCGGCGCGGCCATGGCCCGCGTGGGCGAGGTCGCGCAGCTCACGCGGCGCCAGCACGCCATGTACAAGGCCGGGCGCAGTTACTGAACGACTGAACGCGGCCCTTGCCTCTGGGGCCTTTCCCTACGCAGCAAGCGCGGGCAAGCCAACGTCCTTCTCCGCCATTTCCGGAGCGGTGGTTGCGCGCGCCAACGCCACGGCCCCCGGCTGCGGCGCGCCGCCCTGCAGCTTGAAGCGGCTGACCGCCTCGGTCAGTCGGCCCGCCTGGTCGCGCAGCGACTGCGACGCGGCTGCGGACTCTTCCACCAGCGCGGCGTTCTGCTGCGTCATCTGATCCAGGTGGCTGACCGATTGGCCCACCTGGCCAATGCTGCCCGCCTGCTCGGCGGCCGCGCTGGTGATCTCGGCCACGATGTCGGAAACCCGGCGCACGCTGGCCACGATCTCGGTCATGGTCTCGCCCGCCTGCGCCACCAGGCGCGAGCCGCCCTCCACCCGCTCGACGGAGGCGCCGATCAGCGCCTTGATTTCCTTGGCGGCGTCGGCGCTGCGTTGCGCCAGGCTGCGCACCTCGCTGGCCACGACGGCGAAGCCCCGGCCCTGTTCGCCGGCGCGCGCGGCCTCCACGGCGGCATTGAGTGCCAGGATGTTGGTCTGGAACGCGATGGAGTCGATCACGCCCGTGATGTCGCCGATGCGCCGCGAGCTGTCGGAAATCTCGCCCATGGTCTGCACCACCTGCGCAACCACCGCGCCGCCGCGCACCGCCACCTCGGCCGCGTTGGCCGCGAGCCCGCTGGCCTGGCGGGACGATTCGGCACTGTGCTGCACCGTGCCGGTGAGCAACTCCATGGACGAGGCGGTCTGCTGCAGGCTGGCGGCGGTCTGCTCGGTGCGCTGGCTCAGGTCCTGGTTGCCCAGGGCGATCTCGTCACTTGCCGTGGCGATGCTGCCCGCGGCCTGCTGCACCTGGCCCACCAGGGTGCGCAGCGCATCCTGCATGCGGCCCATGGCAGCGACGAGGCTGCCGATCTCGTCACGCTGGCGGGACTGCACCGCATGCGACAGGTCGCCCGCGGCAATGCGCTCGGCCAGCGCGCGCGCCTGCTCCAGCGATTGCGTGATGGAACGCACGCTGAACAACGTCAGCGGAACGAGCACCGCCAACCCCAACAGCACGGCTGCAGCAATCAGCGTGGACATGGTGGCGGTGCGCTGGTCCAGGGCGGCGCGCGCCTCTTCCATGTGGCCGCGCGCCTGCGTGGCCAGGCTGGCCAGCAGGGCATCGGTGGTGTCCATGTGGGCCTTGAAACGCTCGGCATACGCCCCCGCACCCGCGCCATCAAGCAGGGCGCGCTCGATCTGGTCGAAGATCGGCACGAGCCCGCCTTCGTACTGCCCGACCTCGGCCAGCGCTTTGTCCAGTGCGCCGGTGAATTCCACGTTGCCGGCCTGCACCTCGCGCACCTGCGCCATGCTCTTGCGCAGCGCATCCAACTGGCGGCTCCAGCCCTCACGCAGCGCCTGCACCTCCACGGCGTTGTTGAAGTTGATGATGATGTCCTTCTCGGCACGGCGCAGGTGCCCCAAGCCGGTGCGAAGTTCGGCCATGTCGGTGAGCGTTTGCACCTGGCGCGCAAACAGCTCTTGCAGCGTGGTGCGCGAGCGGTCGAGCGCAACGTAGCCCAGAGCGCCCACTGCAGTCAGCAGGACCAGGGAAAAAGTCGTGGCGAAATACAGCCGCGCGCGAATGGAAAGCTGCCCCAGAACCCTCATGGCATTCCTTTGCTGAACATGATGACCGGCGTGTGCAAGTTCCACGCCATGGCAGAGATACGCCTCGTGGGCGGACCAGAATGCAACTGTATGTTGCAAGCGCTCAATCCCAAGGCAGGGTAATCACGGTCCCGTTGTCTCTGGTGAGACGGGGCTTAGGGAACGCGGCAAGGCATGCCTAGAAAACATATTGTCACAATCTTTGTCCATAGTGCGGTTCGGCCCTAGGGCTTTGGTCACCCCGAACACGCGCATGTCCTTCTCTTCTTCCCCTACCCGCTCTCTTTCCATCGGCCCGCTGGGTCGCCGGCTGCTGGGCCTGTTCATGACGGTGCTGGCGCTGAGTCTGGTCGGCTCGGCCATCGGCGTGTGGTCGCTGCGGCACATCGGCCAATCGACGGACGATATGGTTCAGCACAGCGTGGCCAACGAACGACTGGTAGCCGACGCCTATCGGCTGCAGGCCATCAATGCCGAGCGCTACAAGGCCGTGGCCTTGAGTTCAGAACCCGAGGTGGGGCAAGCCATCGGCGCCGACATTGCCGCTACGCAGCAGCAGTACGACAGGCTGGTAGCCACCCTGGCACAGCGGCTGGCCGGCACAGCCGACGAGGAACTGCTGTCCCGCGTGAAGGCGCGGGCCGCCGACTTCCACGAGGCCCAGGCCGCACTGGTGCAGGCACGCGACTTCGGCCTCACGTCACGCATTCAGCAGGTGTATGGCGAGCGCTTCCTGCCCGCGTCCCAGGCATTGCTGGGGTCGCTGGATGCGCTCACGCAGTCGCAGCGCCAGTCCATCGACACGGCCGCCCTGGCCGTGGGCGGCTGGAGCCTGCGGGCGCGCTGGTCGCTGCTGGCGTTCGGCAGCCTGTCCCTGGTGCTGGGCACCCTGCTCGCGCTGTGGCTGGTGCGCAGCATCACGCGGCCCATTGCACTGGCCAGCGACACCGCGCAGCGTGTTGCGGGGCTGGACCTGCGCCAGGACATCGTGGGCCACGACCGGGACGAAACCGGGCACATGCTGACGTCTCTGTCGGTCATGCAGTCCGCGCTGCGCAGCCTTGCCGGACAGGTGAGCACCTCCGTGCACAGCCTGCACACGGCTTCGTCCGAGATGGCCAACGGCAACGCCCACCTGTCCACCCGCACCGAGGAGGCCGCAGCCAGCCTGCAGGAAACGGCCGCCGCGCTGGAGCATGTGACACGTGCCGTTCAACAATCGGCCGAGACCGCCGAGCATGCCGAGGCACGCGCCGCACAGGCGGCAGCCGCCGCGCACGAAGGCAGCAACGTGGTGACGCGCATGGAGCAGACCATGCAGCAAGTGGCCCACAGCGCGCACCAGATCGGCGACATCACGGGCATGATCGACTCGATCGCGTTCCAGACCAACATCTTGGCGTTGAACGCCGCGGTGGAAGCCGCACGTGCCGGCGAACAAGGCCGCGGTTTCGCGGTAGTGGCCAGCGAAGTGCGCAGCTTGGCGAACCGCTCGGCCGAGGCCGCGCGCGAGATCAAGGCATTGATCCAGGCGTCCGTGCAGCAGGTGGATGCCGGCGCCACCCTGGCCGCTGATGCGGGGCGCACCATGGCGCAGGTGGTGGCGGCCATCCAGGACGCCGCGCGCACGATGGCCGACATACGCTCCAGCCACCATGCGCAGCAGCAGGACATCCTCTCCATCCACTCGGCCCTGTCGCGGCTGGACCAGATGACCCAGCAGAACGCCGCCCTCGTGGAAGAGTCCGCGGCCGCCACCGAGAGCTTGCGCGGCCAGGCCCATGAGCTGGCGGCGCAGGTCAGCCGCTTTCGCCTGCCGGGTGAACTGGCGCACGCACTGCCGTCGCCCATGCCCACCCGGCTGCTGGCCGCGGCCTGATACGGCCACTTGGAGCCGGCCTGGCATGACAGGCCGGCGGCTTTGCGTGGGTCAGTCGGCGCGGTGGATGGGCACGTAGAGCTCGCCGCCCGTGCGGTTGAACTCCTCTGCCTTGGACTGCAGGCCCTGTTGAGCGAATTCGCGCACTTCCTGCGTGATCTTCATCGAGCAGAACTTCGGCCCGCACATGGAGCAGAAGTGCGCCACCTTGGCGCTGTCCTTGGGCAGGGTCTCGTCGTGGTACTCCTTGGCCGTATCGGGGTCCAGGCCCAGGTTGAACTGGTCCTGCCAGCGGAAGTCGAACCGCGCCTGGCTCAGCGCGTCGTCGCGCGCACGGGCACCCGGATGCCCCTTGGCGACGTCTGCCGCGTGGGCCGCGATCTTGTAGGCAATGATGCCCTGCTTGACATCGTCGCGGTCGGGCAGGCCCAGGTGCTCCTTCGGGGTCACGTAGCACAGCATGGCCGTGCCCATCCAGCCGATCATGGCGGCGCCGATGGCGCTGGCGATGTGGTCGTAGCCGGGGGCGATGTCGATGGTCAGCGGGCCCAGGGTGTAGAACGGCGCCTCGTGGCAGGTCTTGAGCTGCTCCGTCATGTTGGCCTGGATCATGTGCATGGGCACGTGGCCGGGGCCTTCGATCATGGTCTGCACGTCGTGCTTCCAGGCAATCTGCGTCAGCTCGCCCAGCGTATGCAGCTCGGCGAACTGAGCCTCGTCGTTGGCGTCCGAGGCGCAGCCCGGACGCAGGCCATCACCCAGGCTGAACGACACGTCGTACGCCTTCATGATGTCGCAAATGTCCTCGAAGTGTGTGTAGAGGAAGCTCTCCTTGTGGTGCGCCATGCACCACTTGGCCATGATGGAGCCGCCACGGGACACGATGCCCGTGCGGCGCGCGGCGGTGAGCTGGATGTAGGCCAGGCGCACGCCCGCGTGGATGGTGAAATAGTCCACGCCCTGCTCGGCCTGCTCGATCAGCGTGTCGCGGAAGATCTCCCAGGTCAGGTCCTCGGCAATGCCGCCGACCTTTTCCAGCGCCTGGTAGATAGGCACCGTGCCGATGGGCACGGGCGAGTTGCGCACGATCCAGTCGCGCGTGGTGTGGATGTTCTTGCCGGTGGACAGGTCCATCACGTTGTCGGCGCCCCAGCGGATGGCCCAGACGAGCTTCTCCACCTCTTCCTCGATGCTCGACGTGACGGCGGAGTTGCCGATGTTGGCGTTGATCTTCACCTTGAAGTTGCGCCCGATGGCCATGGGCTCCACTTCGGGGTGGTTGATGTTGGCGGGAATGATGGCGCGGCCACGGGCGACCTCGTCGCGCACGAACTCGGGCGTGATGATTTTCGGAATGCTCGCACCCAGTGGGTTGCCGGCCAGGCGCTGCTCGCGCGCGGCGTCCTGCATGTATTGCTGCATCCACTCGCGGCGACCGTTCTCGCGCAAGGCCACGTATTCCATCTCGGGAGTGACGATGCCCTTCTTCGCGTAGTGCATCTGCGTGACGTTGGCGCCGCTCCTGGCGCGCAGCGGCTGGCGCTGCAGCGCCGCAGCCTCGGCGCGCAGCTGGGCCAGGCGGTCGCCATCCTCGGCCTTCTGGCCGTCGTCCAGCGCCTTGCGCACGCGACCCTCATAGCCCTCGGTGTCACCGCGCGCGGCAATCCATTCGCCCCGCACGCTCGCAAGGCCCTTGCGCACGTCGATCTGCACGGCAGGATCGGTATAGGGGCCGGACGTGTCGTACACGCTCACCACTTCGCCGTTGGTGAGCTGAATGTCGCGCACCGGCACGCGCAGCCCGGGCTGGCTGCCGGCGAGGTAGGACTTGGTGGAAGCGGGAAAGGGTTCGCGCGTGAGCGCAAGCAGGCTGGCGAACTTGTCGGGGGCATTCATGGCGGGCAGCTCCTTCATCGGCGGGATGGATGGAAGTGCTCCGCTATCGATCGGATGGACGGACGGAGCACGACCCTTCTTGCGGGTGTACCCGTTTCCCCCTATCCGACTGCAGCTCTTCTTACGCTGGTATGAACCAGATCAAGTTCGCGGTTCCGGCGGTCAGGTCCGCCATCTCAGCACGCCGTTACGTGCACCCCGGAGCGGGGCCGAGTATAGGCGACTTGACCGCCAGCAAGGCGCCTTACAGCAGACGCTCGAGGATCAGCACTAGGAAGAACATGGACGCCGCGATGACGGTCCATTTGACGATGACCAGTCCAAAACGCTTGTAGCGCTGCTGCCCCGTAGCGGCAAAAAAGGCAAACGACACGCCGGCAGCCAGCAGCAGCAGAAGGACAGCCCATCGGAAGATCAACATGCGCGCGTCCCCCGTCCGTTACCAGGCACGCACCGGCTGTGTGAAACCTGCGGGCGCCTGGCGCTCATTCTCGAAGGTCACGATCTCCCACGCATCCTCATGGGCCAGCAGTTCGCGCAACAGCAGATTGTTCATGGCGTGGCCCGAGCGGAAGGCGCTATAGGCCGCCAGCAGCGGCTTGCCAACAAGGTACAGGTCGCCCATGGCATCGAGGATCTTGTGGCGGGCGAACTCGGCGTCGTAGCGCAGGCCATCGGCGTTGAGCACCTTGTAGTCGTCCATGACGATGGCGTTGTCCAGCCCGCCACCCAGCGCCAGGCCACTGGAGCGCAGCATCTCTACGTCCTTCGTGAAGCCGAAGGTGCGGGCGCGCGCAATGTCGCGCGCGTAGTTGCCTTCGCCCAGATCGAACTCCACGCTCTGTCCCGTGGAGTCCACGGCGGGGTGGGCGAAGTCGATGTCGAAGCGCAGCTTGAAGCCATGGTAGGGCTCCAGCCGCGCCCACTTGAGCTGCTGGCCCGTGCCTTCACGCACTTCCACGGGGCGTTTGACGCGTATGAAGCGCTTGGGCGCGTTCTGCAACTCCACCCCCGCGCTTTGCAGCAGGAACACGAAGGAAGCGGACGATCCGTCGAGGATCGGCACCTCCTCCGCCGTGATGTCGATGTAGAGGTTGTCCAGCCCCAGCCCTGCGCAGGCCGACATGAGGTGCTCCACAGTATGCACCTTCGCCCCGCCGGCGCCAATGGTCGAGGCCATGCGCGTATCCACGACAGCCGTGGCGGTAATGGGAATGTCCACGGGCTCCGGCAGATCTACGCGGCGGAACACGATCCCCGTATCCGGCTGTGCCGGACGCAACGTCAACTCGACCCGCTGGCCGCTGTGCAGGCCTACGCCAACGGCGCGGGTCAGGGTCTTGATGGTGCGTTGCTGAAGCATCCGCCGATTTTAGGCCGCCAGACACGGGCCGGCAGTACCCCTTTTCTATGACGTTGATAGCAGCGAAACGTTTTGCCGCCTGCGCTGCGCGTCGATCTGCAGAAGCGCTGACATACGGACAACGAGCGCGTCGCCGAACAAAATTGGAACAAATGCGATAATTATGTTAATAAATGTTCACAAAACTCGCCATCTTGGCGAATTTCGGAGAAAGCCCCCCATGACCAAGCTCAGCCTCAAGATGAAGATTCTTGCCATGCTGGGAACGGCGCTGCTCGCGCTGATCGTGATGTCTACCCTGTCGTTGCTGCAGGAGCGCAAGCTCATCATCGACGCCCGCAAGGAAACCCTGACCACCGCCGTGCAGACGGCGCACAGCATCGTCGCCGCTTACAAGGAAGCGGCCGACAAGGGCGCGATGAGCGTAGAGGACGCGCAGAAGGCCGCCAAGGAATCCCTGCGCCTGTCGCGCTACGGCGGCGCGGAAGGCAAGACCGAGTATTTCTACATCTGGACCATGGACAGCCGCGGCGTGATGCACCCCATCAAGCCCGAGTGGGAAGGCCAGGACATGGCCGGCAAGCTCAAGGACGGCGATGGCAACGACCTGCTCAAGCAGATCACGGACGCACTGCAGCGCAGCAAGGATGGCAAAGCGTATGTCTCTGCCAGGTTCATGCGCCCTGGCGAGCAGACGCTCGCACCCAAGCTGCAATACGCCGTGCGCATCGATGGATGGAACTGGATGGTGGGCTCCGGCCTGTACACCGACGATATCGATGCCGCAGTGCGCCAGGCGCTGCTGACCGACCTGCTGGTGGTCGCGCTCGTCACCCTTGCCGTGGGAGTGGTCGGGTTTGCGGTGTTCCGCTCGGTGGTGCGCCAGATCGGCGGCGAACCCGCCCACGCCATGAGCGTCATGTCGGAAGTCGCGCAGGGCCATCTGGACACCGCCATCCCTCCCGCGCCCGCAGGATCGCTGATGGATGGACTGTCGCAGATGGTGGCCTCGCTGCGCCGCCTCGTGGTCGAGGTGCGCAGCGCCTCAGACAGCATTGCCACCGCGGCCAGCGAGATCGCGCAGGGCAACAACGACCTGGCCCATCGCACCGAGGACACGGCCAGCAACCTGCAGGCCACGGCCAGCAGCATGGAAGAGCTCTCCAGCACGGTGCGCCAGACCTCCGACGCCACCCAGACCGCCAACCAACTGGCCGCATCGGCCGCACAGGTGGCGGCACGCGGCGGGGACGTGGTATCCCAGGTGGTGAGCACCATGGAAGGCATCAACGCCAGCAGCGGCAAGATCAGCGACATCATCGGCGTGATCGACGGTATCGCCTTCCAGACCAACATCCTGGCGCTCAACGCTGCCGTAGAGGCCGCGCGCGCCGGCGAACAAGGCCGGGGCTTTGCCGTGGTGGCCGGAGAAGTCCGCACGCTCGCGCAGCGCAGTGCGCAAGCCGCCAAGGAGATCAAGGCGTTGATCAACGATTCGGTGGAAAAGGTCCGCTCCGGCACGACACTGGTGGACAGCGCCGGCAGCACCATGACCGAGATCGTCAGCAGCGTTCAGCGGGTGACGGACATCATTGGCGAAGTGCGCGCCGCCACCTCCGAGCAAAGCCAGGGCATTGCCCAGGTCAGCACCGCCATGCACCAGCTTGACCAGATGACGCAGCAGAACTCCGCGCTGGTGGAGGAATCCACCGCCGCGGCAGCCAGCCTGCGCGAGCAGGCCATGAAGCTGACGGACGTGGTGGCGCTGTTCCGCGTGCAGGCGGGCGAGGTACAGCGGCCCCGCCCCGCCACGACAACCACGCGTGCGGCAGCCCCCGCGGCGCGCCCGGCCGCAAGCGCACCTCGCGCTCTGTCCACTCCCGCGGCACCCGCGCTACAGGCCAAGCCCGCCAAAGCGCCCGGCGCCGGCCCGGACGACGGCGACTGGGAATCGTTCTGACGCCGGTCCGTGCGGCGCCCGCAGGCGCCAGCGCGCGCCGTGTAGCGCACGTCATGCGGATGCGCGACCGCACATGAAAAAGCCGCTGGCACGCCAGCGGCTTTTTCATTCAGGCACCTTGGTCGTGGCGCCGGTGGAGCTTCAGTCCGCCTGCTTGCGCAGGAAGGCCGGAATCTCCAGTTCATCCATGCCGCCCGAAGACAGCGCATCCACGCGCGCCGTGGCCACGGAACGGTTGGTGCGCCAGACGCTCGGCACGGCCATGCTGCCGTAGTCGGCCTGGGCCGCACCGCCCACCATGCCGGCGGAAACTCCGACCGCTGCGCCGGCCATCGGCATCTGGTACGCCACGTTGTCCGTGCCGGTGCGCAGGCTGCCCTGCACCACCTGCATGGGCTGGCGGCGCGCGTTCTGGCGCGACAGGCCCGTGGCCACCACGGTCACGCGGATCTCGTCGCCCAGCGTGTCGTCGTATGCCGCGCCGAAGATCACATGCGCGTCCGGCGAGGCGTAGGCGTTGATGGTGTTCATTGCCAGCCGCGATTCGGCCAGCTTGAGGCTGCCCTTGCTTGCCGTGACCAGCACCAGCACGCCCTTGGCGCCCGACAGGTCGATGCCTTCGAGCAGCGGGCAGGCGATGGCCTGCTCGGCTGCAATGCGCGCGCGATCCGGGCCGCTGGCCGTGGCCGTGCCCATCATCGCCTTGCCGGGCTCGCCCATCACGGTGCGCACGTCCTCGAAGTCCACGTTCACCTGGCCGTACTCGTTGATGATCTCGGCGATACCGCCGACCGCGTTCTTGAGCACATCGTTGGCGTGCGCGAAGGCTTCTTCCTGGGTGATGTCATCGCCCAGCACCTCCAGCAGCTTCTCGTTGAGCACGACGATCAGCGAGTCGACGTTGGCTTCGAGCTCGGCCAGCCCATCGTCGGCGTTCTTCATGCGGCGCCCGCCCTCCCAGTCGAAGGGCTTGGTGACCACGCCCACCGTGAGGATGCCCATCTCCTTGGCCACGCGCGCGATCACGGGCGCAGCGCCCGTGCCCGTGCCGCCGCCCATGCCGGCGGTAATAAACAGCATGTGCGAGCCCTGGATGGCCTGGCGGATGTCCTCCTGCGCAGCCTCGGCGGCCTCGCGGCCCTTGTCAGGCTTGCTGCCCGCGCCCAAGCCGCTTGCGCCCAGTTGGATGGTGCGATGCGCCGTGCTGCGGGTGAGCGCCTGCGCGTCGGTGTTGGCCGTGACGAACTCCACGCCCTGCACGTTGCGCGAGATCATGTGCTCGACGGCGTTGCCGCCGCCCCCGCCGACACCGATCACCTTGATCTGCGTGCCCTGGTTGAACTCTTCGGACTCGATCATTTCGATGGTCATGATGGTGCTCCTGAAACTTGGGTTGTGATTTGCAATTGCCGTAGGTTGGTGTTTGTTAGGGGACGGTCATTGCCGTCGGGCGGAGGCGCGGTACTTCGCCATCGCCCGCGGCGCCGCGGCGGCGGACTGGCGCGTGCCATCCAGAGCGGGGGGAAGGTCATGTCAGAAGTTCCCCACGATGAAGTCCTTGAACCGGCCGAACGCGGTCTTCACCGAGCCGCTCTTGGCTGCCACCTTGAAGCCGCGCAGGCGCGCCAGGCGCGCCTCTTCCAGCAGGCCCATGACCGTGGCGGCGCGCGGCTGGGCAATCATGTCGGCCAGCGCGCTGGAGTACTTCGGGATGCCGCGGCGCACGGGCTTGAGGAAGATGTCCTCGCCCAGCTCCACCATGCCCGGCATGACGGAGCTGCCGCCCGTGATCACGATGCCCGAGGACAGCACCTCCTCATACCCGGACTCGCGGATCACCTGCTGCACCAGCGAGAAGATCTCCTCCACGCGCGGTTCGATCACACCCGCCAGCGCCTGCTTGGACAGCATGCGCGGGCTGCGGTCGCCCAGGCCTGGCACCTCGACCTGCGCCTCAGGGTCGGCGAGCAACTGCTTGGCGTAGCCGCTCTCCACCTTGATGTCCTCGGCGTCCTTGGTGGGTGTGCGCAGCGCCATCGCGATATCGCTGGTGATCAGGTCGCCCGCAATCGGGATCACCGCCGTGTGGCGGATCGCCCCCCCGGTGAAGATGGCCACATCGGTGGTGCCCGCGCCAATGTCCACCACGGCCACGCCCAGTTCGCGCTCGTCATCGGTAAGGACGGCCTGGCTGCTCGCCAGCGGGTTCAGCATCAGCTGCTCCACTTCCAGGCCGCAGCGGCGCACGCACTTGATGATGTTCTCGGCCGCGCTCTGCGCGCCGGTCACGATGTGGATCTTGGCCTCCAGGCGGATGCCGCTCATGCCGATGGGCTCTTTGACATCCTGCCCGTCGATCACGAATTCCTGCGGCTCCACCAGCAGCAGCCGCTGGTCGCTGGAGATGTTGATGGCCTTGGCCGTCTCCACCACGCGCGCCACGTCCGCCGGCGTGACCTCCTTGTCCTTCACGGCCACCATGCCGCTGGAGTTGAGGCCGCGGATATGGCTGCCCGTGATGCCGGTATAGACGCGCTGGATCTTGCAGTCGGCCATCAACTCGGCCTCCTTCAGCGCCTGCTGGATGCTCTGCACCGTGGCGTCGATGTTCACCACCACGCCGCGCTTCAAGCCATTGCTGGGGGCTACGCCCAGGCCGGCCAGCTTCAGCTCGCCCCCGGGCAGCACTTCAGCGACGACTGCCATGACCTTGGCGGTGCCGATGTCCAGCCCCACGACCACGTCTTTGTATTCTCTTGCCATAGTTCTCTGTCCTGCCCTCAGTTGTTCTGCCCCGCCCTGCGCGCACGCGACGCCGCGCGCAGCGCAGCCGCCTTCTGTGCATCCGTACTCACGGTGGTGACGCCGCGCAGGCGCAGCGCATAGCCGCTTTCATGCCGCAAGTCGGCGTACTCCAGCGCATCCACACGACGCCCCTGCCGCTGCGCCACGTCCGGCAACGTGTGCACCAAGCGCGACACGCGCTGCATCAGCAATTGCGTCGAGCCACTCCCCAGCTCCAGCACCGCACCGCTGTCCAGCGTGACCCGCCAGCCTCCATTCCCCGTGAGCTGCAACGAGTCGATGCCGGAACCCAGCGGCGCCAACGCGGGGGCCAGCTGGCGGTACATCTGCAGCAACTCCGCGGAGCGCTCGGGCGTGCCCATCAGGCGCGGCAGGTTGTCTTGCTCCAGGTCGCCCGCGTCGGCTTCAAAGACCTCGCCCCGGCTATTGACCAGGGTGTCGCTGCCTTCGGCGCCCCAGTAGGCGACCACGTCGTGCTCCTGCAGCTGCACGCGCAATCCACTGGGGAACTCGCGGCGCACATAAGCCTGCCGCACCCAGGGCACCTGCTCGAAGGCGCGGCGCGCGGCCTGCAAGTCGATGGTGAAGAAGTTGCCCACGAGTTGCGGCGCAACGTTGGCACGCAGGCTCAACGCGCTGGTGTGCACGAGGTCGCCCTCCACCACGATGCGCCCGATCGAAAACGCAGGGTGGCGCAGCAGCCAGCCCCCGCCCACCGCCAGCACGGCCAGGGCGCAGCCCAGGAACAGGACCGTAGCGGTCATGTTCATGAGGCGAACGTCCAGCGGTGCGGGCAGCGTGTTGTTCATACCGGCTCCCGTCCTCCTGCCGCACCGGCCCGGCCCTGCAGCGCGTCCAGCGACGCGCTCGCCAGGATGCGCAGGCACAGGTCGGGGTAGCTGATGCCGCTGGCATTGGCCGACATCGGCACCAGCGAGTGGCCGGTCATGCCGGGCGAGGTGTTGATTTCCAGCAGGAAGGGCTTGCGGTCGCTCGCGCGGATCATGATGTCGGCGCGCGCCCAGCCGCGGCAACCCAGCGTACGGTAAGCCTGCACGACGATGCGCTGGATCTCGCGCTCCTCGGCCTCGGGCAGGCCGCTCGGGCAGTGGTACTGCGTGACGTCGGTGAAGTACTTGTTCTGGTAGTCGTAGTTGCCTTGCGGCGCCTCGATGCGGATCACCGGCAGCGCGCGCGCCTCGGCGCCTTGGCCCAGTATGGGACAGGTGGTCTCGTCACCATCAATGAACTGCTCGCACAGCACCTCGGGGTCATGCTGCGCGGCCAGTCGATACGCCTGTTCGCACTGCCCCAGCGAAGTGACCTTGGTCAGGCCGATGGTGGAGCCCTCGCGCGAGGGCTTGACGATCATCGGCGCGCCCAGCTCCTGGAAGGCCTGGGCCGTCTCCGCACTGCTGGACACCAGGCGCCAGTCTGGCGTGGGCAGGCCGTCCGCGCGCCAGATGCGCTTGGTCATGATCTTGTCCATGGCGATGCTGGACGCCATCACGCCGGGACCGGTGTACGGAATGCCCAGCAGCTCCAGCGCGCCCTGCACCGTACCGTCCTCGCCATGGCGGCCGTGCAGCGCGATGAAGCAGCGGCTGTAGCCGTGGGCCTTGAGCTCCGACAGATCACTGTGCGCGGGGTCGAACGCATGCGCGTCCACGCCGCGCGAGCGCAGCGCCTGCAGCACGCCGCCGCCCGACATCAGCGACACCTCACGCTCGGCCGACGTGCCCCCCATGAGCACAGCCACTTTGCCCAGCGCCTTCACATCAATCTTGGGGTCATTTTGGCTCATTGCGCCCGTCCTTCCTGCGCTAACAGCTCATTTTTTTGTAGCAAATCAACCACCTTGGCGGGTACGCCACCGATCGAGCCCGCCCCCATGCACAGCACCACATCGCCATCCCGGACGCCCGCGGCAATGCGCTGCGGCATGTCGGCCACGTTGTCGATGAACACCGGCTCCACCGTCCCGGCCACGCGCAGTGCGCGTGCCAGCGACCGGCCGTCGGCCGCCACGATGGGCGCCTCGCCCGCGGCATAGACCTCGGTCAGCAGCACCGCATCGGCTGTGCCCAGCACCTTGACGAAGTCCTCGAAGCAGTCGCGCGTGCGGCTGTAACGGTGCGGCTGGAAGGCCAGCACCAAGCGCCGCCCCGGATACGCCCCGCGCGCGGCCGCAAGCGTGGCCGCCATCTCCACCGGGTGGTGCCCGTAGTCCTCGATGAGCGTGAAGTGCCCCCCACCCTGCGCGGGCAGGTCGCCGTGGCGCTGGAAGCGCCGCCCCACCCCGGTGAAACCGGCGAGTGCGCGCAGCAGGGCCTCGTCGGGCACGTTCAGCTCGGCCGCCACGGCGATCACCGCCAGGGCGTTGAGCACGTTGTGCTCGCCGGCCAGGTTGAGCACGACCTGCAGGTCCGGCAGCGTCACGCCGTTGCGCCGCTGCACGGTGAAATGCATCTGCGTGCCCACGGCACGCACATCCACGGCGCGCACCTCGGCATCCTCGGACAGGCCGTAGCTCGTCACCGGGCAGGTCACCAGCGGCAGGATGTCGCGCACCGCCGGGTTGTCGATGCACAGGATGGCCGTGCCGTAAAACGGCATGCGGTGCAGGAAGTCCACGAATGCCTGCTTGAGCCGGCCGAAGTCGTGGCCGTAGGTCTCCATGTGATCGGCATCGATGTTGGTGACCACGGCCATCACGGGCAGCAGGTTGAGGAACGAGCCATCCGACTCGTCGGCCTCGACCACGATGTACTCGCCCTGGCCCAGCTTGGCATTGGTACCCGCGCTGTTCAGCCGCCCGCCGATCACGAAGGTCGGGTCCAGCCCCGCCTCCCCCAGCACGCTGGCCACCAGGCTGGTGGTGGTGGTCTTGCCGTGTGCGCCGGCAATGGCGATGCCCTTGCGCAGGCGCATCAGCTCGGTCAGCATCAACGCGCGCGGCACCACGGGAATCTTGCGCTCACGCGCGGCCAGCACCTCGGGGTTGTCGGCCTGCACAGCGGTGGAGGTCACCACGGCGTCCGCACCAGCGATGTGCGCCGCCGCGTGGCCCACATGGGTGGCCACGCCCAGTGACTGCAGGCGGCGCAGCGTGGGGCTGTCGGCCAGGTCGGAGCCGGAAACCACATAGCCCAGGTTGTGCAACACCTCGGCAATGCCGCACATGCCGGAGCCGCCGATGCCGACGAAGTGGATGTGGCGAATGGCCTGCTTCATCGTGCCAGCCTTTCACATGCCGCGACGATGTCGCGGGTTGCGTTGATCTTTCGCATCGTGCGTGCCTTTTGCGCCTTGGCCAGCAGGTCCTGGCGCTTCATGTTCTGCAGCATCTCGGCCAGGCCGTGGGCGGTCAGGTCGGCCTGCTGCACCAGCCAGCCCCCGCCCACCTTCACCAGGTACTGCGCGTTGGTGGTCTGGTGGTCGTCCACCGCGTGCGGGAACGGCACGAACACCGCCGCAGCCCCCACGGCCGCAATCTCCGTCACCGTGCTGGCGCCCGCGCGGCACAGCACCAGGTCCGCTTCGGCGAACGCGGCCGCGGTGTCCTCGATGAACGGCGTGAGCGTGGCCTCGACGCCCGCCGCCGCGTAGCTGCGGCGCAAGGCCTCGATCTGGGACTCTCCGCTCTGGTGAGTGACGATGGGGCGGTCCTGCTCATGGATCCATGCCAGCGCCTGGGGCACGATGTCGTTGAGCGCCTTGGCGCCCAGGCTGCCGCCCACCACCAGCAGGCGCAGCGGACCTTCGCGCCCGGCAAGGCGCCGCTCGGGACGGGGCTGGCGCGTGAAGGCGCGCCGCATGGGGTTGCCCACCCACTGCGCATCGGGCAGCACATTGGGAAAGGCCGTGTAGACCCGCGTGGCCAGCCGCGACAGCAGCTTGTTGGCCATGCCGGGCACGGAGTTCTGCTCGTGCAGCAGCAGCGGCTTGCGCGCCAGGCGCGCGGCAATGCCGCCAGGGAAGGTGACGTACCCGCCCAGGCCGATCACCACGTCCGGCTGCAGCCGGCGCACGACCGCGCGCGCCTGCAGGCATGCGCGTGCCAGCCGCAGCGGCAAGGCCAGCAGCGTCTTCAGACCCTTGCCGCGCACGCCGGAGAAGTCGATGGGCTCGAACGCGAAACCGCGCGGCGGCACCAGGCGCTCTTCCATGCTGCCGGGCGTGCCCAGCCAATGCACCTGCCAGCCACGTTCGCGCAGCGCCTCAGCCAGTGCCAGGCCAGGAAAGATATGTCCACCCGTGCCACCGGCCATGACCAGCGCCGTGCGTTGGCGCGCGGGAAGGGAGTGCGCAGAGCGCTCCAGGACCTGCGTCGCGGGAAAGTTGGACTGAACGCCCTCGCGCCGTCCGGCCCGCGCGCGCGCGGATCGCCCACGGCGGGGGTGCTGGCTGTGGCCGAAACGTGACGTCATGTCGGCGCTCCTGGTGCGCGGCGCGCGCGCAGGGGCATGGCAAGCCGGCAGTACCGACGCACTGCCACAAGCCCGAGGCGGTGAATAAGGTTCCTCATGCACGGCCTCCGCGCATGAGCAGCTTGTTTTCGTAATCCACACGCAGGACCACCGCGATGGCGACCAGGTTCATCAGGATGGCCGATCCGCCAAAGCTCATCAGCGGCAGCGTCAGCCCCTTGGTGGGCAGCGCCCCCAGGTTCACTCCCATGTTGATGAAGGCCTGAAAGCCCATCCATATCGCCACGCCCTGGGCCACGAGGCCCGAAAACACGCGGTCTAGCGCGATGGCCTGGCGGCCGATGTGCATGATGCGCCGCGTCATCCACAGGAAGGCGACGATCAGCGTGAGCACACCCACCAGGCCAAATTCTTCGCCGATCACCGCCAGCAGGAAGTCGGTATGCGCCTCGGGCAGCCAGTGCAGCTTCTCGACGCTGCCACCCAGCCCCACACCGAAGATCTCGCCGCGGCCGATGGCGATCAGCGCATGCGAGAGCTGGTAGCCCTTGCCCAGGGCATGTTGCTCGCTGAACGGATCGAGGTAGGCAAACACGCGCTCGCGCCGCCAGGGTGAGCTGGCGATCATGATGGCGAAGGCCGCCACCAGCACACCCGCAATCAGGAAGAACATGCGCGCGTTCACGCCCCCCAGGAACAGGATGCCCATGGCGATCACCGCGATCACCATGAAGGCGCCCATGTCGGGCTCTGCCAGCAGCAGCGCACCCACCACCGCCACGGCGGCGGCCATGGGCAGCACGGCGCGAAAGAACCGCTCCTTGACCTCCATCTTGCGCACCATGTAGTCCGATGCGTAGATCAGCACCGCGAACTTCGCCAGCTCGGACGGCTGGAAGTTCATGAACCCCAGGCTGAGCCAGCGCCGCGCGCCGTTCACCATGGTGCCCACGTGCGGGATCAGCACCGCGATCAACAGCACGATGGAGGCCACGAACAACCACGGCGCCATGCGCTCCCAGGTGTCCATCGATACCTGGAACGCGATCAGTGCCGCGACGAACCCCACGCCGATGGCAATCGCGTGGCGCAGCAGGAAGTGCGTGGGCGCGATGTTGCCAAAGCGTGGGTTGTCCGGCATGGCGATCGAGGCTGAATACACCATCACCACGCTGAAGGCCAGCAGCAGGACCACCACCCACAGCAGCGCCTGGTCGAAGCCCAGCACGCGCGCGGGCGTGGCGGCCGTGCGCCGGTATTCGGTGCCGCCCACGCGCACGGGCAGGACGTCGGCGTTTGCGGCCGGCGCGGCACCCGCCCAGGCCCGCATGCGCTGCCACAACGAGGGACGGGAAGCGGCGGTCGCGGCGGTCATGCCGTCCCTCCTTCCAGCGTCTGGCCGGCGTCTTCGGCCAGCGCCTGCACGGCTTCGCAGAAAACGCGAGCGCGGTGCGCGTAGTTGTCGAACATGTCCAGGCTGGCGCAGGCGGGCGACAGCAGCACGGCGTCGCCCACATGGGCGCGCTGTGTGGCCAACTGCACGGCCTCGGGCAGCGTGGCGGCGTCCTGCAGCGGCACGCCGCAGCCCTGCAGCGCGGCGCGGATCTGCGGCGCGTCGCGCCCGATCAACACCACCGCGCGCGCATAGCGCGCCACGGGCGCGGCCAGCGGCGAGAAGTCCTGACCCTTGCCGTCGCCACCCAGGATCACCACCAAGCGCCGGTCGGCGCCCAGCCCGGTCAGCGCAGCCACCGTGGCGCCCACGTTGGTGCCCTTGCTGTCGTCGAAGTACTCCACCTCGCGCACGATGCCCACGGGCTCCACGCGGTGCGGCTCACCGCGGTATTCGCGCAGGCCGTAGAGCATGGGCGCGAGCGGGCAGCCCGCAGCCTGGGCCAGCGCCAGCGCAGCCAGGGCATTGATGGCGTTGTGCCGCCCGCGGATGCGCAGCGCGTCGGCGGGCATCAGGCGCTGGATGTGCAGCTCGGCGTCCTGCGCCTTGCCGCGCTTGGCCGTTTCGTCCGCTTCGTGTGCACGCACCAGCCAGGCCATGCCGCTGACCACCTCGATGCCGAAGTCCCCCGGGCGCTGCGGCATGTCGCCACCGAAGGTCACGTGTGCGCGCAACTGGGGCTTCTGCAGCTTCACGCGCACTGGCGGCGGCAGCAGGGCCATGACTTCCGCGTCCTCGCGGTTGAGCACCATGAGGCCGGTTTCGCCGAAGATGCGCCCCTTGGCCTGTGCGTAGGCCTGCAGGCTGCCGTGCCAGTCCAGGTGGTCCTGCGTGATGTTGAGCACGGCCGCGGCCGTGGGCTCGAAGCCCTGCACGCCATCGAGCTGAAAGCTCGACAGCTCCAGCACCCACACCTCGGGCAGCGTGCCCGCGTCGATGTGCTGCGCCAGCGTATCCAGCAGCGTGGGGCCGATGTTGCCGGCCACCGCCACGCGCTTGTCCGCGCACTCCACCAGCAGCCCCGTGAGCGAGGTCACGGTGGTTTTGCCATTGGTGCCGGTGATGGCCAGCACCGCGGGCGCGTAGCCCTGACCGGCGCGCAGCTCGCGCAGCGCCTGCGCATACAAACCCAATTCGCCTTCCACGCTTATCTGGCGGGCGCGAGCAGCTATAACAACAGGAGCAATCTCATTCGGACTCAGACCTGGCGAGCGGTATACCGCGTGCAGCGCGCGCCCCTGCACCAGGGTCTCATCGAAGGCGCCGGCGATGAACTCCACCTGCGGCAGTTCTGCGCGCAGCACCGCCAGCTGCGGCGGACTGCTGCGCGTGTCGGCCACGGTGACCTGCGCACCACAGCGCACACACCAGCGCGCCATGGCCAGGCCCGAGGCGCCCAGACCCAGCACCAGCACCTGCTTGCCGGCAAGCGCGGGCGGCGCCTGCGGGGCCTCCTCGGACGCGACGGCAGGCTCCTCAACGGCGTGGTCCGCAGCCGGAGAACCGGGGGGGTCTTCAGCAGACGTGCCAGCGCCACCCTCCGCCGGAGCCGCGTCGGCAAAGATGCGCGCCACGAACTCGGCAGCGGCGGCCGCGGCTGACACCGCGGGTGCGGTGTAGTCATAGCGCGCCGCTGCATCTTGCGCGGGCGCTGGCAAGGGCGATAGATCCTGCGGCGGACTGTCGTGCGCCGCATCCTGCGGCAACGCGTCGTCCCGCTCCCCGGGCGCGGACGCGGGCGCCGGCGGCACAGTCGTCGCTGCGGCGCCGAATGCGTCGGGGTGCAGGGGATCGTGGTGGCCGGTGTTCATCGCAGCTTCAGCGTGGTCAGACCCACGAGGCACAACAGCATGGTGATGATCCAGAAGCGCACGACGACCTGCGTCTCCTTCCAGCCGCTCTTCTCAAAGTGGTGGTGCAGTGGCGCCATCTTGAGGAGGCGCCGGCCCTCGCCATACTTGCGCTTGGTGTACTTGAACCAGGTCACCTGCAGCATCACCGACAGCGCTTCCACCACGAAGATGCCGCCCATGATGGCCAGCACGATCTCCTGGCGCACGATGACCGCGATCGTGCCCAGCGCAGCGCCCAAAGCCAGCGCGCCGACGTCGCCCATGAAAACCTGGGCGGGGTGGGTGTTGAACCACAGGAAGGCGAGGCCCGCGCCCGCCATGGCGGCGCAGAAGATCAACAACTCGCCCGAGCCGGCGATATAAGGGAACAGCAGGTATTTCGCATAGCCCGCGTTACCGGTCACGTAGGCGAAGATGCCCAGCGAGGCACCCACCATGATCACGGGCATGATGGCCAGGCCGTCCAGGCCGTCGGTCAGGTTCACGGCGTTGCTGGAGCCCACGATCACCAGGTAGGTCAGGATCACGAAGCCCAGCACCCCCAGCGGGTAGCTCACTTCCTTGAAGAACGGCACCAGCAGGCCTGCCTTGGGCGGCAGGTCCATCAAAAAGCCGGACTGCACCCAGGTGATGAACAGCTCGAACACCCGCGTGTTGGAGTTCTCGGAAATGCTGAATACGAGGTACAACGCGGCCAGCAGCCCGATCACCGATTGCCAGAAATACTTCTCGCGCGAACGCATGCCCTCGGGGTCCTTGTTGACCACCTTGCGCCAGTCGTCCACCCAGCCGATGGCGCCAAACCCCAGCGTCACGGCCAGCACGATCCACACGAAACGGTTGGACAGGTCGAACCACAGCAGCGTGGAGATGGCAATGGAGCCCAGAATCAACACGCCGCCCATGGTGGGCGTGCCGCTCTTGGACAGGTGCGTCTGCATGGCGTAGCCGCGGATCGGCTGGCCGATCTTGAGCGAGGTCAGCATGCGGATGACCTTCGGCCCCGCGATCAGGCCGATGAGCAGCGCCGTCAGCGCCGCCATCACCGCCCGCAGCGTGAGGTACTGGAACACCCGCAGAAAGCTCAGCTCGGGCGACAGGCCTTGCAGCCATTGGGTCAGCATCAGCAGCATGCGGCTCCCCCTTGCGCGGCAGCGCCTGCGGCGCCGTCCTCATGCAGTGCCTGCAGCGCCTGCACGACCTGTTCCATCTTCATGAATCGCGATCCCTTCACCAGCACGCTGCCCACCGTGGGCAGGGCCTGCCCCACTGCGGCCTGCAGCGTGGCCATGTCCTTGAAATGCCGTGCGGCCGTCCCACAGGCCTGCACGGCGTGGGCGCTCAGGTCGCCCACCGCAAACAGCTGCTCGATGCCGCGCGCACGGGCGTGCGCACCGGCCTCGGCGTGGAACTGCGGCCCCTGGTCGCCCACCTCGCCCATGTCTCCCAGCACCAGTAGGCGCGGGCCAGGCAGTGCGGCCAACACCTCGATGGCCGCGTGCACCGAGTCGGGGTTGGCGTTGTAGCTGTCGTCCACCACCGTGATGGAACGTCCCCCGCAACGCACGGCCAGGGCGCGCGAGCGCCCGTTGACCGGCACGAAAGCCGCCAACCCTTGCGCAATGCTCGCCAGAGGCACCCCGGCCGCCAGCGCGCAGGCCGTGGCGGCCAGGGCATTGGTGACGTTGTGGCGCCCTGCGATGGCCAGCCGCGTATCGAATGCGCCGTTGGGGGTGTCAATGCGCACCTGCCATGCGCCGTCGCCCCATTGCGCTGCGGCGCAGCGCACCTCGCCCGCGGCCTCGCCAAAGGTCAGGCAGTGCCGCGTGCCGGCCAGCTCGCGCCACAAGGGCGTAAAGGCATCTGCCGCCGGGAACACAGCCGTGCCATCGGCCGGCAGGGCAGACAGCACGCTGCCGTTCTCGCGCGCCACGGCCTCGACCGTGTGCATGAATTCCAGGTGCTCGCGCTGGGCGTTGTTGACCAGGGCCACGGTGGGCCGGGCAATGTCCGCCAGATTCGCGATCTCGCCGGGATGGTTCATGCCCAACTCGACCACCGCAGCCTCGTGGCCCGGCCGCAGGCGCAGCAGCGTGAGGGGTACGCCCACATCGTTATTGAAGTTGCCCTGCGTGGCCAGCGCGGCGTCGCCTTTCCAGGCCCGCAGCACCGCCGCGATCATTTGCGTGACCGTGGTCTTGCCGTTGCTGCCGGTCACGGCGATCAGCGGCAGATCCCGCTGCGCGCGCCAGCCAGCGGCCAGCGCACCCAGGGCGGCCAGGGTGTCGGGGACCTCGATGCCGGGCAGACCGGCGTCGGCCAGGCCCGCATGCGCAATGGCCGCCGCGGCGCCGGCCGCTCGCGCCTGGGATAGGAACTGGTGCGCATCGAAACGCTCACCCTTGAGCGCCACGAACAGGTCACCTGCGGCCAGCGTGCGGGTATCGGTGTGCACGCGCGCGAGCGGCGTGGCACCTTCGCCAATCAGTCGCGCACCAGGAATGCGGGCGCGCAGCAGATCAAACGCCTGGTGCAGCGTCATCATGGGGGAGTTGTTCTGGTGGTGGCTCATGCCACGCCTCCTCGGCGCGCGAGCGCTGCACGCGCGTGCGCCATGTCGGAGAACGGCACACGCTGGCCCGCCGCCTCCTGATAGTCCTCATGGCCCTTGCCGGCAATCAGCACCACGTCGTTGGCGCCGGCCTCGGCCAGCGCTCGCGCGATGGCCGCGGCGCGGTCGACCTCGGCACGCACGCTGGTGCCTGCAATCGTGCCC
Source organism: Diaphorobacter sp. B2A2W2 (assembly GCF_056730635.1). Taxonomy (NCBI): domain Bacteria; kingdom Pseudomonadati; phylum Pseudomonadota; class Betaproteobacteria; order Burkholderiales; family Comamonadaceae; genus Diaphorobacter; species Diaphorobacter sp. B2A2W2. The sequence goes on from NZ_JBWZOR010000007.1 coordinate 128,664, forward strand.
AGCAGGATCTGATGGATGATGGATTGCGGCTCCTCACCCCGCGGGTTATCGCTGGTGACGATGACCTCGTCGGCCTCGCGCTGTGCCACGGCTCCCATCAGCGGACGCTTGCCGGCGTCGCGGTTGCCACCGCAGCCGAACACGCACCACAGCCGCCCTCCGCGCTGCGCCGCCACGGGCTTGAGCGCGGCCAGCGCCTGGTGCAGCGCATCGGGCGTGTGGGCATAGTCCACAGCCACCAGCGGCTGGCCAGCGGCCGCCAACTGCTCCATACGCCCGGGCACGGGCCGCAGGCGCGCACAGGCCTGGAGCGCCTGCGCCAGGGGCACCCCCAGCGCACGCATGCCTGCAATCACGCCCAACAGGTTGGACACGTTGTACAGGCCGATGACCTGCGTTTGCAGCACCTCGGTATGCGCGCCTTCGGCCACCGTGAAGGCCAGGCCGGCACCCGTGTGCACGATGTGCTTGGCCTGCAGGCGGGCGGGGCCCTGCAGGGAGACGCTCCACAGATCCAGGTCGCTGCCCTGCAGCTCGGCGTGCAGAGCGGCGCCCTGAGGGTCGTCCACATTCACCACAGATGCGCGCAGCCCCGGCCAGTCGAACAGTGCGCGCTTGGCTTGCCAGTAGGCGGCCATGCCAGAGTGGTAGTCCAGGTGGTCCTGCGTGAAGTTGGTGAACAGCGCCACGTGAATGCGTGTGCCGTCCAGGCGGTGCTCGGCCAGGCCGATAGACGATGCCTCGATGGCGCAGGCACGGCGCCCCGCGTCCGCAAACTGCGCGAAGGCGCGCTGCAGGCGCACCGGGTCGGGGGTCGTCATGCCCGTGGTCTGCAACGCTGGCGGAACGCCCATACCCAAAGTGCCCACCAGCGCACATCCAGCAAGCGCTGGCAGCTCTTCTTTTGATAGCTGATTGAGCGCATCCGCCAGCCACCAGGCCGTGCTGGTCTTGCCGTTGGTGCCGGTCACGGCCAACACCTGCAGGCGCTGGGTGGGGTGGCCGAACCATTCGGAGGCAATCATGCCGGTCGCGGCCTTGAGGCCGCGCAGGGCCGCGATGTGGTCTCCCGCGAGGGCGAAGGGCTCCACGCCCTCGCACTCCACCAGGCAGGCGGCAGCGCCGCGCGCCACGGCGTCGCCCACGTGGGCGCGCCCGTCCGTGGCCGCGCCGGGCCACGCGATGAACCCATCGCCCGGCTGGATCAGGCGGCTGTCCGTCTGCAGCGTACCCGTGACGCGCTGGCGCAACCAGTCCACGGCCTCCTGCAGGGTGGTGAGCGTGTGCAGTGCGTTCACAGTGATTCCTCCACACCGTTGGAGACGATGAGCGGCTTGACGGCCATGTCGGGCGCCACGCCCATCATGCGCAGGGTCTGCTGCACCACTTCACTGAACACCGGCGCCGCAACCGCACCGCCGTAGATCACGCCGTTGCTGGGCTCGTCGACCATCACGGCCACGATGATGCGCGGGTGGTCGATGGGCGCAAGCCCGGTGAACCAGGCGCGGTACTTGCCCGAGGCGTAGCTCTTGCCCACCTGCTTGCGCGCCGTGCCGGACTTGCCGCCCACGGAATAGCCCACCGTCTGCGCCTTCTGGCCCGTGCCGCCGGGCCCCGCGGCCATCTGCAGCATCTTGCGCACCTGGTTGGCGGTGCGTTCGGAGAACACGGGCACGCCCACGGGCGCTTCGTGGGTCTTCAGCATGGTGGCGGGAATCACCTTGCCGCCGTTGGAAAACACGGTATAGGAGCGCGCCATCTGGAACAGGCTGGCCGACAGCCCGTAGCCGTAGGACATGGTGGCTTGCTCGATAGGACGCCAGCTCTTGTAGGGGCGCAGCCGCCCGCTCGCCACCCCCGGAAAGGCGATCTGCGGCTTTTGCCCAAAGCCGACGGCGGAGAAGGTTTCCCACATTTCCTGCGCCGGCAGCTGCATCGCGATCTTCGTGGTACCCACGTTGCTGGACTTCTGGATCACGCCCTCCACGGTCAACAGCCCGTAGTTGTGCGTGTCGCTGATCGTCGAGCCGGTGATGGTCAGGCGGCCTGGCGTGGTGTCCACGCTGGTTTCGGGCTTGAAGCGGCCGCTCTCCAGCGCCAGCCCTACCGTGATGGGCTTGATGGTGGAGCCGGGTTCGAACACGTCGGTGAGCGCGCGGTTGCGCAGTTGCTCGCCCGTCAGGTTCTGGCGCTTGTCGGGCACATAGCTGGGGTAGTTGGCCAAGGCCAGCACCTCGCCCGTGCGCGCATCCAGCACCACCACGCTGCCGGCCTTGGCCTTGTGCGCCTGCACGGTGTCGCGCAGCTTCTGGTAGGCGAAGAACTGCACCTTGCTGTCGATGGACAGCTGCATGTCCTTGCCATCCACGGGCGGCACTTCGGCGCCTACGCCCTCCACCACGCGGCCCAGGCGATCCTTGATGACGCGGCGCGACCCTGGCTTGCCCGCCAGATCCTTGTCGAAGGCCAGCTCCATGCCTTCCTGACCATGGTCTTCCACGTTCGTGAAGCCCACCACGTGCGCGGCGGCTTCGCCCTCGGGATACTGGCGCTTGTATTCCTTGCGCAGGTAGATGCCCTTCAGCCCCAGGGCGGTGATCTGCTGGCCCACGTCCCAGTCGAGCTGGCGCTTGATCCAGACGAAGGTCTTGTCCTCGTCGGCCAGCTTGCCCTGCAGCGTGGACAGCGGCATGTCCATGAGTCGCGCCAGGTCCTTGAGCTTGGCGCGCACCTCGGGTTTGGCCATTTCCACATCTTCAGGGATGGCCCAGATGCTGGCCGCCGGAACGCTGGAAGCGAGGATCAGGCCATTGCGGTCGAGGATGCGGCCCCGGTTGGCCGGCAGCTCCAGCGTGCGCGCAAAGCGCACCTCGCCCTGGCGCTGAAAGAAGTCGTTACCGATCACCTGCACGTAGGCGGCGCGCCCCGCCAGGCCCACGAAACCCAGCGCCACCAGGGCGACGATGAACTTGCTGCGCCAGACAGGTGTCTTGCTGGCCAGCAGAGGGCTGGAGGTGTAGTTGACGCTGCGGCTGCTCACGGCGCGCGCCCCTCGCCAGCTGGCACGACGACGTTACCGCCGTCGGTCACGTATTCGGTAATGGCCGGCGTGGCGGTACGCATCTGCAGCCGGTCGCGCGCCAGGCGCTCCACGCGCAGCGGCGTGGCCTGCGCGCGCTTGTCCACCTGCAGGCGCTGGTGCTCGGTCTCCAGGCGGCGCGACTCAGCCACCGCGCGATCGAGTTCGGTGAACAGCCTTCGCGACTGGTATTGCGTATGCACGAGGTATAGCGCGCTGGCCATCACCGCCAGCAGCAGCACAAGGCTGATGCGCGTCATCGCCCGCCTCCCGTGTGCCCTGCAACGCTCGAAGGACTGTGCCGCGAAGCGAGCGCGCCCCGCGCATGCGCGTGCAGCGGCGTGGCGACATGGCACATCCGCGCGTCGCTCATGCGGGCACCTCCGTGCGTTCTGCCACGCGCATCACGGCGCTGCGCGCACGCGCGTTGGCGGCCACCTCGTCCGTGCTTGGCTTGATGCGCTCCAGCGCCTTGAGCCGCATCGGCTGGGGCGGCGCGAACGGTGCACGGCGGTCGTAGACCTCCTTGGAGTGCTGTGCGATGAACTGCTTGACGATGCGGTCTTCCAGCGAGTGGAAGCTGATGACCACCAGCCGACCACCGGGCCGCAGCACGCGCAGACTGCCTTCTAGCGCCTGCTGCAGCTCCTCAAGCTCGGCGTTGATGAAAATCCGAAGAGCCTGAAATGTGCGCGTTGCAGGGTTCTGGCCCGGCTCGCGGGTCTTGACCGCGCCAGCCACGATGTCGGCCAGTTCGGCGGTGCTTGCAATGGGGCCGCGTTCCGTGCGCCGAGCAACAATCGCCTTTGCAATGGGGCCAGCAAACCGTTCTTCACCGTAGTCACGTATCACCTCCGCAATCTGTGCCGCTTCGGCATCTGCCAGCCACTCGGCCACGCTCTGGCCACGCGTGGTGTCCATGCGCATGTCCAGCGGACCATCGAAACGAAAACTGAACCCGCGCTGGGGGTCGTCGATCTGCGGGGAGCTCACGCCCAGGTCCAGCAGCACACCGGACACGCTGGCGGCGGGCAGTTCCCCGAGATGGCTGAACCCCTGGTGCCGAATGGAAAAGCGCGCATCCGTGATGCGCGCCGCTGCTTGAATGGCTTCGGTGTCCTTGTCGAACGCCACCAGCCGGCCTTGCGGCCCCAACCGCTGCAGGATGAGCCGCGAATGCCCTCCCCTGCCAAAGGTGCCGTCCACGAAGGTGCCCGCAGGCGCATCGCCATCGCCCAGCAAGGCGTGCACCGCCTCGTCGAGCAGGACCGTGGTGTGTTGCAGGGGCTGGTTCACACGCGGCCCCTAGAAAGAGAAATCCTTGAAGACATCGGGCATCTCGGCCTGCATGGCCGCGGCTTCCTTGGCCTCGTAGGTGGCCTTGTCCCACAGCTCGAAGTGGTTGCCCATGCCCAGCAGGATGGCGTCCTTGGACAGGCCGGCCGCCTCGCGCAATTCGGGCGAGACCAGCACCCGGCCGGTGCCGTCCATCTCCACGTCCATCGCGTTGCCGAGGAAGATGCGCTTCCACCATTGCGCGGACATGGGCAGCTGGGCAATGCGCTCGCGGAACTTCTCCCACTCGGGACGGGGGAAGACCATCAGGCAGCCATCGGGGTGCTTGGTGAGGGTGAGCTGGCCGCCCGCCTGCGCCGTGAGGGCGTCACGATGCCGGGTCGGCACGGACAGCCGCCCCTTTGCATCCAGACTCAGCGATGACGCCCCTTGAAACACCGATGGAACCCCTTGCCCGCTACTGCCGCTTTCCACCCCGAGAGAGGGTGCAAAGGGCACTTTTCACCACTTAATTGCACTTTTTTGCACTGTAGCAGGAAAAGAACACCAGGCAAGAGGCGCCGCAACAAAATTTTGCAATGAAATCAAGGACTTAGCGCCGATTTCCAAGGTGAAAATCGGGCAAATGTCCTTATTGATTAAGCACTTAGCTGCAGGTATGCAAGTGGTTTATGAAGGCTTGACGCCCCGCGCAACCAGGCATCACAGGATGTATCGGGACAAGTCTTCGTCCTGGCTCAGCGACTGCAGCCGCGCATTCACGTAGCCGGCATCCACCACCACGGTCTGCCCCGACAGGCGCGTGGCGTCATAACTCACCTCGTCCAGCAGCCGCTCCATCACCGTGGACAGGCGGCGCGCGCCGATGTTTTCGGTGCGCTCGTTCACCTCGAAGGCAATGTGGGCCAGGCGGGTGATGCCCTCGGGCGTGAAATCCAAGGTGACGCCTTCCGTCTCCAGCAGCGCCTGGTACTGCTTGACCAGCGACGCATGGGTCTGCGTGAGGATGGCTTCGAAGTCCTGTACCGACAGGGAGGTGAGTTCCACGCGAATGGGGAAGCGCCCCTGCAGCTCGGGGATCAGGTCGCTCGGCTTGGCCAGGTGGAACGCCCCCGAGGCGATGAACAGGATGTGGTCGGTCTTGACCATGCCGTACTTGGTGGACACCGTGGTGCCCTCCACCAGCGGCAGCAGGTCGCGCTGCACGCCCTGGCGCGAGACGTCGGCGCCGCCGGCCTCCTGGCGCGACGCGACCTTGTCGATCTCGTCGATGAAAACAATACCGTTCTGCTCGGCGTTGGCCAGCGCCCGCGTCTTGACCTCTTCCTCATTGACCAGCTTGGCGGCCTCTTCCTCGACCAGCAGCTTCATGGCCTCGGCGATCTTGAGCTTGCGGGCGCGACGCCGCTCCTGGCCCATCTGGCTGAACATGCCACGCAACTGCTCGGTCATCTCCTCCATGCCGGCCGGGCTCATGATTTCGAACTGCGGCCGCGCATCGGCCAGGTCGATTTCGATCTCCTTGTCATCCAGCTGGCCCTCGCGCAGCTTCTTGCGGAACACCTGGCGGGCCGTGCTGTCACCCGCGAGCTCGCCGGTGCGAGCGGTATCGACGCTGGCACCGCGCGCCGGAGGAATGAGCACGTCCAGGATGCGGTCCTCGGCGGCGTCTTCGGCACGCACGCGCACCTTCTTCATGTCGGCTTCGCGCGTCTGTTTCACGGCCACTTCCACCAGATCGCGGACGATGGAATCCACGTCCTTGCCCACGTAGCCCACCTCGGTGAACTTGGTGGCCTCGACCTTGATGAACGGCGCGTCCGCCAGGCGCGCCAGGCGCCGCGCGATCTCGGTCTTGCCCACGCCCGTGGGGCCGATCATGAGGATGTTCTTGGGCGTGATCTCGTGCCGCAGGCTGGCGTCCACCTGCTGGCGGCGCCAGCGGTTGCGCAGTGCAATGGCCACGGCGCGCTTGGCGCCGTTCTGGCCGACGATGTGACGGTCGAGTTCGGAAACGATTTCCTGGGGAGTCATGGAGGACATGCTGCAGCCTGCCTGTCTTTATGAGTCAAATGAGCCGCTAGCGCTTGATAGACAAGCGCAAAAAGCTGCAAAAAATATAGCAAACCACACAACGCCTACAACGTCTCGATGGTGTGGTGCATGTTGGTGTAGATGCACAGCTCGCCCGCGATCTCCAGCGACTTCTTGACGATCTCGGCCGCGGGCAGGTCGGTGTTGCTCAAGAGCGCCTTGGCGGCCGAGTGGGCGTAGGCGCCGCCCGAGCCGATGGCGATGATGCCCTGCTCGGGCTCCAGCACGTCGCCGTTGCCGGTGATGATGAGGGACGCGGAATGGTCCGCCACGGCCAGCATGGCCTCCAGGCGGCGCAGCACGCGGTCGGTACGCCAATCCTTGGTGAGTTCGATGGCCGCGCGCGTCAGTTGGCCCTGGTGCTTTTCCAGCTTGGCCTCGAAACGCTCAAACAGCGTGAACGCATCGGCCGTGGCGCCGGCAAAGCCTGCCAGGACCCGCCCCTGGTAGAGCTTGCGCACCTTGCGCGCCGTGCCCTTGACAACGATGTTGCCCAGGGTGACCTGTCCGTCGCCGCCAAGGGCGACCTGGATGCCGTCTGCCGTCTGGCGTCGGACGCTGAGGATGGTGGTGCCGTGGTACTGTTCCATAGCTCGTGCATATGGGGGCGCCACGCCGCCTTGCAAGCACGGCAGAGCACCTTCTCGGCAACGGCCCCGGAGTGGCAAATAGCCGGTGCGGCCTCAGTTCTTGCGGGGCACCACCCAGGCGTGCTCGTTCACGCCTATCACGTTGAAGAACACGGCGACCAACCGGTGCAGGTTGGTGAACTGCACCACATGCCCTTGCGCCTGCTGGGTGGCCGCCCAGTTCAGCACCGAGCCCACGGCAGCGAAATCGATGCGGATCAGCCGGTCGCAGGCCACGTTCAGCGGCACGCCGGGGCGCACGAGAGGCTCCAGCGGCTCCAGGACGGAGGCCGCATCCCCCTCGATGTGGCCTTCGAGCGTGGCGGCAGGCCCCTCATCCACGCCGCCCGGCTGCGACAGCGCGAACCCCGACGCGTACAGCGCGCTGTCGGCCGCCTCTGGCGTGGCCGGTGGCTGCGCACCGTCGTCGCCGCTGTAGCCGCAGCGCGGAGGCACCCACGATGGCGGCGAGACCTCGTAGGTGACGCAGTAGTCCAGCGCGACGAGTTCGAACTCATCGGGCAGCCCCATGAGCCGCAGCGCCGCCATGCGCAGCCGCCACCACTGTGGATCGGCGCCGCGGTCCCCCGACTGGGTGTGAGCCTGCAGGACCCCCTGCAGCGCGGCGGTGCCGACGAAGTGGATCTGCACATCCCGCTCCGCGCAGGCCTCGAACAGCTCGGCCAGCGCGGTGACCGCCGGCAGATCGATCGCGGTCATCCGCGTCCAGTTCAGGGTCCAGGGCGGCGCGGAACGCGCCAGCGAGGCCTGCAGCGCCGCAATCGATTGCTGCGTGAGGGTGGATTGCGCACTCCAGCTCAGTTCCCTCTGCGGGATGGCGGGTGCACCCACGTCAGGCGTCATGGCCTTCAAACCCAGCTGTTCGGGCAACGAGAACCACAGCGGCGCCGAGCGACCGAAACGAGCGGCATAGTCAATGGCCAGCGCGTCGAAAGGCTCCTGCTGGCCCGTGGCCCGGTACAGGTCAAACAGGGTCATCCAGATGTCATGCTGCTGCTGGGGGTCACTGTGCTGGTGTTGGACCAGCACTTCCTTCAGGCCCGATTCCGCGCCGGCATAGTCGCCATTGGCAAAGCGGATCGCGGCCTCTTCCAGGTCGGGTTCGTGCACGAACTTCTCCGGTTGGGACGGCGCGGGTTGCGGCGCGTCCTCCGCGAGCGGCGGGGGTACGACCACCGGGCTCGCGTCGTGGAACATCGGCTCGACGGCGGGCGCCTTGTCGAGCGTCGGCGGCAGGCTCAGCGGCGCCGTCGGCGCAAAGGCGCGCGCGGGGTCGCCGGCCAGCCCGCTGGAGGCCAGCGCCGCCGCCATGGCCGCGGCCGCAGGCGACGGTTGTCCTGCGATGGGTGCAGCGGCAAAAGCCGCGGCAGCCACAGGTGCGGGTCGCGGCGCGGGGGCTGCGGACGCTGCGGGCAGCGCCGCACCGTCAGGCGCGGGCGCCGCAGGGGTTGGGGCTGGGGTTTCTCCCGACCCTTTGCCCTTCCACCATTGCTGCGACATCTGCGCCTCGATCTCGTCGATCTTCTTGAGCGTGACGGCCCGCTCATCGGGCGAGGTCATGCTGGTCTGGAAGAACGACGTGCGCGCAGTGATGTCTTCAGGGCGCTGGCCGTGCAGGGCCTCGCGCTGGCGCAGCTTGCGTAGCTGATCGAACTCGCGGCGGCGCACGAAATCGTTGCGCCGCTTGCGCTCGATCATCTCCTTGAGCATCTGCTTGCTGTACTGGCTCTCGCGGTCCGCCTCGACCGCATCGAGATCGGACCAGTTGACGGTGGGATTGCGCACGAACCGCACCATCTTGGACAGCAGGCCGCCGGATGTGGTGGTGTCTTCCTTGCTCATAGATGCAAATGGGCGTGCGCAGTGCGGGCGTCTCGCGGCAATCGACCGCTGGATCAGTCGCCAAACATTTTCTGCTTGAGTTCGCGGCGCTGCTGCGCCTCCAGCGACAGCGTGGCCGTGGGGCGCGCCAGCAGGCGGCCTACGCCGATGGGCTCGCCCGTCTCGTCGCAATAACCGTAGTCGCCGGCGTCGATGCGCGCGATGGACTGCTCGATCTTCTTGAGCAGCTTGCGCTCGCGGTCGCGCGTGCGCAGTTCCAGCGCGTGCTCTTCCTCGATCGTCGCGCGGTCGGCCGGATCAGGGACCACCACGGTGTCCTCGCGCAGGTGCTCGGTGGTTTCGCCCGCGTTGTTGTGCATGTCCTGCTTGAGCTGAGCCAGCTTGTGGCGGAAGAACGCCAGCTGCTTCTCATTCATGTACTCGCTCTCGGGCATGGCCAGCACTTCGGCATCCGTCAGGTCTTCGGCAGACTTGGTCTTCCAGTTGTTGGCCAGCTTGGGATCTTTCTTGGCGGCCGCCACAGGGGTTTGCAGGGTCGTAGGCATAGTTTGGGTAAAGCTGGCTTCGGGGGCGCCGGGCGCCGCCGCGGTGGCCTTGGATGGTACGGTCAATTGCCCGGAACCGGAAGGAGAAGGCCGGAGGCGCCGCGCGGTTACCGGCGCGGGTTCGTCGCCCGCGCGCTTGGCCTGGGCCGCAGCCTGGGCTTTGCTGGACTGGGCTTTCACTTCCTGTCTCCTCGCAGTTCGGGCTTTTTCCGCCTGCGTGCGGGGCCCAGGGCCCCTCGTGCAGCACGGTGCGAATGGCACGCGCCCCAGGGGGCGTTTTTGCCGGGGCGCGATTGTATAGACCTGCGCTGGCCGAGCGCAAAACGTTGTGGATACCACACAGGCGTAGTGCACTTTACCGCCAGCCACCACGGGTCTCACACCAGGCACTGCTCCAGCCCCTGTTGCAGGATGTCCTGCGGCAGGTCGATGCCGATGAACACCATCTTGCTCTGGCGCGCCTCGCCTTCGGCCCACTGGGGACCCAGGTCGCTGCCCATGAGCTGGTGCACGCCCTGGAAGATCACCTTGCGATCGGTGCCTTTCATATTCAGCACGCCCTTGTAGCGCAGCATGCGCGGGCCGTAGATATTGACGATGGCGCCCAGGAAGTCCTCCAGCTTGGCCGGATCGAAGGCACGGTCGGCGCGGTAGACGAAGCTCTTGACGTCGTCGTCATGGTGGTGGTGATGCGGGTGCTTGCAGTGCTCGTCATGCTTGTGCTCATGGCCATGGTCGTGGCCGCCGTGCTCGCCGTGCGCATGGCCATGACCATGGTCGTGCTCGTGTTCGCAGTGCCCGTGGTCATGGTCGCAATGGCTGTGGTCGTGCGCGTCTTCTTCCTTCAGGAAGTCCGGGTCGATGTCCAGCTTGGCATTGAGATTGAAGCCACGCAGGTCCAGCACCTCGGCCAGCGGCACATCGCCAAAATGCACCGCGCGGATGGGCGCGCGCGGGTTCATGTGCTTGAGGCGGTGGATCAGGTCGTTCTTCTCCTCCTCGCTCACCAGGTCGGTCTTGGACAGGAAGATCTGGTCGGCAAAGCCCACCTGTCGGCGTGCCTCCTGGCGGTCGTCCAGCTGCTGCTGGGCGTGCTTGGCGTCCACCAAAGTAATGATGGAATCGATGAGATAGGTTTCGGCGATCTCATCGTCCATGAAGAAAGTCTGCGCCACGGGGCCGGGGTCGGCAAGCCCCGTGGTCTCGATCACCACGCGGTCGAACGCCACCAGCCCCTTGCGGCGCTTGGCGGCCAACAGCTGCAGGGTTTCGCGCAGATCCTCGCGGATGGTGCAGCAGATGCAGCCGTTGCTCATCTGCAGAATCTGCTCTTTGGATTCGGTCTTGAGGATGTCGGTGTCGATGTTTTCCTCGCCGAACTCGTTTTCGATCACGGCGATCTTCTGGCCGTGCATTTCGGACAGCACGCGCTTGAGCAGCGTGGTCTTGCCGGAGCCGAGGAAGCCGGTGAGGATGGTGACGGGAATCAGGGCCATGGGTCGCTTTCCGTGGAGTGCAAACGCAAAACGGCGGCCTGGACGACCGCCGCATGGGAATCGAATTTCAGTGTACAGAGCCTGTCAAGACCTTCGCGCCCGCAGCGTCATGCCGGCTTGCGCATGATGGCCAGACCCTTGAGGTACTCGCCCTCGGGGAACTCCAGCGTCATCGGGTGGTCGGGCGCGCCGGCCAGGCGCCCCAGCACGTAGCCGTCCACGCCCGCATCCGCACCCGCCGAGGCCACGATCTTATGAAACAGGTCGGCGCTGATGCCGCCCGAGCAGGAAAAGGTATACAGCACGCCGCCCGGCTCCAGCAGTTGCAGCGCGAGGCGGTTGATGTCCTTGTACGCGCGCGCCGCACGCTCGGCATGCGCCGCCGTGGGGGCGAACTTCGGCGGGTCGAGCACGATGGCGTCAAAGCGCCGCCCTTCGGCCAGGAAGCGGCGCAGGGATCCATTCACGTCGGCATCCAGAAATTCGGCCCGCGCCGCGTCGAACCCGTTCAATTGCACGTGCGCCCGCGCACGCTCCAGCGCGGGACCGGAAGAATCGATGGACGTGACCTGCCCCGCGCCGCCGGCCAGCGCCGCCACCGTGAAGCCGCCCGTATAGCAATAGCAGTTGAGTACACGCTGCAGGCCCAGGCGCTGCACCGTGCCAAAGAAATGGTGCCGGCTGTCGCGCTGGTCCAGGTAGAAGCCCGTCTTGTGCCCTTCGGCAATGTCGAGCGTGAGCCGCCAGCCATGCTCGCGGATCGTCAGCTCTTGCGGCCCCTGCCCGCGCAGCCAGCCGGTGGCGGGCGCCAGGCCTTCCAACTGGCGCACGCTGGCGTCGGAGCGCTCGTACAGGCGCGACAGGCCTGTCGCCTGAAGCAGCGCATCGGCGATGACGGCCTTCCAACGCTCCGTGCCCGCGCTGGTGAACTGGGCCACCAGCGTGTCCTCGTAGCGGTCCACGATCAGCCCTGGCAGCCCATCGGATTCGCCATGGACCAGCCGCACGCCATTGCTTTCAATAGGAAAACGGTCTCTAGCGCTTATGGATCGGGCGCAAGCAGCTATAAAAAAAGAAGCGTCGATGCGCTGCTTCTCGTCAAAGCTCCACACCCGGGCACGGATGCGCGACTGGGGGCTGAACGCCGCCCAGGCAAGAAACTGGCCCTCCGCCGACTCCACCCGCACCGTCTCGCCGCTGTCGCCGCCGCCCTTGGCGATGGCACCTTCAAAAATCCAGGGATGGCGGCGCTGCAGCGAACGCTCCTTGCCGGGTTTCAGTCGAATGGTTTTCATCCCCGGATTGTGCGCGCGCGGGTGAGCGCTTTTGTCGCACCCGGCCGGACGCAGAGCGTGCGGCACGCTCCCGCCCGCCGCCCCCCACCTAGGGCTTGCGCCGCGCGCGCGGGTGCGCCGCGTCGTACACCCGCGCCAGGTGCTGGAAATCCAGCCGCGTGTAGACCTGGGTGGTGGTGATGTTGGCGTGGCCCAGCAGCTCCTGCACGGCGCGCAGGTCGCCGCTGGACTGCAGCAGGTGGCTGGCGAACGAGTGGCGCAGCATGTGCGGGTGCACGGGCGTGGTCAGGCCCGCCACCTGGCTGCGCTGGCGCAGGCGCGACCAGACGGACTGCGCCGTCAGCCGCGCGCCGCGCCGGCCGATGAACAGCGCCGGCTCCAGCCGCGCCGCGCCCGCGGCACCAAACGGCAGCGCGCGCTGCGCCAGCCAGGCCTGCAGGGCCGCGGTGGCGGCACGGCCCACGGGCACGCTGCGGCGCTTGGAGCCCTTGCCGAAGACATGCGCCTCGCCCGCTTGCAGGTCCAACCAGCCGCGCCCCTGCTGGTGCGCGGCGGGGCTGGGCGCCACGTCCAGGCCCACCAGTTCGCCCACGCGCAGGCCGCAGCCGTAGAGCAGCTCGACGATGGCCGCGTCGCGCGCCTCCAGCCAGGGGTCGGCGCCCGTCTCTTGGTGCTCGGCCAGGCGCACCGCTTCGTCCACGGGCAGGGCCTTGGGCAGGGGCTTGGGCGCCTTGGGCGCGCGCACGTCCTGCACGGGGTTGTGCGGCACCAGCCCCTGGCGCGCAGCCCAGGTGTAAAAACCCCGCCAGCCCGAGAGGATGAGCGCGATGCCGCGCCCGCTGCGCCCGCCGGCATGCATCTGCGCGACGAAGCGGCGGATGTGCGCGCTGGTCAGGCGCAGCAGCGGCAGATCCACGCCCGCGGCCATGGCGGCCAGGCGCTGCAGGTCCAGTGTGTAGAGCGTGAGGGTGCGCGCGGCCAGGCGCTTTTCCACGCGCACATGCTCCAGGTACTGCAACGCCTCAGGCGGCAGGTGCAGGGCAACTGGCGTATCGTTCATTTGCTACTGAATAAGGAGCTTCTTGCGCTTGATGCGTGGTGTTCTCAGGCAAAAAACCTACGCAAACCCTTATATATTCAGCGCAAGCCGCTCACTTTTTCATCGCATGCGCGACAGTGCCGAGCTGGCCAGCTCGGCCATGCGCGAGAGGAATTCGGTGCCCATGGTGGCCTCGAAGCGGTGCGGGTCGTGCGAGCCCAGCACGATCAGGCCGAAGGCCGGCTGGTCGGCGCTGTCGATCGCGCCTTCGCGCAGCGGCAGCAGCGCCAGCGACTGCACCTCGCCCGCCTGGGGCAGCCAGGCCGTGGCCTCGAAACCCAGGTTGGGCCCGCAGAACGGCATGGTCAGCGACGAGGCGAACAGGCGCAGGTCCTCGCTCACCGGCTGGGTGGCGACGAGGCCCGCGTGCTCGGGCGCGACGTTCCACACCCGCAGCGCGACCTGTGGCACGTCGAACAGCGTGCGCAGGCCGTTCTCCACGGCGCGCGGCAGGCGGGCCGCATCGCGCACCGCGGCTACCTCGCGCGTCCACTGGTGGATCTTCTGGGTGATGGCGGCGTTCTCGGTGCCGTGGCGCACCATCTCCATCACGCGGTGTTCCAGGCCCTTGATCTTCTCGCGCAGCATTTCGGCCTGGCGCTCGTGCAGGCTCACGGCGCGCTGGCCGTGGGGGCTGGCGATGGTGACACTCGCCAGCAACTCGGCATGGCGCTCGAAGAAGCCCGGCGTGTTCGCCAGGAAGTGCGCGATGTCGTCTTCGGTGATGGGGGATACGGGAGAGGAAGAGGTCATAAAGCGTCCGGAATGTCGATCTCGCCTTCGAAGACGGTGGTAGCGGGGCCGGTCATGAATACGGGGTCTTGCAAGCCGCCGGCCCAGTCGATGGTGAGCAGGCCGCCCCGCGTGTGCACCTGCACGCGCGCATCCAGCAGCCCCAGGCGGATGCCGGCCACCACGGCGGCGCAGGCGCCCGTGCCGCAGGCCAGCGTCTCGCCCGCGCCGCGCTCGTACACGCGCAGGCGCACTTCACCACGGCTCACGATCTGCAGGTAGCCCGCGTTCACGCGCTGGGGAAAGCGCGGGTGGCTTTCGATCAAGGGACCGGTCTGCGCCACGGGGGCAGTGTCCACATCGTCGACCAACTGGACGGCGTGCGGGTTGCCCATGGACACCACTGCTACTAATAACGTAGCTGCTGACGCTTGTCCATCAAGCGCCAGAGGCCATTTTTGGCCTGAACCTTGCGACACGGGCGCGAGACCCGTGGTGTCGAACGGCACGCGCGCCGGCTCCAGCTCGGGGCGGCCCATGTCCACCGTCACACGGCCGTCGGCGGTCAGGTGCGGGGCGATCACGCCGGCCATGGTCTGCACGCGGATCGTGTCCTGCGCGGTGAGGCCCTTGTCGCGCACATAGCGCGCGAAACAGCGCGCGCCGTTGCCGCACTGCTCCACCTGGCCGCCGTCGGCGTTGTGGATCACGTATTCGAAGTCGATGCCCGCGCCGGGCGAGGGGCGCACGGTGAGGATCTGGTCGGCGCCCACGCCGAAGTGGCGGTCGGCCAGAAAGCGGTACTGCGCGGGCGTGAGCCCCAGGCGTCCCTGCGTCTCGTCGAGTACCACGAAGTCGTTGCCCGCGCCCTGCATCTTGGTGAAGCGGATGTGCATGGCGCGATTATCCGCCGCATGCGCGCGTCGCCTGGGTGCAACCACGGGGAAACCCCGCACGGCTGACATCCGAGTTTTTTGCTCGGCTATTGATTTCGATCAGCCCGCCCCTGGGCTGCATGGGGAGCATCCGGGGTTCCCGCCGTGCCGCCCTGCCGGCCGCGGCGGGCCACGATAACGACAACGGAGGTGCGATGACCCTGACGATGGATGTACTCGACCGGCTGCATGCCGCCGACCCGAATGCCGCGACGGAACTGGTGCAAGACAGCGCCGACGCCGTGGCGCTCATCGAACTGCTGGAGATGCTGTGGAACTGTGGCATTCCGCGCGCGCCGCAGTTGCTGGAGCCCGTGCTCCAGCGGCTGCTGCAGCTGCGTCCCACGGATTGAACACGTCCGCCGCGGGTGCGGTTCGGCCGGCATGGGCAGGTTGTCCCTTTGATCGCCCCCAGAAAAGAGAGAGCGAGGCCACCATGACTCTGACCGTTGACGTACTTGACCGGCTGCACGCCGAAGACGTTGCCACCGCCACCCATCTCGTGCAGCGCAGCGCCGACGGCGCCGCGCTGATCGAGCTGCTGGAGATGCTCTGGAGCGTGGGCATCCCGCGCGCCAAGCCGCTGATCGGCCCGGTGCTGGAGCGCCTGTCCCAGCTGCGCCCGCTGCAGGGCTGATGGCGGGCGGCGTGCGCCTGCCGATAATGCGCCGATGCCACGCCTGAGCCAACAACTACACCCCCACCGCGAGCCGGTCACCCCCCTTCATGCAGCCACCGTGCTGCTGCTGCGCGATGCGCCTCGGCCCGGCGGCGGCAGCACGCTGCAGGTGCTGATGACGCGCCGCTCGGACAAGGCCAGCTTCGTGCCCGGCGCCTACGTGTTCCCCGGCGGCGGCATCGAGACGCAGGACGCCGACCCCGCCACCCACGCCCTGGCCGACCACCGCCCGGCGCAGACCGCCGCGCGCCTGACCGACGCGCTGGCCGCCATCCGCGAAAGCTTCGAGGAGCTGGGCGTGCTGCTGGCGCGCCACGGCGACGGCCGCTGGGCCGGGGCCGACGACATCGCCGCCATCGCACGCCAAGCACCGGCCGGCACCACGTTCGCCGCGCAATGCGCCGCGCGCGGCCTGCGCCTGGCGGCCGACCGCGTGTACTGGCTGGCCCACTGGACGGCCGACCGCAATTTACCGAAGCGCTTCGCCGTGCCCTTTCTCGTCGCGCGCATGCCCGAGGGGCAGGAGCCCGTGGCCGACGAGTCCGAGCAGTTCGAGCCCGTGTGGGTGAGCCCGGCTGACGCGCTGGCGCGCCACGAGGCGGGGCAGTTCTTCATGATCTTCCCCACCATCCGCACGCTGCAGCGCCTGGCGCAGTTTGCGGACGTGGACGCCGTGCTCGCCGCCGTCGCGCACGAGCAGCCTCTGTGGGTCAGCAGCCCGCGCTCGGGCCTGCTGGGCGGCAAGGAGGCGCGCTTCATGGAGGATGAGGCGCCCTTCGGCGAGCTGGCGCTGGTCACGCCCACGGGCCGCGGCGAGCATGCGCTGGACTGGCAGAGCGAGACGCCCGTGCCGCTGCTGAAGAACGTGCAGCGCCTCACCGCCCCCAACCCCGGCGTGATGACCGGCCCCGGCACCAACAGCTACCTGGTGGGCGACCCGGCCACGGGCTACATCGCCATCGACCCCGGTCCGGCCGACACCGAGCACCTGGACAAGCTCTGGCGCGCCGCGGGGGGGGACATCCGCATGATCGTGTGCACCCATTCGCACGCCGACCATTCCCCCGGCGCCGCGCCGCTGCAGGCGATGTGCGTGCGCGCCGGGCGCGCCGCGCCGCCCATCCTGGGCCTGCCCTCGGCACCCACGGCACGTGCGGCCAGCCAATTCACGCCCGATCGCTCGCTACAAGATAATGAGCTGCTCACGCTTGCTGGACAAGGGCCGGACGGCGAAATCACCCATACCCTGCAGGTCATCCACACGCCCGGCCATGCGGCCAACCATCTGTGCCTGCTGCTGCGCGAGGACGGGCTGCTGTTCTCGGGCGACCACATCCTGAACGGCAGCACCACGGTCATCGACCCGCCCGACGGCAACATGGCGGACTACCTGGATTCGCTGGACCGGCTGGACGCGCTGTGCGCCGAACACGGCGCCGACTTCATCCTGCCCGCGCACGGCTACGTGCTGGGAGGCCCGGAAGATGGGGCGCGCACCGCCATCGCGCGCCTGAAGGCCCACCGCCTGGCGCGCGAGGCCAAGGTGCTGGCCGCCATGCAGGCCCAGCCCGAAGGCAGCATGGACGACTGGGTGCGCCTGGCCTACGACGACGTGCCGGCGCGCATGTGGCCCATCGCGCAGCGCTCGCTGCTCGCGCATGTGGAGCGCATCCGCATGCTGGAGCCCGGCAATGACTGAGTCCAGCCATCCAACGGACGCGGTGCGCCTGTCCAAGCGCGTGGCGCAGCAGTTCCAGTGCTCGCGCACCACGGCAGAGCAGTACATCGAGGGCGGATGGGTGTCGGTGGACGGCCAGGTGGTCGAGCTGCCCGGCGCGCGCGTGGCGCCCGCACAAAGCGTGGTGCTGGCGCCGGACGCCAACCCGATGGAGCTCACGCCCGTCACCCTGCTGCTGCACAAGCCGCCGGGCTACGAGGCGGGGCTGGGTCTGGTCACTGGCGCGACGCACCGCGCACCGGGCGCGCACGGCAGCCGCAGCCAGGGCGCGCCGCAAGCCGTCGCGCTGCTCAACGCGCAGTCGCACCTGCCCGAAGACGCCGCCGGCACGCGCGTGCTGCTGCGCCATTTCAAACAGCTCGAATGCTTCACGCCGCTGCCCACCGAGGCCAGCGGCCTGGTGGTCTACACGCAGGACCGGCGCGTGGCCCGCAAGCTGCAGGAAGACATCGAAACGCTGGAACAGGAATGCATCGTGGAGGTGGCAGGCCAGATCACGGACGGCGGACTGCAAAAGCTCTGCCACGGCCTGAGCTTCAATGGCCGACCGCTGCCGCCCATCAAGGTCAGCTGGCAAAGCGAGACACGCTTGCGCTTCGCGCTCAAGGGCATCCGCCCCGGCCAGATCCCGGCCATGTGCGAAGCCGTGGGCCTGTCCGTGCGGGCCATCAAGCGCATCCGCATCGGCCGCGTGCCCCTGGCCAAGGTGCCCCAGGGGCAGTGGCGCTACCTGCAGCCGTGGGAGCGGTTCTGAGCGGACGCGGGCCCCGGCGGCCGGGACGGACAGCGATGACGGCGACGCGGGTCGCCTTGCGGCGGCATCGAAGCGCGCGCCCCCCTTCAGCGCAGCCAGGCCCACCTACCCGATTTTCAGGCGCAGGCGCTTAAGGGTTGCCCTCCTCGCGGCGGGCTTGGCTGCAGCCCACAATCGTTCCCATGTCCGGCAGCCAGATCATCGTCCTCGTCACCCCGGTGTTCCTCGCCCTCATGGCGCTGGAATGGGCCATCGGCCGTTGGCGCGGGCGGCCCGCGCTGCGGCTGGCCGATGCGGTGAGCAGCGTCAGCCTGGGCATGCTCAGCCAGACCAGCGCGGTGTTCACCGTGCTGCTGCGCGTGGGGCTGTACACGCTGGCCTATGAACACCTGGCGCTGTGGCGCAGCGAGGCGTTCTGGACCACCTGGTACGGCTGGCTCATCGCGCTGGTGTTCTACGACTTCTGCTACTACTGGCTGCACCGCATGGGGCACGAAGTGGCCGTGCTGTGGGCCGCGCATGCGGTGCACCACCAGAGCCAGGACTACAACCTGTCCACCGCGCTGCGCCAGACCAGTTCCGGCGCGGTCCTGGGCTGGGTGTTCTACCTGCCGATGGCGCTGGCGGGCGTGCCGCCGCTGGTGTTCGTGGTGGTGGGGCTGGTCGACCTGCTGTACCAGTTCTGGGTGCATACCGAGCAGGTGGGGCGGCTGGGCTGGTTCGACCGCTGGTTCTGCAGCCCCAGCAACCACCGCGTGCACCACGCCGTGAACGACAGCTACCTCGACAAAAACTACGGCGGCATCCTGATCGTGTGGGACCGGCTGTTCGGTACCTTCAAGGACGAGGACCCGCGGGAGAAATGCGTGTACGGCACGCGCGTCCTGCTCAACAGCTGGGACCCGCTCTGGGCCAACGCCCAGGTGTATGCGGGCCTGCTGCACGACAGCTGGCACGCCCGCCGCTGGGCGGACAAGCTGCGCGTGTGGCTGAAAGCCCCCGGTTGGCGCCCCACCGATGTGGCGCAGCGCTTTCCCAAGCCGGCCTTCAACCTCCACGACATGCCCCTGTTCGACCCGCCCCTGTCCGCGCCGCTGCGCTGGTTTGCCGGCGTGCAGTTCGTGCTGCTGCTGGCGGGCGTGGCGGCATTCCTGTGGCAGGCCGACGGCGCACCGCTGGCGACCAACGCCGTGTGGTTCGCTACGCTGCTGGCCTGCCAGTGGGCGCTGGGCGCGGCCATGCAGGGGCGCATTGGCATGGGGTTGGCGCTGATGATCGAAGCCGGGGCGCTGGCCACGGCGACCAGCGCGCTGGGGTTCACGGCGTGGCACCTGCTGTTCAAGCCGCTGACCATGGCGATTGCTATTGTTTATGTAGCTAATCACGCTTATCCAATGAGCGCTACAGGCCGTTTTGGCTTGAACCGGTCATGCTGGCTGCTGCTGGGCGCGCTGCTGGGTTCGCTGGCGGGCGACGTGTTCCTGATGCTGTCAGAGCACCTGTTCATTCCCGGGCTGGTGAGTTTCCTGCTGGCGCACCTGTGCTACATCGCGCTGTTCAAGCAGGGCGCGGGTTGGTTCGGCCACCGCGGGGCACTCGGGGGTACGCTGGCGCTGGGCATCTGCATGTACGCCTTCCTCTGGCACGGCGGATTGCCGGCCGCGCTGCGGGTGCCGGTGGCCGTGTATGTGGTGGTGATCGCGCTGATGGCGGCGCAGGCCTGGGGGCGCCACGCGGCGCTGCGCGAGCGCTCGTCGCTTGCGGTGGCGCTGGGCGCGTGCTGCTTCATGCTCAGCGATTCGCTGCTGGCCACCAACCGCTTCGTGCAGCCGCTGCCCTTGTCGCAGCTGTGGGTGCTGGCCACCTACTATGCGGCCCAGGTGCTCATCGTGAGTGGGATGGTCACAGCGCTGACCCGCGGCGCAGCGCACCAAGCCGACGCGCGGACGCAGCCGCTCACCCCCCACGCGGCCTGAGCGATCAGGCGGACTCGAACAGCCCGCCCGCCGCGCGCGGCGGCGCCACGCCCAGGTGGCGGTAGGCGGCCAGCGTGGCCACGCGCCCGCGCGGTGTGCGCTGCAGATAGCCCTGCTGAATCAGGTA
Source organism: Diaphorobacter sp. B2A2W2 (assembly GCF_056730635.1). Taxonomy (NCBI): domain Bacteria; kingdom Pseudomonadati; phylum Pseudomonadota; class Betaproteobacteria; order Burkholderiales; family Comamonadaceae; genus Diaphorobacter; species Diaphorobacter sp. B2A2W2. The sequence continues at coordinate 149,004 of NZ_JBWZOR010000007.1, forward strand.
GGGCTCGATGACGTCCTCGATGGTGCCGCTCTCCTCGCCGATGCTGGCGGCAATGTTGTCCAGTCCCACGGGGCCGCCGTCAAAGCGGTGCACCACGGCCTCCAGCAGCTTGCGGTCCATCACGTCGAAGCCCTGCGGATCCACGTCCAGCATGGTCAGCGCGCGGTTGGAAATGTCCAGGGTGATGTGGCCCGAACCCTTCACCTCTGCATAGTCGCGCACGCGGCGCAGCAGGCGGTTGGCGATGCGCGGCGTGCCGCGCGAGCGACGCGCGATTTCCATGCCGCCCTCGGCATCGATGGGCGCGCCCAGCAGGCCGGCCGATCGCATGACGATGCGCGCCAATTCATCGGGCGTGTAGAACTCCAGCCGCGCAACGATGCCGAAGCGGTCGCGCAGCGGGTTGGTGAGCATGCCCGCGCGCGTGGTGGCGCCCACCAGCGTGAAGGGCTGCAGGTCCAGCTTGATGCTGCGCGCGGCCGGCCCCTCGCCGATCATGATGTCGATCTGGTAGTCCTCCAGCGCGGGGTAGAGGATTTCCTCGACCACGGGCGAAAGGCGGTGGATCTCGTCGATGAAGAGAACGTCGTTGCGTTCCAGGTTGGTGAGCAGCGCTGCCAGGTCCTTGGGCTTTTCCAGCACGGGGCCGCTGGTCTGGCGCAGGTTCACGCCCAGTTCGGTGGCGATGATGTGGCTGAGCGTGGTCTTCCCTAAGCCCGGCGGGCCGAACAGCAGCACATGGTCCAGCGCCTCGCCGCGCTTCTTGGCCGCGCCGATGAAGATCTCGAGCTGTTCGCGCGCCTTGGCCTGGCCCACGTACTCCTGCAGCAGCTTGGGGCGCAGCGCACGCTCCAGCGCTTCCTCCTGCGAGGAGGCCGGCGCGGCCGACACCACGCGCTCGCGCGCCGGAGGGGGAGAGGGGGCAAAGTCGTCGGTATGGATCGTCATGCGAAGCGGACCAGGAAGGGCGCGTGCATTGTCCCCCATTCCCCCGCGCTGCCGTGCCGCCCCGCCACCCCGCGCGGGCCAGGGATAGCCGCCTTTCGGTAACATCGCCGCCTTCGCGCGCCGCGCGCGGGCGAGCCCCGTCCCCCTCCCGGACCACTCGAACGCCGCACCCGCCCCTGTGCGCCGCGCCGCCTCGGCCCGGCGCCCCCTTGCAGCGACAGCCCATGAACACTCCAGCACCCCCCTCCTTCCTGAGCCGAATGGCCATCGCCATCGGCAGCTTTTTCGCCATCCTGGGCAACGGCCGCCTGGCCGCCGACATCCAGCGCCTGCGCGCGGGTGAAGCGCTGGCCGCCGACGTGGCGCCGCCGGCTCCCCAGGCAGTGCGGGTGGAAGTGCCCGTGGAGAAAATCGTGGAGAAGATCGTCGAGGTCCGCGTGGAGGTGCCCGTCGAGAAAGTGGTGGAAAAGCGCGTCGACGTCGCCACCGACACCGCCGCGCTGCAGCTGCTGGGCCTGCTGCAGCGCGAGGCGCGCCTGGTGGACTTTCTGCAGGAAGACGTGGCGCCCTACTCCGATGCCGAGATCGGCGCCGCCGCGCGCGTGGTCCACGAGGGCTGCCGCAAGGTGCTGCGCGAGCATTTCACCATCGAGGCCGTGCGCCCGGAGGGCGAGGGCAGCCACGTCACCCTGCCGGTCGGCTTTGACGCCACGGCCGTGCGCCTCACGGGCAATGTGCTGGGCCAGGCGCCGTTCACGGGGCAACTGACCCACCGCGGCTGGAAGGCGACCGCCGTGCGCCTGCCGCAGCTCACCGACCCGCGGGCCGCCGCCGTGCTGGCCCAGGCCGAGGTGGAGCTGTGAACACGGATATGCCCAACACTCCTGAAACCATAGCTGCCAGCGCTTACCCCGCAAGCGCTTCAGGCAAAAACAACGCCCAGTACAGCATCGGCATCGATCTGGGCACCACCCACTGCGCGCTGTCGTACGTGGACCGGCACGCCAGCGACGGCGACGCCGTCGTGCAGCAGGTGCTGGATATTCCGCAACTCACCGGACCGGCCAGCGTGGAGGCGCGGCCGCTGCTGCCCTCCTTCCTGTACCTGCCGCATGAGAGCGAGTTGAGCGCCGCCGACACGGCGCTGCCCGGTGGCGACGCAGGCCAGGACGGCGTGGTGGGCGAGCTGGCGCGCACGCGCGGCGCGGCCACGCCGATCCGCCTGGTGTCCAGCGCCAAGAGCTGGCTGTGCCACCCGGGCGTGGAACGGCGTGCGCCCATCCTGCCGCCCGATGCGCCGCCGGAGGTGCCGCGCGTGTCGCCCCTGGCCGCATCGGCGCGCTACCTGTCGCACCTGCGCTGGGCCTGGAACCAGGCCCACCCCGATGCGCCGCTGGAGCAGCAGGACATCACCGTCACCATTCCCGCATCGTTCGACCCGGCCGCGCGCGAGTTGACGGCCGAGGCCTGCCGCGCCGCCGGCCTGGAGCGCCTGACGCTGCTGGAAGAGCCCCAGGCCGCGCTGTACAGCTGGATCCAGGCCAGCGGCGGCGGATGGCGCAAGCAGGTCGCGAGCGGCGACGTCATCCTGGTGGTGGACGTGGGCGGCGGTACCACGGACCTGTCGCTGATCGCGGTGCTGGAGAAGGACGGCGCCCTGGAACTGCAGCGCGTGGCGGTGGGCGAGCACATCCTGCTGGGCGGCGACAACATGGACCTGGCGCTGGCCTATGGCGTGGCGCGCAAGCTGGCCCAGGAGGGCAAGCCGCTGGACGCCTGGCAGACCCGCGCCCTGGCCCATGGCTGCCGCGCAGCCAAGGAGCAGCTGCTGGCCGACGAGGCGCTGCCATCCGTGCCTGTGGTTGTCCCCAGCCGCGGTAGCAAGCTGATCGGCGGCAGCATCCGCACCGAGGTGACGCGCGCCGAAGTACAGGCGCTGCTGGTCGATGGGTTCTTCCCTCAGGTGGCCGTGGGCGACAAGCCGCTGACCCGCGCGCGCGGCGCGCTCACGCAACTGGGCCTGCCCTACGCGCAGGACGCGGCCGTCACGCGCCACCTGGCGGCCTTCCTGTCGCGCCAGCTGGATGCCACGGCACAGATCCCTGGCCTGGCCGGCAGGCAAGCGGGGGGCGCCAGCTTCCTGCACCCCACGGCCCTTCTGTTCAACGGGGGCGTGCTGAAGGCCCCCCAGATCGCTGAGCGCATCGTCGGCGTCATCAACGGCTGGCTGGCTGCCGAGGGCGCCGCCCCCGCCCGGCTGCTGGAAGGCGCCCAGCTGGACCTGGCCGTGGCACGCGGCGCGGCGTACTTCGGCCATGTCACTGCGGCGGGGCGCGGCGTGCGCATCCGCGGCGGCGCGGCGCAAAGCTACTACGTGGGCGTGGAGAGCAACATGCCCGCCATTCCCGGCATGGAGCCGCCCCTGAGCGCCCTGTGCCTGGCGCCGTTCGGCATGGAGGAAGGCACCGAGGTCGCGCTTCATGCCCAGGAGTTCGGCCTGGTGGTGGGCGAGCCGGTGCGGCTGCGCTTCTTCGGCTCCAGCGTGCGCCGCGGCGACACCGTGGGCACGCTGCTGGACTTCTGGGGACCCGAAGAGCTGGTGGAACTGCAGGAGATCGAGGCCCACCTGCCCCCCGAGGGCCGCACGCCCGGCGAGGTCGTACCCGTCACCCTGCACGCCCGCGTGACCGATATCGGCACGCTGGAGCTGAGCGCCGTGCCCGTGGGAGGCCACGAGCGCTGGAAGGTGGAGTTCGACGTGCGCGCCCAGACACAGGCCTGACGCCGGCGCCATGCACTGTCTGGTCGTCATCGCGCATCCGCTGGAGGACAGCCTGTGCCAGTCGCTGGCGCAGGAAGCCATCCGCACCCTCACCGCCGCAGGGCACACGGTGCAGGTGGAGGACCTGTGCCGCACGGGCTTCGCGCCCGCGCTCACGGCGGCGGAGCGTCGCAGCTACTACGGCACGGCCTTCGACGGCGGCGCCGTGCAAGCGCAGATCGACCGGCTGCTGCTGGCTGAGGCGCTGGTGCTGGTCTTTCCGACCTGGTGGTTCGGCTTTCCGGCGGTGCTCAAGGGCTGGTTCGACCGCGTATGGGCGCCCGGCGTGGCTTACGACCATGCGACCGACCTGGGGCCCATCCGCCCCCGCCTGCACCGGCTGCGCAGGACACTGGCCATCACCACGCTGGGGTCGCCCTGGTGGGTGGACCGGCTGGTGCTGCGCCGGCCTGTGCGGCGCGTGCTCAAGACAGCGCTGCTGGGCACCTGCGCGCCACGCAGTGCCTTCGACATGCTCTCGCTCTACGGCGCCGAGCGCCTGTCCGCCGCCCAGGTGCAGCGGTTCAACGCGCGCATCGCACGCGCGCTGTCTTCGTGGGCTTAGCCGGGTGAAGCGCTACACCGTCGGCATCGACCTGGGCACCAGCCACACCGCCTGCGCCTATGCGCCGCTGGAAGGCCGCGCGGCGGTCATCGCACTGCTGCCCATCCCGCAGCGGCTCTCGGCGGGCGAGGTGCAGGCGCAGCCGCTGCTGCCCTCGGTGCGCTACCAGGCGGCACCCGGCGAGTTGGGCGAGGCGTGGCGACAGCCGTGGCCGCCCCTGGAGGCCACGGACGACACCCCGGCCACCCTCGGCCGCTGGGCGCGCGACCTGGGTGCAGCCGTGCCAGGGCGGCTGGTGGAAAGCGCCAAAAGCTGGTTGTCCCACCCTGGCGTGGACCGCACGGCGCCCATCCTGCCCTGGGGTGCACCGCAGGACGTGGCCCGGATCTCGCCGGTGCAGGCCAGCGCTTCGTACCTGGCACATGTGCGCGCGGCATGGGACGCTGCCCACCCCGACGCACCGCTGCATGCACAAGACCTGGTGCTCACCGTGCCGGCTTCGTTCGACGAGGGCGCGCGCGCGCTCACGCTGGAAGCCGCACGCTTGGCCGGCTTGCCAGCGCTGCAGCTCTTGGAAGAGCCCAAGGCCGCATTCCACGACTGGCTGGCGCTGCAAGGCGAACAACTGGCCGCGCAATTGGCGGGCTGCCGCCTGGTGCTGGTGGTGGACGTGGGCGGCGGCACCACGGACCTCACGCTGATCCGCGTGGACACGCAGGCCGGCGGCACGCCCCGGCTGACGCGCATCGCCGTGGGAGAGCACCTGATGCTGGGCGGCGACAACATGGATCTGGCGCTGGCGCACCTGCTGGAGCCGCAGTTCGCCGGCGACGGTGGCCACCTGCCCGCCGCGCGTTTGCCCGCCGCGCGCTTCGCCCAACTGGTGCAGCGCTGCCGGCAGGCCAAGGAGTTGCTGCTGGCCGACGGCGCCCCCGACAGCGCCGCAGTCACGCTGCTGGGCGCGGGCAGCCGCATGCTGGCGCAGACGCACAGGGCCGCGCTCACACGCGCGCAGGTGCTGCAATGCGTGGTGGAAGGCTTTCTGCCGCAGGTGCCGATCGGCGATCGCCCGGCGCGCCGCCAGGGTGCGCTGCGCGGGCTGGGCCTGCCCTACCCCGCCGACGCAGCCATCACGCGCCATCTGGCGCAGTTCCTGGCGCAGCACGCCGGGGGCGATTTGCCCGACACCCTGCTGCTCAACGGCGGGGTATTCCATGCACCGGCGCTGGTGCAGCGGCTCACGGAGGTGCTTGCGCACTGGCGCGGCGCACCGCCCCGCGTGCTGCACAACCCGCACCCCGACTGGGCCGTAGCACGCGGTGCCGCGGCGTACGGGTTGGCGCAGCATTCATCATCAAATACGCACACAGCCCAGTCAGGACAAGCGCCAGCAGCTCCTAAAACCATAGTCCCACGCATCGGCGGCGGCTCGGCGCGCAGTTACTGGCTGGTACTGCCGGGCAAGGCGGGCACTGCGCCGCAGGGCATCTGCCTGCTGCCCCGCGGCACCGAAGAAGGCGTGCGCCTGGTCCTGACGAGCCGGCGCTTCGCGCTGCGGCTGGGCCAGGCCGTGCGCTTCGCGCTGGTGGCGCGCAGCCAGGGCCAGGCGCAGGCCGGGCAGATTGCGCCGCTGGAGGGTGATGGCTGGGCGGAACTGCCGCCGCTGGCCTCGGCGCTGCCCGCACCCGAAGGCCGCGCCACCGCCCAGGTGGAGGTGCAGCTGCAGGCCTGCATGACCGAGGTGGGCACGCTGGAGGTGCGCTGCGTGGCAACGCAGGAGGCGGACCAATCCTGGCTGCTGCCCTTTGCCGTGCGCGGCGCGGCGGGCACCGATGGCGCTTCAAAATCGATAGCTGCCAGCGCAGAATCGGAAAGCGTCAACGGCCAAAAAGGCTCGGAGGGTAAAGCCTCACGCCTGCCCCAGGCGCTGGCGCTGATCGACCGCATCTTTGGCACCCAGGCACAGGACGTGGCGCCCAGGGAGGTGCGCCAGCTGCGCCAGTCGCTGGAAAAACTCCTGGGCCCCCGCGCCGGCTGGGACGTGGCCTTGCTGCGCGCGCTGTTCGATGCATTGCTGGCGCGTGCGCGCCGCCGCCGGCGCACGCCCGAGCACGAACGCACGTGGCTCAACCTGGCAGGCTGGTGCTTGCGCCCCGGGGTGGGCGCCGAGCTGGACGCGTGGCGCATCGCGCAGGTCTGGCAGCTCTACCCCCAGGGCCTGGGCCACGGCCAGGACGCCGCCAACTGGACCGAATGGTGGGTGTTCTGGCGCCGTGTGGCCGCGGGTCTGGACGAGGCGCAGCAGATGCAGGTGCTGGAGGCGGTGGCCGGCTGCATGCAAAAGACCGTGCAACGCAGCCAGGGCAAGGCCGCGTGGGGCAGCTACGACGACATGCTGCGCCTGTTCGCCGCCATGGAGGCCGTGCCCTGGCAGTACCGCCAGGAAATGGGCCAGTGGATGCTGCAGCGCCTGCTGCGGCCCGATGAGTCCGCACAGACCTGGTGGGCCATCGGCCGCCTGGCCGCGCGCCAGCCGCTGGCAGCCAACGCCCACCGCGTGATGCCGCCCGAGGCCGCGGCCGAGTTTCTGCATGCCACGCTGCGCGAGGACTGGCGCCACAACGAGCATGCCCTTTTCGCCGCCGTGCAGATCGCCCGCATGACCGGCGACCGCGCCCGCGACCTGCCCGACGCTCTGCGCACCGAAGTGCTGGTAAAGATGCGCGCCACCCACGCGCCCGCACGCTGGATCGCGCTGGTGGAACAGCCCACGGCCATGGAGGCCGAGGACCAGCAGCGCAGCCTGGGCGACAGCCTGCCGCCCGGGCTGGTGCTGGTGGGATGAGGCCTCGCAGACGCCCACCCCGAAAGACGCTGATTACTGCGACGTCCAGACGTAATAGGCGACGTTTTCGTACATGAACGCCGGGAGGGTTGAGATGACGAAGTCACGCTCTGCTGCACTCACGGTGTAGAAATGCGCGCCCGTCTGGGAGTTATAGAAACGGTAGACGGGCATGGCACTGCCACCCGCTGCACTTTGTGCATACCAGGTGGGGCCTTCGTACTGGAACGCCGGCAGGGTGACATTCACATAGTCGCGTTCGGCCGTGCTGATCGTGTAGAAGTGCGCGCCGGTGCCCGTGTTGTAGAAGCGGTACACCGCGCTCAAGCCCGCTTGCTGCACGGGGTAAGCATAGAACGCCACGTTCTCGTACTGGAATGCAGGCAGTGTGGCGATGACGTAATCACGCTCTGCAGCGCTGTTGGTGTAGAAATGTGCGCCGGTTTGTACATTGTAAAAACGGTAGACCGCTGTGCGCGAGCCACCCGTACCGCCTCCGGGCGTCCCCGCGGAACCTGCCTCCAGCCATTGCTTGAGGGCCGGATACACGATGTCGAAGCGTGCGTAGTTGTCGGAGCCTGCGGTGGTGGAGCAGGTGGCACTGCCATTGGAGAGCGTACCCGTCAAACGTCCGTCGAAGAAGAGCCCCGAACCGCTGCTGCCGGGCTCGGTCGTTCCCTGGCTCCAGCCCACGTTGTAGTAGTAGCCGCTGGATGAAGCACCGCACAGGTACGAGCCTGCATCGGCGGGAATGCAGTTGTTCAGGCCACGTACCGCACCAAAGCTGATCTTTTGCAAATCGCCGCGCGGGTGGTGAACCCCCACCACGCTCTGGCCTGCAGAGCGTGTGCCGGCGTCCCATCCCGCAAAGACGGCGCCTGCGGGCGGCGTGTCGTTCAAGCGCAACAGGGTAGAGTCCGGGTTGTCCGACGTATACAGCAGCGTCGCGCCGTTGCGTAGCACACGATAGGACGCAGAAAGCGTGCGCGCATCGCAGCTGGGCGAGCGATAGAACCACGAGGTTTGCAATGTGGACGCCACGGTCTGGCTGCTGATGCAATGATTCGCGGTAATGAAATAAGGCGTCGCCGTACTGTTGCGATCATTGAGCAGCGTGCCCGTGCAGAGGTAGCCGTATCCGTCCTTGACGAACAGCATGCGCGCTACCGCATTGCGCTGTGTGCTGTAGTTGTCATAGCAGGTGGCGTCCAGGTTGCAATAGCCGGATTCATTGATCTTGGCTGTGATGGCCTGCTCATCCTCCAGCGGCAGCGAGAGGTTTTCGTAGACATGCATCACCTGGGGAATGGACAAGCGCAGGGTGTCCGTGGAGGTGCCGGGCGGCAGTTCGATCTCCAGTGTCACCTCATCACCGCCACTGTCAGGTGTCCACCAGGTACGACCCTCGGCGCTGACATCCCCCGCCGCGGCGTTGGCATGCAGGATCTGCAGGACACGCTGGCCTGCAATTTCAAATACGGCATCGCGGTTGCGCTGCGTATAGACGCGCAGCAAAGCGCTGCCCGGAAGCTGGTCCACCACGACGCCCAGGCGCAGTCCATATGCGTTTTCTGACGTCACACTCACCGCAGCCACCCAGCCACCGTTGGCAGACCTCTGCCAGGGCAACATTTCGCCCAGTGCCTGGGGTGTCGCAGTCGTGGAGCTTGTCCGCTGCGCGCCCACTTGCAGAGCGCCCCCTAGCGGTACGGCAGCCTTCTCGGCGACCCAGGCGCCCAAATTCACTTGAGCGGCGGGAATCACGGCAGCGGCCATGCGCTTGGTGGGCACGAATTCCTCGGGGGTGTCCCCAGGCTGGGTATAAGCCTGCACGCGCAAGGGATCGAGATGGACTGATTGCGCGTAGACACCGAAGCTCAACGCCGCGCTAAGACAGACGACAGCGGCCCCCGCGATGGCGCCTCGAAATTTTTTGAGTGGCATACCCTCTCCCAATGTAGTGGCGCCACATTCTAGAGTCGGCAGCGGCGCTTACCCCAAAGACGCAACTGCCCCAAAGCCATCACCGCTGCGGCAATCAAGCCACGGTCAGAGCCCCGCTGCGGGATTCAGCCAGCGCCACAGCGCCGTGCGGTAGCTGGTGTCGAAACGGCCGTAATAGTCCACACCGCCGCGCGCAGTACAGCTGGCGGTTCCGCCCAGAAGCTGGCCCACCACATAGCGGCGCTCGCCAAACGTCACGAACGCGGCCGAGCCGCTGCTGCCGCGCTCCGTTGTGCCCTCCTGCCAGCCCAGCGTAAGGAAGGTGCCGTCGTCCACATTACTGGAACGGCAACTGTTGTCCACGCACGTGCTGTAGCGCTGCACGGAGCCCAGGCTGACCTTCTGCAGATCGCCCTGGGGGTGGTGCACACCCGCCAGCGCCGTGCCAACGCCCACCCCGCCAAAGTACGAGCCTGCATAGACGATGCCGGCAGGCGCCTGGCTGTTGAGCTGCATGAAGGCCGTGTCCGTGGTGGCCGACGCGTACAGCAGCGCCGCACCGCCGGTGACGCGCATGGCGGCAGGGTTCACAGTGGTGGTGCCGCAGCTGCTGGAACGGTAGAACCAGTCCGTGGTGAGCGTGGACGCCACGGACTGCGTGGAAATGCAATGGTTGGCGCTCAGGAAGTAGGGCGTACCGCTGGACGCGGCATCGTTGAGCAGCGTGCCGGTGCACAGGTAGCTCTTGCCATCGTCGTTCACATAGAACATAAGCGCCACCGAGCGGCTCTGGTCGTTGAACTCCGGCCGGCAGGTCGCGTCCACGTTGCAACTGCCCGACTCGCCCACCTTCTGGGCAAAGGCCTGCTCGGCCTGTGCGGGCGCCAGCGTGAAATGCGACAGCCGCGGCACGGACAGCCGGACGGCCGCTGGCGAGGCCGCAGCGGGAATCTCCACTTCCAGTGTGGTCTGCGGGCCGCTGAAGTCCGGGCTCCAATAGGTGCGCGCGGTGGTGTCATCCGCACCGCCACGCGCATTGCGCGCGGCCATGTCCCGCAGCTCGGACGCGCGCACCTCCATGGCCCCCGCTCCCTGCTCGCCGTAGAAGCGCAGCACCGCGCCCTCGGGCAGCGACTGCACGAGCACGCCCAGACGCACGCCATACGCTCCGTCGGCCGTGAAGCGCAGCGCAGCGGCCTGCGTGCCCCGCGCCGTCGGTTGCCAGCGCAGCAGGGCCGCAGTGGCCGCGACGGTAGCGGTGTCCGCCACGCTGCGCGCCTCGCCGATCTGCAAGGGCGTTCCGGGAGTGGCGGAGACCACGCCCTTCACGGCCGTGAGCGCGCCGAGGGCGATGGTGCGGGTTGCCTGCGCACTGACGACCGGGCTCACCGGCTGCTGCGAGGTGGCCACCTTGGCCGTGCCGCTGGGGTCGTAGGGCTCGATACGGTCGCCCGCCACCGGAGGCGCAGGAGAGGGCGTGTCGTTGCCGCCGCCGCCACAGGCAGCCAGTGCCAATACGAGGGGCAGCGTCGCCCAGCCGAGTCGGGATGGATTCATGGTGAAGATCTCCAGAGCGCGACCACCAGGCCGCGGGGTTACTTGGACAGGGACTTCAGCGCCAGCTTGATCCCCTCGCTCACTCCCACATCCGCCGGCAGCGCCTTGAGCGCCGCGGCGGCCTCCTTGTCGTTATAGCCCAGGGCCAGCAGCGCCTGCAGGATGTCGGCCTGGTTGTCGTTGGCCGCATGCGCACGCACGCCGACGTCCGCGCCCAGCTTGCCTTTCAGCTCCAGCAGCAGCCGCTCGGCGGTTTTCTTGCCGATGCCCGGCACTTTGACCAGGCGCCCTGCTTCCTGCAGCGAAACGGCCTGCGCCAGGTCCGCCACGCCCATGCCCGAGAGGATGGACAGCGCTGTGCGTGGCCCCACGCCGCTGATCTTGATGAGTTCGCGAAACGCCTGGCGCTCCTGCGCCGTACCAAAGCCGTACAGCAACTGCGCATCCTCGCGCACGATGAACTGCGTGAGCAGGCTCACCCGCTCACCCACGGCGGGCAGGTTGTAGAAGGTGCTCATGCTGACCTGCACCTCGTAGCCCACGCCGTGGCAGTCCACCAGCACCTCGGGGGGGTTCTTTTCCAGCAGCGTGCCGGTCAATTTGCCTATCATGGATGTCCTTTGCCGCGCCGGACACCCGCCGCGGAACTTCGACCGGAATTATCAGCGTGATCCTGCGCCACACCTTCACCCCCCATAACAACACGCGCCTGACCCATCTGTGCGGCCCCGCCGATGTGCACCTGCGCACCATCGAGGCGGCGCTGCAGGTCTCCATCGCCCACCGGCACGAGCAGTTCAAAGTGGACGGCCCCAAGGCCAAGGCCACGCAAGCCATGGAGTTGCTGCAGGCGCTGTACGAGATGGCGGATCGCCCCATCAAGGAAGAACACCTGCAGCTCATGCTGGCCGGCGACGCCAGCATGCAGGGCGATGACGAAGCCAGCGCCATCCAGCTCACCACGCGCCGCGCCGACCTGCGCGCGCGCACGCCCACGCAGGCCACCTACCTGGAAAACATCGCCACGCACGACATCACCTTCGGCATCGGCCCGGCGGGCACCGGCAAGACGTACCTGGCCGTGGCCTGCGCGGTGGATGCGCTGGAGCGCAGCAGCGTGCAGCGCATCGTGCTCACCCGCCCGGCCGTGGAAGCTGGCGAGCGCCTGGGCTTCCTGCCGGGCGACCTGACGCAGAAGGTGGACCCGTACCTGCGCCCACTGTATGACGCGCTGTACGACCTGATGGGCTTTGACCGCGTGCAGAAGGCCTTCGAGCGCAATGCGCTCGAGATCGCGCCGCTGGCCTTCATGCGCGGGCGCACGCTGAACAATGCCTTCGTCATCCTCGACGAGGCGCAGAACACCACGCCCGAGCAGATGAAGATGTTCCTCACGCGCATCGGCTTCGGCGCGCGCGCGGTGGTCACAGGCGACGTGAGCCAGATCGACTTACCCAAGGGCGCGATGAGCGGCCTGATCGACGCCGAGCGGGTTTTGAAGCGCGTCAAGGGCATCGCCGTCACGCGCTTCACCAGCGCCGACGTGGTGCGCCACCCGCTGGTGGCGCGCATCGTGGATGCCTACGACGCGCAGCGCAGCCGCCGCGGCGCAGGCGAGTAGTCGCCGGCCAAAAGCTCACAAATTCATAGCTGCTCGCGCTTGACTGATAAGCGCTGGAGGCCAATATGGCTCTGAACCAATTGTCCCTGTCCCTCCAATTCGCACGCGACGCGGAGGCCACCGCGCACCGCGCCACTCTGCCCCGCCACGCGGTTGCGCGCTGGATCCGCCACGCCCTGGCCGTGGATGCCGAGATCACGGTGCGCATCGTGGGCGCCGAGGAAGGCCAGCGCTTGAACCGCGAGTTCCGCCACAAGGACTACGCCACCAACGTGCTCACCTTCGACTACCAGCAAGAGCCCGTGGCCGTGGCCGATCTGGTGCTCTGCGCCCCCGTGGTCGAGCGCGAGGCCCGCGAGCAGAACAAGACGCTAGAGGAGCACTACGCCCACCTGCTGGTGCACGGCACGCTGCACGCCCAGGGCTGGGACCACGAAACCAGCGAACAGGACGCGCAGGAAATGGAGGCGTACGAGACCGCCATCCTGCAGGAGTTGGGCTTCGCGGACCCCTACGCGGCATAACTGGCAGGCGCTCACCACCGCGGGCGCCGGGGTGCGGAAAGCTGTTTTGCGCCCAGGTCACAAACGCGCCCGCCGGTGCGGCCTAAGATGCCGCGCGACCTGCGTCCTGCAGGTCCGCCTCTCACGCGGCGACCATCTCTTAAGGGAAGAACCCACGCATGGACATCCTGGGCTGGACGACCTCCATCGGCCACTTGGCACTTCTGCTCACCGCCGCATTCATCGCCGGTGCGCTCAACGCGGTAGCCGGCGGCGGCAGCTTCCTCACCCTGCCCGCGCTGGTGTTCACCGGCGTGCCGCCCGTGGTCGCCAACGCCACCGGCACTGTGGCCTTGCTGCCCGGCTACATGGCCGGTGCCTGGGGCTTTCGGGAAGACATGCAGCCGCCGCCGGGCCTGTCGATGCGCGCCGTGGTCGTGCTGTCGCTCATCGGCGGCTCGGCCGGTGCGGCGCTACTGCTGTTCACGCCCGACGCCACCTTCCGCAAGGTCGTGCCCTGGCTGCTGCTGGCGGCCACGGCACTCTTCGCCTTTGGCCCGCAGCTGCGGCAATGGGCCGGCAAAGCCGGCCATGGCACGCCCTCGGCTCTGAAAGCCGGCGCAGGCATGCTGGCGGTGGCGGCCTACGGGGGCTATTTCAACGGCGGCCTGGGCATCCTGCTGCTGGCGCTGTTCGGGCTGCTGGGGCAGACGCAGCTCAACGCCATGAACGGCATGAAGAACCTCGTGTCGGCCCTGCTCACGGCGATTGCCGTGGCCATCTATGCCGCGGGCGGCATCGTGCTGTGGCCGCAGGCCCTGGTGATGATGGTGGCCGCCACGTTGGGCGGCTATGGCGGCGCGCGCGTGGCACGCCAACTGCCTGCGCCGGTGCTGCGCTGGGGCATTGTGGCCACGGGGCTGGTGATGGCGGGGCTGTTCTTCCTGAAGGGCTGAACCCCGCCCCCAAGGCCCCAGGCGCGCTACAGCAAGCGCGCCTTCACCATCTTGCCTTTGACGCGGCCCGCATTCAGCTTGGCGCAGGCCTGGGCCGCGATGGCGCGGTCCACGGCCACGTAGGTGGAAAAATCGTTGACGCTGATCTTGCCGATCTGCTCGCGCGCATAGCCGAAGTCGGCGCACATGGCGCCCATCACGTCGCCGGCGCGGATCTTCTCCCTGCGCCCGCCGATGATTTGGATGGTGCACATGGGTGGCTGCAGTTCGCCCCCTGCCGTGGGGGTGAGTTCATCCACCGGAAAGAACTCGCACGCACGGCCTTGCAGCAATTCGATCCTGCCCACGCTGCCCATCTCATCCATGCTGACCAGGTTCAGCGCCAGCCCCTCGGCATCGCCACGGCCCGTGCGGCCGATGCGGTGGATGTGTACCTCGGGATCGGGCGTCACATCGACGTTGATCACGGCCGAGAGGTCGGCAATATCGATGCCGCGCGCCGCCACGTCGGTGGCCACGAGCACGCTGCAGCTCTTGTTGGCAAACTGCACCAGCACCTCGTCACGCTCGCGCTGCTCCAACTCGCCAAACAGGGCGAGGGCACTGAATCCCTGGCTCTGCAGCGCAGTCACCACGTTACGGCAATGCTGCTTGGTATTGCAGAAGGCAATGCTCGACGCAGGGCGAAAGTGCGAGAGCATGCGCGCCACCACGTCGACCTTCTCGCGTGCATCCACTTCATACCAGCGCTGCGCGATCTTGCCTGCACCGTGCTGCGCGGCCACCTTCACCATCTGGGGCGCGCGCATGAAACGCTGTGCCAGTCCCGCAATGCCGTCGGGATAGGTGGCGGAGAACAGCAGGGTCTGGCGCTCGGCCGGACACTGGCGCACCACGGTCTCAATATCGGCCAGGAAGCCCATGTCCAGCATGCGGTCGGCCTCGTCAAGCACCAAGGTCTTGAGGTTGGCGATGTCGAGCTTGCCGCGCTCCATCAGGTCCATCACGCGGCCCGGCGTGCCGACCACGATGTGGGCACCGTTCTCCAGCGAAGCAATCTGGCCGCGCGATGGCACGCCCCCGTACACAGTGACGACCTTGATGTTGTCTTGCGCACGCGCCAAGCGGCGGATCTCGGTGGCCACCTGATCGGCCAGCTCGCGCGTGGGGCACAGCACCAGGCCCTGGACGGCGAACCAGCGCGGGTTCAGCCGATCGACCATGGCCAAGCCAAAGGCCGCTGTCTTGCCGCTGCCGGTGCTGGCCTGGGCGATCAGATCCCGGCCCTGCAGGCTGAAGGGCAGGCTGGCGGCCTGGATGGGCGTCATCTGCGCATAGCCCAGCTGCTGCAGGTTGGCCAGCATTTCAGGGGACAGAGGCAGCGATGAGAAGGCGGTGGCGGACGGGGCAGGCGACGCGCCTGAAGAGATGGTCATGGTCGCCAATTATCCCGGCGGCGCTATCCGCAGCGGAAGGGTCACCGGCCCGTCGTTGACCAGGTGCACCTGCATGTCGGCGGCAAAGCGGCCCGTGGCCACCATGGGGTGCACGGCGCGCGCCTGGGCGACGAAGTAGTCGTACAGCCGCTCCCCCTGCGCCGGCGGTGCCGCCTGCGTGAAGCTGGGCCGGTTGCCGCCGCGCGTGTCGGCGGCCAGGGTGAACTGGCTGACGATGAGCAGGCCGCCGCAGGTGCCCTGCCCGTCCAGGTCCTGCACGCTGCGGTTCATCTTGCCGGCCTCGTCGCTGAAGATGCGCAGCTTGAGCATTTTGGCCAGCAGCTTGTCGGCCTGCGCCTCGCTGTCGCCCTGCTCGGCGCACACCAGCGCCAGCAGCCCCGGGCCGATGCGGCCCACGATCTCGCCGGCCACTTCCACGCGCGCCTCGCGCACGCGCTGCAGCAGGCCGATCATGTGCCGGCTCCTCCCGGCGCGGCCGCCTCGGCAGTCTCGAACACCGTAGCCTGCCCCTCGGGCAGCAGTTCGATGGTGGCGCGCAGGCCGGGCACGGCCTGCATCAGGGCCTGCTCGACGGCGGTGCGCTGCTCGGCGGCGTGCCCCAGCGTCCAGTGCGCGGGCACATGCATGTGCAGATCCACGTAGTTGCGCGCGCCGGCGCGGCGCGAGGTGAGGCTGTCGAAATACACCACCCCTGCGCTGGCGTGGTTGTGCTCGCCCAACACCGTGAACACGCGCGCCAGCAGGCTGGGCTCCATGGCCTCGTCCATGAGGCCCTGCGAGGCGCGCCAGATCAGTGCGCCCCCTTCGCGCAGGATGTTCAACGCCACCGCGATCGCCACCAGCGGGTCCAGCCACAGCCAACCGGTGGCGCCAGCGGCCAGTAGCCCGCCCACCACGCCGATGGAGGTCCACACATCGGTCATCAGGTGCCGCGCATCGCCTTCCAGCGCCAGCGACCGGTGCACCTGCGCCGCGCGCAGCATGCCCCAGGCCAGCAGGCCGTTGCAGGCCGTGCTCAACAGCGACAGGCCCATGCCCCAGCCCAGTTGCTCCAGCGGTTGCGGGTGCATCAGCCGCAGCACGGCCGCCCAGAGGATGGCGATGCTGGCCCCCACGATGAGAATGCCCTCGAAGCCGGACGAGAAATATTCCGCCTTGTGGTGTCCGTAGGGGTGGTCCTCGTCCGCCGGGCGGCGCGCAATGGTCACCATGGCCAGCGCGAACATCGCGCCCGCCAGATTGACGAACGACTCCAGCGCATCCGACAGCAGGCCTACTGAGCCGCTGACCCACCAGGCCAGCGTCTTGAGCACGATGGTGAGCAGGGCTACGCCCACCGAGGCGCGCAGCAGGTTGTGGGGCGTCATCCACGCGGGAACGCTCAAGGGGCCGGAGGGTGCGGAAGGCATACAGCGATTATCCCGCCGCCGTGCCGCCCTGCTGGCACACAAGCGCCCGGCGCGCCGCCGGACTCGCCTGCTCGCCAAAGGCCAGGCGTTGAGATATAAGCTCCGGGACCGACCGCCCACTGGATATGCCCTCCCCTCGCCCCGCTGCCTCCCCCTCCCTGCCCGACCTGGGCCCCCGCGCCAGTGATGCGCTGCTGCGGCTCATCGCCGACTCGGTGCCCGTCATGCTGGCCTATTACGAATCAACCAGCCTGCGCTGCGTGTTCGCCAACCAGCGCTATGCCGCTTTCAGCGGGCAAACGGTGCAGAGCATCATCGGCAAGACGGTGCGCGAGGCAATCGGCGAAAAGGCCTGGCAGGAGATCCTGCCCTACGTGCAGCGCGCGCTGGCTGGGGAGAGCGTTCAGTACACCCGCGAATACGCCGGCCCGCAGGGGCGCGCGCATATGCTGGAGATCAGCCTGCAGCCGCACTTCGGGGTGCGCGAAGGACGCAACGCGATGGTGGGTGCATTCGTGCTCATCAACGACATCACCCACCACTGGGAGGCCGAGCGCGCCGTGCGCCAGAGCGAGGAGCGCATGCGCAAGTTCGCCATCGCTACCGAGGAGGGACTTGCCTTTCACCGCGACGGGCGCATTCTGGATGCCAACGAAGCGCTGCAGCGCATGGTCGGCTATTCGCTGGCCGAGCTCGTAGGCCAATCCATCTTCGATTTCGCGCTGCCCGAGTACCGCGCGCTGGCCGTGGAATACACGCGCCGCGGCAGCGAGAAGCCCTACGAGCTCGCCATGCGCCACAAGGACGGTCGCGTGATCCCGATCGAGGTGGTGGGCAAGACCATGCCCCAGCAGGAGGGTGACTACCGCGTGGTGGTGGTGCGCGACATCACGGCGCGCAAGCAGGCGCAGGAGCAGGCGCGCTTCCTGGTGCTGCATGACACGCTGACCCAACTGCCCAACCGGCGCCACCTCATGATGCAGCTGGCACGCATGGCGAGTGCCGCGCAGGAGCGGCAGACCCGCGCCGCCGTGCTGTTCATCGACCTGGACCACTTCAAGACGGTCAACGAGTCGCTGGGAAACCAGGCCGGCGACCAGCTGCTGATCGAGATTGCGCGGCGCCTGCAGGACGGAGTGAAGGCCACCGACTTCGTCGCGCGCGTGGGCGGCGACCAATTCATCGTGCTGCTGCCCGACCTGGCCAACCGCGCCGCAGCGGCCGAAGTGGCCGATGCGCTGCTGGCGCGCGTGCGCGCCGAGTTCGCCATCGGTGGCACGCCGCTGTCGCTGTCGCCTTCCATCGGCATCAGCGTCTTTCCGGACGACGGCTACAGCCCCGACGAGCTGCTGCGGCGCGCCGACGCGGCCATGCACCACACCAAGGAAAGCGGGCGGGGCACGCGCATGTTCTATGAACCGGGCATGGAAGGCCAACCCACGGAGCTGCTGCAGCAAGAGCACCTGCTGCGCGAGGCCGTGTTCCAGGGGGCCTTCGCACTGCACTACCAGCCCCAGGTGCGGGTGGCCGACGGCCGGCTGGTGGGCTTTGAGGCGCTGGTGCGTTGGCGACACCCGGTGCGCGGCCTCGTGGGGCCGGATGAGTTCATTCCGCTCGCCGAATCGCGCGGGCTCATCACGCCCATTGGCCGCTGGGTGCTGCACGAAGCCTGTCGCCAGCTCAAGGCATGGCACGACGAAGGGCTGCCCCGGGTGCCCGTGGCGGTGAACCTCTCGGCCATCGAGTTCCGCCAGCGCGACGTGGTGGGCGAGATCGCCCAGGTGCTGCAGTCCGCGGGGCTCGCACCGCAGTACCTGGAGGTGGAGATCACCGAATCCGCCCTCATGCAGCAGGCCGACCACACGCGCACCACCCTGCAGGCCCTGCAGGCCCTGGGCGTTGCCGTAACGGTGGACGACTTCGGCACGGGCTACTCGTCGCTGGCCTACCTCAAACGCTACCCGCTGGACAAGATCAAGGTGGACCGCTCCTTCGTCACCGACACGCCTGCCGACAGCGAAGACGTGGCCATCGTCACCGCCATCATCCAGCTCGCGCACAGCCTGCAGCTGCAGCCCGTGGCCGAAGGCGTGGAGACCGCGGAGCAGCTCGCGCTGCTGCAGCGCCTGGGCTGCGAACTGGCGCAGGGCTTTGGCATCGCACCGCCCATGGATGCGCAGCGCGCCCGCGAGTGGCTGCGCGCCCAGGCCGAGTGAGCAGCCGGCCCGGCCCGGCGCCGTGCCCACGCTGACACATGCGGCGCGGACAATAGGCGGCGTGGACAATAGGCACCATGGCTCAGATCCCCGCACTTCCCGATCCCACCTTCCACGCGACCGAGACCGAGGCGCTGGCCCAGGTGCAGCGCATCTACCAGCAGCAGATCGACCATCTGCGCAGCGCCATGCAGCGCTTCGTGGCGGGAGAGACGCCCGCCGCACCCGTGCGCGCGTTCTATCCCTTCGTGCGCGTGCAGACCAGCACCGTGGCGCGCGCGCCCACGCACCTGGCCTATGGCTTCGTGGAGGGGCCGGGGCGCTACGAGACCACGCTCACGCGGCCTGACCTGTTCGCCGACTACTACACGGAGCAGCTGCGCCTGTTGCGCGCCAGCCACAACGTCGAGCTGGAAGTGGGCGTGAGCAATCAGCCCATCCCCATCCACTTCTCGTTCGCCGAGCACGACCACATCGAAGGCACGCTCAGCCCCGAGCGGCGCATGCTGATGCGCGACGTGTTCGACCTGCCCGACCTGGAGGCCATGGACGACGGCATTGCCAACGGCACCTGGTCGCCGCGCGCTGGCGAGGCGCAGCCGCTGTCGCTGTTTACCGCGCCGCGCGTGGACTATTCGCTGCACCGCCTGCGCCACTACACCGGCACGCAGCCCGAGTGGTTCCAGAACTTCGTGCTGTTCACCAATTACCAGTTCTACATCGACGAGTTCGTGCGCCTGGGCCATGCCGAGATGGCCAAGCCCGACAGCGAGTACATCGCCTTCATTGAGCCGGGCAACGTGGTCACGCGCCGCACGGGCCTGCCCGCGCAGGTCGGCGACGACCTGGGCGTGGCCCCGGCCCGCCTGCCGCAGATGCCCGCCTACCACCTCGTGCGCGCGGACCGCAGCGGCATCACCATGGTCAACATCGGCGTGGGCCCGAGCAACGCCAAGACCATCACCGACCACATCGCCGTGCTGCGCCCCCACGCCTGGATGATGCTGGGCCACTGCGCGGGCCTGCGCAACAGCCAGCAGCTGGGCGACTACGTGCTGGCCCACGCCTACGTGCGCGAGGACCATGTGCTGGACGAGGAGCTGCCGCTGTGGGTGCCCATCCCCGCGCTGGCCGAGATCCAGATGGCGCTGCAGCAGGCCGTGGCCGACGTGACGCAGATGCCGCAAGACCAGCTCAAGCGCATCATGCGCACCGGCACCGTGGCCAGCACCGACAACCGCAACTGGGAATTGCTGCCCGACAACATGCCCCAGCGCCGCTTCAGCCAAAGCCGCGCAGTGGCGCTGGACATGGAAAGCGCCACCATCGCCGCCAACGGTTTTCGCTTTCGCGTGCCCTACGGCACCCTGCTGTGCGTGAGCGACAAGCCGCTGCACGGCGAGATCAAGCTGCCCGGCATGGCCAACCATTTCTACCGCGAACGCGTGGACCAGCATCTGCGCATCGGCATGCGCGCCATCGACATCCTGCGCGCGGGCGGTGTGCACCGGCTGCACAGCCGCAAGCTGCGCAGCTTTGCCGAGGTGGCGTTCCAGTAGCCGCAGCCATTGCTATTTCATCGATAGCTGCTCGCGCTTATCCCATAAGCGTTTGAGCCGCTTTTTATCAATTTAGAGTAGCAACAGCACCGCGACGAAGGCCAGCGTGTGCAGCACCACGCCGCCACCGGCCGCCACGGCATAACGCCAGCCCCCGCTGACCAGCGCCGTCACGCATTTGCTGACGGCGTGCACGCTCAGCCCCGCCGCCAGCGCGCTCACCAGGCTGGGCCCCACGGGGTCCAGCGGCCGGCCCTGCGACATGATGGCCGCGGCGGCCGCATGGACGTCGGCCAGCGCCGCCACCAGGGCGCCGGCCAGCAGGCCCGCGTCGCCCCACCAGCCGCGCAGTGCCTGCACCAGCACCTGCACAGCCGTGAGCAGCGCGGCGATCAGCAGCGCGTCGCGCAGCTTGAACAGCGCCGTGCCGTCCACGTCCGCCGGGGCCGGCGCCTCACCCGCGGGCATGCTGCGCAGCAGTGCCCACCCCCAGACCAGCGCCACCACCCCGCCCGCCAGTGCCGGCGCCCACAACCGCACCAGCCACTGGGGCTGCACGGTGGCCGCCACCACCAGGATCTGCGCCATGGTCGCCACGCACGACAGCACGGCCGCGCCCCCCTGCGCGCGCACGGGCTCGCGCCCCTCGCGCACGGCCACGCCCAGGCTGGCGATGGTGGCGGTGCTGGAGATGAAACCCGAGGCCAGCGCCGACAGGGCGTTCGCGCGGCGCGCGTCCATGAGCCGGCGCGCCAGATGTGCCAGCGCCTGGATCACCAGCAGCACCACCACCAGGCGCACCAGCACCTGGGGGTTCAGCGCCTCCCCCCACAGGGGCTGGTTGGGCGCCAGCGGCAATACCAGCAGCGCCAGCGCAGCCAGGATCAGCCCGCCCCGCACCTCGCCCTGGCGCAGCCACTCGCGCGAAAACTCGTGCAGCACCTCACGCGCCGCCAGCAGGCTGGTCACGGCGACGGCCAGCCCCGCCGCCACGGGCAGGCTCTGCGTGCACAGCACGCCGATCAGGTAGGCCAGCAGCAGCGCGATCTCGGTGGTCACGCCGGGGTCTTCGGAGCGGTCGCGCGCATAGGCCACCACGCCCAGCAGCGCAATGAACACCGCGCCCACCGCCACCAGCGCCTCGCTGCCCAGCAGCGCCGCCGTCGCACCCGACACGGCCGCCAGCGTGAACGAGCGCACGCCCGCGAGCGCGCGCAACGGGCCCTGGCCCTTGCGCCGTTCGCGCTCGATCCCCATCAGCAGGCCGCTGCCCAGGGCGCCCGCCAGAACGGCCAGCGTGTCCTGGAAGCCGGTTGTGTCCATGGTGTCCATCGTGGTTGGTTGGCTTTGACGATTGGACCATGGAAAGCGGGCATCCAAAGGGCGCCCCGCTCTCAGAAAACTCTGGTTCTGATAGCTATCAGCGCTTGTCAATAAAGCGCCAGCGCCATTTTTCTCATAAACCTCTGCAATGGCGCGGTCTTCCCCCCACAATCGCGCCATGCAAGTGCTTCTGGAAGCCCGCGACCTGCGCAAGCGCTATGGCACCGCCACCGTGGTGAATGGGCTGTCGTTCGCCATCGCGCCGGGGGAGTGCCTGGGCGTGATCGGCCCCAACGGCGCGGGCAAAACCACCACCCTGCGCATGTGCCTGGGCCTCACGGCGCCCGACGAGGGCAGCGTGCACTTTCACCCTGGCGGCGGCGCTGCGCCGCTCGCCATGCCGCAGGACGCGCTGGCCATCAAGGCCCAACTGGGCGTGGTCACGCAGTTCGACAGCCTGGACCCGGACTTCAGCTGCGCCGAAAACCTGCGCGTGTTCGGCCGCTACTTCGGCCTGAAGGGCACGGCCATGGCGCAGCGCATCGCGCCGCTGCTGGAGTTCGCCGCGCTCACGGCCAAGGCCGACGCGCGGCCGGGCGAACTGTCGGGGGGCATGCGCCGGCGCCTGTCGCTGGCGCGCGCATTGGTCAACAACCCGCGCCTGCTGCTGCTGGACGAGCCCACCACCGGCCTGGACCCGCAGGCGCGCCACCTGATGTGGGAGCGGCTGCAGCAGCTCTTGCAGGGCGGCAAGGCCATCCTGCTGACGACGCACTTCATGGATGAGGCCGAGCGCCTGTGTTCGCGCCTGCTGGTGCTGGACCATGGCCGCAAGATCGCCGAAGGCACGCCGCGCGCGCTGATCGCCGAGCACCTGGAGCCCGACGTGGTCGAGGCCTACGGCCCCGGCGCGCTGGCCCTGGCGCAGGATGCGCAGTTGCGTCCGCTGGCGCGGCGTGTGGAAGTCAGCGGCGAGACCGTGTTCTTCTACACGCAGGACGCCCGCCCGCTGCTGCAGGCGCTGTCGGCCCACGGCAGCCTGCGCACCCTGCACCGGCCCGCGAACCTGGAGGATCTGTTCCTCAAGCTCACCGGACGTCAAATCCGCGAGGAAGGCTGACATGCCCACGCCCACCACGCCCAGCCCCTGGCGCGCGCCCGACCTGTCGACGCGCTGGTGGCCCGTGTTCCTGCGCAACCTGCTGGTGTGGCGCAAGCTGGCGGTACCCAGCCTGCTGGGCAACATCGCCGAGCCGCTGATGTGGCTGGTGGCCTTCGGCTACGGCATGGGGGCGCTGGTGGGACAGGTGCAGGTGGGCGGGCAGAACGTGCCCTACATCCTGTTCCTGGCCAGCGGGTCGATCTGCATGAGCGCCATGAATGCGGCCAGCTTCGAAGCGCTGTACTCGGCCTTCTCGCGCATGCATGTGCAAAAGACCTGGGACGGCATCATGAACGCCCCCATCAGCCTGGACAGCGTGCTGCTGGCCGAGATGCTGTGGGCCGCATTCAAGGCGCTGTTCACCACCACCGCCATCCTGGGGGTGATGCTCGCGCTGGGCATCAGCTACAGCCCCAAGCTGATCGTGGCCTGGCCGGTGCTGCTGTGCGTGGGCATTATGTTCTCCAGCATCGCGCTCATCTTCAATGCGCTGGCCAAGGGCTATGACTTCTTCACCTATTACTTCACGCTGGTGCTCACGCCCATGATGTTCCTGTCGGGTGTTTTCTTCCCGCGCGAACAGCTGCCCACAGCCATACGCCTCGCCTCGGACTGGCTGCCGCTCACCAATGCCGTGGAGCTGGTGCGCCCCCTCTTCATGGACCAGTGGCCGCAGCACCCGCTGCGCCACGGCCTGGTGATCGCCGTGACCACCGTGGCCGCGTACTGGGTGGCCCTGGCGCTCACCCGCAAGCGCTTTCGCGCCTGAGCCTTTCACGCATGCCTACGCTTCTGAGCGCCGAATACATCGCCCTGGTGGACCGGGGCGTCTCCACCATCGTGGCCTCGCGCGACGCGCAGTTGCGCCCCAGCGTCATGCGCGCCGTAGGCGCGCGCATCAGCACCAACGGCCAGCGCATCACGGTCTTCCTGCGGCGAAGCCAGTCACGACAGCTTCTGGCCGACATTGCCACCACCGGCCACATTGCCGTGGTCTTCAGTGACCCGCCCTCGCACCGCACGGTGCAGGTCAAGGCCACCGCCGCCGTGCAACGTGCCGTGCTGCCGGCCGACGAGCCCGCGCTGCAAAGCTACCTGTCCGCCATGCAGCATGCCGTGGCCCA
Source organism: Diaphorobacter sp. B2A2W2 (assembly GCF_056730635.1). Lineage (NCBI taxonomy): Bacteria > Pseudomonadati > Pseudomonadota > Betaproteobacteria > Burkholderiales > Comamonadaceae > Diaphorobacter > Diaphorobacter sp. B2A2W2. The sequence goes on from NZ_JBWZOR010000007.1 coordinate 173,014, forward strand.
GGTGGGCTATGGCCCGCAGTACACCGCGGCCATGCTGAATGCACCACGGGACGATCTGGTGGCAGTGGAGTTTTCACCCGAAGCCGCGTTCGACCAGACCCCCGGCCCGCATGCCGGCGAACCGTTGCGCAAGGAGCGCCAGCCGTGAACGTGCCGCCCACCCTGCGCTCCATCCGCGCCTGCCTGGAGGGCGCGATTCCTGCCATCATGGCCACCTGCGCCCCCGACGGCACGCCCAACGTGGCCTACATCTCACAGGTGGTCTACGTCGATGAGCAGCATGTGGCCCTGTCGTTCCAGTTCTTCAACAAGACGCGCGCCAACATCCTCGCCAACCCCTATGCCAGCGTACTGGTGCTGGACCCCGTGACAGCGCGCTGCTTTCGCCTGCACCTGCGCTTCTTGCGCACGGAGGCGGAAGGCGCACTGTTCGAGCGCATGCGCGCGCAGCTGGCGGGCATCGCCTCGCACAACGGCATGGAGGGCGTCTTTGAACTCAAGGGATCGGATGTCTACGCCGTCGAGCGCATCGAACCCGTGCCCGGAGAAGGACTGGCACCCAGCCCCGCGCAACTGCCACGCGCCGATCTGCTGGGCGCCGTGCGCCTGTGCAGCCAGCGCCTGGCGCGCTGCACCACGCTCGACGAGCTGCTACAGACACTGCTGGCGGGCCTGCACGAGCATCTGCACGTGCAGCATGCGATGGTGCTCATGCTGGATGCGCAAGCGGGCCACCTGTACACCGTGGCAAGCCATGGCTACACACATTCGGGCGTGGGCTCGGAGATCAAGCTGGGCCAGGGCGTGATAGGCGTGGCCGCGCGCGAAGCCACGCCGGTACGCATCAGCCACATGACCCATGCCGCGCTGTACAGCCATGCCATGCGCAGCAGCCTGGGACAGAGCGCGCCCGCGCACGAGATTCCCTACCCGGGCCTGCCCGCGCCGCACAGCCAGCTGGCCGTGCCCCTGGTGAGCTGCGGCCGCACCCTGGGGGTGCTGTTCGTGGAAAGCCCGCTGGACCTGCAGTTCCGCTACCCCGAGGAAGATGCGCTGGTGGCGCTGGTAGGACAGCTGGCCACCGCGATCGACCTGCTGCAGTCGGCCGACGAAGCCACGGAGGCATCGCAAGAACCCGCGCCCGCGCCGGCGCCGCGGGGGGCGCCCGTGCGGGTGCGGCATTTCGCGGTGAACGACAGCGTGTTCGTCAATGACACCTACCTCATCAAGGGCGTGGCGGGCGCGATCCTGTGGAAGCTGCTGCGCGACCATGAGCGCACCGGACGCCAGGACTTCAGCAACCGCGAACTGCGTCTGGACCCCAGCCTGCGCCTGCCAGGCGTGGCCGACAACCTGGAGGCGCGCCTGCTGTTGCTGCAGCGCCGACTGCAGGAAAGCGACACCGGCATCCATATCGACAAGACCGGCCGTGGGCGACTGCGGCTGCGCCTGGACGCACCTGCGCAGTTGGAAGAGATGGCCGGCGGTTGAAGGTCGCGCCGCCGCGGCGCTCACTTGATTGGGCGCCGGCGCAGCAACTCGATGTTGGCGCGCTGCTCTGGGGTGAAGGATGCCAGCGCTTTGGTGCGCGAAGCCTTGTCAGCCAGCGATTCCATAGCGAGGAACATGCCCGCGTGCAGTGCGGCATACACCGCCGTGGCGTACTCGATGCTGCTGACCCGGTGGCGGGCCAGCAAGGCACGGATGCGCGGATCCGCATCCAGCTGACGCGCCAGCTCCTGAACGGACTGCGCGTCCGGCTCGTCGTCGTCGCCGGGACGAGCGGCTTCTGGCGATGCAGCCTGCAGTGCCTCCATGCGCTCCAGCAACTGGGGCGTGAGCCGAAAGCGTTCAGGGGGCGGGGGGCCCGCAGCCAGGGCACTCGCGCTGGCCACGCAAAGCCAGAATGCAGCCAGGGTATGGCGCAGCAACCAATGGCTCATCGCGCAAGCTCCAAAGCACGTGCCAGTTTGCCCCACTCGCCATCCGACAGGTGCGGACGCATGACACTCAATGCCGTGTCAAAGATGCCGGGAGGCGCATTGCGCCGCATGTCACCGAGCACCATGGCCCGCTCGCTCGGGGTCATGCTGGGCAGCATCCAGCGCAGCGTGACGAGCATCTCGTCCGGCGGTATCGACGCGACCAGCGCACCCTCGATGGCAGCCAGTTCCGCGTCGCTGTAATGCGCCCAGAGCACCGCGTTGTGCGCCGTCTCCTCCAACTGCATGTGCTCGAAGTTGTGTGCCACGAACAGCGCCAGCTGCTGGTACAGCGCGTGGGCCACGCGCGCTCGCCGCTCGCGCGGGCATTGCATGAGCTGCTGCGCCGCATCCGCCAGCGCCGCAATCGCCTGCCCATGACCATCATGTTCCTGCTCAACCGCGGCGGCGCTGCCAGGTGCATGGCGCTCCATGGCGGGATGCACGTAGGTTTTCTCGTGGTACAGGTGCGCGCGGCAAAAGCTCAGCAGCTGCAGCACGCGTGCGCCGGCCTGGGACAGTTCGAGGTCGTCCTCGGCGTCCACACGACCCAGGCCCAAGAGTGTGTCGACCATATAGGCACGCAAGGCCTTGTGGATGAAGGCATAGAGGTCCATGCGCGGTGCGGCGGCGTCGGCCTGCGCGAGCGCGGTGATTTCCTGAGGGTTGAATTGCATCGTTGGTTCCGGTTCTTGTGGGTGTTGCGGCTTGGGAGCCTCGCCTTCCCATGGGGCACATCGTGTGTCTCACAGGTGCTGTGCAGTCTAGGAACGGCGCAGCGCGCGTGCTGCTAAAAAACGCTTATGCGAACCCTCAAAATTTCTTAAGCGCGCACTGCCGAACCGGAACGCGTCATGCAGCCTGGCGCAGCAAGTCCACCGCGCGCTCGGCAATCATCACCGTGGGTGCATTCGTGTTGCCGCTCACAATGCGCGGCATGATGGATGCGTCCACCACACGCAGAGCCTGCAGGCCATGCACACGCAGCTGGGCATCCACCACGTCCAGCGGACCGCAGCCCATGCGGCACGTGCCCACGGGGTGGTAAATGGTGTCGGCCCAGTCGCGGATGAACTGCTCGATCTGTGCATCGCTTTGCGCACGGGACGAATGGGACAGCTCACACGCGCCCAGGCTGGCCAGGGCGGGCTGCGCCAGGATCTCGCGCATGCGCCGCACGCCGCGCACCATGCGCTGCATGTCGTCGGGATCACTGAAGAATGCCGGGTCCACCAGCGGAGCGGCCGCCGGGTCGGCGCTGGCCAGCGTCACCCGGCCGCGGCTTCGGGGCTGCAGCAGGCATACATGGCAGGAATAGCCATGGCCCCATGTGGCCCGCCGGCCGTGGTCCAGCAGCTTGCCGACCACGAAGTGCAGCTGCAGGTCGGGCAACGGCTCCTCGGGGCGACTCTTGATGAAACCTCCTGCCTCGGCGAAGTTGGTGGTCAGCATGCCGCTGCGGTGCGCACGCCACTCCCGCACGCCGCGCAGCACGTTCAGCGCCCCGGGCAGTGACAGGCCGAAGAGGTCCGTCAACCGCGGTGCGTCCATCACCTGCACCACGTCGGGATGGTCGTGCAGATGCGCGCCCACGCCCGGAAGATCGTGCACCACGCCAATGCCGTGGCTCTGCAACTGCGCGCCCGGCCCCACACCCGAGAGCATGAGCAATTGCGGCGATAGCAGCGCCCCCGCCGACAGCAGCACCTCACGCGTGGCGCGCACCTGCTGCGGCTGGCCGCCTCGGCGGTATTCCACGCCCGTGGCGCGCCGGCCCTCGAACAGGATGCGCGTGGCCTGCGCGCCGGTCACGACCTGCAGATTGGTCCGGCCCAGGTGGGGCGTGAGGTAGGCCTTGGCCACGCTGAAGCGTTCGCCCGCCCGGTGCGTGACCTGGTAGAGACCCACTCCCTCCAGTTGCGCGCCGTTGAAGTCGTCATTGCGTGGATGGCCAGCCTGCACGCCGGCTTCGACGAAGGCGCGGCTGGCACGCTGCGGCGACTGCAGGTCCGCCACATTCAGCGGCCCATCCGTGCCGTGCCAGGCGCTTGCACCGCGCTCGTTGTGCTCGGCCCGGAGAAAGTACGGCAGCACGTCGTTCCAGCCCCAGCCTGCATTGCCGGCCGCAGCCCAGTGGTCGTAGTCGCTGGCGTGGCCGCGCGCGTAGATCATGGCGTTGACCGAGCTGGAACCACCCAGCACCTTGCCGCGCGGCTGGTAGCCCCGACGCCCGCCCAGGCCCGCCTGCGGCGTGGTGTGCAGCCCCCAGTTGAAGGCGCCGCTGCGCGCCATGGCGGCCAGCCCCGCCGGGCAATGGATGAGCACACTGGCATCGCTGCCGCCCGCCTCCAGCAGGCACACGCGCACCGTGGGGTCCTCGCTCAGCCGCCCCGCCAGCACGCAGCCCGCCGAGCCGCCACCGATCACGACATAGTCGAACTCACGCATGCAGTGTCCCCTCGTTGTATGGCGATGCTGCAACGCAGCAGCAGACGCGCGATTGCCGATACCATCACGGCATCGTTTTTTTCTCACTACTACACTTTCAAGGGACATTTATATGACGATTTCGACCGTTGGCATCATCGGCGCGGGCACCATGGGCAACGGCATTGCCCAGGCATGCGCTGTGTCGGGCATCAATGTGGTGATGGTGGACATCTCCGACGCCGCCGTGCAAAAGGGCGTGGCCACCGTAGCAGGCAGCCTGGACCGCCTGATCAAGAAAGAAAAGATCACCGAAGCCGACAAGAGCGCCGCCCTCGCGCGCATCAAAACCTCCACCAGCTACGACGACCTGAAGGCCGCCCAGATCGTGATCGAGGCTGCCACCGAGAACTACGAACTCAAGCTCAAGATCCTCAAGCAGGTGGACGCGCTGGTGGCGCCCGAAGTGATCATTGCGTCCAACACCTCTTCGATCTCCATCACCAAGCTGGCCGCCGCCACGTCGCGCGCAGACCGGTTCATCGGCATGCATTTCTTCAACCCCGTGCCGATGATGGCGCTGGTGGAGATCATTCGCGGCCTGCAGACTTCCGACGCCACGCACGACGCGGTGAAGCAGCTCTCCGAGCGCCTGGGCAAGTCGCCCATCACTGTGAAGAACGCCCCCGGCTTCGTGGTCAACCGCATCCTGGTGCCCATGATCAACGAGGCCTTCTTCGTGCTGGCAGAGGGCCTGGCAACGCCCGAGGACATCGACGCCGGCATGAAGCTCGGCTGCAACCAGCCCATCGGCCCGCTGGCGCTGGCCGACATGATCGGTCTGGACGTGTGCCTGGCCGTGATGGACGTGTACCTGACCGAGTTCGGCGACAGCAAGTACCGCCCCTGCCCGCTGCTCAAGGAGATGGTGGCCGCCGGCCGCCTGGGCCGCAAGACCGGCCGCGGCGTGTACCAGTACTGACCTGACCCAGACCACCTGCCATGCCCGTTCGCAACCCCTTCAAGCACGCACTGGCCGCCGGTCAGGCGCAGATCGGCATCTGGTCCACCCTGCCATCACCCCTGGTCACCGAGCTGATCGCGGGATCGGGCTTTGACTGGGTGCTGCTGGACACGGAACACACGCCCAGCGACGTACCGCTCATGGTGCAGCAGCTGCAGGCCGTGGCCGCCGGCTGCCGGGACCACACGCACGGCGTGGTGCGCCCGGCCTGGAACGACCCGGTGCTGATCAAGCGCTACCTGGACATCGGCGCGCAAACGCTGCTGCTGCCCTTCGTGCAGAACGCGGACGAGGCGCGCGCCGCCGTGGCCGCCATGCGCTACGCGCCGCGCGGCATCCGCGGCATGGGCGGCTCCATGCGCGCCTCGGACTTCGGCCGCGACGCGGCCTATGTACGCGATGCGGAGAACGAGCTCTGCCTGCTGGTGCAGGTGGAGACGGCCGAGGCGCTGGAGCAGATTGAGGCCATCGCCGCGGTGGAGGGCGTGGACGGAATCTTCATCGGCCCGGCCGATCTGTCCGCCAGCATGGGCTTCCCGGGTGATGCCAACCACCCCACGGTGCGCGCCGCGATCGACGACGCGATCCGCCGCATCCGCGCGGCCGGCAAGGCACCCGGCATCCTCGTGGTGGACGAAGCCCGGGCGCGCGAATGCCTGGCCCTGGGCGCGCAGTTCGTGGCCGTGGGCATGGACATGCTCCTGCTGCGCCAGGCCGCGGACGGGCTGGCCGCGCGCTTCCGGCCAGGCGCACGCGGGCCCGTCGTCACGAGCTACTGACCCCGAGCGCCGCCCGCGCGGTCGGCGCTTCCGCCTACCAAACCGCCCGCCACAGCGTGTCCCGGTCGTCAATCTCGCTACATTAGCTATAGCTGCCAGCGGTGATATGGCGGCGGTTCCAGCTTTCTACGTCTAGAAAAATTCCATCTGGGCGCTGCGCTACACTGCGCGCCAACAACCACCAGAGAGGGAAAAACCATGGACGTCCAGGTATCGTCCGAGCGCGCGCGGGCGCGCTCTGGGCTGCGCTCGTCCTTCGAGTCACAAGACATCGAGCCACACGCCATGCGCTTCACGGGCAGCGGCGGCGAGTACTTCCGCGTGTGGATCGTGAACGTACTGCTGAGCATTCTGACGCTGGGTCTGTACACCCCCTGGGCGCGGCGGCGTACGGCTCAGTACTTCTACGGCCACACGCTGGTGGCAGGCAGCCCCCTGGAATTCACCGCGCAGCAGCGGCGCATGGTGGTGGGCTTCGTCGTGCTGCTGCTGCTCACGGTCGCCTACCAGTTGGCCGTCAACACGGGGCAGGACACGGCCGTGGGCCTTTTCATCCTGGGCGGCGCGGCCCTGTCGCCACTGATCTGGGGCAGCGCCATGCGCTTTCGCCTGGCCAACACGCGCTGGCGCGGGCTGCGTCTGCAGTTCGCAGCGAGTTGGCGCGAGGTCTACACCGCCAGCTGGCCTGTGTTCGCTCTGGCACTGGTGTGGCTGGGCGTGTTCTGGGGCCTGCAGTCCCTGGCCCCGGCCGCGGTGGTGAACGAGGAAACCGGCCGCAAGCTGCCCGAGGTCACCGCGCCGCTGATAGGTCTGGTGGCGCTGGGCCTGCTGCTCACGGTGCTGTGCATCATCCGGCTGGAGTTCAACTACCGCAGCCTCCTGGTGCTGCGCTCACGCATCGGCAACGAGGCCGGCCGCTGGAAGCCCGTGTACATGGATTTCGTGAAGCTGTGGCTGGCCACGCTGGCGGTGTTTCTCGTCTCGCTGCTGGTGCTCGTCGCGCTGGTCGCGGGCCTCTTCACGGGCTCGCTCGGACTCGTGTCCAAGCTGGGCAAGGGCGGGATGGGGTTGGGCATCTTCGTGCTGATCATGGCGGCCTTCGTGGGAGCGCTGCTGGCGATGATGCTGGCCACCGCGCCGGCACGCGCCTATCGCGAGGCCGCGCTGTTTCGCCTGACCTGGAGCAACATCGGTGTGAGCCGCATCGCGCGCTTCAAGTGCAACCTCAGCACGGGTGGCTATGTGCTGCTGCGGCTGCGCAACATGCTGCTCACGGTACTGACACTGGGGTTCTTCCGCCCGTTCGCCATGGTGAGCGAATACCGCATGAAGCTCGAATCCGTCACCGTACATGTGAAGGGCGGCGTGGACCAGGTGGCGGGGCGCCTGGGCCGGCAGCAGCCGGGCGGCATCGGCGATGCGCTGGCTGACGCGGCGGGCCTGGACCTGATCGGATGACCGGCCGCCCCAAAACACCTTCGCCCGGCGCCCCCTTGCGGAGACGCGATTGACGGGCATGGTGCTCGCCCATTGGTTCGACGGGCGCAGCAGCCGACCGCGCGCGGTGCAGGTGCGGCTGCTGCCCGCGCCCGACGGCCCCGCGCTGGAACTGCATGTGCCCGGTGCGCCGCCGCGCCGCTTTGCCCACCGCGCCGTGGCCTGGCCCGAGGCCTGGAACGCCCGGCGTCCGCAACCAAAACTCGTGGCCGATCTGGGCGACGACGGCAGCCTGGAGATCGACGACCCCGCCGCCTGGCAGGCCGCGCTGGATGCGGCCGGCCACCGGCCGGGGCTGGCGCAGCGCATGCAAACGCGCTGGGGCGTGTTTGCCGTCGTCCTGGTGCTGGCCGTGGCCGGGTTGTTCGCGTTCTACCGCCACGGCACGCCCTGGCTGGCCGCGCAGCTCACGCGCCATGTGCCGCTGGCCTGGGAGGTGGCGCTGGCCCAGAGTGCGCTGGCGCAGATGGACGCGGGCACGCTCAAGCCCACCACGCTCACACCTGCGCGCCAAGCCGCGCTGCGCGCACGTTTCGATGCGCTGCTGACCGCTTCGCCCGCGGCGCTGCAGCGCTATGGCAGTTACGCGCCGCACTACACGCTCGCGTTCCGCTCCGGCCTGGGGCCCAATGCCTTCGCCTTGCCCGGCGGCACGGTGGTGATGACCGATGCGCTGGTGGAAACCGCCCGCGCGCAACGCCTGGACGACGACGCGCTGGTGGGCGTGCTGGCACACGAGATCGGCCATGTGGCCCACCGGCATACCACGCGCATGCTCGTCGAGCAGGGGGTGCTGCAGGTGGGTCTGGGGCTGGCGCTGGGTGACGTGTCCGGCCTGGTGGCCACGGGCAGTTCGTTGCTCACGGGCCTGGCCTACAGCCGCAGCCATGAGCGCGAGGCCGACTGCCACGCGCTCGCACTGATGCGCCATGCCGGCCTGCCCACCGCACCGATGGGCGATCTGCTGTTGGCCATGCTGCGGGACGAGGATTCCACACCCCCCTCCCCGCAGGCCGGCAAGGCCCCGTCCACGTCCGAGGACCCGCCGCAATCCCACGGCCTGTGGACGCTGCTGAGCACCCACCCGGACACGCTGGAGCGCGCCAACGCGCTGCGCGCCGGCCATGCACCGTATTGCTCCTGAGCGCTCCTGAAAAAAGAGCTGCCAGCGCTTGATTGTCAAGGGCTGGCAGCTGTTTTGGCATAAAAGTGTGAAGCGCGCCGATAAGCCGGATTCTGTGCACTGCGGTTGCCCGCAGCGTGACCGCCATTAATCTGGGCCGGGTGTCACCACCACGGCTCGGTGCTACCTACCCGCCAGCTCCGCGGAACCACGTCAACGCTGGCCTACTTGGTATTGCTGCGCGTAGAGATTGCCCGTTTCACCCCCAGTGGTCTGCCTTCGCAGGCACTCCCCCGGGACTCGTCTCTGTTGCTCTGATCCTCACCTCACGGTGGGCAGCCGTTAGCTGCTACGCTGTCCTGTGCAGTCCGGACGTTCCTCCAGTGCCTGGTTTCCCAGATTGCACCAGCGGCGGTCTGGCGTGCTTCACGGGCGCAATTATCCGCGTTTCTCCGCTGCGGCGCGCGGCCGGCGCGCTCAATGCGCGGGCAATAACTGGAAGATGTTGTAGGCGATGAGCAGCAGCGCGCCCACGATGCCCACCATCATCAGCGCCGGGCCCCAGCGCGACTCGCGCGCCGAGAAACCGATCAGCATCAGCGCACAGCTCGCGGTGAGCATGAGCATGGTGGTATGCAGCAAGGTCATGGCGCAGGAGGGAAAGTGAAGACGAGACCATTGTCGCGCGCACACCCGACCGATGGCGCAGGCGGGCGCGCACGCGCCGGCAAATCTTGATGCATATCAATCAAGCCGACCCACAGGCGGACGATTCACGCCGGCGCCATATCCACAGCGGGAATATCCATATCGCGACGCCGCTGAACGACTCCCCCACAATGGACGCCTCTCCCGCTTTGCCGGATTCCCACCCTCTACCCTGGAGACACCATGCGAGTCGACAACATCCTGCACACCATCGGCAACACCCCCCATGTGCGCATCAATCGCCTGTTCGGCGCGGGTGCCAACGTGTGGGTGAAGTCCGAGCGCGCCAACCCCGGCGGTTCCATCAAGGACCGCATCGCCCTGGCGATGGTCGAGGCGGCCGAGCGCAGTGGCGCTCTGCAGCCCGGCGGCACCATCATCGAGCCCACCTCGGGCAACACCGGCATTGGCTTGGCGCTGGTAGCGGCCGTCAAGGGCTATCAGCTGGTGCTGGTGATGCCTGACAGCATGTCCATCGAACGCCGCCGCCTGATGCTGGCCTACGGCGCCCGCTTCGACCTCACGCCCAAGGATAAGGGCATGAAAGGCGCCATCGCCCGCGCGCAGGAACTGGTGGCCGCGACACCCGGCAGTTGGATGCCCCAACAGTTCGAAAACCCGGCCAACGTCGAGGTGCACATGCGCACCACGGCGCAGGAAATCGCCGCCGACTTCCCCGACGGGCTGGACGCACTCGTCACCGGTGTTGGCACGGGCGGGCACATCACGGGCGTGGCGCGCGTGCTCAAGGCGCAGTTTCCGCAGCTCAAGGTGTTCGCGGTGGAGCCTTCGCAATCGCCCGTGCTGTCGGGCGGCCAGCCCGGCCCGCACCCCATCCAGGGCCTGGGCGCGGGCTTCGTGCCGCAGATCATGGACACCAGCCTGCTGGACGGCGTGATCCAGGTCGAGGCCGAGCCCGCGCGTGAATACGCCCGCCGCGCCGCGCGCGAGGAAGGGCTGCTGGTGGGCATTTCCTCCGGCGCCACACTGGCCGCCATTGCCCAGAAGCTGCCCGAGTTGCCCGCGGGCGCGCGGGTGCTGGGCTTCAACTACGACACCGGCGAACGCTATCTGTCGGTCGAGGGTTTCCTGCCCGCCTGACACGCCTGGCGCACCTTTTTGACAAGGCCCCGCAAGGGGCCTTTTTTATGCCTTGCCGCCAACGCAACGACGCGGCATGTTCACGCACCGGCATGGTCCACCGTCCTACAGCCGCGTGCCGACCGCCAGGGAAACAATGCCCCATCGCCCTCCGCTGCCGCGCTGCGGTGCGCCCCCCGGCAGCGGGCCGGCATTGGATTTCCCCATGACTCAGAACCCGCCTTCTTCCTCCCCCGTCGCGTTCAAGGTGCTGACCGTGAACGTGCACAAGGGGTTCACGTCCTTCAACCGCCGCTTCATGTTGCACGAGTTGCGCGAGGCGGTGCGCCAGGTATCGGCCGACCTCGTGTTCCTGCAGGAGGTGCTGGGCACGCACCAGCGCCATGCGGGGCGCGTGACCAATTTCCCACAGGAGCCGCACTACGAGTTCCTGGCCGACTCCATCTGGACGCAGTACGCCTATGGCCGCAATGCGGTCTACACCGATGGCCACCACGGCAACGCATTGCTGTCCAAGTTCCCGATCGTGCACTACGAGAACCACGACATCTCGGTCAGCGGCCCGGAGCGCCGCGGCATGCTGCACTGCGTGCTGCAGCCGCCCCAGCATTCACGGCCGGTCCATGCCATCTGCGTACACCTGGGCCTGCAGGAGGCGCACCGCCAGCAGCAGTTGCGCCGCGTGTCGGCGCTGGTGCATTCGTTTCCCGCGCAGGACCCGGTGATCGTCGCGGGTGACTTCAACGACTGGCGCGGCCGCGCGCACGACGTGCTGCAGCGCGAAGCCGGCCTGCATGAAGTGTTCGTGCAAGCCTGCGGGCGTGCCGTGCGCACCTTTCCCGCATCGCTGCCGCTGCTGCCGCTGGACCGCATCTATGTGCGCGGCACCTCGGTGCACACGCCGATGAGCCTGCCGCGCAGGCCCTGGAACCGCCTGTCGGACCATGCGCCGCTGGCCGCGGAGATCCTCCTGTGATGCGCCCGCGCCCGTCCTCGCGCTGGATACCCGGCAACCACTTTCGCCTGCTGGAGAACGGCGAGGAGTTCTTCCCGCGCGTGTTCGAGGCCATTGCCCAGGCGCAGCGCGAGGTGATGGTGGAGACCTTCATCCTGTTCGACGACCACATCGGCCAGGGGCTGCACGCGGCGCTGCTGCAGGCGGCGCGGCGCGGCGTGTCGGTGCACCTGCTGGTGGACGGTTTTGGCTCGCCCGACCTGCCTGATCATTTTGTCGACAGCCTGGTGCAGGCGGGCGTGCGTTTTCGTGTGTTCGACCCAGGGCGGCGCCTCTTCGGCCAGCGCCTGAACCTGCTGCGGCGCATGCACCGCAAGATTGTGGTGGTGGACGGCACGCTGGGCTTCATCGGCGGCATCAACTACTCGGCGGACCATGTGGCGGACTTCGGCCCGCAGGCCAAGCAGGACTATGCCGTCGAGGTGCATGGCCCCATCGTGGCGCACATGCACCGCTTCACCCGCACGGCGGTCCTGCCCCCGTCTGTCCAGCGCACCCACCGCCACGAGCCGCTGCCGCAGCTGCCCGCAGCGGGCTCGGCCCACGCCATGTTCGTCACGCGCGACAACCACCGGCATACCAACGACATCGAGCGCCACTACCGTATCGCCCTGCGGGCCGCGCGCGAGCGCGTGGTGATCGCCAACGCGTATTTCTTCCCCGGCTACCGGCTGGTGCGCGAACTGCGCCGCGCCGCGCGGCGCGGGGTGGACGTGCGCCTGATCCTGCAGGGCGAACCCGACATGCCCATCGTGAAGACCGCGGCCGGCCTGCTGTACGACCACCTGCTGCGCGCGGGAGTACACATCTACGAGTACTGCGAGCGCCCGCTGCACGGCAAGGTGGCGCTGGTGGACCGCGAGTGGTCCACCGTGGGCTCCAGCAACCTCGACCCTCTGAGCCTGTCGCTCAACCTGGAGGCGAACGTCGTCATCCGCGATGCCTCCTTCAATGCGCTGCTGTATCAGCGCCTGTCGCGCCTGATGCAGCGGCACTGCCGCCAGGTGGAGCCCGCTCCGCGCGGCGCCTGGGAGGCCCTGCGCCTGCTGCGCGGCTACTGCGTGTACCACCTCATGCGCTGGTTTCCCGCCTGGGCAGGCTGGCTGCCGCGACACGAGCCCGCCATCGCCGTCATGCAGGCCGAGCCGCCCGCTGACCAAACGGCGCGCGCGTCCTGAGGCAAGGCAGCCCATGCACGGCCCTGCCACTTCGCCTGTCCACACCGCGCACCGCCGTCGCCGCAGCGGGTGGCGCCGGTTACGGGGCTGGCGCTGGCTGGCCGGGCTCGCCATGGCAGCGGTGGCCGCTCTGGTGGTATGGCTGCTGGTGCGCCAGGGCCTGCAGGTGGACTGGCCCGGCGTGTGGCAGGCGCTGCGCGCGCTGCCTGTGCCCACGCTGGCTGCAGCCGCGGCCCTGGCCTGGGCCGGCCACCTGGTGTACGGGTGCTTCGACCTGTTCGGTCGCCACGTGGTACGCCACGGGCTGGGCGCCGCCCGCACCATGGGCGTCACGCTGATTGCCTACCCCTTCACGCTCAACCTGGGCTCGCTGATCGGCGGCGCTTCGGTGCGCTACCGGTTGTATTCGCGCCAGGGCCTGGATGTGGGGCAGATCGCGCAGGTGATCAGCCTGTCCATCGCCACCAACTGGCTGGGCTATTGCGTGCTGGCCTGCGCGCTGTTCTGGGCCTGGACACCGCCGCTGCCCGAGGGTTGGCGCATGGGCAGCGGCCAGCTCCCTTGGCTGGGCACGGTGCTGGCCTGCGTGGCGCTGGGCTACCTGGCGCTGTGCGCGCGGCGAGGCGGGCACCGACCGCTGATGCTGCGCGGGCGACGCCTGCCGCTACCGACCTGGCGCGTGGCGCTGCTGCAGTTGGTGCTGTCGTGCACCCACTGGGCGTTGATGGCCGCGTCCGTGTGGGTGCTGGCGCGCCAGCAGGTGCCCTACGCCGCGGCGCTGGCCACGGTGCTGCTGGGCGCGGTGGCCGGGCTGGTCTCGCGCATCCCCGCCGGCCTGGGTGTGCTGGAGGCCGTGGGCACGGCCGTGCTGGCCGTGCACCTGCCCGTGAGCCAGGCGCTGGCCGTGGTGCTGGCCTTCCGCGCGGTGTACTACTTCGCGCCGCTCGCGCCCGCGGCGCTGGCCCTGCTGGCGACCGAGCTGTGGTGGCGGCGGCATCAGCCGACCACCAGTTCTCAAGAAAAAACAGCCCCTAGCGCTTTCCAGACAAGCGCAAGCAGCTATTAATACAATAGCAAATCACATTCTCCTCACCGGTCATGGCCGTGCGGCGCTCCCTTATGATCGCCCTCCTCTTTGGCACCGCCCGATAGTCACGGGCCGCACCCCATGATCCGCCTCTCCGAAATCAAGCTGCCGCTGGCAGTCCTGCCCGCCGACGCCTACGACGCCGACACCCACCCTGAGGCCCTGCTGCGCGCCCAGGCCGCACAGGTGCTGGGCGTGCCCGAGTCCGCCATCGCCGCCCTGCACGTGCACAAACGCAGCTTCGACGCGCGCAAGGCCGACCTGATGGCGGTGTACATCCTGGACCTGCAGCTCGCGGACGCGTCCCAGGCCGGCGCCCTGCTGGCACGCCATGCCGGTCACCCGCACATCCAGCCCACGCCCGACATGGCCTGGCACCCGGTGGGCTGCGCTGGCGAAGCGCCCGCACAGCGCCCGGTGGTGGTGGGCTTCGGGCCCTGCGGCATCTTCGCGGCGCTGGTACTGGCACAGATGGGGTTCCGGCCCATCGTGCTGGAGCGCGGCAAGCCCGTGCGCGAGCGCACCAAAGACACCTGGGGCCTGTGGCGCAAGCGCGAACTGAACCCCGAGTCCAACGTGCAGTTCGGCGAAGGCGGCGCCGGCACCTTCAGCGACGGCAAGCTCTACAGCCAGATCAAGGACCCGCGCCACCTGGGCCGCAAGGTGATGGAGGAATTCGTCGCAGCGGGCGCCCCGCCCGAGATTCTGTACGTGGCCCACCCGCACATCGGCACCTTCAAGCTGGTGAAAGTGGTGGAGTCGCTGCGCGCACAGATCATCTCGCTGGGCGGCGAGGTGCGCTTCGAGCAGCGTGTGGACGACGTGATCATCGAAACCGACACCGCCGGCCGGCGCCACCTGCGCGGCCTGCGCGTGCACGATCTGGCCAGCGGCGCAGTGAAGGAGCTGCGCGCCGATCACGTGGTCATGGCCCTGGGCCACAGCGCGCGCGACAGCTTCGCCATGCTGCACACGCACGGTGTGGCCATGGAGGCCAAGCCGTTCTCCGTGGGCGTGCGCATCGAGCATCCGCAGAGCGTGATCGACCGCGCGCGCTGGGGCAAGCATGCGGGCCACCCGCTGCTGGGCGCGGCCGACTACAAGCTGGTGCACCACGCCAGCCAGGGGCGCACCGTGTACAGCTTCTGCATGTGCCCCGGCGGCACCGTGGTCGCCGCCACCAGCGAGCCCGGGCGCGTGGTCACCAACGGCATGAGCCAGTATTCGCGCGCCGAGCGCAACGCCAACGCCGGCATGGTGGTGGGTGTAGACCCGCAGGACTATCCGCGCGACCCCGCGGCCTTCGAGGTCGCGCTGGGCGCCTCCCACGGCGTGGACACGTTGCCCACCGGGCAGGTGCACCCGCTGGCCGGTATCGTGCTGCAGCGCCAGCTGGAGTCGAACGCCTACCGCCTGGGAGGCGGCAACTACAACGCCCCCGCGCAGCGCGTGGGCGACTTCCTGGCACGCCGCGCATCCACCACGCTGGGGGACGTGCAGCCGTCGTACAAGCCCGGCGTCACGCTGGTCAGCATGGAAGACGCCCTGCCCGCCTTCGCCACCGAGGCCATGCGCGAGGCCCTGCCCGCCTTCGGCCGCAAGATCCGTGGCTACGACATGCACGACGCGGTGCTGACGGGCGTGGAAACGCGCACCTCGTCGCCGCTGCGCATCGGCCGCGGCGACAACTTCCAGAGCCTGAACACCGCCGGCCTGTACCCCGCCGGCGAGGGCGCGGGCTACGCGGGCGGCATCCTCTCGGCCGGCGTGGACGGCATCAAGGTCGGCGAGGCCGTGGCCTGTGCGATGCTGGGCCTGCCGCTGCCCTCCTCGGGCACGCGCGGTTCGGGTGGGGCGGCCTGAGCCGGAGCCAGTTCACTGCGGCGGCGCCTTTCTCCAGACCGGCGGAAGGCTCCACGAATACCGTAACGCCAGCAGACGCACGGCCAAGCAGACCGACGCAGCAAACCAGGGCGTCAGCGTCACCCACCATTCCATGCGCTGCCCCATCACCTGGATCGCCGCCGCCAGCAATGCCGGAAGCGCGTAGATCTCCTTGTGCAGGATGATCGGTACGCGGTTGAGCAGCACGTCGCGCACCACGCCGCCGCCGATGGCCGTCACCATCCCCAGGAGGATGGCCAGCTCGGCGTTGTGGCCGTGGAGCAGTGCCTTGTGGGCCCCGACCCGATGGTAAGCACCGCGTTGTCCATGGGTGAGATCTCGCGCGAAACGATGGTCTGCAGGCGCAGCGTCGTGGACGCGGCCATGATGACTGGGTCGATGGACGTCTGCGGCTGCGAGCCATGCGAGCCGCGTCCGAACAGCCGGATCTTCAGGCTGTCGCCCGCCGACAGGATGACGCCCGGCCGGTAGCTCACGGTACCGCTGGCCCCCACCATGACGTGTTGCCCCAGGATGATGTCCGGCCGGGGAAAGCGCGCATCATTCCAATCGGCGACCATGCTGCTGGCGCCCCGGCCCACTTCTTCGCCCGGCTGAAAGACCACCAGTACGCTGCCCGTCCATGCGTCGCGGTGCTCGGCCAGCACGCGGGCGGCACCCATCAGCCAGGTCACGTGCAGGTCATGGCCACAGGAATGGGCCACACCCACCTCAGTACCGTCCTCATCGGCAGCACGCACGGTGCTGGCATAGGGCAGGCCCGTGTTCTCAGCCATGGGCAGCGCATCCATGTCGGCGCGCAGCATCACGGTAGCGCCGGTGCCATTGCGCAGCACTCCCACGACACCGGTGACGCCGATGCCTTGCGCAACCTCATAGCCGAGCGCCTCCAGGTAATCTGCCGCGATGCCCGCGGTGCGCACCTCCTGCATGGAAAGCTCGGGATGCTGGTGCAGATCCTTGTAGATGCCTTCCAGCTCCGCCAGCAGCGGGCCGCTGCGGCTCCTGAGTGCCTCGGCGAGTGGGCTCATGGACGGCTCCCGGCTTGGTGTACGTGTGCAACTGTGCCGCATTCTGTCGCCGCATGCCACCACCGTCCGAGGCCGATACGCAAAACACTACTGGCAGCAAACGAATGCCGCTGGAGGCAGGCGGCGCAGCGCGATGCGGCTGGAAATGCCCGCTCCGACGCCAAGCTGAGGGATCAAGAAGGTGCCGCGGATCGTCGCTCAGGAGCCTGAGGAAGGACGAGAGGTGCGATCCCGCACGGCACCCCAGTGCCGTGCGGGTGCGCCCGGTTACAACCGAGAGGCCATCTCCGGCACG